>JARLIK010000012.1 GCA_031291755.1 Acidocella sp. | reverse complement strand
GTCTGTCATGACCGGTTGAATATCGATATCAAAGCGCAAATTTTCGTCGCGGTGCTGCGTGCGCCCGCCGGGAACGATGGCGGGTTTTTGGGTGGCGCTCACCTCACTGATCGCGGTTTTTACACGCGCCCGCAGTGCCGGTGCGAGAAGTGCCAGCAAGTCATGAGTCGGGTAACCGGGGGCGATATGCAAAAAGCTGCTAATCGATCCGGATGTGTACAGACATTCCAGCCGCCGGTTGACCATAACCGCGGCCGGCGCATAGCGTTCCAGAACCAGCTTGCGATACAATTCCGCAGTATCCGAGCTGCGTGCCGCTGTGGCCAAGCCGTTACGCGTCACGCGGGCGCGATCTTCTGCCGGACGAAAGACAAAACTCCCCGTGGCCTCGCGGTTGGTCTTGCGGTATAGCCGCGCCAGTTTTGATACTACTTCAAAACGTCCATCTGGCGCCCCGATCGTCTCTGCGGCGCCCAGCAGCAGCAACCCGCCAGCGGATAGCGAGAAATTAAATATATCCAGGATTTTCGCCTGTGCTTCCGGTTTCAAGTAGATCATCAGATTGCGGCAGGAAATCATGTTGAGTTTAGAGAAAGGCGGATCGGACAGAACATCCTGCACGGCAAAAACGATATAGTTGCGCAAGCTTGGCGCCACGCGGTAACCATGTGTCTCACGAATGAAAAACCGCTCCAGCCGGATTGCTGAAACCTGCGCTTCGATACTCAGGGGGTATACGCCTTCGCGTGCCGACGCGACAGCTTGCGCATCTGCGTCCAAGGCAAAAATCTGTAATTTCAAGTCCACGCCGGCGGTTTCGATGGCTTCGCAAAACAGCATCGCCAGCGAGTAGGTTTCCTCGCCCGTGCTGCAGCCGGCCACCCAGATACGCAGCGGATTGCCATCGGCATTTGCCACCAATGGCGCGATGACCTCTTTGGCTAGCAGATCAAAAATTGCGGGGTCGCGGAAAAAACTCGTCACATTGATCAGGAGATCCTCGGCAAGCGCGCTGGCTTCCGAAGCATTTGCTTTCAGCAAAGCCAGATAGCTGGCGGTGTCGCTGGCTGAGAGCCCGGCCAGCGCCATGCGTCTTGCAATGCGGCGCTCTAATGTTCCCGGTTTGTAAAGAGTAAAATCATGCAGCGCATTTGATTTTAAAAGAGCAATGATTTCCGTAATGCTGCCATGAGTCTTTCCGTTTGCCGCTGGGCCGAGGCTTTCGTGGTGACGGATCAGCGCTGCTGGAATATCGGCCACCGGCAACACAATATCGACCACGCCCGTCGCGATAGCGCTGCGCGGCATGCCGTCATAACCAGCTTCCAGAGGGTCCTGCGCGATCACCAGCCCGCCAGCCGCCTTGACCGCCGCGAGGCCGATGGCGCCATCGCCACCGGTGCCTGAGAGGACGATGCAAATGGCCCGGTTCCCAGCGGAATTGGCCAGGGATTTCAGGAAAAAATCGAACGGCAGCCGGGCACCATGGCGCGCCAGTGGGGCCGAAAGTTTAAGCATTTTGCCTTCGAGTGCCAGGTAGGTTCCGGGTGGAATAACGTAGAGATGATCAGCCTCAACCGCCATGCCTTCCGTGGCTTGCAGCACCTGCATTACGGTGGCGCTGCGCAGCAGTTCCACCATCATGCTCGCATGCGTGGGATCGAGGTGCTGCACCAGTATGAAAGCCATTCCCGTTGTAGCCGGCAAGGCCGCCAGCAGCCGCCGGCATACCTCCAGCCCACCAGCCGAGGCGCCGATGCCGACAACACAGATATCCCTGACCAAAAATTCTGGCACCGGCGCAGCGCGGGGTCGCTGCCTGCTTGCAGGCGGATCGCGTTCAGGCATGTCGATATTCTCTGGTGGAAACTGTCCACCTCTTTAGAAAATTAACACGTACGACATAAAATGTCGATGAACCGCGACTCCGCGCTCGAGAAATATCCGTTTAAATAGTGAAGGTAACTGAAGTTTACTGCTTTTTCTGGTCGCCTTGTTCGTGCGATGGCGCCGCAGCATGCGGCGCTTCATGAGCTTGCGGTGCAGGCCGGTTCATTTGCGCAGCAGGATGTGATGCTTGAGCCTGCGGTGCCTCATGAACCTGTGGTGTAGGCCGATTCATTTGAGCAGCCGGATGTGGCGCCTGAGCCTGCGGCACCTCGTGGACCTGCGGTGTAGGCCGGTTCATCTGTACAGCCGGATGTGGTGCTTGAGCCTGCGGCATTTCATGGGCCTGTGGTACAGGCTTACCTGCTTGTTCTGCAGGATGCGCGGGATTGGCCACTGCTGGCGCTTCATGACCAGCCTGGCCAAGCGTCGCGGGGCGCTGCGTGGCCGCAATGGCCGGATGGCCGTTATTGTGGTTTAGTGCATTGCCAGGGTTGGCCGCTGCTGCGCTGAAATGCTGCTGCTGCAAAGCGGTTGGCTGAACATGGCTTTCATGCGCGGCTGCAAGCTCTTGCGCGGATGGATGAGACCGCAGCCCGCCATTGCCCCCGGTATAGCTGACGGTTGAATGGTTAACGACCACCAAATTGCTCTGGTACGCGTTGGCGACATGGACGGACCCAAAATTATTGGCGGCCCGGTTATATTCAAAATGCTGGCCGTTCCAGCGCCCGCCTTCATAGCCGTTACCGCCATAACCATAGCCGTAATTGACGCCGCCATAGTAGCCGACATTCCGGCCCCAATAGCCCTGGTAGAAGACGTAGCTACCGTTATTCCAGCCCCAATAGGGCGGAGTCCACAACAGGCCAACCTCGGGCGGCAGAATCCAGGTTCCCGGCACCCAATAATAGCCAATGTTTCCATAGGCCCAGTAACCTGGGGTCCATATGTACCCCATCTCGGGCATCGGTGGCTGCGCATAATACGGCAATACCGGCGGAGCGATCGTGATGACCGAAACGCCAACGACGAGCTGGGCGCTTGCGGTGTTTGGCAGCACCAACAGCAGCGGGCTGGCGATAATGGTTGCGGCCAGCAAACCGGAGCGCAGGGAAAAATATTTTGAACTTGTCATGATATCCTCTTTGGGGCCGACGATGATCTTGACGCCCTCTTTTACGGAGATGGGCGTTCGCATCATGCCGGACCAGTATCGGAAACTACCTAGAGTTAATGTCATCCGGCTCTAGTCGCTGGCGTGCAGAATTTCGATATCTGGCAGGCCCCAGCACTCGAGGCCCATGTCCTTGGCCATGATCGCCAGCCCTTCGGTCTCGATTTCCCCCACCGCGGCGCCGCGCAGAGGGTGCGTCTCGCGCACCCAGGGGCTGCGGCCACCATAAAAGAATGGCGGAAATACCAGCCCATCGCGGTGCAGGTCGGCCCGCACCAGCAGCATGGTGCCGCCCACGCTGGTCAGCCGCACCAGTCCTTCGCCGCGCCGGTCGCTCAAATGGCGGGTGCCGCTGTCGCTCCAGGCGTTTAGGTCAAAGCTCGGGCCACCGGGCTTTATGACACAATTGGGCTGCACGATATCGCGCTTGACCGCCAGGAGTTGCTCGATGATGTTGGCGGGGTAGCTGATCACATCGGCGTCCAGCCATAACACCCAGTCCTCGCTGGCCAGCGCACGGAATAGCAAATGGTTGCGCGCGCGTGCCAAAATCGCGCGGCGGGCGGGTTGCAGCCCGGCGGTCCAGCGCGGCACGCCGGGCGGAATTTTGAAGCCGAAATTGCGGTGGCTTACAGTGGTGCGGGCGAAGTCCGCGAAGCCATTGGTTAGCTGCTTAGCTAATTGGTTGGGCGTATCATCTTCGCTGTCACCTTCCAAAATCCCCAGGCTCAACCTCTCATGCGGATAAGTCAGCTTCGCCAGGTTCGCAAAATACCGTTCCAGATAGCGGGCGGCGGATTTCATCGGGGTCAGGATAAGGATCGTTTCGGCCTGGGTCATATTCGGTCTCATGCTGGCGCGGCTTGACGGCAGCCGCTTCTTGGTTGTTGCTAGCCGGTTATCGGTCAGCAGGGAATTTTTAATGCCGGAAGAAAGTTTGGCGGTGTTGGTGGCGGCGATGGAGGAACAGCCTCCCGTATATCCCGCCGGGCGTTTTGCCGGGCGCGGCATTGTCATTTGCGCCGGCGGGCCGCGCTATTTTACCTGTGCGTTCGTGCTGCTGCACGTGCTGCGCCATGCGCTCGGGTGCCAATTGCCGGTACAGGTATGGCATTTGGGGGTGCAGGAATTAAGCTCCGCCATGGTTGGTTTGCTGCAAGGGCTGGGGGCGGAAATTGTCGATGCCGAACCGCTGCTGGCGCGGTACCCCGCAACGATTCGCAACGGCTGGGCCTTGAAGCCCTACGCGGTGGCGCACTCACGTTTTGCCGAGGTGTTAAGCCTGGACGCTGACGCGCTGCCGCTGGTCCCGCCGGAGGTGGCGTTCAATTGGCCGCAGTACCAGGAGACTGGCGCGTTGTTTTGGCCGGATATTATGGACCTCTCTGAGAAAAATCCGGTGTGGGCAGCGCTGGGACTGCCGCCGCGCCGCGCCGTGTCATTCGAGACCGGGCAGTTCTTGCTCGATAAAAGCCGCTGTTGGGCGGCGCTGATGCTGACAGTGGCGCTGAACAGTCAGAGCGATCGCCTTTACCAGATGATCCATGGCGAGAAGGACAGCTTCCTGCTGGCTTTTTTATGCCGCCGGCAGGAATTTCATTTAATCGAGCACCGGCCTTTGGCTTTTGATTCCGACTTGGTCCAGCTTGAGCCGTCAGGTGGACCATTCATCCACCACCGGACATTCTCGAAACTTCTCCTTTCCGGCCCCAACAAGCCGGTGTTCGGCGGGGCGCTGACGGCGGCGGTTGAGGCAGCCCTGGAGTATCTGCGGGCGCATTGGACCGGGATTGTGTTTCATCCGCCTGCGATGAGCGAGGCGGCGCAGGCGGCGGCTACGGCCCTGGCCGGGCAGATTTTCAGCTATTGGCCCTCCGGCGGCGAGCCGCGGACCTTGGTTTTAGGCTCGGATTTTCAGGTCGCTGAGGGACGCGCTGAGTATGAGCAGCATTGGGCGGTTGTGGAACATGACGGGGAACTGCGGTTACAGCTTTATTCTGCGACCCGGCTGGCGGTTGAAATGGCGCCGCAAGCTGACGGCTCATGGTTTGGCTCAACAGATGTTGGCATCGGGTTCTCGGCCAGACTGGTGCCGCAGACCGCCACCGCCACCATGCCGTTCGCCGGGCCCAGCCGGGTAGCTTCACCTGCCGCGGCGCTGGTCGCGGCGCTGCTGGCAGGCGCTGGGCTGGGGGCCGGGTATGATGCCGCAGTAATGGCGCAGCTTGAGGCTGCGCTTGGGTTGCTGAATAACACGTACGATGACGTACCGGAGGCGCTGCTGGCCTGGATGGCGGCACATCAGACGCTGGCGGCCGCATGGCAATCTGGCCTGCGGGCGTTGGCGGCGGCATTGACGGCTGCGCGTGATGTCCGGTTTCAAAGCGTCAGCCCGCAACCGGCTCCGATGGATACATTGCGGGCGGGATTTTACGACCGGGTCACATGAGTACGGGTGAGCGCCCGAAGCTGCTGTTCATCGCGCCGGTGCTGCCGGCTGCCGGGGGTAATGGGCTGGCGATGCGGCAGGGGCAGTTTTTGGCCGCTTACGCCAAGGATTTCGAAGTTGACCTGGCGGTGGTGCCACTGGCAGGCGGCGCTGCGGCGGATGATACTTTTGCGCGGCGTCATGCCAGCCGCCTGCGGCAGTTTACTTTGGCGGGTCCGGACACCTGGTTTTCGTTGCTGGCGCGGCTGCAAGACCCGGTGGCCCGGCTGGCAGCGTTTCAGGCCTATGGGCGGCCCAGCATCACCTCCCGCCTAACTGATTCGGTGCGGCGTGATGTCGCAGCCTGGGGCACCGGGCGCGATTACCGGCTGATGCATATCGGGCGACTGTACCTGCTGGAGCTGGCATCGCAGATAGCAGTGCCTTGGGTGATTGATACCGACGAGGACGATGCGCTTTCCTACGGGCAGTTTGCCGCCGTCGCCGCCCGCCAGGGACGCCACGATGAAGCGGCTTGGCTCGAAGCCGAGTCCACGCATTTTGCCGCTCTCACGGCCAGGCTGTTGCCGGGCGCGGCGCAGGTATTTGCCGCTAGCACAGCCGATGCAACGTCTTTGGCCCGGCATGGCGTGGTCAGCGTGATCCCCAACGTGGCGCCGAAGCCGCGCTGTCGGCATACGCGAAGGCAACAGCGCCTGTTGTTTGTAGCTACTCTGGGTTATGCGCCCAATGCGCAGGCGGTGACATGGTTTATCAAATATTGCTGGCCGCGCCTGCATAAATTATTACCCGGCTGGTATTTGGATATCGTGGGCGGAGGGGCTGGCGCGTCCTTGCGGTGGTTGATGCGGCAGCCTGGAATTACCTGGCACGGCTGGCAACGTGACTTGACGCCGTTTTATGCGCGGGCCGGGGTCGTGATTGTGCCGGTGGCTGCCGGCGGCGGTTCACGCATTAAACTGCTGGAGGCGGCTTCGTTCGGCTGTCCGATTGTGGCGACGCACGCCGGAGCGGCAGGCAGCGCTTTGTTGCCAAAGCGAGATTTTTTGCTGGCGGATGACCCAGCCCGGTTCATTCGCGCCGTGCGGCTAAGCTTGCTGCGCCCGCAAAGGCTGGGTGAGGCCGCCAGGCGGGCGGTGGCGCGGCATCATGACGCGGATTTATGGCGGTCCAGAATCCGCATGATTGCCTCAAGGCAGGCGCTATGAGAGCATCAACGAGGTATCAGGGAGACTGAGGTGATGGTGTTGGTGCAAACGGACGGGCTCGATGTGAACGAGGTGCCGGATGGCTATGTGGTTTATCAGCCGGTGCAGGATAGGGTGCATTATCTGAATGCTACTGCTGCAGTGATATTTGAATATTGCGATGGCCTGCAAAGTGCCGATGAAATCGTTGCGCAAGTGGCGACAGCGTTTGAATTGCCCGAGACACGCCAGGATGAAATTCGCGCCTGCCTGGATAATCTGGTGAAGGAAGGGCTGGTGGCACCCAGGGCATGAGTGCCGCAGCGGTTTTCGTCCGCAACCCTGAGGAGCGTTACGCGATCAGTCTGGAAAACCCAGAGTGGGCTTTACCAATGGGTTTTTTGCAATGCGACCCGTCGATGGATGGGCCGCCGCCGCGCCAGCGCCAACTTGAGATCGTGTCCGCCGGTCCGTTTGTGCAACTGCGCGAAGCCGGTGCGGCCCCGCGCAACTTTGCGTCGATCGTGGCGGTGCAGGAGCATTTGCACAGCCGGTTGTTTCTTGAGGCCTTGGATGGCGAGCGGGCGGTACTGCATGGCGCCTGCTTGCTCACTCAGGGCCGCCGGGTGCTGCTGGTGGGGCCGAAAGCTGCCGGAAAATCCACTCTCACGTTGGCGTTGGCTCTCGCCGGATTCGCCATCGAGGGCGACGAGAATCTGTTTGTCACGCGGGACGGTGTGACGGCGCGGCCGCGTGCCTGCCGGGTGAAGGAAAGTTCGGTTGAAGTGTTGCCAGCGCTGGCGCCGCTGCTGGCGGATGCGCCGTTCATCACCGATTACCATGGCCGGAAAATTTATAACCTGCCGCCGGACCGGCTGGGCGCACCCTGGCATATTGCTACCGGCAAGGTGGCGGCGGTGATCATGCTGCATGCCAATCACGGTGGCATGTCGTCGATTCGCCGGCTGCCGCCGCTGCTGCTCACCCGGGCATTGATGAGTGAAATGGTGTTTACCGGGGGCAAGGCGGCGGGGATTGCCGGGGTGGCGGGTTTGGCGGCGGCGCGAGGTTATGATTTGTCGGTGGGGAACCTGGCAGCGGCGGTGGCCTGTGCGCAGAGCGTCATGACCGAATAATAGGCTTGCGCTTGATGTTTCGGATTGTTAAGGTTTTTCAGGTTTTAAGGTGGTGTGTATAGATGTCTGAATTTGATCGTAAAATGGCCGATACGACTTCGGCGGCTTATCAAGGTGCAGTCCGCAGCGAAGTAAAGCGCCGGTCGTTGTTTGGGATGATCACCAAAACCGCCTTTGTGACGCCGGTGGTGGCCTCGTTCGCGCTGGATGCGCTGACGCTCGATAAGGCGTCAGCCGGTATTTACATCAGCAATTCCACGCTCCCCCCGCCTCCCTAATATATTTCGGGTGCGGGCTAGCGGCTCCGGCCAGGTGGTGGCTTAGTTGCCTGGGCGGGCTGGTCTGAGCGAAATGGCATAAATAATTGGCTTGCGCTCTATATTTTGTATTGTTACGCTCGCGGTGAATTTAACAGGAGATGAGCATGTCTGATGCTGAGCGTAACATAAGTGAAGTCACCTCGGCGGCCTATCAGGGGCAGGTGCGCGGTGAAGTCAAGCGCCGGGCGTTGTTTGCGATGATCACCAAAACTGCCTTTGTGGCACCGGTGGTGGCGTCGTTTGCCCTAGATGCCCTGACCTTGGATAAGGCGTCGGCGACGAGTTGTGTCAGCAATTCTTCATGCGGGCCGGTTTAGTCTGTTGATTTGAGAAAATGCGCAGTTAGGCTCGAGATAAAATTAAGGGGTTTTATGTCTGATGCTGATCGTAGAATTTCCGATGCCACGTTGGTGGCTTCTGCGGGGCGGGTGCGCAGCGAAGTCAAGCGCCGTGCGTTGTTTGGCATGATCACCAAAACTGCTTTCGTGGCGCCGGTGGTGGCGTAGTTCGCGCTGGATGCGCTGACGCTGGATAAAGCGGCGGCGGCGAGCGGTGTCAGCAATTCCAAAATCGCGTAATCAACCTTAAGTCGTTTTACGGCGCGTGAGAGGCTGTCAGGTCCGGCGGCATCTTGGTCATTTCGGCATGATAATGGCCTTGATTTCACTGTATTGGGTCGCTAGGGTGCTGCTATTTCGATAGGAGATGCGAGTGTCTGATTCTGATCGTAGAATTTCTGATGCCACTTTGGCTGCGTCTGGGGGGCAAGCCCGCAGCGAAGTCAAGCGCCGTGCGCTGTTTGGGATGATCACCAAAACCGCCTTTGTGGCGCCGGTGGTGGCCTCATTCGCGCTCGACTCCCTGAGCCTCGACAAGGCGGCTGCGGGGGTTTGTGTCAGCAATTCCACTTGTGCGCCGTCGGACATCCGTTTGAAGAAAAACATCCAGCGCATCGGCACTCATCCACTGGGCATCGGGCTGTATGAATTCAGCTATATCGGCAGCAGCGCCCGCCATACCGGTGTGATCGCGCAGGAGGTTCTCACTGTCGCCCCGCAGGCCGTGGTCGCCGGCCCTGGCGGCTTCCACTGGGTGAATTACAGCGCACTCGGCCTCTGAGCCTGACGCTGAAACCCGGCATTGCGGCGGCGCTGATTGTCCGCGATGAGGCGCATTTTATTGCAGATTGCCTGAAATCTCTGGTCGGTACGGTTGATGATGTGATCGTCATCGACACCGGCTCGCGTGACGATACCGTGGCCATTGCCCAACAATACGGCGCAAGGCTGGGGTATTTCGCCTGGTGCAATGATTTTTCGGCGGCCCGTAATCATGCGCTCGCACAGGTTGAGCATGAATGGGTGCTATATATCGACGCTGATGAACGGCTGATTGTGCCGGATCTGGCACATTGGCGGGCGTGTCTGGCCGATGCCTCGAAAGCGGCTTTGAATCTGCGGTTGCATCCTAAGCTGGGTTGGACCGGCTACAGCGAAATGCGGATATTCCGTAATGACCTGCGGATCAGGTTTGTGGGTGAAATTCATGAGCGGATTCAGCCGGCGGTACAGGCGGTCTGCGCAGCCGATGGGCTGACGGTTGGCGATGCCGATGTCAGTCTGCAGCATGTGGGTTATGAGGCCGACCAGCGCCCTAAGCTGGCCCGTAATATTCCGCTTCTGCAAGCCTATTTGGCCCGTGAGCCGGGCCGGGTTTATTGCTGGTGGCATCTGGGCGAGCAGCACCGGCTAATGGGCAATGCCGCCGCGGCCTTGGCGGCGTGGGAGAATGGCGTTGCGGCGGTGCGGGCGCAGCCGCAAGCCGAACCTTCGGATAGTCTGGTGTTTGCGGCCCTGATCGCGGCGCGTTATCAGGCCGGGCTGCCAATGGATGATCTGCTGGCCGAGGCGCTGCTAATGTTTCCAGGCCAATACACATTGCATTGGATGACCGGCAAACGGGCGCTGGAGTGTGGCGCGTATGACCAGGCCCGGCAGATTTTCAGCGATCTGGCAGCCGTTGACCCGGCGCAGTTGTTTGACGCCCACGCCGCCTATGACCGTGATCTGTTTACCCATATGGTGCAGGAATCTTTGGGCCTTACTGAATTTCGGGCGGGTCATTTTGCTGCGGCGGCGGCGCATTACCGGCAGGCGGCGTTGACCTCGCCCGATCCGGCGCCGCTGCAGGCCAAAGCGGCCCTGGCGGCGGCAAAAGCCTCAGCGCTGACCAAGCAGCCGCAGTCGCATATGTCCCCGGTAGCGCCGCAGCAAAAACCATAAATGCCGCAGACGCAATGTGAGACCGACAGCGCTGGCCGGCACGCGGTAGCGTATGGCGAGCATCTCTGCCGAAAAGCCGCGCTGCAGTTGCCGCCATAGAAAGCGCACGCGCCGCAGCGATTCGGGTTGCGCAGCTTCGGTTAGGCAGTTTGCCGCCTGCGCTCGGGCGGCGGCGGAGATGGCAAGGCCGGGCGGCACTGGCTCGTTGAACACAGCTTCGGCCTGCAGGCACCAGCTTGTCAGCAAATCCAGCCCGTTCTCAGCCGCCATGTGAGCGGCAAGCGCCTGCCAGTCCGCGTCACTGACTGAGCCGGTGAGGCAGATAAACTCCCACAACGGCTTGAGGGCTAAAATCCGCTGGTTATAGCCATCATCCGAGGCCTGATGATGCAGCATGGCATGCAAAGCCTGCCAGGCGGGCGGCAACACCAGGGCTGTTCCCGCCTCAGTGGTCAGGGGGACGGCCTGCTGAAAGACAAAATCGGTGGACATAAAGCGGCGTCCGGCGGGGGCCAGCGCTTCGGTATGCAGCTCCACCGCACCGATATGTCCGGCCAGGCGCAACTCGGGTAAATGGTGGCTTTGCAAGCCGGTTGGCGCGTCTGCCACGAAGCCGATACCGGTGAGGGCCGCAATTGCGGCTGGCGCTTGTTCAGGCTGGATCAGCAGGTCCACATCGCGCATCGGCCGGGCGCTACTCCAGCCGGAGCCGGCATCAAGCAGATACCTCCCCCCTTTCAGCGCCAGCGGTGTGATGCCGGCGGCGTTTAAGGCGCCGATGCAGGCTCGCAACTGGCCGCGTAAATCCCGCCGATGGCCTTGGTAAGTATCATAGGCATCCTGCAGGCGCGTGGTAATAAAACCAGCGCGGCGGGCCGGGTCGAGCCCCTTCGGGACCGGCAGCAGCAAATGCTGGGTTTGCAGCGCCCAGATGAGCGGCGGCAGCAAATCCTGCCCGGCAGCAAAGGGTACCAGCGCCGGCCAGTTAAATTCGGCGCCGTATAAGCGCTGGCGCAATTGCGCGAGGGCGGCGGGTGAAGGGTTTGGTGTGAGGATCGCCGCGAGCGTTGCCAGCAGGGCGCGGTCGGTGAGTCGGGGCGGTAACCATTCCATAGGCCGATGTTACAGATATCGCCGGGTGGCGGAAGGGTCTGGCGAGCGGCGGCCGCTACTGATCCTGCAGCAGTTGGCCGAAATATTTATGGGCGCTCGCAGGCGCGGCGGCGTTGGAATCCTGGGTGATGATCTGCTCCTGTACGGATGCCGCATTTGTTGGGCTGGGCGCGTTGAGGGCGGTATCGATCACGCCGGGCAGGCCATCACTGCCGATACCAGACGGGCTCAAACCAGTGTCAGGTGCGCTGCCCTGGCCGATGGCCAGATGGTCCTGGCGCTGCGCGGCGAGGGCGGCGGTGGCGATTTGCAAGCCCTGGATGGCGGTCATTTCGGCGGTGGCGGCGTTGTCATTGAATTTGGCTTGTAGGGCCGCGGCCGCGGCACTCATCGCGCTGGCGGCATTGCTGAGGCCGGGCAGATTCAGCCCGGCCCGGGCGGTGGTTTTTTGCAATGACTGTAAATTTTGCAGCACTTGCCCCTGTTGCAGCGCGGTGGCGGAGGCGTGGTTGGTGGCGTCCAGGACGGCGGCCTGCGCCTGGGTCAGGGCATCCAGAGCACTGGCGGCTTCGGCCAGGCTGGCGTCGGTGGTTTTATCCGGCACCGCGCCGGCGCCGGCTTCCTCGGCCATCATGCTGCCGTTGCTGGAGGCTTCGAGATTCCGGCCAGTGCGGCAGGCCAGCCCCTTGCCGAGCGTGCCGATCCGCCCGCCCGCCTGCACGGCATCCAGAAAGGCCTGATACTGCGCCTTGTTGAGCTTGCTGCCCTGGGCGGTCTGGTCGAGCGATTGCGTGATGGCCTGGGCGGCGGCCAGGGCATTGGATTGGCCGTTGCCCGGCGGCAGCATGATGGCAATCGCCTCGCTGCGGGCTGTCACCCCGGCGCGGTTGCGGGCGGTGAGCCAGAGCGTGACCATTTGGCCGGCGAAGGGTGAGGCGCTGATGTCAGCCTGCGCCAGCCCGGCACCCAGCGCGGTGGGCAGCGTGATGACCTGCGGCAAGATTGGTTTGTTGCTGGCCGGGAGCAGCCTGGCATCCAGGTTGCTCAGCCCGTAAGGGTCAGTGGTTCGCCAGGCCAGTACCAGATGGCCGTTGGTGATGCTGGGTGGGGCGGTGAGGCTGATAACCGGGGCGGCGGGCTGCTGAAGGTTTATTTGCCAGTCTGCCTGCCGGTGCCACCACGGCCCGAGGGTGATTGCACTGGCGGCGGACAGCGTGACCTCGGTGCGGAAGCTGCTGGCGGTGAGCTGAGTGAAGCCAAGGCTCTGGCCGTTCAGCCAGGCTGGCGGGGCGGTGCTGGTGCCATTGAGAATCAGGGTGAACCGGCTGCCGGCCAGAACGCTGGCGCTGCTGCCGGGGTTGATGGTTTGCGGGGCGGCGCTGGCATAGGGCGGCGGCGTCAGCCAGGCGGTGATCAACGGCGCGCCGGTGGACCAGCCGGGCAGCGAAAATCCGGCGGCCAGGCGGGATGTGGCGTCCTTGCCAGCGGAAATGAAGCTGATCAGCAGAAGCAGCGGTATAAACACCCGCAGGGCGTATGGGTCGCGCCGGGCGGTATGCAGGCGCACGCCGCCGGTTCTGGCTTGCCGCAGGCTGGCCGCCACCCGGCGCTGATGTGCCGCCCAGAGCGAGACGCTGAGCGCGTCGGCGGTTTCTGGCGCATCGGACAGCATGGCGAACGGCTGATGGCCAAGGCCGGAGGCTGCTTCAATCCGGCGCTCGATGCTGGCCGGGGTGGGCCGTGCCAGGCGGGTAAAGCTAAAAGCCGTACTGCCCAGCATCGCCAGCGTGGCGGCGGCCAGTAATCGTGGGCTGGCGAGGCCGCATAGGGCGGCGATGAGATAGAGGCTCAACACCAAAAGCGCCGGGAGCGACAGTTGCAGCGCGTATTCGGCCCACAGCACCCGTGCGGCGCGGCGGCGCAGTTTGGTGATCAGTTTGATATCAGCAGGGCTGGGCATCGGGTAAATTAGCCACGCTCGCGCCACCACGCCAATAGCAATAGTGTGAGTGCGGCCAGCATCAGGGCAAACGGCGGCAGCAGCGGGCTAGTTTGGGCGCTGGTCACGGCGCTGGCATGGCGGTGGCGTAGCAGCGGTTCCAGCTTCGGGGTGGGGGTATTGCCCAGCCAGATGACATGCTGCGCCAGCGGGCCGAGAATGGCATCGGTGGCGGCGAGGTTTTGGTATTCAACACCATCGCCCTGGGAGGCGGCCGCGAAGCTGCTGAAGTGATCCTCGGTGATCTTCCACACGCCGGGCGTGCTGGCCGGCAGGCTGGCGGTGAATTGCCCGGCGCCGGCTGGCTGCAGGGTGATGGTGCGGGTGGTGCCGTCCGGGCTAGTGATGCTGGCGGGGCTGACCGTGCTGCCGAGGCTCTGGCGGGTGATGGTGAGGCGGTTGTTGATGATCGTGGCGTGCAGGGACTCCGCCTGAACAGCCGGATCATGCAGCAACCATTGCACCACATGGCGCAGCAAAGGGAGCGCCGGTCCGGTGCTGCCGCTGCGGGTCCAGAGCCAGAATTGGTCGGATAGCAGCATCGCCACCCTGCCTTGCTTGGCTTGCGTGAGCACCAGCAGCGGCAAATTATCAGCGCCGGTCATCAAAATATCGCCCTGGCTGATGGTGGCGGCCTGCATCCGGTACCAGGGTGGCAAGGTGGTTCCGGCCAGCGGGGCGGTAACCGGGTGGCGCGTGCCCAGCGCCGTGATGGTGGGGGTGAAGGCGCTGGTGACTGAGCCGGTGAGTGCGCCTTGAGAGGCCGGGCTGGCGGGCAGCACGGCCCCGAGCGGCGTGTTTGCCAGTGAGTTCGGGCCGGAGAATTCCGGACCGGTGATATCAAACAACGCCCCGCCGTTTTGCACATAGCTGGTGATGCTGGCGAGGTTATCGGCGCTGAGCAGGCCGGTGGGGTCGAGTCGGTCAAGGATGATGAGGTTGAACTGGCTGAGATCGGTGCCGAAGAGTTGCGCGACGGGCAGTGGCGCCATGGCGTTTTCCTGCGGGTCAACCGACATGATCTCGCCCGGTGCTCGCATCACCACGAAATGGATCAGATTGATCGACGGGTCAGACAGCAGCATGTCGCGCCAGGACCGCACACCCAGGCCGGGGCTGCCGGTAAGCAGCAGGACGTTCAGATGATCGCGCAAGCCGTTGAGGGTAAAGGTGGCCTGGTTGTTGAGCGGGGAAACCTCGCCCGGCAGCGGGGCCACCGAAACGGTGATGGTTTCAGGGCCGGGATGGACCGGTACTGGCACACTGACCGGCTGACCAACCGGGACAGATTGCGACCAAAGCGGCGCGCCATCGGCAGTGATCGTAACCGGTGCCAGCGCCCCGGAATCATGCCCCCCGTGGTCGAGCACGTTGAACGTCAGCGTAACTGGCTGGCCTGATACGCCAAAACCAGGGGCCTGCAGCAGCCGCAATTCGCGGTCGGTCTGATTGCCGCTGGCCGGGATGAGGACACTGAACGGGGCGTTGAAGGACAGCTTAAGTGGTGCGTCGGCCACCTCGCCATCAGTGATGGCGACCACCCCGGCAAGCTGGGCGGGCGGGATGCTGGCCAGGGCGCTGTTCAGGCTGGCGAATAAATTGCCGCCTTCAGGCACATCAGCGGTCTGGGTGATGGTATTGTCTGCCTGCAAAGCGGCGGCGGCCTGGGCGGTCAGGCGGGCGCGGTTGCCGATCTGCATGGGCGGTGAATGATCGACCAGGATCAGCGCGATGTCCGGCAATGGCTGGGTGATTTGGCGAACCCGCTGCGGATTGATGAGGATACCCAGCAGCAGTGCAAACCCCAGGGCGCGCCAGATGGCCCCGCGGGCCTGCCGCCGTAGCGCCAGGGCGGTGAGCAAGGCCGCCGCCGCTGCCAGAGCGCCGATCCAGAACCAGCTGCACAAGGGGGCCACGGTGATCATGGCGCTTATCACGGCGCAGTTCCGGCCTGGTTCAGCAGGGCGGGCAGGTTGGTCTGGTAGGCATCGTAATTGCCCATCAGCGCGTAAAAAATCAAATTGACACCGAAACGGTCAGCGTCGATGCGCTGCAGCTCGCCGCCCGGAATCGGGGTTTGCTCAGGGGCGTTATTGGTATCGCGCGCCCAGGCGCCGGCCCAGTCATTCTGGCCGATGATGATGGCGGTGACCTGGCCGGAATCACGGGCGGCGGGGGCCGCCACCAGCACCGGCGCACCGGTGAAGCGGCCCGCGAAGTTTTTAAGAATATAAAAGCTGTGAGCCAGCGGGTCAGCGGTGGTTAAAGGCACCAAGGGCGGTAGGTTAAGGCAGGCGATGCTGCGGTTGAGCGCCGCAGTGGCGCCAGGTGCAAAGCCAGCACCGCTGCCGGGAGCGGCCTCGTCGCTGCCTTGGGTGTCGATGATCAGCAGCCCGCCGTGCGCCATATAATCACCCAGGGCGGTGCAGACCGCGGCGGCGGGCGCGGCGGCGGTGGGCAAAATTGGCCAGTAAAGTAGCGGGTATAGGCCGAGCGAGTCTTTTCCGGGCACGACGCCCACCGGCGGGCCAAGCTGGGCCGCGGTGCGGGGCGGTGCCACCAAGGCGGCCAGCGCGAATAAACCCTCGGCGGAGAGCTTGTCAGTGCTTTGATCTCCGGTTTTGACGTAAGCCAATGTGGCAGTGAGGGCAGCGGTCTGCTGGGCGTGGGCGCTGCCGGCGGCGAGCACCAGCACCACCAGCAAGCCGCGCAACCGCAGGGACAGTGCTAAATCAAACAGCAGCAACAGCAAGGCGGCGCGCAATAAATCGCCGCCGAGACTGACCGGTGGCGGCGGGCCGGTAAGCGGTAAAGCGCCGGGCAGATTAGCGGCCTGGGGGGTTGGAACATGGCCGCCGAGGTTGAGGGCGGTAAAGTTTTCGCCGGTGCCGTATAATCCGGCGGGTTGCGCAGGCGCGATGGTGATACCCGCCAGTGCCGCAGGGCTGAGGCTGGCGTTGCGAGTGGCGGGGGCCAAGCTGCCGAAAGCGGTAAGTTGCTGCCAGGCGGGCAGTGTGGCCGCCGGTTGCGACGCACTGCCATGGCCCAGCCGCACCAACCGCGTCAGCAAATCCGGGTAGCTGCCGGACAAAGCGAGGCTGGACCAGTCAGTGTTGGCGGTGGTGAGCACCGAGACCAGGAAGCCCTTTCCAATGGCACGGCCCAACACCAGGGGTGTGCCATCGGTCAGGCTGGCCCAGACATGGTCGGCGGTGAGTGCCGCCGGATCGGGCAGAATCTGGCGGGCGACGGTCACGTCGCTTGCGGTGAGGCCGGCAAATGGTGAGTTGGCGGGGAAGGTTGCCAGGGTTGGCGGCGGGCCGCCGGTGAGCGTGCCGTTGGAGATAGTGATGCCGGGGCGCAGCGGGCTGGGCTGCAGCGCGTCGGGAGTTGCGGCGGTGAGCGGCCCGGCGAAACGGATCAGCACGCCGCCCTGGTTGATCCAGGCGGTGGTTTCGGCTTGCTGCGGGGCGCTCAACGGTACATCGGCCAGCAGGATGGCGTCGGTTTTGGCGGTGAGCAGGCTGGCGAGGGGGGCGCTGTTGATGCTGCTGCCGGCCGGCAGGGCGCGGCGGGCAAAGAACCAGGCGCCGAGATACGGCGTTTCCGCGGCCTGGCTGCCGGCGTTGAGGCCGATTCTGAGGCTGCGATTGCTGTCATCGAGGTAGAAAACCGACCCGGCGGCGTTGCCAAGGCTGAGTTTGGTGATCTGGTTGCGCAGCGAGAGCGGGATGTCGAGCGTGGCATGGTCGGTGTTGGCAAGTTCGGCGCTGGCGATGACCGTGCCGGTGGCGCTTTGTGCCAGCACACGGCCGGTGCTGGGGGTTGCCAGATGGATTATGAGTTCGCCGCTGCTGGAAATGGTGGGGGCCAGCAGCAGGGCGGGCAGGGTGGTGGTGCCAAGGATGGCTTGCGGGTGCAGCGCGGCCAGAAAGGCGGCAAAGCCGGGGCCAGTGATGCCGTCGGCTATGTAAACACGGCTGGACTCGGGGGCGCTTTGCAGCAGGCTGACCAAAGCCTGGCGGCTGGTGGGCCAGGGTTGCGGGGCGAGGTTGCTGATGGCTTGAGCGGCTTGGGTGGCATTCAGCACATCGGGTAGCCCGGCTGTCTGATTGCCGGGCTTCGGCGCGGTGGCGAGAATCGCGATGCCGCGATTTTGCAATTTGGCGGCGGCGATAAGGCGCTGGGCGGCGGCTTGGCGGGTGGGCCAGTCGGCGGCGCTGGCCCAGCCATTGTCGATCACCAGCAATATGGGGCCGCTGCCCGGTATGGCGGCGGGCGGGTGCCAGATGGGGCCCGCCAAGCCCAGAATCATCAGCAGGGCGGCGGCGAGCCGCAATAGCAGTAGCCACAGCGGCATGTGCTGTGGCGTGCGTTGATGGACCGGCAGCCCGCGCAGCAAGGCCAGCGGTGGAAACATCACGCGCTTGGCGGCGGGTGGGGTAAGGCGGAACAGCAGGTACAGCACCGGCAGCACCGCAACGCCCAGCAGCACCAGGGGAGCGGTGAAGATCATGTGATGCGGGGCAGGCTGGTATCCACGCGGTTGCGGTCCTTAAGTGAGCGTTTCACGAAGGACGATATCCGCATCGCGCGTGAGCGTGAACTTATCCGCTGGCCGCAACTGAAACCGCTAGTGCAGGAACCCGTTGGAGAGCCAAGGGATTGACGCCACCAGTATCAGGGCGATGACCAGCGCGCCCATGTAGGGCCAGATGCGGGTGAGGGCTTCGTCGCTGGATGTGCGGGCGATCAGGCAGCTTTGGTAGAAGCCGACACCGAAGGGAGGTGAGAACAGGCCGATGCCCATCGCGAGGATGGCGACGATGGCATACTGCACGATGTCGATGTGCAGTTGCTGAGCGACCGGAAATAACAGCGGGCCGAACAGCACCATCGCGGGCAGGCCTTCCAGCACGCTGCCCAGGATGATGAACAGCACGATGGAGACGGCCATGAAGCCGAAATTGCCGCCCGGCAAATTGCTCATAATGTTAGTGAGTGTTTGCGCGAACCCCGCCTGAGTCAGCGACCAGGCCATCACCGAGGCGGTGCCGATAATCAGCAGGATGGCGCCAGAGAGTGCGGCGGTATCGACCAGGATCGGGAACACGCGGCGCCAGTCGAACTGGCGGTAAACGAAAATGCCGACAATAACAGTGTAAGCCACGCCGATAGTGGCAACCTCGGTTGCGGTGGTGGCGCCGGAGAGCACGGCGTAGCGGATCAGAAACGGCAGGATCAGCGCTGGGATTGAGATGATGAATAATTTGCCGGTTGCGCGGGCGGAGACGCGCTCGCCGACGATGGTTTCATGGCGTGACCTGAAGAAAATCAGAATAATCAGCGCCAGGGCGGCGATGCCCGCCGGCATCAGCCCGCCGGTGAACAGTGCGGCGGTGGAGACATTGGTGACGGCGCCGACGATGATCAGCACCAGGCTGGGCGGGATGGTTTCAGACATCGCCGCTGATGACGCCAGTAGCGCCACCAGTTCGCCCGGATGAGCGCCGCGCTTGCGCATTTCCGGCAACAGCACGGGGGCAATGGCGGCCTGGTCGGCGGCCTTCGAGCCGGAGATGCCGGCTATGAGATACATCGCGCCAATCAAGGAATAAGATAAGCCGCCGCGGCGGTGGCCAACCAAGGCGCTCAGCACGTTGATCAGTGCGCGCGCCAAACCGGTCATTTCCAGCAACAAGCCGAGTACCACGAACATCGGGACGGCCAGAAGCTCAATCGAGGACATGCCTTGATCCATCTGGCTGATGATGACTGACAGCGGAATGGTGGAGGCGAAATAAACATAGCCCGCCGTGGCGATGCCGAAGCTGAAAGCAATGGGGATGCCCGAGAATATGCAGATTGAAACCACACCGACAAAAAATATAATGAGGTCAGCGTTGCCGATGTTCTGAAAAACCGGCTCCAGCAGCCAGAGACTGACGCCGACGATGGCGGCGATGACGGCGGTGATGGTTAATTCCAGTAGATTGGTGCGTTCAAATAATTGGTGGATGGCGACGATCAGCAGCATTCCGAAGGCGATGAGTTCACCGGCGATTTCCCATGACCCCGGAATTTGCAAGGTGGGCGTGGTGATGGCCTGCTGCTGTTGCATGTAGGTGAAGCCGGGGATGACGACGATGCCGATAAACACCAGCACAATCAGCGATGAAATCCGCTTCAGCAGGCTGCGGGCGCGCGGCGGCAATTTGCTGACGATGAAGGTCATTCGCATATGTTCGGTGCGGCGCAGGGCGATCACCGCCCCCAGACTGACCAGCCAGAGAAACAGCATCTCGGCGAGTTCGTCGGTCCAGGGCAGTGGATTGTCGAGGATGTAGCGGAAGATAACGCCGACAAACAGAATGCCGACTTCGACGACGATCAGGATCGCCGCTAAAATTTCGGCGATAAAGCCAGTCCAATGGTCAAGCCAGCGCAAGGCGCTGGCTGACATATCGCGTAAACGAATCATGACAAAACCTGGGATGCTTTGGCGTGACGCTGCAATATCAATTGATTCAACGTCACGCCGTTGTGCATCAGCCCAGAGGGCCGGTGTATTTTTCCAGAGCTGCCCAGAGTTCCGGGCTGAACTTCGTTTTCCAGGAGGTGTAGAAGCCGGATTCCTTCAGCTTGTTGCGGAAGGGCATGGTGTCGGGCTTGTTGAAGATCATGCCTTGGGCAGTAAGTTTCTCTTGCAGCGAGTTGTTCAGCGCATCGCTGTCGAGGCGCTGCTGCGGGGCCTGTTTGTTGAAGGCATGTTCAACGATCTTCTGATAGTCAGCCGGCATGCTGGACCAGAAATCGCCGTTCATCAGCAGCCAGTAACCAACCCACATGTGCCGGGTGAGGGCACAGTATTTCTGGACCTGGAAGAAGTTCTGGGTCTCGATATTGGAGAGGGGGTTTTCCTGGCCATCTACCACGCCGGTTTGCAGGGCGGTGTAGAGGGCGGCGATGTTCAATACCACTGGTGCTGCGCCAAGATCCTTGAACAGATCGAGCGAGATCGGGCTGGGCGGGACACGGATTTTGAAGCCGGCCAGATCATCTGGTGAGTTGATGACCTTATTTTTCGAGGTCGTTTGACGGAAGCCCTCGTCCCAGATTTTATGCATCGGGTGCAGACCGACTTTTTGAATGTCGGCGCGAACAATATCACCAACCGCACCATCCAGTGCGTTCCAGGCGGTGGGGCCGTCCTTGAAGGCGAAACCGATATTGTCGATGGCAGCACTGGGGACCAGAGTGGCGAGAATATTGTCGCCAACGGCCATCATCTGAATGATGCCGGAACGCAGTTCGGAGATCATATGGGTGTCATCGCCGAGCTGGCTGCTGGGAAACACCTGAACGGTCACATTGCCCTTGGTGAGTTCGCTGATTTCCTTGCCAGCGGCCACGGCGCGGACCGAGCTTGGGTGATCGGCAGCCAGGTCGATGCCGAACTTGATGACGAAAGTCTTGTCCGCCTTGGCCGGCTTGTGAATGATGGCGGCGGCCCCGAGGCCCGCGGCCCCGGCCAGGAATTTTTTGCGTGAGATCATTTGCCTTCTAGCTCCCTAATAATCGTGGAATTGGTAGAGACTACGAATTTCCAGGCTCGCAGATAGTTTAGGCTGCAGTCTAACCGTTGCGCCGTTAACGTCAATGACGGCAACGTTGCGCGGTGCAGCATTATGGTGCGGCGGCCATCGCGAGGATGCGTTCGGCCATGCGCAGATTGGCATAGTCGATCATTTTGCCATCGACTGATACGGCACCGACGCCGGTTTTTTGGGCATCATGCATGGCCGCGACAACCCGCGCTGCAAATTCAACTTCGGCTGCAGAGGGGATGAAGGCAGCGCGGGTGGGGTCAAGCTGGCCGGGATGGATGACCTGCTTACCATCGAACCCCATGGCGGCGGCTTTTTGCGCCAGGCCGCTGGTTAATGCGAGGTCGCGGAAGGCGCCGCAGGGGCCGTCGATTGCCCTGAGGCTGCAGGCGCGGGCGGCAACCAGAATGCGCATCATCGGATAGGCCCATAAATCCAATGCGGTGGTTTGATATGTGCCATCTGCTTGCTTTGCCGGATGGGCATAGGCGGGCGGTGATTCGCCGACCTCGGTGCTGCGGGCACCGATGGAGGCAGCAAAATCACCGACGCCGAAATGCAAGGCGCGCAGCCGTCCGCCGGTGGCGGCGATGCTGTCCACATTGACGAGGCCAGCAGCGGTTTCGATCAGCGCTTCAAGTTCAATCCGCTGACCGGGATCGTGCGCGTTTAAAAATTCGCTGACCTGTCTGATGTGGATGGCATGTTCGGCTTTGGGGATGATCAGCGCATCGAGTCGGCGCGCGGTGCTCAGGGTGGCGGCCTCATGCGCGGCGAGGCCGCTGGCGATGGTATTGATCCGTACGGATACGGTTTTTTTGCCCCAATCCAGTTGTGCCAGGGCGGCGATGGCCGCGGCGAGGGCTTCGGCCTTGGCGGCGGGCGGCACCGCGTCTTCCAGGTCGAGGAAAACGGCGTCGGCTGAAGATTGCGCAGCCTTCTCCACCATACTCGCCCGGTGCGCCGGGACCGCCAGATAGGTGCGGGTGATGCGCATGGTCAAGCGGCCTGGTGTGGTGCGGTGAGACCTAATTCGGCGAAGATTTTATCGTTATGCTCGCCCAGTGCCGGTACCGGCCCCATGACCGGCTCAACACCGGGAATGGTGACGGCGGGGAGAAAGACTTCCTGCGGGCCGGTTTCGCTGTTCACGGTGCGCAGGCGCTGGCGTTCGTGCAACTGCGGATGCTTGATGAAATCTTCGACTGAATTCAGACGTGCATTAGCGATGGCGGCGGCCTCCAGTTTTTCGATGACCTCATCGCTGGTCCAGGCCGAGAAAGCCGCTTCGATGGCGGCTTCGAGCGTGTCGCGGTTAGCCATGCGGGCTGGGTTCGAGATGAAACGCGGGTCGCTGGCCATGGCTGTATCGGCCATGACGAGTTTGCAAAAGCTCAACCACTCACGCTCATTTTGAATACCAAAGAAAATTGTTTTGCCATCGCCGGTGCGAAACGGGCCGTAGGGCGAGATGGTGGCATGGCGGGCGCCGGTGCGCTGCAAGGGCACGCCGCCGTCGCGTGTGTAATAGGCGGGGTAACTCATCCATTCGCCCATTGCGTCGAATAATGAGACTTCAAACGCGGTGCCGGCACCGGTGCGCTCGCGGTTGTACAGCGCCATCAAAACGCCTTGCAGCGTGTACATGCCGGTGGCGATATCGACGATCGAGAGGCCGGATTTGGCTTGGGTTTCAGGCGTGCCGTTGATCGACAGAAATCCGGTCTCGCATTGCACCAGCAAATCATAGGCTTTTTTGTTCTGATACGGCCCGCCGGTGCCGTAGCCTGAAATATCGCAGGCGATCAGCCGCGGGAAACGGCTGAGCAGGGTTTTGGCATCAAGCCCCATTTTAGCGGCAGCACCAGGGGCGAGATTTTGCAGGAAAACATCGGCCTGCGGTAGCAGGGCTTCAAGCGTTTGCTGGCCAAATTCAGATTTCAGGTCGATGGCGAGGCTTTCCTTGGAGCGGTTGGTCCAGACGAACTGGCTGGAAATTCCGTGCATCGCATGGTCGTAGCCGCGGCAGAAATCGCCGCTGCCGGGACGTTCAATTTTGATAACACGGGCACCCCAGTCGGCCAGGTGGCGGCTGGCCATTGGTGCCGCGATGGCCTGCTCCAGAGACAAGACTGAGATGCCGGAAAGCGGAAGGTTCATATATTTCCTCCAAACATTTAATTGTTTGGCTGCAGGTTTTCAGGACGAGCGCGGCGTGCGGCCCTCGATGGCGTAGGCGGGGTCGTTGTAGCCAGGCGTTGAGGCATGGCCGATTGGCACCAGGCCATCCACAAAGGATTCATCTTCCGGGGTGAAGCGGTAGTCAAGCGCGCCGAGATAATCATCCCACTGCGCCTCGGTGCGCGGGCCGCCGATGGAGGCAGATACCAGCGCGTTATTGAGCACCCAGGCGACCGCGAACTGGCCGGGCGTAATGCCGCGTGACTCGGCGTGCCGGGCAAACAGCTGGGCGATTTTAAGGCTTTCATCACGCCACTCGGTTTCCATGATGCGCTTGTCGTTGCGGCCGGCCCGGGTGTCGGGCGGTGCCGCCGCGCCGGGGTGGTATTTGCCGGTGAGCACGCCGCGGGCCAGCGGGCTGTAAGGCACCACGCCCAGGCCGAAATGGGCGCAGGCGGGCAGGTGTTCGACCTCGGGTTGACGGTTGACGGCGTTGTAATAAGGCTGGCTGACCACCGGCCGGTCGATGCCCGCTGCGTCGCACAGGCGGGAGATTTCGGCGACACGCCAGCCGCGGAAGTTGGAAACGCCGAAATAGCGGATTTTGCCGGCGCGGATGAGATGGGCGAGGGCCAGGACGGTTTCTTCCAGTGGTGTGCTGTGGTCTTCCTTATGCAGGTAGAGAATGTCGATCACATCGGTGCCAAGGCGCTTCAGGCTGGCATCGGCGGCCTCCTGGATATGGATACGCGAGAGGCCGCGGTCGTTGGGGCCGGGGCCGGTGGGGTTGGCGAGCTTGGTGGCCAGCACCCAATGGCTGCGGTCAGGCGCGATGGCGCGGCCGGTGATTTCCTCTGATCGGCCTTCGCAATAGACATTGGCGGTGTCGATAAAATTGACTCCCGCGGTCTTAGCGCTGGCGATGATGCGCATGGCGGTGGACTCATCCGTGGGGCTGCCGAACATCATGGTGCCGAGGCAAAGCCGGGAGACTTTCAAACCGCTGCGGCCAAGGTTGCTGTATTCCATGGGGGTATGCTCCTTATGGTGAGTGATATGGCGAGCCGGGCCGTTGAATAAGTAAATGCTATTGTCCTTTATCTAGCGTGCATCGGGCCTCGTTCAAAAGCTGCGCAGTGTTGCTATTTCGGCAGATGAGCCACGCCGGGCGCGCAAGATGTTGATAATTCTTTGGATGGTCAGCTCAAGCGGCCTTGTGATTACATATTGTCGACAATCTAACAATATACTATTCAGTGTAGGGGGCCAAAGTCGGGCCGCCGGGGATATGACGCTTAGGGGAAACCAATGCCTACCACCATTCCTGCCACAGCCATTACCCAAATTCTGGCCGACTATGTGGTGAAGGCCAAGCCGGAGGTGATTGAGCAGCATGTTCCGCATGCCATCGGCAGCATTGCACGGCCAATGACTGAGCGTGATCTGGAGTTGAAATGCCACGGTCTGACCGACGGTATATTGGGGATCGAGCGTTCCAAGGAACTGCTGGCGTTGTGTTGGAATCTTGAATCTCTTGATGAGGTGGCCGTTGTCGCTCATGCGGGCCGGCTTTAGCCGTTGGCGGTAACGCGCCAACGGTATTTTGGATGTCTTGGCAATTTATATTGAGGTTAAAATGAAAATTGGGATTCTTGAAGGCGATGATATTGGGCATGAGGTTGTGCCTGAAACCGTAAAGATTATGCGGGCAGCAGCGAAAGTGACGAACCTGGAGATTGATTGGCAGCCGATTCCGATCGGCAGGGCCGCTCTTGATAGTCTGGGCACAACTCTGCCGTCCGACACGTTATCCCGGCTGGAAGCGCTTGATGGCTGGATATTGGGACCGATCGGCCATCAGGCGTATCCAAAAATTCCGGAAGCTGTTAATCCACATCCGATTTTGCGCAAACATTTTGACCTGTTTGCTAATATCCGGCCGGTGCGTTCGTACCCCGGCATTCCCTCCGTACATCAGAATGTTGATCTGGTGATTGTGCGTGAAAACAACGAAGGGTTTCAGCCCGACCGTAATGTGGTGGCGGGTTCAGGAGAATTCCGGCCAACGAATGATGTGACGATCTCGGTGCGGGTGATCACTCGTGCTGGTTCATCGAAGGTGGCGCGAGAGGCGTTTGAACTGGCGCGGTCTCGCAAGAAGCAACTGACCGTGGTGCATAAGGATACTGTTTTCAAGTTGGGCTGCGGCATGTTTGTTGAGGAATGCAAGCGCATCGCGCTGGAGTTTCCCGATGTCATGATGAGTGAGGCCATTGTGGATACCTTCGCCATGCGCCTGGTGATGACCCCGCAGAAATATGATGTTGTAGTGACCACCAATATGTTTGGCGATATTCTGACTGATGAGGCCGCCGGCTTGGTCGGTGGGTTGGGATTGGCGCCGGGGCTTTGCGCCGGGCCGCACCGGGCGATGGCGCAGGCGACGCATGGCTCGGCGCCGGACATTGCCGGGCGCAACATCGCTAATCCTTATGCAATGATCATGTCAGGGCAGATGCTGCTGGATTGGCTGGGCCGCAAGCATGATAATCAGGCAGCGTTGCATGCGGCGGGTTTAATTGAGCGGGCTGTTAATAAAATTATGACGGAACGCAAGACACTGACGGGTGATTTGGGCGGCACCGCCAAGACATCGGAAATGGGTGATGCGATTGCGGCGGCGATTTTGCAATGGGCTGAGTGAGGGAAGAAGGGGCCAGCTACCTCTGGCCTCTTCCCTTGGCTGCGGTTTTGATGCGGCGGAAAAGCAAAGTGCCATACTGAGGCGCTGATTCGTTATACGGCTTGTGTGCAGTGCAGCATGAGTAAGCCGGTGATGCGCTGCTTTTACTCTTCGAAATCGTGCTAAAAATTAAGCTTAAAACATCGCTTGGGGCAAGAAACTGCTTGGCAAGTTGGCAAAATATCAAGTATAAATTACTCACTTAATGAAAAAATGAATTTATGAAGGAGCCGAAGCTAAATGAAGACGTATATTGCCAATCGCCGCGATGTTTTGAAGAAGGCCACCCAGATTGCCGGTCTGGCGGCGGTCGCTAGCGTTGCGATGAAAGAAACAGCCAAGGCTGATGGCGGCTCGATGTCCCCGGCTTCGGTCGGCTATGTTGATCATCCGAGCGGCACCCATCAGTGCTCCAACTGCTCGCTCTACATCCCGGGCACCCCGGCCACGGCGAATGGTCTGTGCAAGGCTGTCGCGGGTCCGATCAGTCCGACCGCCTGGTGCCAAATCTGGGCGCCTGCGAGCTGAGTTAAGTATTGTAAGACAAAAGGCGGCGGCTGACGTGAGTGCAATCATTGTCATGCGTCACCGCCGTTTGTTGAGCGTTAAAAACCATTGCGTTGCCCGCAGGTTTATGACTTATTTGGCTGAGTATCGTTTGATCTGAAAATCAATAAATATGATCATCGATGGATATATTTGCCCAACATATAATTGATCACTGTCTCGGGGTGACGATATATTTGGTGAGGTAGATGCTTTCAAGGGTTTAACGAAGAGTAAAATCAAAGGCGATAAGCCTGATTTTCTAGAAAGGAGGATATAGAATGACCATTCGATCTCTATTAAAAGAAAAGTCACATGCGGTTATTGCCGCGCGGCCCGGGATGAAAATTTCTGAGGTCGCCATATTGCTGGCGGAGAAAAGCATTGGCGCCGTGATGGTCATTGATGAGGATGGCAAATTGGTTGGGATTTTGAGCGAGCGCGATATCGTGCGCAGCCTCGCCCGGCGGCCCAGTGATACGGTTAATTTGACTGCGGCTGATTTGATGACCAAAAATCCGGTGGTCACCAATCCTGAAGTCAGCATCGAGCAGGTTATGGAGATCATGACCGACGGCCGTTTCAGGCATTTGCCCGTCATGGAGCGGGGCAGGGTGACTGGTATTGTCAGCATCGGGGACGTGGTGAAAGCTTGGATCGATCAGCAAGCGCATGAGGTGCACAGCCTGCGGACCTATGTGATGGGTGCGGCTTAGAAGTCTCTCATCGATTTATTGCCGTTCAAAAAAACGCAGGCTTGTTGGCCTGCGTTTTTTATGGCCTGTGTTATGCAACCAGGGCGGCGCGTTTCATGGTGCGTACCCGGCGTTTTTGCCGATGCCGATGACTTTGGTGACGTTTGGTTTGGTAATTCGCACGGTTTTTTTGTCGCGCAGGTATTTTGCCACCACGTCCCACACCGGCGGGGTGTTTTGC
>JARLIK010000011.1 GCA_031291755.1 Acidocella sp. | reverse complement strand
CCCTGGCTGATCAATGCCGGGAAGCAATATATCACCATGATGGCGGGCGGCTCGACATTCGATAGCGCCGATAGTTTCGGGCTCATCCGTGGCGGTCATCTCGACCTTGCCGTGCTGGGTGGCTACGAGGTGGCGGAAAATGGTGACCTCGCCAATTGGTCCACCGGCGCTAACGATGCCGGGCCGGCGGTAGGTGGGGCGATGGATTTAGGTGCGGGAGCCAAGCAGGTTTGGGTGTTGATGGACCACACCACAAAGTCTGGAGAATCGAAGCTGGTGCAAAAATGCAGCTATCCGCTGACGGCGCTGGGGTCGGTTACGCGAATTTATACCAACATTGCGGTGATCGATGTGACCCCGCACGGCTTTGTGCTGCGTGACACCGCACCTGGCGTGACGTTTGATGACGTGCAAGCGCGCACCGGCGCGGTTCTGCACAGGGCCTAGGCTTTAGCGCTGCGGGGCGACCAGTTTGAAGTCAGCGCCCTGCGGGTCCTTGCCGTGCATGATCCATGAGCCGCCGGGCACTTGCTGCGGGCCCATCATGATCACGCCGCCGCTGGCGGTGACGCGCTGCATGGCGGAATCGATTTGCGGCACGTTGAAATAATATCCCCAGGACGGCGCCGGCATGGGGCCCTTGTTGCACATGCCACCAACCGCAGGGCCGCCGGTGCAGAACAGTTGATACGTGCCCATCGGCCCCATATCGATGGCGTCCGCCTTGGTCCAGCCGAATAGTTTTTCGTAAAAGGCGAAAGCTGCCGGCCAGTCCGCCGCATAAAGCTCATGCCAGCCAACGGTGCCGGGTGCACCAGGGGCGGGCAGCGGTGGCGCATCCATCGACAACGGTGTGGCAATGATGAACCCGGCACCTTGCGGGTCAGCCATCACGGCAAAACGAATCACGTTGGGAATTTCAACGGTGTCGCGGTGGATTTTACCGCCTTCCGCTACAATCTTCGCAGCCATGGCGCCAACGTCATCAACATGGATATAGCCCGTCCAGCATGGCGGCACACCCATTTGGGCGGCGTCCGGCGGAATGGTCATCAGCCCGGCCCGGCCATGCCCGTCCGCCATGAATAAAGTATAGTTTTCGCCGGAAACGCCGGAATCTTGCGCCGTCCAGCCAACGACCTCGCCGTAGAATTTTCGCGCCGCCGCGATGTCGGTGGTCATTAAATCATACCAGAAAAATTTGCCTTGCATGCCGCTTTCTCCTGTTTTGGCGCATGTAAGCTTGACAGATAAGTTGATGTCAACATTTTATTGAATGATGGCAGTTCCTTTTCAAACCACACTGATGGTGCGCGACACATGCCTCTGCCTGGCGGCACAGCGGGCGGCGCGGGCGTTGGCGCGGCATTTTGACGAGGCACTAAAGCCGCTGGGTCTCACCAATGGGCAATTTTCGCTGATGATGGCGCTGAACCGCCCTGCCCCACCCAGCATTGGCTCAGTGGCGGCCTTGCTGGCCATGGACCGCACGACGCTGACCGCGGCGCTAAAACCGCTGGAGCGGCGTGATCTGGTGGTGGTGAGTGTTGACGCTCAGGACCGGCGGGGCCGAAGGTTATCGCTGACAGCGGCGGGGGCGGAGATGCTCGCCGCTGCGGTGCCGGTATGGCAACGGCATCATGCGCTGATTGAAGGGCGTTTGGCTTCTCCGGATGATGTACGCAGCGGCCTGAGTATCCTTGCGGACCCGGCATAGCGGGGAACCAAACGCGAAAAACGGCCCCGAGGGACCGTTTTTTCTACGCGAATACGATATATTTATTGGAGCGGGCGATGGGATTCGAACCCACGACCCCAACCTTGGCAAGGTTGTGCTCTACCCCTGAGCTACGCCCGCACTCCGTGGGCCGGTGTTTAAGCATCTCGCGCACGGATTGCAAGCGGGTGACAATGGCCATTCTTGCAATGGGGCTGTGACATGCGCAGTTGATACCATATAATGCCAACATCACTCGGATTATTGATAAATGAGCAGTTTATTAGGCCAGACTTCTAACACCGCGGGCGCGACTCCTGCGGGCCCCATGATTATTGAAGGTGACCAGGCCAACTTCATGGCCGAGGTGATCGAGGCGTCCCAGCAAATGCCGATCGTGGTGGATTTCTGGGCAACTTGGTGCGGCCCCTGCAAATCCTTGACGCCAACGCTGGAAAAAGTGACCCGCGCGGCCGGTGGCCGGGTCAAGCTGGTGAAGATGGATGTCGATAAAAACCGCGCCCTGGTGCAGCAGTTGATGCAGATGGGGCTGCCGTTGCAGTCGGTGCCGACGGTGGTGGCGTTCTGGCAAGGGCAGATTGCCGATACCTTTCAGGGCGCCTTGCCCGAAAGCGAAGTGAAGCGGTTTTTCGATGCGCTGTTGAAGCTGGCCGGGTCGGCTGCGCCGGCGGCGGAGTTGATTACGCAAGCCAAGGCGTTACTTGAGGAAGGCCAGGCCGAGCAAGCCGCCCAGTTGTTTGCCGCCGCCGTGCATGAGGACCGCGAGAAGCCGGACGCTTGGGCCGGGTTGATCAGAGCCTTGCTGGCGATGGGCGATGAGGAGCAGGCCACCGATATTCTGGCCGAAGTGCCCCCTGCGCTGGCTGATCACGCTGAAATTGCCGGTGCCAAGGCAGCACTTGCACTGGCCGCTGAGGGCCGCAAGGCGCAAGGTGCGCGCACCGGACTGGAGGCGCGTCTGGCGGCTGACCCTGCGGACCATGAAGCCCGCTATGAATTGGCAACGGCGTTGAACGCCAGTGGCGAGCGTGAAGCGGCAGCCGAAGCGCTGCTCGAGATCATCCGGCGCAAGCGCGACTGGAATGAAGATGCTGCGCGGCTGCAACTGCTGAAATTCTTTGAAGCCTGGGGGTTTGACGACCCTGATACCATGGCGGCCCGGCGCAAGCTTTCCGCCATTTTGTTCAAGTGACCCAGCATTGAGCGATTTTCTCGTTGATATCGAAGATTTGCCTGAGGAGTTTCCGGTATTTCCGTTGACGGGGGCTTTGCTACTACCGGGCGGACGGCTGCCTTTGAATATTTTCGAGCCGCGCTATCTGGCAATGGTCGAGGATAGCTTAGCACTCGGACGGATGTTCGGAATGGTGCAGCCCGATAAGCGGCTGGCACACGGGGATAATGGCCCTGGGTTGTATCGCACCGGCTGTCTAGGACGCATCTCATCATTCAGTGAGACCGATGACGGGCGGTTTCTGATTACTTTGAGCGGCTTGATCCGTTTTACGATTATCGAGGAGGTTGAATCGCAGCGCGGCTACCGGCGCGTGCGGGCCACCTGCGCTGCCTTTGCCGATGATTTGATCGAAACGGACCCCGACCTGCGGCCGGATATCATGCTGGACCGTCCGAAGCTGCTGGCCTCGCTGCGGCGCTATTTCATGCAGGCGGGGGTAGAGGCCAACTGGGAAGCGATTGAGACAATGCCCGACCATGCTCTGGTGGTAACGCTCTGCATGGCGTGCCCATTTGACCCCGAGGAAAAACAGGCGTTGCTGGAAGCGCGGAACCCGATGAAGCGGGCCGAGGCGCTCCTGGCTCTGCTTGAGATCAACGGCTTTGGAGCCGGCCACGATGATGATTCGAAAGCAAGCTGATGACCGATATGACAGCCCCCCATAAAAACACCCCGGTTGACCCGCGTCTTTTAGAGATCCTGGTCTGCCCGCTGACCAAAGGACCATTGCGCTACGACCGTGAGCGCGGTGAACTGGTAAGCGTGAAGGCGGGGCTGGCCTATCCCGTCAGGGATGGCATTCCCATAATGCTAGCCGATGAGGCGCGCGTTTTAGAGCCATGATCACCGCCACCGATATCAAGCTGCGGCGGGCTGAAAACCGGCTGGAAGTTAGTTTCTCCGATGGCAGCCAGGCCAGCCTGCCGGCGGAGTATCTGCGGGTTGAAAGCCCCAGCGCCGAGGTGCAGGGCCACAGCCCGGCGGAGCGGCAACTGGTGGCCGGGAAGGCCAAAGTGGGCATCACGGGTGTTGAACCGGTGGGGAATTATGCCGTCCGGCTGGTGTTCTCGGATGGGCACGATACCGGGATTTACTCCTGGGACATTTTGCACCGGCTAGGGCGCGAGCAACCGCAACGCTGGGCGGCTTATGTGAAGCGTCTGGATGAAGCCGGTTTGCGCCGGGACTAAAAAGACGGCAGTCCGCACATATATGCCCCGCTTGCGCCGGGGTTTCAGCCGGGCCGGGTGACCGCTACATACATGGCCATGAACGCGCCCGACACGCCAGATATTGAGCCGGTTACCAGTACCCATAAAATGCGGCTGACGGCGGTAATTGTTGCCAGCGCCTTGTTCATGCAAAATCTCGACTCCACGGTGATCGCCACCGGCCTGCCGGCGATGGCCAAGAGCTTCCATGCCGACCCGCTGCATATGAGTGTCGCCCTCACCTCGTATTTGATCAGCCTGTCAGTATTTATTCCCGCCAGCGGCTGGGCGGCGGACCGGTTTGGCAGCCGCACAGTGTTTCGCGCCGCAATTGTGGTGTTCACCTTGGGTTCGATCGCCTGCGGGCTGGCGCCCTCGCTGTGGTTTTTGGTGGCGGCGCGGATTATTCAAGGCGTTGGCGGGGCGATGATGGTGCCGGTGGGACGGCTGGTGCTGCTGCGTTCGGTCTCTCGGGCGCAGATGGTGGCGGCGATGTCGTGGATCACCATGCCGGCCTTGGTGGGTCCGGTGGTTGGGCCGCCTTTGGGCGGGTTGATTGTGACGTATTTTTCCTGGCGCTGGATTTTCGACATCAACATACCGATCGGGATTATCGGCGCGATAGCTGTGACCATGTTTATCCCGGATGTGAAAGAGGCTGATGGCGGCGGCAAGCTGGACCTCGCTGGTCTGATCCTCACCGGTCTGGCGATGGCGAGCCTGATGGCTGGGTTTGAGACTGTCGGGCGGGGCATTATGCCGCTACATTATACGCTAGGGTTGTTTGGCGTGGGCCTGACGGCGGGCGGGATTTACGCCTGGCACGCGCATGGCCACTCGCATCCGGTGCTGGATTTCTCATTGATGCGGATTCCCACCTTCGCGAGTTCGGTGATTGCCGGAAGCCTGTTCCGGGTTGCGATCGGCGCCATGCCGTTTTTGCTGCCGCTGATGCTGCAACTGGCATTCGGCGATAGCGCGATGCAAAGCGGGTTGATCACATTTGCCTCGGCGGTGGGAGCGCTTTCCATGAAACCCGCTGCGCAACCGATGTTGAGGTGGTTTGGGTTTCGCACGGTGCTGGTCGTCAACGGCATACTTGCCGCTGGTTTCGTGGCCATTTGCGCCTTGTTTAACGCGAGCTGGCCCTCGCTGTTGCTGGCCGGCGTGCTGCTGCTGGGCGGGTTGTTCCGCTCGCTGCAATTCACCGCGTTCAACTCGATTGCGTATGGGGATGTGCCGCGCTCACGAATGTCGGCTGCCACCAGCCTGTATTCGACGGTTCAGCAGCTCACCCTGACACTCGGCATTGTGATTGGTGCGGCAATTTTGGAGACCGCCACCATGCTGCGTCATCATAGCGCCGCCAGCACCACTGACTTTGGCGTGGCGTTCGTTGGCGTGAGCCTGATTGCCGCGCTCGCGATACCGATATGCGCCATGCTGCCGCATGATGCTGGTGAAGCGCTGAGCGGGCATCACGCGGGCGATAAATAAATCCTTCAACGCGGCGTTGCGCGTTGCCGAAGCAGCCTGCTTAAAAATCGTTCACAGGTAGATAAATCCTTTAACTATCCGAGAGTTGGACGAGATGATTGGACAAAAATCGTCGTTGACAGGTGGGGTGGTTGGTCCCAGAACATTAAGAGATTGATCAGTGCCGGGGTGCTCTAGCCCACAATATTCGCAACAATTTGGCAGCCGCTCTGCCGGCTTGAAAATCTCATGAACAATATCTCCGACCCAACCATGACACCGCCGATGCCTGCCCCCAGCCCGGAACGCATGCCTGATGCCGCGGTGGTCAGCAATTTACGCGACGCGATTTTGCGGCGGCTGACCTATTCAGTTGGCAAAAACAAAGGCAGCGCCAGCGAATATGACTGGTATCTGGCTGTGGTGTATGCCACGCGCGATCGGATTGTTGAGCAATGGATGGCCTCAACCAATGCCGCCTATGTGCATGGGCCGAAGCGGGTATATTATCTATCGCTGGAATTTTTGATCGGCCGGTTGTTGCGCGATGCGCTGAACAACCTCGGCCTGACCGAAGCCATGCGCGCCGCCACCCATAGTCTTGGTGTTGATATGGACAGGTTGCGGCTGCTGGAGCCAGATGCCGCACTGGGCAATGGCGGGCTGGGGCGGCTGGCGGCCTGCTTCATGGAAAGCATGGCGACACTCTCGATTGCCGCACATGGTTATGGGATTCGTTATGACCATGGATTGTTCCGGCAGGATTTGAAGGACGGCTGGCAGCAGGAATATCCGGAGGATTGGCTGGCGCTTGGCAACCCTTGGGAATTCAAACGGCCCGAGGTGTGTTACCGGATTGGCTTTGGCGGCTCGGTGGAGGCGATTTCATCGCCGGATGGCTCGACCCGCTATGCCTGGAAGCCGGCGGAACAGGTTGAAGCGATTGCCTATGATACGCCGGTGGTGGGCTGGCGCGGCAAGCATGTGAACACGCTGCGGCTATGGTCGGCGCGGGCGTGTGATCCGCTGTCACTGGAGGCGTTTAACGCCGGCGATTATGTCGGCGCGCTGGCCGATAAAATGCGGGCCGAGGCCATTTCAAAGGTACTATACCCAAGCGATGAAACGCCCGCCGGGCAGGAGTTGCGGCTGCGGCAGGAATATTTCTTTGCATCGGCCTCGTTGCAGGATGCGCTGCGGCGGCATTTGAAACAGTATCAGGATTTGCGGACGTTGCCTGAACATGTCGCGATTCAGCTGAATGACACGCACCCGGCGATTTCAGTGGCGGAGTTGATGCGCCTTCTGGTGGATACCCATGGGATCGCCTGGGAGGAAGCCTGGAAAATCACCCAGGGAACGATTTCATATACCAACCATACGTTATTGCCTGAAGCGCTGGAAAGCTGGCCGGTGCCGTTGCTGGAGCGGCTGCTGCCACGGCAGATGCAGATTATCTATCTCATCAACGCGCTGCATCTGGCAGCCGTGCGCAAGGCCGGACACACGGATTCCGGCATGATTTCATCGATTTCGATTATCGACGAACATGCCGGCCGCCGGGTGCGGATGGGGCATCTCGCTTTCATCGGCTCGCATAAGGTCAATGGTGTTTCTGCCCTGCACAGCGCTTTATTGAAGCAGACTGTGTTCCGCGATTTCAATTCACTTTACCCGGACCGCATTGTTAACAAAACCAATGGCATCACGTTCCGCCGCTGGCTGTTTGAGTGTAACCCCGCGCTGACGCGCCTGCTGGCCGATGTGGCTGGCGAGGCGATTTATGATGACCCGATGGCGCTGCGCAACATCGAGCCCTATGCCGAGGACCCGGCGTTTGTCGCTGAGTTTGCCAGCATCAAACGGCAGAACAAAGTGGCACTGGCGAAGATCATTCTGGATCGCTGCCATGTGAAGGTTGACCCGGATGCGCTGTTCGATGTGCAGATCAAGCGGGTGCATGAATATAAGCGGCAGTTGCTGAATATTCTGGAGACCGTGGCGCTGTATGATGCCATCCGCGCACAGCCGTATCTGGACTGGGTGCCCAGGGTGAAGATTTTCGCCGGCAAAGCAGCAGCAAGCTATCATCAGGCCAAGCTGATCATCAAACTGGCGAACGATGTCGCAAACGTGATAAACGCCGACCCGACTGTGCGCGGGTTGCTGAAAGTTGTGTATCTGCCAAATTATAATGTGAGCCTGGCGGAATCAATTATTCCGGCCTGCGATTTGTCGGAGCAAATCTCCACCGCCGGGATGGAAGCCTCCGGCACCGGCAATATGAAACTGGCACTGAATGGCGCACTGACCATCGGCACGCTGGATGGCGCCAATGTCGAGATCAAGGAACAGGTGGGGGCTGAGAATATTTTCATCTTTGGCCTCACCACAGCGCAGGTGGCGCAGCGGCGCGGGCAAGGCATTGATATGCGCGAGGTGATTGCGCAATCCTCCAACCTGCATGAGGTACTTGATGCGATAGGCTCGGGAGTATTTTCGCCGAATGACCCGCATCGCTATACGGACCTGGTGAATATTCTTACCCACCATGATCATTTTCTGGTGTGCGCCGATTTTGATTCCTATTACGCCCGCCAGCGCGATGTTGATGAAAAATGGCTGGACCGGACGTCGTGGTGGCGCTCAAGTATTCTGAACACCGCCCGCATGGGATGGTTTTCCTCTGACCGGACGATCAGTGAATATGCCAGCGAAATTTGGGAAGCCGAACTTCTGGACAAGGGATAGGGGCAATGGCCGGAACGGCGTGGCAGGCGGCGGACGCGGAGATCGAAGCGATCCTCGCCGCCCGGCACCCGGATCCGTTTGGCCTGCTGGGGCCGCATAAAACCGCAACGGGGTTCGTCGTCAGCGCCTTTGTTCCCGAAGCGCAATCTATTGAGTTGGTGCTGCCGCGCGGCCTGATGACGATGATTGCCCGCGGACAGGGGTTTTTTGAGGTGTTGGTGCCTGGAGCCGTTGAACGTTTCAGTTATCGGCTGCGAGCTTCCCACGCAGGCGGGGCCTGGGAATTTGATGATCCATACCGGTTTGAACCGGTGCTGGGGGCAACTGATGAGCATCTCCTGATCGAGGGCACTCACCGGCGGCTGTATGAGCGGCTGGGGGCACAATTGATGACCCATGTGGGTGTGGCCGGCGTGCATTTCGCCGTTTGGGCGCCCAATGCTAAGCGCGTATCACTGGTGGGAGATTTCAACCGCTGGGATGGCCGCCGGCATCCGATGCGAAAGCGCATTGATTCTGGCCTGTGGGAAATTTTTATGCCAGGGCTCACCGCCGGTGCAGTATATAAATTTGAAATCCTCAGCAAAAATAATGAAATCTTACCGCTGAAGGCTGATCCGTTTGGATTCAGTGCGGAGAAGCGGCCCTCTACGGCCTCAGTGGTGGCACGGACCGATGAATTTGTCTGGCACGATGATGCATTCATGCAAGCACGTGGGACCGATGAAGCGCGGCGAACACCCATGTCGATATATGAGGTGCATTTAGGCTCGTGGCAGCGGCGCGGGGATGGCGATTTTCTTTCATATGATGAGTTGGCCGCGCAACTGCTGCCTTACGTGGCCGATATGGGATTTACCCATATTGAACTGCTGCCGATTTCCGAGCATCCGCTTGATGCCTCCTGGGGATATCAGCCGATTGGCTTGTTTGCGCCGAGTAAAAGATTTGGCGACCCGGCTGGCTTTGCCCACTTCGTTGATGCGGCACATGCGATAGGAATCGGCGTGATTCTGGATTGGGTGCCGGCGCATTTCCCAACCGATATTCATGGCCTCGCGCATTTTGACGGCACCGCTTTATATGAGCATGCCGACCCGAGACGCGGGTTTCATCCCGACTGGAACACGGCAATTTACGATTTTGGCCGCCGCGAGGTGGTGAGTTTTTTATGTGCCAATGCGCTCTACTGGCTGGATCGGTATCATCTGGATGGACTGCGGGTGGATGCGGTGGCATCGATGTTGTATCTGGATTATTCCCGCAAAGATGGCGAGTGGCTGGCAAACCCGGATGGCTCCAACGATAATCGCGACGCGGTGGCGTTTATCCGGCAGTTCAATCAACTCGTATATGGCGAGCATCCGGGCGCGGTGACGATCGCCGAAGAATCCACATCCTGGCCAGGTGTGTCGCGCCCGGTTCATGAAGATGGGCTGGGGTTTGGCTTCAAGTGGAATATGGGCTGGATGAATGACACGCTCAATTATTTCGCGCTGGAACCGGTGCACCGCAAATGGCACCATAACGACCTGACCTTTGCCCTGACCTACACATTCAGTGAAAATTTTGTCCTGCCGATTTCACATGACGAGGTTGTGCATGGCAAATCCTCGATCATCGGGAAAATGCCCGGCGATGAATGGCAGCGCTTTGCCAATGCGAGGGCTTGTTTTGCTTATATGTGGGCGCATCCAGGCAAGAAATTATTATTCATGGGCCTGGAATTTGGCCAGACTTCGGAGTGGAATTTTGATACCGCTCTGGATTGGCATTTACTGAAACATCATTTTCATTACGGTCTGCAATCACTAGTACGCGACCTCAATCATCAATACCGTACCGTACCGGCGCTGTATGCGCGTGACTGCGAGCCCGAGGGATTTCGATGGATTGTGGTAGATGATGCTCAGCAGTCAGTGCTCGCGTGGTTACGCCTGGGGCGGCCCGGCGATGCGCCGGTGGCGGTGGTTTGTAACCTTACCCCGGTAACGCGGCATGGTTATCAGATCGGACTGCCTTATGCCGGGATATGGCGCGAGATATTGAACAGTGACGCAGCAGAATATGGCGGCTCCGGCCTTGGAAACCTCGGACAGATAACCGCCAGCGCCACACCATCGCATGGATTTCCTGCCTCTGCGCAAATTCTGCTGCCTCCTCTGGCGGTGGTCTATTTTCAGTATGCTGAGTCGTAACAATTGTCTGGAAAACAATTTTCGCACGTGCTTTGTTAAACTATCGAATTCCCCGCCTTGCCTTCGACTAGCAATAAAAAAAGATGGAAGAAACCCGTGAATAGCAGACATACGCCCCATGCGCCCCTCGCCCGCTCCACCATGGCCTACGTGCTGGCCGGCGGCCGAGGATCGAGACTGATGGAACTGACCGACATAAGAGCCAAGCCAGCGGTTTATTTTGGCGGCAAATCACGCATCATCGACTTTGCGCTCTCAAACGCCATGAACTCCGGCATCAGGCGCATCGCGGTCGCGACTCAGTACAAGGCCCATAGCCTGATACGGCATTTGCAGAGGGGCTGGAATTTCTTCCGCCAGGAACGTAATGAGAGTTTTGATATTTTGCCCGCCAGCCAAAGAGTTTCCGAGGAAATGTGGTATCTGGGCACGGCCGATGCCGTGTATCAGAACATCGATATTATCGAGAGCTACGCGCCCCAGCACATCATTCTACTGGCGGGTGATCACGTCTATAAAATGGATTATGAACCCATGCTGCAGCAGCATGTCGACCAGAATGCCGATGTCACAATCGGCTGCCTCGAAGTTCCGCTCGCCGAAGCCAGCGGATTTGGCGTGATGCATGTTGACGCGCAAAATCGGATTATCGATTTTCTGGAAAAACCGGAAAATCCGCCATCAATGCCCGGCAAGCCCGGCGTTGCACTTGCCAGCATGGGAATTTATGTTTTCGAAACAAAATTCTTGATTGAACAGCTTCGGCGTGACGCTGCAGATAAAAATTCGACGCGTGATTTTGGTCGGGATATCATTCCGTATCTGGTACAACATGGCAAAGCGGTGGCACATCATTTCTCACGCTCCTGTGTGCGTTCTTCCGCCGAGGGTGATGCTTACTGGCGCGATGTTGGGACCGTGAATGCCTATTGGGCGGCAAATATCGACCTGACCGATGTGGTACCGAAGTTAGATTTATATGATCGCGACTGGCCGATATGGACCTATGGGGAGATTACGCCGCCGGCAAAATTTGTGCATGATCTTGAAGGCAGGCGGGGCATGGCGATTTCATCGCTGGTGTCAGGCGGCTGCATCGTCTCGGGGGCAGCATTGAAACATACTCTGCTAAATACCGGCGTGCATGTTCACTCCTATGCCAACATCGAAAATGCGGTGATACTGCCGTATGCCGAAATTCATCGGGGAGCGAAATTAAGCAATGTCGTGATCGACCGCGGGGTTGTGATTCCCAAGGGGTTGGTTGTGGGAGAGGATGCAGTTTTAGACGCCAAACGCTTCCGCCGTACAGACAAGGGAATTTGCCTAATCACACAGCCGATGATCGATCAGTTGGGAATGACATAGTTGCAGGTTCTATCAGTCGCTTCTGAAATCTACCCGCTGATTAAAACCGGTGGACTCGCTGATGTCGTAGGCGCGCTGCCGGGAGCATTGGCGCCTCTTGGCGCTTCAGTGCGTAGTCTCATACCCGGCTATCCGGCAGTGCTGAAAGCCATTGAGACCGCACAGGCCGTGCATCATTATACAAATTTTTATGGAGGAAAAGGCAGAATCCTTCAGGCCGCCACTAGTGGATTGGATTTGCTCGTTCTGGATGCACCGCATTTATACGATCGTCCTGGCAATCCATACGTCGGAATTGATGGTAAAGACTGGCCTGACAACGCCGCGCGTTTCGCCGCACTTTCGCGCGCCGGCGCCGATATCGGCAAAGGAATTTTACCGGCGTTCGTTCCTGATATCGTGCATGTCCATGACTGGCAGGCCGGGTTAGTACCGGCGTATTTATATTATGATGGAGGACCGCGCCCTGCCTGCGTGGTAACCGTGCATAATCTGGCATTCCAGGGCCAATTTCCATCTGGAATATTGGCAAGTCTCGACCTTCCACCTCAGGCCTTTGGGGTTGACGGGGTGGAATATTATGGCACCATCGGATACTTAAAGGCCGCTTTGCAATTTGCAGACAGAATTACCACTGTCTCGCCCACCTATGCACTGGAAATTTTGCAACCCGAAGGTGGTATGGGATTGGATGGACTGCTGCGGCGGCGCCGGAAAATAGTATCTGGCATATTGAACGGGATTGATACGCAGGTTTGGAATCCAGCAACGGATGCACATTTGGCACAAATGTATGATGAAAAGCATCTGGCAAAACGCAGCCGCAATAAGGCGGCATTGCAAGAGCGCCTTGGACTTTCCATTGATGCCGAACGGCCACTATTTGGCGTGGTGAGTCGGTTATCTTGGCAAAAGGGGTTGGACCTACTGGCTGATGCACTGCCTTTGATCAATGAGGTTGGGCAGTTGGCGTTGTTGGGTGCAGGCGATCAAGCGCTTGAGGATCGTTATGCGGCGGCGAACTTACCGAATATTTCATGCGAACTTCGATATGACGAAGCTCTTGCACATTTGATTCAAGCAGGAGCAGATATTTTGCTGGTGCCATCGCGCTTTGAACCATGCGGCCTGACGCAGCTTTGCGCGTTGCGTTACGGTGCTGTCCCGTTGGTGGCGCGTGTTGGTGGGCTGGCTGATACTGTGGTGGATGCAAATGAAATGGCGATGTCCGCTGGTGTTGCTACCGGCCTGCAATTCTGGCCAGTTAATCAGGTATTGCTTGAGGCTGCCATTCAACGTGCTGCGCAATTGTATCATGACAAACCAAGCTGGACACGATTGCAACGCAACGGTATGCGGTCCGATGTTTCATGGCAGCATCCGGCGCAATCCTACGCCACCTTGTATCGAGAGGTATTGGCATCGGCTTCATGAAATTGCAGCTCAGCCAAGGCTCTCCTGAACCGCTCGGAGTCACACCTTCTGACAACGGGATTAATGTGGCAGTTCATTCAGCGCACGCGACAGCCATTGAAATTTGTCTGTTTGATGAAACGGGCGGCCGACAGACTCACGCGATTTCATTGACCGCGCGCACAGGAAATATTTTCCATGGCCATATCAGCCATGTCGCGGTTGGCACACGCTATGGGCTACGAGCTTATGGCCCAGATAAGCCATCAGAGGGACATCGTTTTAACCCGGCGAAATTACTGGTCGATCCCTATGCTTTATGCCTCGACCGGCCATTTCATTTAACTGATGCTATGTATGGGTACGGAACGGATACGGATACCGATAGCGCCTTCTCAATGCCGAAAGCGATTGTTACTCGTCGAGATTTATTTACGAAGCATCGGCAGATAAAACAAATTCCCTGGGCGGATACAATTATTTATGAATTGAATATCAAAGGATTTACAAAACAAAATTTTGATATTCCTGAAGCCATGCGGGGTACGTTTTCTGCTTTAACCGAGCCGGTAGTGCTGGCACATTTGACCCAACTTGGCGTTACAACGATTGAATTGATGCCTGCCGCTGCATGGATTGATGAGCGGCATCTGCTGCCGCTTGGACTACATAATTACTGGGGCTATAACCCGGTCACATTTATGGCACCCGATCCACGGTTGGCGCCGGGCGGCTGGCCAGAAATAAACCGCGCTATTGCCTCGTTGCATGAAGCGGGGTTCGAAGTTATTCTTGACGTTGTTTTAAATCATAGTGGTGAGAGCGACGAGCTTGGTCCGACACTATCGCTACGCGGACTTGATAATGCCAGCTATTACCGGCTCCTCCCCGATAAGCTTGAGCTTTATATTAATGACATGGGTTGTGGTAACTGCTTAGCCCTTGACCATCCGGCGGTAGTACGGCTGGCAATGGATAGTCTACGGACATGGGTAGAATTGGGAGGGATTGATGGTTTCCGATTTGACCTCGCAACATCAATGGGGCGCCTTGCCACAGGATTTGATGCAGCGGCACCCTTACTGAGCGCGATTGCACAAGACCCCGTGCTGCGTGGTGTTAAATTGATTGCGGAACCATGGGATATTGGCCCGGGTGGCTACCAAACCGGAAATTTCCCCGCGCAATACACCGAATGGAATGATCGTTTTCGTGATGATATAAGACGTTTTTGGCGAGGCGACAATGGGTTTCGCGGTGCGGTTGCCACACGATTAGCCGGATCGGCTGATTTATTTTTTCACAAACATCGTTCATCACGCAGCATTAATTTCATTTCGGTACATGATGGTTTCACATTGGCCGATTTGGTGAGCTACGCGAGAAAACATAATGAAGCTAATGGCGAACAAAACCGTGATGGCACCGATGAGAATTACTCCTGGAACAATGGTCATGAGGGGCCAACTGATGATAAGGCCTGCCTGGCACGGCGCCGGCGCGACCAGAAAAATCTGCTGGCAACATTGCTGTTGGCACGCGGCACCCCAATGCTCGCAATGGGAAGCGAATTTGGCCTGACACAAATTGGCAATAACAATGCCTATGCTCAGAATAATTCAACAAGCTGGGTCGATTGGTCGAATTTTGACCAAGAACTATTGAATTTCACCCACTCACTGGTTGCGTTGCGCAAGGCAAATCCGGCACTGCGCGATGATAGGTTTTTAACTGGCGATTTGATCGTTGATCCTGGTGTGCCGGATATTGAATGGCGTGACGCGCATCGCGCGCTGAAAAACACTGACGATTGGCATAACAGCCATGACGATACGCTGATCGCGGTATTGGCTGCGCGACAGGAGGACCAGACGATAAACCGGGTGGCGCTGGTATTACATCGTGGTAGCGAGGTTATTTCAATCAACTTGCCCACAACCCGTACTGGGCACGTCTGGCAACGAGTCCTTGATACTGTAGGCAACGATTCTGACGACCCTTGGCGGATTCTGCCTCATTCAGTTGTGTTGTTTTATGAAAATATTGAAGCTCAGCCAAAAGCCAAAAAATCTGGAAATGATGACGATACGTTCCTGCTTAGACTTGCCAATGCTGCTGGCATTGCGCCGGATTGGTGGGATATTGCTGGCAACCAACACAAAATAAAACCCGACACACAGCGTGCTCTATTGCAGGCGATGGGGCTGCCAGCTGGGACATTTGCTGATATCAGGGCAAGCCTTGAAAATATTGATTGCCTCACCATTCGTCGTCTGCTGCCGATTTCGCACATGGTGTATGATAGCGAGAATAATTCTTTACCGGTTGCGCGAGAGGCATTGGCAAGATTTCCACGCCGCAATCTGGTCGTGCGAGATGCAGCTGGGATAATTATCGCTTCAATAGTACCACGTTGGGTAGATTACGAACGCAAGACAGATACTCAGGGCCGCGAGACGCGAATATATAAAATTAATCTGCCACGCCTCGGTGCCGGCCATTATACGGCCTGTTATGAAGATGAAGCGGATATCATTTGCCATCTCACCGTGGCGCCTCGACATTGTTATTTACCAAAACACATGCTGCGAGGGTTTGGTATATCACTGCAGAGTTATGCGCTGCGAGGAGATGGCATAGCCGGAATGGGAGATTTCGGGACGCTTAATGAATTCGTTCGTGCAGCCGGCCGCGAAGGGGCGGCTGCGGTGGGTGTTCAGCCGCTGCATATGCTGTTTCCTGCTGACCGTACACGCGTTAGCCCATATCATCCATCCGACCGCCGGTATCTTGACCCGATGCATCTTGATCTGAACGCATTGCAGGATATTCCAGGTTTTATTCAGGCGTCACATCTGCTGACTGAAGCCGGAAGCAGCGCTACAAACCCAACGATTAATTATCAACAAGTATGGTCTGCCAAGGCTAAGTTTTTGAATGAGCTGTTTGCTCAATTTGATCGGTTGGCTCGTACCCATAATGGCTGCGATATTGTTGCCGCATTTCAAAATTATATTAACGAAGGCGGCGCGGCGTTGCAAAAATTTGCAGCGTTTCAGGTGATCTCTGAACTTTACCCGAACCTGCCGTGGCGAAACTGGCCAATAGAATTACGCGATGCAAGCCATCGGCAATTTCACAATTTTGTTGCGCCCCACGCGAGAGCGCTTCACCAGACGATGTTTTTGCAGTTTCTCTGCGAGCGTCAATTGGCTGATGTCGCCGCAACCGGGCGGCACGCGAGCCTCAGCCTCGGCTTGTACCGCGACCTGGCGATAGGGTGTGCACCGGATGGCGCAGAGGCATGGGCGAACCAGCACGTACTGGCACAGGGCGTTTCGATTGGAGCGCCGCCCGATCCGCTTGGTCCTGACGGCCAGGTGTGGCATCTGCCACCGCCCAGCCCACTGGCATGGCGCAGGACCAATTATGCATCGTTCCGCTCCGCTCTAACAGCAAATATGCGCCATGCCGGGGCTTTACGAATTGACCATGCGTTAGGTCTGGCCAGGCTATTTTGGATACCGGATGGCGGTACGGCAAAAGATGGCGCTTATGTGCATTACCCGATGAATGAGTTGATTGGGCAGGTGGCACTCGCCAGCCGAGCTGCAAATTGCGTGGTGGTTGGCGAAGATCTCGGTACGGTGCCGGATGGTTTGCGCGAGGCGCTGACCAACGCAAAAATGCTCAGCTATCGGGTGATGATGCTGGAGCGCGACAACATCGCGTTCCGGTCTCTGCGGAATTATCCCAAACAGGCTCTGTGCTGTGCGGCCACGCATGATTTGCCGCCGCTGGCAGGCTGGTGGCAGGGTACCGATATTTTGGAACGCCGTGCCCTGGGGCTGATTGATGAAATGGCTGCAGATCAAGAAATCATCATTCGAAAATCGGAAAAATCAGCACTCGTTGCCGTACTGGCCAAGGATGGCATCGAGGTCAGTGAAATGAATGACGAAGAATTATCGGAGGGCATGCTGGCGGCAATTCATCAATGGCTCGCGCAAACACCTTCGTCTCTGCTGATGGTTCAGGCTGAGGATTTAGCCGGAGAAACAGTAAGTCAAAATCTGCCAGGCACGCATTTAGAACGGCTCAACTGGCGTAACAGACTATCACTAACCGTGGAGCAACTATTTGCAAGCAGCCGGGCGCAGCGCAGTCTAGCCGCCCTGCGTAATCGGCATTAGCCAACCATCAACTGCGCTGCCGTAACGGCAAATTCTTCTTCACTGGCCATCGCTGCGCCTATGAGAAGGATGGTCGGTCCGCTCGGACGGCCAAGCTGTCTTGGCAACGTACTGATGGTGGCGGAGGTGATATTTTGTTCCGGCAGGCTGGCATTTTCAACGGCGATCGCCGGCATCGCCGGGTTCATGCCCGCTTCTATAAGGTGCGAGGCAAGGCCTGCAACAGTCTGGCTGCCCATATAAACGACAAGCGTGCCGCCAGCACGAGTGAGCGCCACCCAGTCATGCGCTGGCAAGCCACCCTCGGCACCGTGGCCAGCGAGAAAATGCAGAGACCGCGCGATGCCGCGCTGCGTCAACGAGCGTTGTAAAGACGCCGCTGCAGCTGTGGCAGCAGTGATGCCGGGGATGATTTCACAATCTATTTTGGCCGCTTGCAGACTTTCCATCTCCTCTGTTGCGCGGCCGAAAATCATTGGGTCGCCACCTTTAAGGCGGACGATGATTTGACCGGTGCGGGCGTAGTTGACGAGGAGTTCGTTGATGGTGGTTTGGGTGGCTGAATGTTTGCCGCAGCGTTTACCAACATCGACGAGTTCGGCGTGATCTGCGGCAAGTGACAGGATGCGCGGGTCAACGAGGCTGTCGTGCAAAATCACGTCCGCCGACTGTAATAGCCGGTGAGCTTTGATGGTCAGCAGGTCAGGATCGCCCGGCCCTGCCCCGACGAGGAATACTCGTGCGGACATGCTCAGGCTGCCTCGGTGCGGAGATAGAAGTCGCCGAAATATTCGTCTTTTCTACGGTTCTTGGCATAGTCAGCGAATAATGGTGCGAGTGTATTGAGGATGGTTTGTTCATCGGCATCCTCTTTCACCATTTTTGCCACCCGTGAGCCGTCGTGCGCGCCGCCGAGATGCAGATTATATTTGCCGGGGTTGCGGCCCACCATGCCGATTTCAGCGATGTAAGGACGGGCGCAACCATTCGGGCAACCAGTCATGCGCACGGTAATGGATTGCTTATCCAAGCCATTTTCAGCAAGCAGTGCGTCCAACTTGGTGATCAAGCTTGGCAGGTAGCGTTCGCTTTCCGTCAAGGCGAGTGCGCAGGTCGGCAGCGCTACGCAGGCCATGGCGGATTCACGCAATACGGAGGCACGCAGCGGTACGCCATGGTCCGCGAGCGTGGCTTCAATATCCTTACGGGCGGCATCAGTGGCGCGGGCAATGATGAGGTTCTGGTTAGGCGAAATGATGAAGGAAACATCGTGCGATTTTGCAATCTGCACGAGTGCTGATTTCAAGCGCCAAGTCCCCACATCCGCAACACGGCCATTTTCAACAAACAAGGTGAGATGATGACGGCCGTCGACACCGGTTTCCCAGCCCATGCGGTCGCCATTGCCAGTGAATTTATACCGGCGTGCCGGCTCCAGCTTGGTGGCAAGACGATTGTTGACTTCGGCGGTGAACCACTCAAGACCGCGGTCCTCGATGGTGTATTTCAAACGGGCCCGGCGGCGGTTGGAACGATTGCCATAATCGCGTTGGGTGGTGACGACGGCCTCGGCAACCAATGGTGCATTGGCAACCGTGCAGAAGCCGATGACGCGACCCACAAGTGGGTAGGTTTCGGCATCGCCATGAGTGGCACCCATACCACCGCCCACAACGACATTGTAACCCAATAGAGCATCATTTTCGACAATGGCGATGTAGCTGAGGTCATGCGCGAACACATCGGTGTCGTTCTGCGGCGGAACAGCGATGGCGATTTTAAATTTACGCGGCAAATAAGTGAGGCCGTAGATGGGTTCGTTCTCAGGTTCCTTGGTGACCTGTTCACCATCGATGAAAATCTCACGCCAGGCGTTGCTGTGCGGCAGTAGATGATTACTAATGTCGCGGGCGGTTTGCTCGGCGGTTGCATAAATGGGTGAGACAAATTCATTGGGCGTGCACATCACGTTGCGGTTGACGTCACCGCAAGCGGCGATGGTGTCGAGCAGCACGGAATCGATCTGGCGCAACGCGGGGCGCAGGTTGGATTTAATCACACCATGGAACTGTATGGATTGGCGGGTCGTGAGGCGAAGCGTGTGGTTGCCGCGCTCATCAGCGAGCTTATCCATTGCCAAATATTGCTCGGCAGAAAGCACGCCACCTGGCACCCGCAGGCGGGCCATGAAGCTATAGGCTTTATCAAGTTTGCGCTTGGCGCGCTCGGCACGCAGGTCGCGGTCATCTTGCAAATAGATGCCGTGGAACTTGATCAGTTGCTGATCGTCATCGGAAATCGCACCGGTGGCGACCTCCGACAATCCCTCTGCCAAAGTGCCGCGCAGGTAGCGGCTATTGGTTTTGATGGTTTCATTGTGGGCAAGTTTTACGGTTTCGGTCATGTTTAACTCTTGATCTAAGCGGCGGTTGCACGCGGCAAGTGAATGCCACATTCTGATTTATCGAGCCCGGCCCAACGGCCTGAGCGTTTGTCTTCGCCATCGCGGGTGCGTTTGGTACAGGTGGCGCAGCCGATTGAGGCATAGCCTTGCGCTTGCAACGGATGGCGCGGCAGACTGTGGGTTTCGAAATAGGTTTCGATCTGGTCATCACTCCAGAACGCCAGCGGGTTGACGGTGATACGACCGTCCGGGCCGGTTTCCACCAACTGCAAATCTGCTCGCTGCCCACCTTGCGACCGTTTACGGCCAGTGATCCACGCCTGCATATTTTCCAGCGCACCATCAAGCGGGTTGGTTTTTCGAATGGCGCAGCATGTATCAACATCACGCTGCCACAAAGTGCCGTCCGGGTCGTAGGCGGCTAGTTGTTTGGCATCCGGGTGAATATTGCGGATGTTGGTGAGGCCCAGCAAGGCCACCAACTCATCGCGATAGGCCAGCGTTTCCGGAAATAATTTCAGCGTATCGAGAAACACCACGGGCAATGATTTGTCGATCCCGGAAATCATGTGCAGCACGATTGCGGACTCAGTGCCAAATGATGACACCAACGCGATGCGGCCCCAAAAACGCTCCTTGATGGCATCTTCCAGAACGCACTCTGCCGACGCACTATTCAAAAAATCCAGCATCAGTAAACATCTTTCTTATAGCGGCCAGCGGTGATCAAAGCGTCGAGCGCGGCCTGGCCGGCGGCTGCATCCTTACCATCGGCGAAAATGCGTTGCAGCGTGGCATCAACATCATGTGCCATATGTTTGGCATCACCGCACAAATACAAAGTGGCACCTTTAGCGAGCTGGTTGCGTAAGGCGTCGCGCTGCTCCCAAAGTACATGCTGCACGTAGCGTTTTTCGGGTTGGTCGCGCGAGGAAGCGAGGTCGAGCCGCGATAACAATCCTGATTTGAGCCATGATTGCATTTCCAACTGATAGAGGAAATCATAGAGGAAATGACGATGACCGAAGATCAGCCAGTTTTTGCCGGTAGCACCTGTGGCCTCACGCTCCTGCAAAAAGCTGCGATACGGCGCCACGCCGGTGCCGGCACCGATCATCACAATCGGGGCGGCGGCATCCTTCGGGAGACGGAAGTGCTGATTGGGTTTGACAAATACATCGAGCAGGCCGCCGGTTTTGCGGCGGTCGGCAACCAGCGATGAGGCAACACCTTTGCGGGTACGGCCTGCACTTTCATAGGCAACACGGGCGATGGTGAGATGCGCTTCATCGGGCACAGACTTTTGCGACGAGGCTATAGAATAGTAGCGCGCGGCCAGTGGGCGAAGCAGCGATGTAAAGGCTTCCGGGTCGATGTTATGCGGAAAAGTCTCCAGCAGGTCGATAATCTGGCGGCCCGCCAGGTACTCGCTGCGCTTAGCCGCGTCATCAGCCAGGGCGTTCAGGGCATCGTCCTTGGTAATAACCGCATAGTCTTTCAACTGTTTGGCGGTGAGCGTGGTGATGTCGTAACGGCTGGTGAGCGCTTCAGTCAGTTCGGGGTCAGGTGAAATGCCAAGTTTAGCGATGATCTGAGAAACCAGCGCCGGGTCGTTCTCCGGCACGATACCCAGCGAGTCACCAGGCTCGTAGGTAATACCAGAGCCAGCGAGTGAAAGTTCGACGTGATAGGTTTCGCTATCGGCACGCTCGGAGGTGAGTTTGTGATGCGCGATGATCTCAGCCGCGAACGGCGAAGTTTTGGAAGCCACTTCCGTCGCTGCCGTTTTATGGAAATCAACATGAATAACGGAGCCGGCATCTTTCGGCGCCAGTTTTTCGAGCGTGGTGGAAATCCAGGTTTTGGCTGGTGCTTCGTAATCAAGATCGAGGTCAACCCGGTAAGCAGCGCGGATGGCACCGAGTGCGGCGAAGCGGGCATCAACCTGTTTGCCGGTTTCGCAAAATTGCGCGTACGAGGAATCGCCCAGCGCCAGCACCGCGAATTTCACACCTTCAAGGCGCGGTGCGGCATCGCCCATGAAGGCACGGAAAAACGGCGCGGCGCGCTGCGGGGGTTCGCCGTCACCCCATGTCGAAACAATGGCGAGGATGGTGCCGGCGCCCTTAAGTTGGTCGAGCGTTGCATCGCCCATGTCCAGCACCTTCGGAGCAAAACCACGCTTGGCGGCATCCTGGCGGACCTGCGCGGCCAGCGCCTCGGCGTTGCCGGATTCAGTAGCGTACAAAATGGTGAGTTTGGGCTTTTCCGTGGGCGCTGCTGCGGGAACGGCGGGCTTGGCCTCAGCGGCATCAAGCCCGGCAAGAAAGCCCGAGAGCCACGCGCGTTGCACCACTGAAACATTGCCGATGACATTGTTCAGCGCCTGAATTTGCTCAGGCGCAAACGGGGCTGAATTGGGAACCGTGGTCAGTTTGGACATATCAGAGCCTTAGGAATGATAGAAAGTTTATTTGGATTTCGGGCAGGCGAGCCAGCCGCGCTCATCAACCAACGCGTTGATGCGCTTCGCCGCCTCCGGCATACCCAAGCCCTCGGCTCGCCAGCCTTCGCGCAACGCAGCAATTTCGGCGACGCGGCCAGCCCATTCCTGGGCGAAACAGCCTTCCAGATTGCGGCGGATGGCACCCGCCAACCCCGGCGCAGCGCCGTTGGTGGAAACGGTGAGCAACAGGTCACCGCGACGAACCTCAGCGACCGAGTGAAAATCACAAAACGCCGGTGTATCCTCAAAATTCACCAACACCCGCAGCGCCCGCGCCCGCTCGGCGAGGTCCTGGGCGGCCTGTGCTGTCACATCGACAATCCAGAGTACGTGCAGATGCGCGAGGTCAGCATCGTTCGGCAACTCTGGCAGGCGGTACAAACCAGCCTCAGCGAGCAGTTCAGGGATCGGCGCGTCAGCAAACAGCAGCGCCTCATCGGCACCGGCGACTCGCAGGGCACGCAGCCTGCGTAAAGCCAACGGGCCATTACCGGCGACGGCGACACGGGCGTATTTTGGGTCGAGGGCGATGGGAATCATAGGCTTAAGAAAAGGATTTTTTATAAGTAGGCAATACTTTGCTTAAAATAAAAAATATATTTTTTATAAACTGATAAATAGAATAAATAATACCACAATTACCACAAAGGCGGCAATTTCAGCCTCGCCGTCCCTTCAACTCACCGGCTCTTCCGCCACGGCCAGCCCCATGACGAATACGGTGCCCTCGGGCCCGGTGCTTTGCAGGGTCAAATCCCCGCCATGGGCACGGATCAGGTCGCGGGCGATGGCCAAACCGAGGCCAGTGCCGCCGCGGCGGCCGGTGCCGGTGAACGGTTGGAACAGCCGCTCCTGGACCTTTTTGGGCAATCCCGGCCCGTTATCGGCCACGGCAAGCCTTATGGTGCCGTTTTCCGCTTGGGTTGAGAGGGTGATGCGGCTGGCGCTGGCCTCGGCGGCGTTGCGCAGCAGATTGACCAGCACACGATAAATTTGCGTATGGTCCAAGGGTAAAATCAGACTTCCAGGGATAAGATTCTCGATCACGACGTGAGGATCGGACGAACGGATCACGCTGGCCGCCTCATCAGCGAGGTCACGCAGCACCACCGGACCAACCGTGATGGCAGGGGGACCTTCGCGGGCGAAATCGACAGTGCGGCTAACCAGCTCGGCAGCGCGCTCAACCGCCGAAATCAGGGTGTTAGCTGCCCGCTTCACCACCGGGTCGGCAGTTTCCTGCAAACGATCGGCCACCAGCAAGGCCGAGGTGAGAATGTTGCGCAAATCATGACTGATTTTTGCAACCGCCGTACCAACCGCCGCCAGCCTGGCGTTGCGCCACAAGGCGGCACGTAATTCATCCTGCATTGCCGATAATTCTTGGGCCGCCACCGCTACCTCGTCATTCGGGCGGCCAGACAGCCAGTTCAAGCTGGTGAGGCTGGCGTGAGCGGGGTCCTTGCGGAAACCAGCGATGCTGGCTGTTAAAATACGCATCGGCCGCACCAGCCGGCGGTCGAGCGCCGCAAACACCAGCAGCCCAGTCACCAGAGCGATGACCACCGATAACATGGCAATATGGCCGACATAGATGCGCAGGTGCAAGGCAAGCGTTGCGCCATCTATGACAACCTGAACCTGCATGGTTTTATCCAGAGGGCTGATGGCCTCCACCATCTCATTACCATTTTCTAGTCCCAATACGGAAAGGTCGGCATGCCACATGCTGCCAAAGATGGTTTCCGTATCAAGATCGACGGTGCTCGACACATGGAAGTTGGCATCAGCCGGCATCAGCGTCGCAATGTTGCCGGGTTGTACCAATTTAATGGCTTCGGTGCCTGAGAGCTTCAATAAATCCCGCTGAGTCGCAGGGGAAAGCATACCGCCTTTGATGGCCAGCGCCTCGGTAGCCTCTGAGAACACCGCTAGATGCGCGTCTGTGACACGGTCCCACAGCCAGGCCTCGCGCTCCCGCCCGAGGCTGGGCATAAGAATAACGATCTCGACCAGCAAAATAATCTCGACTGTTAACCACAAAACCCGCGCCGAGAGGCTGCGGGGGACCATATATGGCCGGATGCGGCGGCGAAAAAAGGAGCCGGTTCCTGGCATCAGGCGGTCACCGGCTGGGCGGCGGCCTCCCGGCCGGCTTCAAACAGCCGTTTGAGGAAATCGCGTTCGGTGTTCATTTTGGACGTCAGCGGGTGAGCGGCGAGCGCAGCGTCAGCGGAGATATCATGTAAGCGGACCGATTTGGGCAGATCGGATAATTCAGCGTCCAAAGGCGCCTGGAAGGCGATTTCATGCAGACGGTGCACGATATCGGCGGTGCTGTTGGGCACGCCTTTGCGGATGCGCGGCTGGGCGCGGATTAATACCAGCACATCGGGCTTGGGGCCTAACAGCGGCGTCAGGGCCGGATTACAGGAATAGCCGCCGTCCCAGTAGTGCCGCCCGCCGATATTCACTGCCGGAAACATCATGGGTATGCAACAAGACGCCAGCAGAACCGGCACCGAGATTTCCGCATTGCTGAAGATTTTTGCCTGACCAGATTCTACGTCGGTGGCCGCGACGAATAATTTGGACGCCGAAGGATGGCACAGCGCGTCGGTATCAAGCAGGTCGTATAACAGCGGCTCAAGCGGGTTTTGGCCAAACGGATTGAGCTGGCCGGGGCTAAACATGCGCAGCGCGTTGGTCATGCCTTGCCATGCAAGCTCGTTGCCGAGTTCACGGGTTTTATCCCAGCCCCACATCCAGTCGAGCGATGAGGCGACGGGTCCAAAAATATCGCCGGCAGAGACACGCTCCCACAACTCGCGCATGGATTTGCGCGCCCCCGCGGGGCCGTTTTGAACAAACCCTTGTACCGCCATCGCCGCAATCATCGCGCCGGATGAAACGCCGCTGACGGCTGCAAATGTGAAGCCGTCTTCGATTAACCGGTCGAGTGCGCCCCAAGTAAAAGCGCCATGCGCCCCACCGCCTTGCAGAGCCAGAACGCGCCTGGTGGGATTCGAGGATAAAGCCATGAGACTACGCTGCACGTTGTCCGCCGTGAGGGCAATATGGTTACGCTCTAAGGCAGCCGCACCAGGAATTTAACCAGCCGGGAGATTTTTGGGATGAATAATTTTTCAGCAAAAAAGCTGCCTGCGGCGCGCTTTCCGGCTTCGCTGCGCGTGGGGTATGGTAGGATTAGGCCCGCGAGGGCGGAAAGCTTGGTTTTTTGCGCCAGCATCAGCGCGTAGAGCCCGATCATGTCGCCGGCATTCGGGCCGGTAATCCCTGCCCCCACCAGCCGGCCGTTTTTGTCGAGTACGAGTTTAACAAGGCCAATAGTTGCATATTCGGCAATCGCGCGGTCGTTTTCGGCAAACGGCCAGATCAGAGTTTTCGCACCAGGGCCAGCCTGCGCTTGGGTGGCACCGGCCTGCGCCAACTCGGGGTGCATGTAAATTGCCCGCACCGGCGGTATAGCGGAGAGCTTTGCCGGTAACCGAAATAACGCCTGCCTGATGATGATGCTGGCGTGTGAGCCCGCAACATGAGTGTAACGCTGCGGGCCGATGCCTTGCGGGTTTGCAACGTCACCAGCGGCAAAGACGGCCTTATTGCCGAGGCAGCGCAGTGAGCGGCCGGTGACAATGCCATCGGGCCCCGCTGAAATACCTGCTGCAGCTAGGTTAAGAGTGCTGACGTCCACTGTCCGGCCGGCGGCGATGAGCAGATGGCTGCCCGCCACTTCACTGCCATCGTCGAGCACCAGCAGCGGGCCGGATTTAGCTGCCGCCGCCCGCCGGGCGAACATCGTTACACCCCGGGCCTGTAAGGCGGCGATCAACGGTGCAGTAAGCTCGGGGTCTTCACGCGGGAGCAACCTGGGGCCGCCAATCATAGTGACTTTGGCACCCAGCGCGCTGAAAGCTTCGGCCATTTCAAACGCCATCGGGCCGCCGCCGAGGATGAGTAAATGCGTGGGCAAGGCTGGCAGGTCCCAAATTGTCTCGTTGGTGAGATAGGGGATGCCTTCGCAGAAGGCTGGGATGTTAGGGCGGCTGCCGGTGGCCACCACGATGCGCCTGGCGGTGAGCGCAACGCCATTGATCTCCAGACTTTGCCGCCCGGTAAATCGCGCAGTGCCGGTGATGATGGTGGCACCCAAATCGCTATAGCGGGCAGCGGAGTCCATCGGAGCGATGGCGGCGATGGCCGTCTTGATGCGGGCTTTCGCCTGCTCGAAATTTTCGCCCCGGTGGGCGGCAGTCAGCAAGGTTTTGCTGGGAATACATCCGGTGTTCAGACACTCGCCGCCCATGGTACCGCGTTCGATCAAGGCGACGCGCACCCCAAGGCGGGCGGCGGCATAGGTTACGGACAGCCCGGCGGCACCGGCACCAATGACGGCCAGATCAAAGCGATCGGTCAAACGGTGTCGGTCGCCCGGGTGCGTTGGTGCGCTTGCCATAGCCGCCAGAGTGCCGGGAGGATGGCCAAGAGAGCAAGAGCCATCAGCGGCAATATGATTCCAGGCCGCAGCAGCATGCCGACATTGGGACTGGCTCCAGACGCCAAGGTGGCGCCGAGGCCGGAGCCAACCGCGTTGAGGACGAGGCTGGTGGGGACCATACCCAGGAAGGTAGCAGCCGCGTAAGGTGTCAGGCGCATGCCGATGAGCGCCGGGGCGAGGTTGACCAGCCAGAACGGGCAGATCGGCATCAGCCGCAGGGCCAGCAGGTAGTAGAACCCGTCGCACTCCAGCCCTGGGCGCAGTTTGGCGATTTTGCTGCCGAATTTCTGTTCGAGAAACGGTGCCAACAGCCCGCGAGCCAACAGAAACAGCATGATCGCGCCGCTGCCGGCCGAGACGACCGTGAGCAAGCTACCAAGCCACATACCGAACAACAGCCCGCCAAGCAGGCTGAGCCAGAGTCCAACGGGTAAGGATAAAGCAACGGCCAGTGCATAAATGCCGATAAACACGAAGGGCGCCGCGATTGGGTGAACAGCAACATCAGCGGCCCATTCGGCGCGATGTTCCACCAGAGACGGCCAATACAGCGCCTGCACCGCCCCGGTTTTCCAGGCAGCGGCACACAGGCCGAATATTACCGCAAGACCGGCCAGCCGAGCTGCCGACTGCCAACGCATCGTCATCATAAATCCCTTCAGCGGGACCTACATAGAGACAGATGTCGGCGGCGTCCTCGCAAACTCGCGTGATGACCGGCTCATCCCGGACTTGTTATCAGGCGGCTGGCTTTAAAATAGCGACAATTGGGCAGGTTTCTGCCGCCGCCCCGGGACGGCAAACAGGCTGGTATCCAAGGTCAACCGCGCGCTGTTCAGGCCAAACTGCCGGGCAGCCCGCATGAAGCGGCGGCTAAGGAGTTCGGCATAGGGGCCGGACCCGGTGAATCTGCCGTGGAACGAGGCGTCGTTCAGGTTGCCGCCACGAATTTGGCGGATCAGGCTGAGGACATGGCGGGCGCGGTCCGGCATGTGGGTGTTCAGCCAGTCAGTGAACAGATCGCCCAACTCATGCGGCAGCCTGAGCAATATACTATTGGCACTACTGGCACCGGCGGCGGCGGCGGCTTGCAGGATTTTTTCCAGCTCAGAATCATTCAGCCCTGGAATCATAGGGGAGGCCAGGACACCGGCGGGGATTTTGGATTGTGCCAAACCGGCGATGGCGGCCAGACGCCGCAGCGGGCTGGCGGCGCGGGGTTCCATGGCGCGGGCCAGGGTGGCATCCAGCGTGGTGATGGAAAGATAGACTTTGACGAGATTTTTGGCCGCCATACGGGCCAGAATATCGACATCGCGCAGCACGCCGGCGGATTTGGTGATGATGATGACCGGATGATTGAAACGCTCCAGTACCTCCAGCAGCGAGCGGGTTAACTTCAGCGTGCGCTCAACCGGTTGATAAGGGTCGGTGTTGGAGCCTAGTACGATGGGTTGCGCGATATAGCCTGGCTTGCTGAGTTCCTTCTCCAGCAGGCTCGCGGCTTCGGGCTTGAAAACGATCTTGGTCTCAAAATCCAGCCCTGGTGAAAAACCGAGATACGCGTGGGTGGGCCGGGCAAAGCAGTAGATGCAGCCGTGCTCGCAGCCGCGATAGGGATTGAGACTGCGGTCGAACCCAAGATCAGGGCTGTCATTGCGGCTGATGATGCTGCGGGTGGCATCGCGAATCAGGCTGGTAGGCGGCGGCGGGGTTTCGTCAGCATTGTCCCAACCGTCATCAAAGGCTTCGGCGTGCTGACGCTCAAACCGGACGGCGGGGTTCATGGCGGTACCACGGCCCTTAATGGCATTGCTTTGCTGCGGCGAGGCTGGCATCATCGTGTTCATGCTCCGTTCTCATCGCTACCAGATCATTACACTAGCTTAATGTCAAGAACAAAAATAGAACATTTTGGTAATTTTTCACTGTCGGTGGTGATTCCCACGCTAAATGCGGCGGCAACACTTCCAGGGTGCCTGGCATCCATACAGCCTGGGGCGCCTTTGATCCGGGAGATCATCGTCGTGGATGGCGGCAGTGCGGATGAGACGTTGCAACGCACCGGGGACGCGATGGTGATCAATACCCCCGCCGGGCGTGGCGGGCAGTTGCGGGCAGGCATTGCAGCAGCCTCTGGCGATTTTTTGCTGCTGCTGCACGCCGATACCTGCCTGTCACCAAACTGGCCGGAGGCGGTCGCGGCAGCCAATCCTGACATTGCGGGGTATTTCCACTTCCGGCTTGATAGCCCGCTGTGGCTGGCCCGGATGATTGAGCGGATAGTGGCGCTGCGTTGCCGGATATTATCGCTGCCCTATGGTGACCAGGGGCTGCTGATCAGCCGGACGTTGTTGATGCAAATCGGCGGAATGCCGGATTTGCCGTTGATGGAGGATGTGGCTCTGGCGCACCGCCTGAAGGGACGGCTGCGCTCCCTGCCCGCCACGGCCACCACCTCAGCCGCAAAATACGAGCGCGACGGCTGGCTGCGTCGTCCTTTTAGAAATTTACTGTGTTTGACACTGTATTTTGCCGGTGTGCCGCCCGAAAAAATCCGGAAACTTTATGGCTAGACCGGTTGTTATTCTGTTCGCCCGGACCCCACGGCTGGGGCTGGTGAAGCGCCGTCTGGCGAGCGACATTGGTGATGCGGCGGCGTTGCGGTTCTATCGTAATCAGCTAACCCGCGTTATCCGCGAACTGGCCAAACTGAAGAATTTTGAAATCATCATCGCTCTCACCCCGCGCCATAGCCGATTGCAACCTAGGCCACGCTTTCACGGTATCAGTCAGAGCAAAGGTGATCTGGGGCAACGGATGACGCGCTGCTTCAATATGTTTCGCCGCCGCCAGGTTATTCTCATCGGTGCCGATATTCCTGACTTGAATGCGGCCATAATCCGCAGCGCCGCGCGCGCACTGAAATCCCATGACGCTGCCTTCGGCCCGGCGGCTGATGGCGGTTATTATCTGGTGGCGATGGGCGCGAAACGCGCTGCCAGCCCATTCGCCAATGTCCGCTGGTCCAGCCCGCACGCCTTGGCCGACACGCTGACAAATTTTAGGCACCATCGGATTGCCACGTTAAAAACACTGCAGGATGTGGACACCGGAGCTGACTTGAAAGCGACATTAATTTCCTCGTTGCGGCGCACGCCGAAATACCCGTAAACTAGGAGTCGTGGTGGACTAGGACCAAAACATCTATTGCTAGTGGTAACCCGTCTGCTTGGCCGTCCCTGTACAGGAGACAATTACCATGCCGAGCCTCGCTCAGTCCCTCGAGACCGAACACGCCGCCAACCCGCTCGACCTCGTCGAGCAAGTGATCAGCGCCAACGAATGGGCCTTCGACCGCCGCTCGGATGCCGAAATGGCCGCCGAAGCGCCTGGCAAATGGTGCGATTACGGGCTGTATTTCTGCTGGTCGCACGAAATCTCGGTGATGCATTTCTCCTGCGCCTTCGACATGAAAGCCCCGGAAAAACGCCGCGCCGCCCTGTATGAGCTCCTGGCCAAAGCCAATGAAAAACTCTGGATCGGCCATTTCGGCCTCGATGAAGACGACGGCATGCCCATTTACCGCCACTCCGTCCTGCTGCGCGGCACCCCCAGCGCCTCCGCTGAAAGCATCGAAGACATGGTCGATATCGCCATCACCGAATGCGAACGCTTCTTCCCCGCCTTCCAATTCGTCCTGTGGGGCGGCAAATCCCCCGAAGACGCCCTCGCCGCCGCCATGCTGGAATGCGTCGGCGAAGCCTGAACATCAGACTGGTGTTGTGAGGTTGGTGTGAGTAAGTAAGGCCAGGGGCGCTGCCCCTGGACCCCGCCAAAGGCTGAGCCTTTGGAATCCATTAGTAAGGTTTAAGAAAAGGGGGCGCCCATTGGTGTTTCAACACCTCGGAGCGCCCCCTTTTCTTAAACCTAATCGGTTCTAAGGGCTGTGCCCTTAGCGGGGGTCCAGGGGGCAGCGCCCCTGGCCTTACTTGCTTCAACACCCAACTCAACAGGACCCGTATGATGACAGATTTACCGCCGATATTGCTGGTGGGTGGCGGCAAGATGGGGTCGGCGATGCTGGCGGGGTGGCGCGAGCAGGGGCTGGCGAGTGCGATTGTGGTTGACCCATCGGCGCAGGCGGCGGGTTTGGCAGGACCTGGGGTTGTGGTGGTGCCGTCGTTTGGAGTGATTCCGGCGGGGTTTACACCGGAGGCGGTGGTGTTGGCGGTGAAGCCGCAGATGGCGGCGGAAGCGTTGCCGGCTTACGGGCGGTTTGCCGGGCGGGCGGTGTTTATTTCGATCATGGCCGGCAAGACGATGCGGGCGGTGGAACACATGTTGGGGACCAAGGCATCGATAATCCGGGCGATGCCGAACACGCCGGCGGCGGTACGGCAGGGGTTCACGGTGGCGGTGGCAGGGGCGCATGTTTCGGCGACGCAGCGGAAGTTAGGAGAGCGGCTGCTGTCGGCCATTGGGCAGATTGCCTGGACTGACGATGAAGCGCTGCTGGACCCGGTGACGGCGATTTCAGGTGGCGGGCCGGCTTATGTGTTTTTGCTGACAGAGTTGATGGAACAGGCGGCATTGGCGCAGGGGATTCCGCCTGCCATGGCGCGGGCGATGGCGCGGCAAACGGTGATCGGCTCGGGCGCCTTGCTGGCGGCCAGCTCTGAGGATGCGGCAGCGCTCCGGATTGCTGTGACCTCGCCTGGTGGGACGACCGAGCGGGCTTTGGCGGTGTTGCGCGATGACAACGCCTGGCCGAAATCCTTTGCCGAGGCGATTACGGCGGCAACGGAACGGTCCCGGGAGCTGAGCGATTGATAGACATGCTATTGTCACGTTGCTAAGACCAGCCCGCTCTTACCTTCCCGCCTTTTGGTCCAACCCGGAAAGCCAATCATGAAAATTGTCGCCTGCAACAGCAACCGCCCTCTGGCCGAGGCTGTCGCCGCCGCGCTGAACCTGCCGCTAACGCGGGCTTCTGTCCGCCGGTTCGCGGATATGGAGATTTTTGTCGAAATTCATGAGAATGTTCGCGGGGAGGATGTGTTCGTCATCCAGTCCACCTCGTATCCGGCGAATGATAATCTGATGGAGTTGCTGATTACGCTGGATGCACTGCGGCGCAGCTCAGCCCGGCGGGTGACGGCCGTGATTCCATATTTTGGCTATGCGAGGCAAGACCGCAAATCAGGCTCGCGCACGCCGATTTCAGCCAAACTGGTGGCAAATTTGATCACTGAAGCCGGCGCCAACCGGGTGCTGACGATGGATTTGCATGCCGGGCAGATTCAGGGGTTTTTCGACATTCCGGTCGATAATTTGTACGCGGCACCGCTGTTTTCACATGACGTGCAGGAGCGGTTTGCCAATCGGGACCCGATGATTGTGAGCCCGGACGTAGGCGGCGTGCTGCGGGCGCGGATTATGGCGCGGCGGCTGAACTGCGACCTCGCGATCATTGACAAGCGCCGTGAGAAGGCTGGTGTTTCCGAGGTGATGAACATCATCGGTGAGGTTGAGGGGCGCGATTGCATTTTGATTGATGACATCGTGGATTCCGGCGGCACCTTGTGCAATGCGGCTGAAGCGCTGCTGAAGAATGGCGCGCGCTCAGCCAGTGTTTATGTGACGCATGGCGTGCTCTCAGGCGGGGCGGTGGCACGAATTGCCGGATCGCCGATTGAGATGCTGACCATTACGGATTCGATAGTGGCGACAGAAGCGGTGCGTTTGGCGCATAATGTGCGCCAGCATAGCATTGCTCCCTTGCTGGCCGAAGCGATGCGCCGCATCTCCGATGAGAGTTCCGTGAGTTCATTGTTCGATTAATGCAACGAGGAGAGCCTTTATGAAGCTGTTTTACTCACCTAACGCATGCTCGATGGCGATCCATATTATTCTGGAAGAAATCGGCAAGCCGTATGAATTGGTGCTGGTGAATTTTGCCCAGGCGGCGCAGTACAAGCCGGAATATCTGGCTGTGAGTCCGAAATCAAAAGTTCCGGCGTTGATGCGCGATGATGGCTCGGTGCTCACGGAATTGCCGGCGATTGCTTGGTATCTGGCGAAAACCAACCCGCAGGCGAATTTGTTGCCCACTGACATCGAGGGCGAAGCGCGGGTGCTGGAATTATTAGAGTATATCACCGCCACCGTGCATATGCGCGGCTTCACCCGCATATTCCGCACCGCCAGCTTCACGCCGAACCCGGCGGATGAGCCAAAGGTAGTGGAGACGGGTCGCAACATGGTGATCCAGGGGTTGCAGATTTTAGAGCCAGTTCTGGGGGATAAGGATTATCTGCTCGGGCAATATTCGATCGCCGACTGCGGATTTTTCTACATTGTCTATTGGGCATCCCGGCGGGCCAGCATCCCGCTTAGCCCGGTTTTGCAGGCGTACCTGGACCGGCTGCTGGCCCGCCCTGCTGTTTCCCGGATGCTGGCCGCCGAAGGGCTGCACTGAGTGACGTTGCCGCAAGTACCGTTTTGGTTTCTGCGTCATGGCGAGACTGATTATAACGCCAAGGGGCTGAGCCAGGGGGCGCTGGATATTTCATTGAATGAAAGCGGCCGTGCCCAGGCGGAGGCCGCAGCACCTTTGCTGGTGGGCCGTGGAATTGTGGCGATCTATTCATCGCCGATGATTCGGACCCGCGAGACCAGCGAGATTTTGAATAAAACCCTGCATTTGCCGGTGGTGTACGACGAGGAGCTGCGGGAGGTGATCTTTGGCGGTATGGAGGGCAAGCCGCTGCATCCGTGGTTCGCCGATTGGATGGCCGGCACCTACACCCCCGAGGGCGCCGAGAGCTTTGCCGAGATTACCGAGCGGGTGCGCGGCGTTTTAACCCGGCTGCTGACCCTGCCCGGCCCAATATTGATTGTGGCCCATGGTGGGGTCTTCAGGGCTCTGCGGGGCTTACTGGGGCTCAGCCTGGAGGGGCTGACGCCGAACGCGGAGCCGCTATTTTGCATGCCAGACACTCAAGGCTGGACGATTACATTGGCAACACTTGACGGGGCGCGTCGCCAAGTCTAGACCCCGGCCTTCATTAAACAGTCTTTTTTCGGCGGAACTCATGGCGAATATTGCATCAGCGCAGAAGCGCATCCGGCAGACCATCAAGCGTACGGCGCGCAACAAGGCACGCAAGTCGCGCGTGCATGGTGCGATCCGCAAGATCGAGGAAGCCGTGGCGAGCGGCAACAAGGAAGCTGCCGCTGCTGCCTTCAAGGCCGGCCAGCCGGAGTTGCAGCGTGCTGTGACCAAGGGTGTGCTGAAAGCCAATACGGTTTCGCGCAAGCTGTCGCGCCTGTCGGCCAGCGTGAAAGCCATTCACGCCGCCTAAATCACGGCCCGGCATTGCCTTTCAAAAGGCGTAGGTTTTTCCTCGATTGAGGGCAAAACCTGCGCCTTTTTCTATGGAATTTTTGCACAAGCTCATTAACAAGCGACTCGAATTTTATTTAGCGTAAATCCCTCTGATTCTGCTGCTTATTCGCTGAATATCAATGAGTTAGATGAAAAATTATAACCATTGAGTGCTTGCGTCATGGGGATAATTTACCCTACTATCCCCGGCTAACGACACTGTCTGGGCGTCAGGGGTTTCCGAGAAACACAAGCAATTTCAACAGCTTGTTGCGTTTTCGTGGATTCGTACCCGTATTTGTCAGAGCTGGAGCGGATTTGGGTATGAATTTTGAAATTGGTTCAGCAAGGATAAGCGATACAATGGCCCAATCCGAGCGAGAATCCGGACACGAAAACCTGCTGACAAATCAATGGGCCAGCGTTCGCGCCAAGCTGCAACAGGAAGTGGGGGATGTTGAGTACCGTACCTGGTTGAAGCAGGTTTCATTGGCGGGGCAGGATGGCGATGAATTGACCCTGATGCTGCCGACGCGGTTTTTGCGCGACTGGGTGAGCAAGGAATATGGCTCACTGATTACCTCGATCTGGCAGAGCGAGAATGCCAGCGTCCGGCGGGTTGATATCCGCACGCAGCCCGCCCGTGGCACCGCACCCAATTTAGCCGAACCAGCCTCGAACCCGGTAGCACCGGCGCGGCCCGAAGCACGGGCTGACGTGATTGCGCCTCTGGATCAACGTTTTACGTTCGATACCTTTGTGGTGGGCAAGCCCAATGAGTTTGCCTATGCCTGTGCGCGGCGCGTAGCCGAGGCGCCAGCCACCCAAGGGTTCAATCCGCTGTTTCTGTACGGCGGCGTGGGACTTGGTAAAACCCATTTGATGCATGCGATTGCCTGGGAACTTTCGAACGCGCCGCTGCAGGGGCCGGCGAAGGGCAAGCCGGTTTCGGTGGCTTATATGTCAGCCGAAAAATTCATGTATCGCTTCATCAACGCGCTCCGAAACCAGTCCACGCTGGAATTCAAGAACGAGTTGCGCAGTGTCGATGTGTTGATGATCGATGATCTGCAGTTCCTGATCGGCAAGGATAACACGCAGGAAGAGTTTTTCCACACCTTCAACGCGCTGGTGGATGCCGGCAAACAAATCGTTATTTCGGCTGATAAATCGCCGTCCGACCTTTCGGGGCTGGAAGACCGTCTGCGCACCCGGCTTGGCTGCGGTATGGTGGCGGATTTGCATGCCACCACATTTGAATTGCGTATTTCAATTTTGGAGGCCAAGGCGCTGCGCGCCGGGGTGGACGTGCCGGCCAAGGTGATGGAATTCCTGGCGCATAAAATCACCTCCAATGTCCGCGAGCTTGAGGGGGCGCTGAACCGGCTGGTAGCGCATGCCAACCTGTTCGACCGGCAAATTACGCTGGAGACCGCCCATGAGGTGCTGCACGATGTGCTCAAAGCCTTCGACCGGCGGGTGACCATTCAGGAAATTCAGAAAAAAGTCGCGGAACATTGGAATATCAAAATCTCGGAAATGTCGTCCGCCCGGCGCTCGCGCAATGTGGCCCGGCCGCGTCAGGTGGCGATGTATCTGGCCAAGCAGCTCACCAGTAAGTCCCTGCCCGATATTGGTCGCCACTTCGGCGACCGTGACCATACCACCGTGATGCACGCCGTCTCGCGCGTCACTGCCCTGATGGGCACCGACGCCGCCTTTGCGGAGGATGTGGAACTGCTGCGCCGGATGCTGGAATCGTAAGCAGCCGTTTTGGCGCGTTACTTTAGAGCCTTCTGCATCGTGACCACGTCAAGCCAGCGATCAAACTTGTAGCCGACCTTGCGCATGGTGCCGACGTGGGTGAAGCCGAGGCTGGCGTGCAGGCCGATGGAGCCGGTATTTTCGGAATCGCCGATGACGGCAAGCATCTGGGTGAAACCCGCGGCGCTGGCATGGTCCAACAGGGCGCTGACAATGGCTTTGCCGACGCCCTGGCCGCGGATGGTTTCGCGGACATACACGCTGTCCTCGGCGGCGAAACGGTAGGCGGAGCGGTTTCGGTATTGCGCATAATAGCCAAAACCGAGCACCCCGGAGTCATCGCGGGCGACCAGCCAGCCCCAACCGGCGGCGGTGACCGTATGGTAGCGGCGAGTAAGTTCCTCGAGTGAAGGGGGAATTTCCTCGAAGGTGCCGGTGCCGTTGAGCACGTGATGCGCATAAATGGCTTGGCAATCTTCCAGGTCGGCTTGGGTGGCGGCGGTAATTTCCATGGCTTAGAATTGCACCCAAAGTAGAGTCTGACCAGTCCTAGTCAGCACGGTAATGTAACCATCCCGCTGAAAAATCACAAAATTTAAACGGTATTTGGCGGTGCTGAAGGATATGTGCGTTGTGCAGGCGCTAAATTTCAGGTCATAAGAGGCTCGTAGATGACTATCAAACACTGAGGGGCCTGACCGCTGAGATGACTGAGACGCCGCCAAACCCGGAGCCGACTGATGATTTTGCAGGGCTGAACGCGGCGGCGATCCGTGGTGATGGCGCAGCATTGCATCCGCTAATGGCAGCGGTGATATTCGTAGCCCGTTATCACGGGGTTGAGTTGGACCTTGAGGGGATCAAGGTGGAAACGGCCGCGCAGCCCCCTACCCCGCCGGTACTGATCGAATGGCTGCGGGAGTCCGGCCTGTGGGCGCGCGGCGGAATGATGAACTTCCGCCAGATCGTGAAGATCGACGATCCGGCACCGATTATTTTGCTGCTAAACGACGGCGGCGCGGCGCTCGTGGTGGGACGCAATCGGGAGACCAATGCCGTATATCTGCGTGACCCTCGCAGCGGTGCCAGTGACACGCCGGTTGCCGTTGATGAATTACGGCTGAAACAATTATGGAGTGGCGCGGTGCTGCTGATCCGCGCCGGCAGGGCAGCGGCTGAGGAAGAAAAACCCTTCAATCTCGCCATGCTGGGACGGCTGGTATGGGTTGAGAAGCACATGCTGCGGGATATTGCGGTTGCCTCAATCACCCTGACAATCCTCAGTATTCTGCCGATTTTGATGGTCATGACAACGCTCAATACGGTCATCCAATACCATAGCCTTAACACGCTGTATCTGATTCTGGTTGTTCTCATCATCGCGATGATTTTCGAGATGATTTTGACCTGGGGCCGCAAGATGATGGAGATCGTGCTCGGCTCAAAACTGGACGCCAAGCTAAACTTGCTGATCTTCGACCGGCTGATGACACTTCCCATCGAGTTCTTTGAACGTAATCAAGCCGGCGATGTGACCTATCGATTGCAGCAAATCTATCAGGTTAGAAATTTTTTAACCGGCAGCCTGATGAACACCTTCATTGATGTCATCATGATTTTGCTGCTGCTGCCGATTCTATTTTATATGAATGCCACACTGGCTTGGACGATATTGATTGCCGCTGGTATTATCGCCTTGATCATCGGCATCTTCATTCGCCCGCTAAGCGAAATGATCGGCCGGATCATCCGGGCAGAATCAGCCAAGGGTTCTATCATGGTCGAAAGCATTTACGGCATCAGAACCGTCAAGGCGCTAGCATTGGAGCCTTTACGCGCCGCTGAATGGGACCGCCGGGTGGCAGAAACCGCCACGCTCAACATTGAAGCCGGGGAGCTTGGCAACTGGCCGGTTATTCTGACCATGCCATTTCAACGTTATTGCCAGTTCGGCGTATTGGCGCTGGGAGCTTACATGGCAGTGAACTCAAACAACCCTGTCGAAATTGGCAGCCTGTTTGGTTTCATGCTGCTGGGCGGGCGCGTGGCCGGGCCGCTGATAAGTCTGGCCGGGTTCATGCAGGAATTACAAAGGGCACAGGCCTCGATTGGTCAGGTAGCAGGTATTCTCAACCGGCCCACCGAAAAATGGGCGCTCACCCACGGCCTGCGGCCAAAATTTGTCGGCGAGATCGAATTTAACGATGTGACCTTCCGCTATGAAGGCACCAAAGTTCCGGCACTCGACAAGATGAGCTTCAAATTGCCCGCCGGTACGATGCTGGGGCTGGTCGGGCGCTCAGGGTCGGGCAAATCCACCGTCACACGTCTGTTGCAGGGCATCAATCGGGATTATTCAGGCGCCATCAAAATTGACGGTACCGATATGCGCGAGATCAATCTGCGCCATCTGCGTAAGAATTTCGGCATGGTGCTGCAGGATAATTTTTTATTCCGCGGTTCGGTGCGCGATAATATCATTGCCGGACGGCCAGGCATTTCATTCGAGGATGCCGTGCAGGCAGCCCGGCTGGCCGGCGCTGAGGAATTCATTGAACGGCTGCCTAACGGCTATAATACTTTCATCGAAGAGGGCTCGCCGAATTTATCCGGTGGCCAGAAGCAGCGGCTGGCGATCGCGCGCGCGGTTGTATCTAACCCAAGAGTTTTAATTCTCGATGAAGCCACCAGCGCACTGGACCCGGAAAGCGAGGCGCTGGTAAACGCCAATTTGTTGCGCATCGCCAAGGGCCGCACCATGGTGATCGTCTCGCACCGGCTATCATCGCTGATGGATTGCGACATGATCATGGTGCTGGACCGTGGCCGCACCATCGACATCGGGCCGCATGAGGCATTGGTCGAACGTTGCGCAATTTACCGGCATCTTTGGTTGCAGCAGAACCGTCATCTGGACCCTGACCGCAAATCACCACCGGCAGCTTCAGCGCCAGCGGAAGGTGTTTAACGTTATGCTCCTGAATTTCGATCAAAAATTGGAGGCGCAGAGATGATGTTCTCGCTGTTCCGCCGTTCAAATCCTGAAACCATGCCGGCTGACGATGCCCCGATGTCAGCGCCGGTGCTGGAGTTTCAATCGCCCACCTCAGCGGTACTGGCGCGGCCGCTGCCTACGATGGCACGCTATTCTAATTTTTTCATCACCAGCCTGGTCGCCATCTCGCTGATCGGCGCCGGGATCGGCCGGGTCGATAAAATTGTATCCGCCGATGGCAAGCTGATCTCCTCCGCACCCACCATGGTCATTCAGCCGTTCACGACATCGATTGTCCAAACCATCGATGTTGAGGAAGGCCAGATTGTTCACAAGGGCGATATACTGGCGACATTGAACCCAACCTTCGCGACAGCCGATCTTACCGCGCTGACCGCGCAGCAGCAGGCCTATAGCGCTCAGGTGGCAAGGTTGCAGGCGCAGGAAAACGGCTTGCCTTACGAGCCGGACCCAAGCAATCCAGCATCAGCCTTGCAATTGGAAACCTATAACCAGCAACAAGGTCAATATAATTTCACGCTGGAAGACTACGCCCAAAAGATCAGCCAGTTGCAGACGCAAATTACCGGCTATGAGGCGCAGGCAAATTATTACCAGCAACGGTTGAGTATCGCTTCAAATGTTGAAGGCATGCGTAAGGACCTTCAACAATTGCAGGTGGGCAGCAAACTTGACACTTTGGCCGCCACCGATGACCGGGTGAATATTCAGAGCAGCCTGGCTTCTGCATTATCGTCGGCGGCAGCGGCCAAGCGCGAACTGGCGGCCCAGCAGGCCGAACGCGACAGCTTTGCCCAGCAAGCGAAGGCGACAATTTCTCAACAGCTTGCTGAGGCCATAAATAATCTCACTCAGGCCGAGCAAGCTTTGGCGAAGGCCAAGCTGACCAACCAGCTTGTGCAGTTAAAGGCGCCACGGGATTCCATTGTTCTTTCAGTTGCCAAGGTATCGTCAGGTTCGGTGGTGCAATCGGGCGAATTGTTGATGCAACTGGTGCCGATCGATGCGCCGTTTCTGGTGGAAGCCGATATCAGTGCGGCAGATTCCGGCTATGTGCATCCAGGCGACAAGGTCAATGTGAAATTCACGACATTGCCGTTCCTGGAATATGGCCAAGCCCAAGGCACGTTGATGACCGTTAGCCCGGATAGTTTCAACCCGTCAGACCAGGCCAGCGGCGGCCCGGTCGTACCGGGTACGCAGCAATCCTTATTTTACCGGGCGACGATCTCACTTGACGCGTTGAACCTGCATAATACGCCGCCAGGGTTTCAGCTGGTGCCCGGCATGCCGCTGTCAGCCGATATCCGCGTAGGCACGCGCAGCGTGCTTGGCTACTTTACCCGGCAAATCCTGCCCGTCGCTTACGAAAGCCTGCATGAACCATAGCGCCTGCGCCTGCTTGCGCATATTATCCCAGATGGCATGAAAACCAACCTTAGCCTGCGCGACCGTCTGGCCGCACGCAACCCGGAAAAAGCCCTGGCGCGGGGCCATGAATTGCACGCAGCCGGTGAGCATAAGCGGGCGTTTACCTTGTTTGTCTCGGCGGCCGAGGCTGGTGTGCCGGACGCCATGAACATGGTCGGGCAATGTTATCTGCACGGCAGCGGGGTTAGCGCCAGTGTACTGGAGGCGGCGCAATGGTTCAGCCGCGCCGGGAAGGCCGGGCATGTTGCCAGCCAGTGTCAGTTGGCAAACCTGCACATGTGCGGCCTGCCGGGCCGGTTGTTGAACCAGCCCGCCGTCTCGCTGTTCACCACGCTGGATACGCCCGAGCCAGATTTTGCTGCCGCCGAAACTTGGGCGCGGCTGGCGGCGGAGTCCGGCTCAGCCGAGGGACAATCGCTGCTGGGATTTATTCTGACCAACGGGCCGGAGGTGCTGCGCCGCCCCGAGGAGGCTGAAGGCTGGTATGCGAAGGCGGCGGCGGCCAAGTCGGCCTCTGGCCAGCTTGGCTACGGGCTCATTTTGTTGGGCCGCGCTGAGACCGCGGAGGCCACGGTGGCGGCGGTGGATCTCATCAAACAGGCCGCCGAAGCGGGCGTGCCAAAAGCGCATTACTATCTGGGGCTGGTGTTCGAGAAGGCCATCGGCCTGCATGCCAACCCGGTGACATCAACCGCGCATTACAAAATCGCCGCCGGGGCCGGCGTGCGCAATGCTCAGGCCAAATACGGGTTGGCTCTGTTGGAAGGCAGGGGGATTGCCGCCAATCAGGTGGAGGGCGAAACCTGGCTGCGGCAAGCGGCTCTGGCTGGTGATGCCGAGGCAGCAGCGCTGGTGGGCGATTTATACGCAACGGGTGGTGGTTTGCCGCCTAACTTTGCCGAAGCCTCGATGTGGTACCGCCGGGCTGTTGAAGCCGGCCATACAACCGCAGCCCGGGCACTCGGGATATTTCATCTCCAAGGCGCTGGGACCGCCCGCGACCCGGACGAGGCAGCCGCCTGGCTGCAACGCGCCGCCGAGGCTGGCGATGCGATTGCTCAGGCTGATTTGGCGGCTCTGATCGCCACCGGCACAACTGACGAGAAGTTGACGACCCCGCCGCCCGTGCATGAATGGTTCAGGGCCGCGGCGGAGTCCGGTGATGCGATCGGCGCATATAATTATGCGGTTTGTCTGGCCAAAGGTGTGGGCGTAGCAAAGGATGAGGTGCAGGCGGCGGTATGGCTGGAGCGGGCGGCTGAAAACATTGTCAACGCGCAATATTGGCTGGGGATGATAAAGCTGGAAGGGCGCGGCGTGGACGCCGACCCGGTCGCGGCACGCTACTGGCTGAGACGGGCGGCGGAATTTGGCTTCACCGATGCGCTGGTGGCATTGGCCGATCTGCATGTGAACGGCACAGTGGGTGAGCGCGACCATGCAACTGCCAGAGACCTGTATGAGCGGGCAGCCAACAATGGCCATAGCGGCGCAATGTTTGCGCTTGGTGCCCTGCATGGCGGTGGTCATGATATTCCCACCGACCGCGCCATTGCCTTCAGCTGGTTTCAGCGCGCCGCCGTACAAGGCCACGCGCAGGCGGCGTTGATGCTGGGGCGCTATCTGCGCCTTGGTCTCACCGGTCCGGCAGACCCGGTGGCAGCGGCGCGTTGGCTGCAACAAGCGCGCGAGGCGGGGATTGAGGAAGCGCAAGACGATCTGGCGGCGCTGCCGGTAACCGGCCAGACGGGCCATGATTGAATTGACCGTGACGGATAGCCGCACCTCACGCCGGAGGGCCGCGCGTTGAGGTACCAGGAGGATGACGCAGCCTCTCCTAAGACGGCCTGGGCCAACGGCATGATAGCGGCGCGGCGCGGCGTTTTTAACACCGCCCTGCTGTGGCTGGAGAGGGCGGTCAGACTAGCACCAAATGACCCAAGAATTGCGCTGGATCTGGCCAATGCGCGCCTCGCGATCAAAACCCCCGCGCAATTCCGTCTGGCAGTTGCGGAACTGAACGCGCTGGCGGTGCTGCATGACAATGCAAATATCCAATTAGCTCTACTGACCGCGCACCAGTTGCTAGGCGACAGCACTTCGGCAGCGGCATGCCTGGCAAAACTATTGCAGCGCCACAGCGTGCCTGAAGATGCCGGCTTTGCCGAAGTGGCCAACATGATCACTGCAGCTACAGACAGCCCCGGATGGTGCGGCTGGCAGCCATCTGGCGATTTGCAGATCGCCGCCATGTCCGGACTGAAGCTGACATTTCTGCTGGATGGCGAGGTGATCAGCCTGACCGCCCGCGACGGGGTATTCAAAGGGCCATCTTCGGGAACATTGAGCATTCTGGCAGGCGGCAAGGAACTGGCCGGAAGTCCGCTGGATTTGAATGGCCTGCAGCGGATTGAGGGGATTGTGTCGGTGGTGGACGGCATGTTGATCGGCTGGGCGCACCATCCCGCTGCCGCCAACGCCAAGCTTGCGCTGACGCTGCAGGATGCAGCGGGCGTCAGTTGGCCGATTAATTTCGGCGCGGCAATGGCTCCCGATGAAGCCGCACCGTTCGCCCGCCGGTTAAGTTTTGCAGTGTCGGCAGCTAAGCTGAAATCTCTCACCCCACCGCTGCACATCACCGGACCGGACGGGGCGGATATCATGGGCAGCCCGCTAGATCCGGCGCTGTTCAAGCTGGTCAAGCCACTAACCGGCAATGCTGCGGCATCGAAAAAAGCCGCTCTGCCGCCCAGCCAGGCACTAGCTGTGGTGGTGCCAGTGTATCGGGATATCGGTGTCACCAAAGCCTGTTTGGCGGCTTTGCAAGCGGCTTTGCCTGCCAATACCGAAGTGATTGTGATTGATGACGCCACCCCCGAACCCGCCCTGGCGGCGTGGCTGGATGGTCTGGCGCAGGCTGGCCGCATTAAGCTGATCCGCCATGCCAGGAACCTGGGGTTTCCGGCGGCGGTCAATAGCGGTTTGCAGGCCGCCGGGGGCCGCGACGTGCTGCTGCTGAATAGCGATACGCTGGTGCCGCCCGGCGCCATTGAGCGCTTGGCGGAGGCAGCCTATCAAGCCGCCGATATTGCCAGCGCCACGCCATTTTCCAATGCCGCAACAATTATGAGTTACCCCCAGCGCACCGGCGGTAATGCCATGCCGGACCTGACGGAAACCATCGCTCTGCAACAGGACGCCGCGCACGCCAACGGCAGTCAGATTTGCGAAATCCCAACCGGGGTGGGGTTTTGTATGTTCATCCGCCATGACGCCCTGGCGGCCACCGGCACCATGCGGGTGGCATTATTCGCGCAGGGCTATGGCGAGGAGAATGACTGGTGCCTGCGGGCCCGGCAGTTAGGGTTCCGTCATGTCGCGGCACTCGGCGCCTATGTGGCACACCAGGGCAGCGTGTCGTTCCGGGCGGCCGGACAGGCCTTGAACAGCCGCAACGCACGGACCCTGAACCGGCTGTATCCCGGCTATGACGCGCTGATCGCCACGCACCTCAAAGCCGACCCGCTGGCCCCTGCCCGGCTGCGGCTGGATGCGGCGCGCTTTGCCCGCAAGCGGGGTGCCGGAGACGAGGCTGTGCTGCTGATCTCGCATAATCACGGCGGCGGGGTGGCCCGGATCATTACCTCCGAGATGCAAAATATCAGGGCCAGCGGCAAACGCCCGCTGCTGCTGGTGCCGGGGGCGCCGGATGATCCGAAAACCACGCCGTTCCCTTGGGATGCCGAACTGACCGATGATAAGCCAGGGGATTACCCGAACCTGCGGTTCAAATACCCGGCGGCGCGTGAGGCACTATTGAGCTTGTTGCGCGAACAGGCCGTTACCCAAGTCATTTTTCATCACGGGCTAGGGCATCATGCCGGGGTGCGGGAGATTGCCACTGATCTGGGCGTGCCGCAGGATATCGTGCTGCATGATTACGCCAGCTTCTGCCCGCGCGTGACCCTTATGAACCGGCCGGCCAAAGACTTACCGCTGCGCTACTGCGGCGAGCCGAACGTGAGTGCCTGCGTGAGTTGCGTGGAAATTGCCGGCGATGAAACATTTGAAAACCTCGGGCCGGTGGCGCTGATTGAGCGTTCAAAGCGCGAATTCGCCCAGGCGCGAAGAATCATCGCGCCATCCGCCGATGCCGCCAACCGAATCAGCCGGCATTTTGCTGGGGTGCGCCCGGCGGTGACGCCGTGGGAAAATGATACGGTCCGGGTAAATCTGAAGCCGCCGGGACGTGGGCGGCGGCGGATTGTGATTATTGGCGGCATTGGCCCGGCCAAAGGGTTCGACCTGCTGATCGCGTGTGCGCAGGATGCGATCGAGCGCAAGCTGGAACTTGAATATGTCGTAGCGGGCGCCAGTGCTGATGATAATGCGCTGCTGGAAACCGGGCGGATTTTTGTCACCGGCGCCTATGCGGAAGGCGAGGCCACCGCGTTGATCCAGTCATTGCAGTCTGATCTGGCGTTTCTGCCCTCGATCTGGCCGGAGACCTGGTGCTTTGCGCTGAGCGAAGCGTGGCACGCCGGGCTTTACACGATTGCGTTTGATTTAGGCGCTCAGGCCGCCCGGCTGAAAGCGACGATGCGCGGCGCGGTGCTGCCGCTCGGCTTGCCGGTGCCAAGAATTAACGATTTGTTGCTGGCCTGGCAGCCGAATATCCGCAACGCTGGCATCGCATGATGGTCACATGGGGCGTTTCAAAATTGACTGCGGATTTCATAAAACGAATTTGATCGAAATTTTATTGTGCAAGTTAAAGTCTATGCCTAGAAACAATCTAAGTTCGCAACCCGAGGTGTTAGTATGGCTTCCCCGAAACAGGCTCCCAAGGCAACTGAAGCGGCAACCAAAGCGGCCGCCAGCGCGGCACCGCCGCCGCCGGTTGCCTCCGATATGGTGCAGGAATTGAAAGTCTCTGGGCATTTGATGGCGCTGCCTGCCGGGCTGTTTTGTATCGTCAATGAGCCTGCCCCGGGCAGTGCCCAGAACGGCGGCATGCCGGGCGTGCGCATCTCTTTGCCGCCGATGAACCCGCAGAATGTTGAGATAAGCAGCTTTCGTCCGGATGGCTGGCTTTCGGGGGTTGGGGATGCCGCCCTGGTACGGGTGATCCGCGGGCCGGCGCAAATCATGGTGACGATTTATCAGAACCCCAACCAGCCAGACTCCGCGCCCAAGCTGCAGGTTCGCCAGTTGCTGGGGGCATCCGAGATTTCCGCCGGCCCGGCCCAGCCTGCTGCGGCGCCCGTGCTGATGGATGTGATGGCGCATATTCAGACCCGCGGCGACGTTGGCGTGAAGTTCGGTCAGCGCCTCGGTGAGCGCGGCAGCCAGAACTGGATTGAAGGATTTGCCATCTCCGCACCACCCGCCATCAACCCGGCGGATTTATCGTATCAGGCCGTGCTGGGCCGCGGTTGGCTGTCGCCCTGGGTGGACGCTGGTGAGTATTGTGGTTCGCGCGGAATGGCACTGCCGCTATTGGGCCTGCGGATTCGCCTGACCGGCGCCGCGGCCGGGGCGTTCAACCTGACTTACGAAGCCAGCTTTGTCGACGGAGCGTTGGTGGGGCCAGTTGGCTCTGATGAGACCTGCGAAAGCCCTAATCTGGCGGCGCTGGAATCCATTATGATCACGCTGACACCAAAATCCGGTAAGCCGGGCCGCGCCAAACTTTAAAATCAGGCTATGTTTTGAAATTCCTGTTCGTCCATCAGAATTTTCCAGGGCAATATCTGCATATTGTGCGCAGCCTGCTGGCTGACAACGAGATCAGCCCCGGCACGCATGAGATCGTTTTCATGACGGAGCCGAACCTGAATGTGCTGGCAGGCGTGCGCAAGGTAACCTATGCCAAGCCGCCGCTGCTGCAAGCCGGGGTGCATCGGGATGCGGCTGAATTTGATGTCGCGATGCGCCGTGCTGAAGCCTGCGCGACCGGCGCCCGGCAGATCAAGAAACTCGGCTTCGTGCCTGACATCATTATCGGCCATCATGGCTGGGGCGAGATGCTGAATCTGGGCGATGTATTTCCCGGCGTGCCGCTACTGGGGTATTTTGAATTCTACTATCAGGCTGAAAAAGCTGATGTAAATTTCGACCCGGAGTTTCCGCTGCCGCGTGAGAGATTTGCCGGGGTGCGGGCCAAAAACGCGGTTAATTTACAGGCGCTGGCGTTAGAACAACATGGGCAAGTGCCAACACGCTGGCAGCGCAGCACCTATCCGGATTGGGCCAAGCCTTCGATTCATTTGCTCGAAGAAGGCGTTAATCTTGATATGTGCAAGCCGGTTGCTGCGCGCACCAAAAAGCCGCTGACCGTTGGCAGTCTAAACGTTACGCAACAAAATAAACTCATTACATATGTGGCACGTAATCTTGAACCCTACCGGGGGTTTCACACCTTTATGCGGGCGCTGCCAGCCATTTTGGCGGCACGGCCGGATGTGGTGGTGTCGGTGGTGGGCGGCGACGAGATCAGCTATGGCGCACCGCCGCCGAAGGGGAATTGGCGCGAGGTGATGCTGACGGAACTTGGCCGCCAGCTTGACCGCTCGCGCGTGCATTTTCTCGGTAAAATTCCGTATGACCAGCATCTGGCTTTGCTGAAGCGCTCGGATGCGCATATTTATTTATCCTACCCGTTCGTGGCCTCGTGGTCGCTGCGCGAGGCGCTGGCGTGCGGGTGTCTGGTTATTGGCGGAGATACGCCGACCGTGACCGAGTTTGTCAAACATCGCAAAAATGGACTGGTGGTGCCGGCGCTGGATCATGCAGCACTGGCGAAGACCACGCTGATGGCGCTGGCCAGCCCAAAACTGACAGGGCCGTTGCGTCTGGGGGCGCGGGAATTTGCCGAAAAACATCTGGATTTGCAGACCTATCTGGTGCGCTACCGGACATTGATTGAAAAAGTGGCTGGTAAGCCATTGATACCCGCACAACCCAAGCGGGCAGCAGTGCGAACCGTGAAGGCCAAACCCAAGCGGGCGGCGTGACGGCGGGCTTTCTGGGTGCTACCGCCGAGGCAGATGTTCAAACGATTGATAAAATCCCAACCGGTGCAAACCGCCATCGCCTGGCTGGCGGCCAGCTATTTGCGGCTGATTGACCGCACCACAAGCTGGCAGATTGTGGGGGCTGCAAACCTTGCGACTTTTTCAGAAGGGGCTCCATGTATTCTGGCGTTCTGGCATGAGACCTTGCCCTCGATGCCGCTGTTCTGGGTGCATACAAATTCAAAAATAGGGGTCAGCGCCTTGGTGAGCTTACACCGGGATGGCCAACTGATCGGTACGATCGCGAAGTTTTTCCAAATCGACGTGGCACACGGGTCGAGCACGCGCGGCGGTGCGGCGGGACTGCGGTCGTTGCTCAAAACTTTGCAGGATGGGCGGCATGTGGGGCTGACCCCGGATGGTCCGCGCGGGCCGCGCCGTCAGGCGGCCCCTGGCGTGGCGCAATTGGCAGCGCTAAGCGGGGCGCGAATTTTGCCGTGCGCGGTGAATACCGCCTGGGCCGTGCAGCTTAATTCGTGGGACAGAATGCGTGTGCCGCTGCCTTTTGGACGAGGCAAGCTGGTTTTTGGGCCGTTGATGACGGTGCCGCGGCATGACTGGCAGGCGGCGATTCCGGATATTGAGGCGGCTTTGACAGCGGCTGTGACGGCCGCCGTATTTTCTAAAGCGCCATGAGCTTGATGTTCAACATGTACGGCGCGATTGGCACTCTGGCCGCGCCATTTTTGCGCCGGATGCTGAGCAAGCGGGTGGTCCGCGGCAAGGAGGACCCGGCGCGGTTGGCGGAACGGTTTGGCATTGCTTCATGCCCTCGTCCAGCGGGCCGGCTGATATGGCTGCACGCTGCCAGCGTGGGGGAAACGATGTCGGTATTGGCGGTGATCGATGCGCTGGCCGGGCATTGCGAAGTGCTGCTGACCACCGGTACGCTGACCTCGGCGCAACTGGCCGCCGAGCGCCTGCCCGCTCATGCGCGCCACCAATTTGTCCCGCTGGATGTGCCGGATTGGGTGGAAGCATTTTTGCAGCACTGGCAACCCAATGCGGCGGTGTTTGTGGAGAGCGAGTTGTGGCCCACCACTCTGGCAAAAATTGATTCACATGGGATTCCGCGGCTGCTGATAAACGCCAGCCTGTCGGCCCGTTCGGCGGCACGCTGGCGCCGGTTGCGGCGGGCCGCCGGGATTTTAGTGTTCGGGTTCCGCTATATTCATGTGCAATCCGCAGCCGATGCAGCCAACTTCAAATCTTTGGGGTCCGCCGGGATTCTGGAATGGGGAAATTTGAAATTCGCCAGCCGCTTGCTGCCTTATGATGAAATTGCCCTCGTTCAGTTTAAGAACTGCATCACGGGGCCGGTATGGCTGGCGGCCAGTACGCATCCTGGTGAAGAACCGATTGTCGCTGCAGCGCATGACATTTTGCGGACACAATTTCCCACGCTGGTAACCATCATCGTGCCGCGTCACCCGGAGCGGGGCGCGCAATTCTCGTATCTGCGGCGCAGCCTGGGTAAGATGCCAAAGGCGGGTGAAATTTACATGGCCGATACGCTGGGTGAACTGGGGCTGTTTTACCGGCTGTGCAGCTTCGCCTTTATCGGCGGTTCACTGGTGCCGGTGGGTGGGCATAACATATCGGAAGCGGCCAGGCTGGGGCTGCCGATTATCAGCGGGCCCTATACGCAGGACATTCCGGAACTGGTGGCAACATTGCGCGACTGCGGGGCCATTGCGGAAGTCTCGGACGCGGCCATGCTGGCAGCGGCGGCGGCGCATTGGCTCACTGATGAGGATGCCTGCCGTGCTGCCGGTGATGCGGCACGCCACGCGTTTGCTGGACTGGAAGATTTGCCGGCCAGGCTAGCCGCGCTGATTATGAAAGTCAGCCTGTGAGGGCGCCGGATTTTTGGGCCAGAGACGGGTTGGCCGCGCAACTGCTGGCGCCGTTTGGCGGCATTACGCGCTGGCTCACCGCACGGCGGGTGGCGCGATTGGGGTTCGATGCTGGGATTCCGGTGTTTTGCGCTGGCAATGCCAGTGTCGGTGGGTCCGGTAAGACGATCTTGGCACGGGATATTCTGGTCCGGCTGCCTGGGAAACCCTTTGCGCTGACACGTGGCTATGGTGGCCATACGAGCGGCCCGGTTCTGGTTGACCTGGCCCGCCACGGTCCGGCGGAGGTGGGCGATGAGGCGTTACTGCTGGCTGTCACTGCGCCGACGATTGTGGCGCATGACCGGGCGGCGGGCGCCCGGCTGGCGAGAGACCTGGGGGCCACCGCGATCGTGATGGATGATGGGCTGCAGAACCCCAGCCTGATAAAAACAGCGAGCTTTCTGGTGGTGGATGGCGGCTACGGATTTGGCAATGGCCGCTTGCTGCCGGCTGGGCCGCTGCGCGAGCCTATCACCGCTGCGGCGGCCCGTTGTGCAGCGGCGGTGATGATTGGGGCGGATGAAGTTGGCGCCCGCTACCAACTGCCGGAAAATTTGCCGGTGCTGCAGGCGCAAATTGTACCCGTTTGCCCTGATTTACCGACTGGAACACGGGTATTCGCGTTTGCGGGCATTGGCCGGCCGGAGAAATTTTTTGCCTCGGCCATGCAGCTTGGGATGGAGCTGACCGGAACCATGAAATTTCCTGATCATCATGTTTACACAGCAGCGGATGCCGTAAAGCTGCGCACCGCCGCGCAGGCGCAACAGGCGCAATTGCTCACCACCGAGAAAGATTTTGTGAAACTATCACCTGGGTTAAAAGCCCAAACGAAACTGCTCAGCGTGCATCTGGCCTGGGAAGATAAGGCGGCATTTGAGGTGTTGCTGCAGGGCTTTACTGCAAAGTCGTTGGAAAGCTGACTTGGCTGGTTTGGTGCAGCCTGGTCATGATGGTGGGAATGTCGCTCTCGGGGACGGGACGGCAAAATAAATAACCTTGTGCCTGCGGGCAGCCATAGCCGGTGAGCAGCGAAGCCTGCTCCATGGTTTCAACACCTTCAGCCGTAACAAGCATGTTCATGCTGCCGGCCAGACCGATGATGGCCAGGATGATTGATGAGTCATCCTTCTCATGGCCCAGGTCGCGGATGAATGAACGGTCGATTTTGATTTTGTCGAATGGAAAACGCCGCAGATAGCTCAGACTGGAATAGCCAGTGCCGAAATCATCGAGTGCCACACGTACGCCGCGGCCGTGCAACTGCCAGAGAGCGTCCACCGTCTGGCTGTTGGTTTCCAGCACCGTGGTTTCAGTGATTTCAAGCTCCAGCCGGGAGGCGGCGAGACCGCTGGCGGCGAGGACTTCATCGACGGCTGCCACCAGTCCTATATCGCGAAACTGCATCGGCGAGAGATTGACCGCGATGCCGATATGCGAGGGCCATTTAGCGGCAGCCATACAGGCCTGGCGAAGTACCCAGGCACCGATGGGCGCGATCAGCCCGGCTTCTTCTGCCAATGGCACGAACAAGGCGGGAGACAGCAGACCCCGGGTAGGATGGTGCCAGCGCAGCAGGGCTTCCGCTGCGACCATCTTGCCGGTGCTCAATTCGATGATCGGTTGAAAATCGAGTTTGAATTCGCCGTTCAGCAGCGCCTCGCGCAAATCAGCCTGCAGCGAACGGCGATCTTGCAGACGTTCATCCATTTCAGAGTCGTAAAATCGCCATGTGCCACGGCCGTCAGACTTGGCGCGATACAAAGCGAGATCGGCGTTTTTAAGTGAGCCGGCCGGAGTTTTGCTGTCCTTTGGCGCCAGAGTGATGCCAATGCTGATGCCGATTTCAACCAGCCTGCCATCGAAATGATAAGGCCGGCTGATCCGCTCCACCACCCGGCGCGCAACGACGGCGACTTCCTCGACATCGTCAGTGGCCAAAATAATGGCAAACTCATCGCCGCCGAGCCTGGCCGCAGTATCGCCATCGCGGATGCAGCCGCGAATACGTTCTCCCACCGCCACCAGTACGGCATCGCCGGTGGCATGGCCTAGGGAATCATTGACCATTTTGAAATTATCAAGATCAAGGCAGAGCAAGGCAATGGGATGCTCTTCACTGTGTGAGCAGGATTGATGCAGGACCTCGTTGAACAGCACACGGTTCGGCAAACGGGTAAGACTATCGTGGCGTGCCAGAAAGGCAATTTGTTCCTGTGACCGCCGGGCCGCGGTGACATCTGAGCCGACCCCGTGATAGCCGATGAAACGCCCGGCCTTGTCCAATATCGGCTTACCGGTCAATGACCAGTTGCGCTCCTCGCCGCCAATAACCACCGGCACCACAAGATCACGGAAGGCTGAACGATCTGCCAGATAGCGGGTTAATTTGGCGACCGGCGAGCCAACCCGCTGGTCGAATGTTGCCATATCGCCTAAGAATATTTCCGGGAACCTACCGGCCAATTCGCCAGGGCTTTTTTGGGCAACCTGGGAAAGTCTTGGTGAAACCCGCTGTAATTCCAAATCGGCATCGGTTTCCCACAACCAGTCACTGGCGCTTTCCTCAAAGTCTCGCAACAGGAGCCGGATGACTTCGCTATTTTCCTCAATCCGGACCGTATCGAGCGCGCGCTCAGTCAGGCGGCGATTCAAGTAGATTATGGCAAAGCCAGTCATGCCCAGGAAGCCGATGAAGGAGATGATCGCAAACGGATCCGACGGCAGGTCACGCCGGATAAGCAGCGAGACCAGACCGAAAACGGCAATGGGTGCCCAGGCGGTAAATGCTACTGAAACGGGCGCCACAAGTGCGGGCATGGCAAGGCACGCGACGATGACGCCGTATATGAGGGAAAGCTGCCGGGGGCCCGCCGCCAAAGTGAGGTCGACGATGAGAACCCCCCAGAAGGTGCAGAGGATACCCATGATGACCAGAATGCTCTTGATAAATTGGCTTGCATTTTGATGGTGTGCCGGATCCTTCAACCATTTTGTACACGCGTTGAAAATGACAAAATAACACGCAAAAATGCACGCGATGACGGCGAGGGCGATATGGGTATAGGGGCTGGTCACTGAAGGGCGTGAGACGAAATCGCCCCCAAGAAATATCGCCGTGTTGACGCCCACCAGCACGATCATCCGCATGATGTTGGCGAGTACCGTTGCCTGCTCGAAACTAACGCGCTCAGCGACGCCAGGCTTCAACGCCAGCGCCGACCCAGGCAAGCTGCCGTTAATATTCTTCAATAATTTTGACCGCAATAATTCCATCAAGAGGACAACACCCCAGCGTGTGATGTTAGCTCAAAATTCATATTTTTAACCACAACTCCACCAAAATTGATACGTCAACAATGTATAATAGCCTTACTTCAGAATGTCGGCCAAATTCGGGCCTCACGCCGACTTTACCATAAAATCAAACAAATACCATTTGAAATAGCAATTATAAGAAAAATACCACCCAGAGTTAAACATGAACGAATTCTCATGAATCAGGGGAGATTTTGACCAAAACCAGAGATATCTTGCGGCGCAGCATAGCCCAGGGCGCCGAATGGTTAAATTTTCTGTAAGCAAAATTAATGGCTTCCCGAGTAAAGCTAAGTGTCAACTTCAAGGCTGAAAATGCCGATGCCATCCGAAAATTAATAAACAAAAATGCTGCATCAGGGGCGGGAAATAGTTAATAATACCTCGCGTTATGGTTGCAATTTAAGGAGTTATTCATGAGTAATTTACAAACAGCCGCAGTGTCATTTGCCAAGCCTCAGAGGCGTGATCGTCTGCAAGCCCTTGAAGGGTCTGGCCTCACCGCCCGGCTTGCGATCGATTCGCAAACAAGGTCGGACGCCTATGGACTACGATATCTGAGTTACTTATCAGGCGGATATATCGACCCTACGCCCAGCGGTTTGTTCTCGGATGCGGACGATGAAAAGCCGAATTGTCAGTCAATTGTGATATACAAGCACACGCGGCCGGTAGCTTCGGTGCGGCTTTGCATCCTCGATTCAACTGACCAGCGCGGCTACACCGAAATTCCGGCAAACCGGATTTTTCCGGAGGATGTGAAAACACTGCTGGACAAAGTGGCGAGCCCGGGGCGGCCCTCGAAAGCCACCGAGATCAACCGGTTGGTGCGGCACCCTGATTTCGCTACGGACGTTGAGTTAGTGTTTGTGCTGTTCCGTTTCGTCTCCTTCATGGTTTTGAAGGAAGGCTCGGATATGATGCTGTCCTGCGTGCGGCGTAACCATACGCCATTCTACAAACGGCTGAATTTTCAGAACGTGGCAGGACCGCGCAAATATGCGGGGGTGAAGTTCGAGACCAACCTGATGGCCTGCCCACAGCAGGATTACAGTGCGAACCTGCAGAATTTTCCAATCGTGGATTCTCGTGCCCTGGAAACCGGCGCCTATGACGGCCTGTTTCGCGGCGAAACCGTAAATGTTTTTGGGAGCAATTAATCATGGAACATTTCTATATTGCGGCCATTTTGTTTGGATTAGGCTTAACCTGTTTTGCCAGCTTTTCCTGGGGAGTGAAGGGGCATTTCCGTTCTACTGGTAAAATGCCAACTGGGATGAAACTGGTAAGCCTGCTCAGCCTGCTCGGGTTTTTAAGCTTTACCGGCCGGCTCATCACCAACGGTGCTTCGGGAAGTACTCTCTTGGCGCTGTCGTTCTTCGTGGCATCATTGGCACTGTTTGCCTGGACAATCCGGGCGACAAGGCAAACACCCCCGACCCTCGCGTTCGATACCGACAAGCCGGCCTTCCTGCTTCTGCACGGGCCTTACCAATATGTGCGGCATCCGTTTTATCTGTCATACATGCTTTTCTGGATTGGCACGGCGGTCGCATTCGCGGGTGCGCTGCCATGGCTGACCCCGCTGGTGATGCTGCTGGTGTATCAGCAGGCCGCTAGCCGCGAGGAACGCAAGTTCGCCAACTCGGACTTTTCGATCGCTTACGCGGATTATCAGCGCCGGGCGGGTATGTTTGTGCCTCGGGCAAATGCTATTCTGCACGGCTGAAAATTGCGTGGGGAGGCCTGGCCTCCCCCCCAATTTGCAATAGGACTTAATTTCTCCGTTCATCACTGATAAAGCGGGGCATGGCTCTTGCCCTCTCTTCCTCCCTCACCTGGCGCCGGCAATGCGCCATGGCGGGGTGCTTTTTGGTGGTCATAACGCTGGTCCGGGCGCCAACTTTATTCCGCTCCGTGCTGGATTGGGACGAAAGCCTGTATCTGCTGATGGCCGAGCAGTGGCGGGCAGGACATCTGCCCTATTCCACCATTTGGGATAATAAGCCGATCGGGATCTATGTTATTTTCCTGATCTTCATTGACATATTTGGACGCAATGTGGCCGCGATCAGATTGGCTAGCGACATATTTATCACTGCCAACGCCTTCATCATATACAAGATCACCTATCTGCTGCTGACCACCAGAACAGCGCCGCAGCCGTTAAGATTGGCGATTTTTGCTGGCGTGTCATACGGTATCGGTTCGCTGAGTAACGATGGGCTTTCGGCAAATACCGAAATTTTCATGACCTGTTTTACGGCATTGGCGATGTTGCTGGCGATCGCGCCAATGCCTGCTGGGAGCGGATCACTCCGGCGAAGTGCCTTATGCGGGGTAGTGTTCGGGCTGGCTGTGATGACCAAATATGTGGCGATATTAGAAGCCCCGGCGTTGGCACTTGCCTTGCTGAGTTTCAACCCGCCAAGTAGCCGAACCGGCTATGTTTGGCGGCTTCTAGCCTGCGGCGCCGGGGGCGTTATCCCACTTCTCATAACAGTATCAGTTTATGGAGAGGCTGGGCTTTTATCGCTTTGGTGGCAAGATAGCGTGGCATCGAACATGACCCGTGTTGGTGCGGCGGTACCTGTCCCCGCAATTGGGTATTTCGCCGGCTATCAATTAAAAAACTGGGCACCGTTTTATGCGGCTATCTTACTTTTGGCAGGGCTATGGGCGATGCGGCCTCAAGCGGTGCTCCCGGACCGGCGGGCTATTATATTTGCATATGCTTGGTTGTTTTGCGGCGCCTTAGGGGTAGCTGCTGCCAAATCCTTCTATGATCATTATTTTCTGCAAATACTGCCGGCACTCTGCCTGATTGCCACGCTGACTATGGCGTCATCCGGATTAACCATGCGGCGCGCCTTGGTCATTTTCATGTCGATCCCGGTAATCGCGGGCTGGCATGCATTAGCCGATGCCGCAAGGCCAGTTTTTAAATTTCAAAACGGACACTTCAGCATTACGCCTGACACGCCAGATCGGGTGGCACAGGACCTCGAAGCCGCGCTGCAACCGGGACAGCAAGTTTATGTATTCGACGATCAGCCGGTGATTTATAGCCTGATCCACCAGGATCCGCCGACCAGATATGTTTTACCCTCAGACCTGACAACCTGTTTTTTACCGGAGGTAGCAGAAGTTAACGAGTATGATGAGATTTACAGGATTCTTGCGATGCATCCGGAGTTTGTCATTCGGGCATTGTATCCTGCATCAGCAACGTCAAACCGGAACTATGCGGTCTATCAGTTAATGGATCGGGCTCTAGACGCAGATTATCAACCTTGGAAATTGGAGGGGGCCAGCGAGATATTCCGCTTGGTCAACACCAAGCCCATCAGCTTTTTCACCGGCGATGACAATATTCAATCCTGCGGCCACCAAGGTTGAGACATCGCCACGGCGCCTGTGATGATGGATTGAACTGATGTTGCCGCCGGTCTGCCGGAATTTATTTGATTGGTTTGGCGAGATGCAATTTCATGCAAGAGATTGACTGAATTGGCTCCGCCAATTTGGATTGATGTCAGCCGAACAATATGGCGCGAAGACATGATGGTGACGTATGTGCGCAAAGGCTTGCCGGACCTGTTAACATATTTCAACCTAATCTTGCCGCCGCGCCCTCTTTTCCCTGCTGACTATTGGCCCCGGCCAGGAAATGCAAAAAGGGCGGCACTTGGTGAACCACCTTCATAGGACAATAAAATATCACTTTCGCCCTCTGGTAAAATAGCGGGCCAGCCGGCGAGACCGTTAGCTAGAAGGAATGAAACTTCTGGTTCCTTTATGGCCGTGCCAAGTGGTGTAACTGGCACGCAGAAATCCATTTGAAGATCAAATGCCGAAAATATCGTATCTGCTTCATGGATTTTTTTAAGCCTGTATAAATCTGATTGAAAAACCGTAGTATCAGCTTGCACAAGATGGTCCGTGAAATCGCCATGGTCACCAAAATGACCGACGGGTAACAGGTTTGGAACACTGTCTTCAATGTTCTGCGGCCTACGTGGGAATGCCTCATCAGGTTTAGAATGGTTCGAACTTATAATTTTACCAAACGGTAAATTCATCACCAATGCCCCCAGGATTATAAATCGAATGAGCATACGAAAGCATTAAAAATTTACTAATGCCTACGTTGAAGATTCGGGAACGAGAAACTCCGGCGCTATCGGCATGCGGTGCAACAAGGGTGGCTTTGGTTTAGCCCCGCCGGCTGATCGCCATAACTGCATGCGCCAGACATAGGCCAAGACTTCAGCACAGGCCCGGTAGAGTGCTACCGGCACATGATCTCCGGGTTCGCCATGGCGATACATGGCGCGTGCCAACGGCGGAGCTTCCACGATGGGAATACCAAAGCCCCGGCCCCGGCTGATAATTTCCTCGGCCAATAGGCCAACACCTTTGGCGAGCATGATAGGGGCCACATCGACCCCGCGCCGATAGCGGATCGCCACAGCGAAATGGGTGGGATTTATCACGATCACCGAAGCCTCGGGTATGCGTTTCATTTGCCTGGTACGCGCCATGCGCCGTGCCATGGCGCGTTGACGTTGCCGTACGTGCGGATTACCGACAGCCTCTTTCATCTCGTCGCGCATTTCTGTGTCTGACATACGAAGTTTTTGCCGGTGCAGAAAATACTGCAACCCGACATCGCCTGCGGCCAACGCGATAACGCCCATGCAAACGACCATCAGTACGCTAAGACAGAGCGATAGGATCAGCCTTGCATCCAGTGCGGGTGCGACGGCAAGCGCAATAAAATCATGAGCGTGAGAGAAAATCATAACAGCGCCGAGGCCGCCGATGACGGCGAATTTCAAAATGGACTTAGCTGTTTCGGTCATGCCATTGGCTGAAATGATCTGCCCGAGTCCATGTGAAGGTAGAAACTTTGTTAAATCCGGCATGAGCGGCTTCAGACTTAAAATCCAACCGCCTGACATCAAAGTACTGGCAGCAGAAAGCGCGACAATGAATGCCAAGATGGGTGCGACGTGAGCAATCAGATCATTAGTCCAACCCATCGCAACGGCCGGAGATTGTGAGCCTGCTTCAGAAAGCCAGGAGGCCAGCAGACCGGAAATAGCATTGCCCAGGCCGCCGGCACTGTTGATGACGAGGCCCAAAGCCAGCATAATGGCGGCCGCTTTGGGTAGATCGGCAGAGCGGCGGATGTTGCCCTGCTCGGCGGCTTGGCGGAGTCGGCGCTCGGTTGGTGCGTGCTGCTTATCGCCACTGCCTTCAGACATGGTTAAGCATCCTGGACCCCACGCTGGCAGCTTGCAGGACCAATAATTTAATATCACGATCCAGATAGCTTATTGTGGAACTGAACAACCATAACCCCGTGAGGATGAGCAATGGAAATCCGATGGTCAAAAGATTCATCTGCGGCGCAAAAACCGTGCTCAGACCAACGATGATATTGACGCAGAGTGAGACGGCCAATACAGGCAACGCCAGCCAGACCGCAGAGGCGATTAACGTGCCGCCAAAAGCAGAAATGGCTGCCCAGGAGGTGAAGGTGACACCCGCCACACTATTTTGAAACGAATGTGCCAGAGCGGCGAATAGCCAAAGCGGGCCGCCTGCCGTCATATAGCCAATCAATCCTGCCCAAAACATAATGTCGTAAAGAACTGGCGTGACTGTTGTAGCTTCACGGAATTGAAGTTCGGCAAAGCCCAGGCCGATTGATAGACCTACAAGTTCTCCGGCTGAGGCGACCGTTGAGACAACGATTTGCATCAGCATTCCCAGCAGAGCGCCTTGGCTGATTTGAAGCAAGCCTTGCAAAATAGCAGATGCGGGATCGCCCGGAAATGGCGGCAGAGACGGTAACCACATGGCTAGTGAAATCGCGTAGGTTGTTGAGATGGCAACTTTTACCATGCGCGGTACGAAGGCTGAATTATACAATGGCGCCGTTAAAAACAACCCGGTGATTCTGAGAAAAGGCCATAAAAACCGGCCGAGCCAGCCTAGGACATCAGCCTCATTCAAGACCATGATTGATGCACCAGATTTGGTAAATGGGTGAGCCATAAAACCGCCAGGTCCTGAAAGGTTTTCAGGGCATTGAAGCCGCCGAATAATCCGATGATGATCATGACGATGATCTTCGGCAGTAGGCTGAAGGCTGTATCTTCAATTTGAAATGCAGCTTGAATAATGGCGGTCGTCAACCCTACAGCTAGCAACAGCAGGATTATCGGGGTGATGGCCGATAATTCAGCCTGCAACGCAGCGTGCAGTAATTTCGAAAAAAGCGGCAACGATTTAACTTCCCGGTGCCGTGGCAAAACTGTTTGCGATTGAGCCAAGCACCAGAACCCAGCCATGAATAGAGACAAACATAAGTAACTTGAGCGGCAAGGAAATGAGGGTTGGTGATACCATGATCATGCCTAGTGACATCAACACGGAAGCCACAGCGAGGTCGATCAAGACAAAGGGAATATAAATAAGAAAGCTGATCTGAAAAGCAGTTTCCAATTCAGATGTTGCAAAGGCTGGAACCAGCACCGTGAATGGAATGTCTTGCAGAGTTTTATAATGGCCACCACTTAGATCAACGAAGAGATGCAGCGGATCGGACCGTGTTTGTGCCAACATGAAATTTTGAATCGGGGGTTTGGCGGCCACTAATGCTGAATTGAAGCTGATCTGACCCGAGAGGTATGGTTGCACAGCATTATTCTGCTCTTGTTGAATGACACCACGCATGACAAACACTGTGAGTGCCAAAGCCAGAGCCGCCAGAACCATGTTTGGCGGCGTGGTCTGCAAGCCTAAAGCCTGGCGAAGAACCGAGAGTACAATGATGATGCGGGTGAAACCGGTCATCAGAAGCAATAAACCCGGTAAGAAGGCAAGGCCCGTTACCATCAATAATGTCTGAACATTCAGCGAATAGGTCTCGCCGGATTTTCCTCCAACAGCGCTCAACAACGTCGGCCCGTCTAACGGGGCAGCGTGTGCGGATGTAGTGCATAAAAAAATTATAAGGCATGTCAGGATAAAAAACTCTGTAGAATGTCTCACGCCCGGTCCTCAGTGAAGGCCGATGGCATTGAATGAAACGCCCCGATGGCAGTTACGCCGGCCCGCCCTCTGCCGACGAGAAAACGCGTGCCTTGTGCTTCAACAATCAGCAAAGATGACTGCCAACCAAGTGACCTCGTGGCGACAATTCGGATGGTAGAAGACGACAGCGAATTTGGCAGACCCCCGCGGCGGCGCAACTTGCGTGCAGCCATCGCAGCTCCGGCAAGGCATAAGAGAATGATGGCGAGGCTGACGGCGGCTGACAGAATATCCGGCACGCCAAAGACTGGTAAGCCGCTCATTCTTGCACGACGAGGTTAGTTATATAGGCGGCACTGAATGGTGGAATGGCTTTGAAGTTAGAGTTTTTTTCAAGAACATTATTGGAAATATCTAAACATGATTTGATCAATACTGCTCGCGCTTTTGGGTCAGCCAGAGCGTTTGTGGTTTGCGTCATCAATATGCTGATAATCGCCGCCTTGATAATAGGTTGTAGTTCACCGTAGCTGACAATAGCTTCTGGATCAGAAGTTGAAAATTGCAAACCAACTTGCACGAAGGAAGTTGGAGGTGCGTTTTGCTCTGGTGGAATACTAACAGTCACATCCATAACATCAGTAAAAAATATCGGCTTAGGCGGCACAATCACAGCCGATGCAACGGTACTGCCGGCATTTTTGTACGATATGAATTTGAATGCGGCGAACGTACCGCCTATCCCGCCTGTGGCGACGATTACAACAATACTTATAACAATATAGAGCTTTTTACTCGCCATCAAACTGAACCTCATTCAGCAGTTAGTTTTATCAATCCAAATTTAAATTGCCTGCAAAAGCGATTCGAACATGGTATGAGCAGTCGAAATAACCTGTGCCGCAGCTTGATAAGCTTGCGAATAGCCGGTTAACATCACCGCTTGCTGATCCAATGATACACCAGAGATAGTTTGCAAATTATTACTTGCCGTTGTGACTTGTGCCGAAGTTGCCGTCGCATGCTGTTGAGCCTCCTGGGCATCAGATCCGAGTGAGGTTCCCAACCCAACAATCGATTGCTGCAATGAGCCATCAACCGTTGTGTTAGGCGCCGTCCATAATGCAGCCATTCGACTGGCATTACTGCCGCTGCTGCTGCCTCCGGGAGTGAAGCTAATAACATCACCGGCTGCAGCGGTGCCCGAAAGCGGAACCTGCCAGTACTGACCTGCTGCCGCCCCGGCTGGAAACGCAACTGCGACAGAAGCCTGATTAGCAGCAAGGCTACCTGAGGCAATGGTGGCGCTAGGGTTTGCCGCGGTCGTGATGGTATAACTTGAGGACGAAGTGAAATTTAATTGCAAAGTTTGGCCGTAATAGCTGGCTGGAACCAAGGCTGCATTGCCGGCCGGCGTGTTAACGACCGAGTCAGAACCGGCAACGATGCTACCTGCGTTATTATTCAAAATGGAGCCGTCGCTCTGCAATGCGCCAGGAGAAACCACGTAAGGGTCTGCCGACGCGATGGCATTTGGATTTGTTGCAACAACATTAATACCCGCAGCCGCCCCTGGGGCTGGATTTATTATGAATTGATCGCCGGATGCCGGCGTACCTGTAACTGTGATATTAAGGCCGGCAAAGGATAAAGAGGTTCCCGTGCCCAAGACGATATTTTGCTGATTCGCTTGATTGACCGCCGTCCACCCGTTGGATGAGCTAAAACTCAATAAAAACAGTCCGCCATTTGTTGGCAACTGACTGGCGTTGCTTAATTGCGCGCTCAGCACAGCGGAACCAATATTGCTCGCGCCAGCGCCCACACTTGGCAAAGGGACGGCCAATAAATCGGTGCCTGACTGGCCGGTGCTGGTTAATCCCTGTGCCTGCACCTGATTAATGGCCGATGTAAAAACGGCCGCCTGGGCATTTAATGATTGTAGTGCTTGCGCACCTGCCTGCCATGTCTGAACATTTGCGCCAATGCTGCCATCACTGGCACTTGGGGTCAGTACGGCACCTGTATTGCCCGCAGTGATCTGCGGCGGTGTCCCTGACGCGCCGCCCGAAAGGGCCAAATTTTGTGCGCCGCTTTGGTCAAGTAAGACAGTTCCGCCACTCGAAGCAAACACCTGACCGTTAACCTGCGGCAGTACATTAATGAAGGCAATAGCCGACAGAGACTGTAATGCCGCCTCCTGCTGATCCAGCAAAGCCGGACTGTTGTGCGACTGTGCCAGGCCCTGATTGATCGTGGCCAGTTGCGACAGGAGATTGTTAGCCGTCCCAATATTTTGCGCGAGCGCCGTAGTCGCGCCGTTCATGACGCCGACTATTGAACCAGCGGCATTTTGAAATGCGCCGGTTACCGTTTGAGCATCTGCTAATACAGTCTGTTGCTGTGCAGCACTTGATGGATTGGCTGACAGAGAGCTTACGTCTTGGAAAAATTGACCCATCGCCGATTGGATGTCGCCATTATTCTGCAGGGCATTTGAAATGGCCGTTAGATTTGTTGAGGTCGTGCTTGCTGCCTGAGAGGCGCTGGTGGCAGTTCGAAGCAACCCTGCCGAAAATCCATCAGCCACCCGACTGAGCTGCGGCGTTTGCACACCAGCTCCGGCTGTACCGGTGGCCACGGCCGTTGATAGATCAACCGTCTCAACTCCGTACCCGGGCGTTGTTTGATTTGCTAAATTGCCCGACACCGCATTGATGCCGGCGTCGAACGCGGCAAGACCTGATAGAGCCGTATTCATGGCACTGATTAAGCCGCTCATCAAAACCCCCCTTCTCTCTTTGCGCTCATGGTGAAACCGGCAGCGAGATACCGCCGCTGACAGCTTGAAGAACCTGTGCCATTAATGACGATTGCGCGATGCTGACGATCTTGCTCGCATACTGAGTATCCGTGGCATAGCCTGACTGTTGTAGCGCCCGCGCAAAGCCACTGACGGAATTTTGCCCGACGGTATTGGAGAATATCGCTTGAACATGCTGCACATAATCTGCAACACTGGCGGCAGGCGATGAATAATTCCGAAAGGTGGCATTCTGAGATGTCAAAACACCGTTGACCACCTCCTGCGTTGCTCGCACCGTGCTGCTCTGCCCGTCCGCGGCTTTTATGCCAAACAGATTATTGCCGGGAGCAGATGCACCCCAACCGGTTTCCAATGCCGCTTGCGCCAATATGGCAGACGCGGGAACGCCCAGTTGACTGGCGGCCTGCTGCACTGCCGGCCAGACTACCTGCGCGAATTTCGTGGCTTGGTTTAACAGCGAATCAGATTTTGGCGTTATTGCTGCGGACTGCACGGACACTGCACCGCCAAGTTCAACCAGCTTTGCAATAGTCGGTGCCGCCGGAGAAGCGACGGGTGCTACTGGCATCCGACTTCCGATTTTGGTCACTGTCGCATTGGTCAATGATCTGTCATATTTGGCGAAATCATTTTGGGCGATGTTCCAAAGGAACATACTTTGAAAAGCATCGCCGCCGGCTCCAAGAGTGCCCGAGGCCAGGCCATTTTTATTCATCTCTGAAAGGAGATTATACCAGAGCAGACTAGCCATTTGTTTGACGGCGGACGATAACGCTGGTGTTGTCGGAGAGATTACATTGTCTACGGGAGAAACTGTAAATCCTAGGCTCATCAAATCACCTTCACCACACCATTGATCGCGCCAGCCTGTTTCAAAGCTTCGACAATGGCAACCAAATCAGCCGGCGATGCGCCAACTGCATTCAGAGCGCGGGCGACATCGGCAAGAGTAGTGGCGCGCGGCAGATTAATCACGCTGGCCTTGCCCTGCTTGGCGCTGGCAACGGTGTTCTGAACCCCCACACTAGTGCCATTACTAAACGGGCCAGGCTGGCTGACGGCATTCGAAGTTTGAATACTCACCGTCAGATCTCCGTGCGACACAACGGCTGGACCAAGCGTAACACCAGCACTCATGACAATAGTGCCGCTCTGTGCATCAACGATGATGGTAGGCGCTTGGTCCTCCGGCGTAATCGACAAGGCCAAAACACCGGCGATAAAGCGGACTGGACCGGTGCGATTATTTTGCAAATCAACTTCACCTGGTGACGCCGCCGATGCTGTGCCGACACCATAGACGGCGTCGATACGGTCCGATATCAGCTGGGCCGTTTGATAGCTGGGGATGTTTAATAATAAGGTGCTGGCGCCGCCGGCTTGAAAATCTGCTGGAATGGTTGTGGAGATAATCGCGCCGCCTGGCAATTCACCTACCGTAGGAACATTAGTGCTTGAGGTACTGCCACCACTGCTGACAGCAAAACCACTGACCAGTAACGGACCTTGTGCCTGCGCATAAACCTGACCATTGCCACCGCGCAGCGGCGTTGGCAGCAAAACGCCACCGGCAAGAGATGTCGCGTTACCAACGGCCGAAACCGTAACATCAATATGCTGACCCGCATGAGCAAATGCTGGAACTTCCGCGGTGATCATGACCGAGGCAACATCGTTCGGCTGCATGGAGGTTACGTTGGGCAATGAGATTCCCATGTTGCGCAGCATGTTCAATATAGATTGCTGAGTATAGGGAACTTCGGTTGTTTGGTCACCTGAACCCGGCAACCCGACAACTAAACCATAGCCATAAAGTTGATTGCTGGGAGCGCCGGCTACTGTTACCAATGACCCAATGGTTGTTGGATCCGCCGCCAGCACCCCATCAACCGCAACGCCGAAGTAAGCCACACAAACTAATGCAAGCAACATCACTGACCTGATATGAAATATAGACATCAGAATGGCGATACTTTGGAGAGGATTTGCTGCAACCAAGGTACTTGATGAGCACCGCTAATCGGGCCAACACCAACATACTGCACATTCATATCGGCCACATTGTTCGAGCTTATTGTGGTATTCGCAGCAATGTCGTCAGGGCTTGCATAGCCAGTCACCACAATGCTGGTGACATTGCCATTGATATTGACATTGGTTCGGCCTGACAGGGCCAACGTCCCGTTGGGATCAACGCTTGTTATGACAGCCTCAACTTGCCCCGTGATATTATTGGAGGCCGCAGCGGTGCCGGAGCCAGTATATTCCTGATCGCTTGTCGCGCCGATCGATGGAGAAAATGGCGAACCTTTATAGCTGCCGAATTGCAAAGGTACCCCCATGAAACTTGTCATGGAATCACTCAAAGTACCAGTACGCTTGAGAGCCGCATTGTCGTTATTTGCTGCAACCGTGCTGGTAACGATATCAATCGTAACCAGATCGCCTGGGCGCCAGTCGCGCCTTGGCTCATAGAGAGAACCGGTGGTTGTAACTGGGAATACCGAGCCGTTGAGAGAGGGTATTTGTTGTTTGACATTGATAGGAAATTCGGCTGGCTTAACAATTGCCGCAGGTCCAGCGGCGGTGGTTGTACAGGCAGCGAGAGCCAATACGACTTGCAGCAAAGAACTTATGTTCATCGTAAGACGGCGATTTCCGATCATTATGCACCTGCAGCAGCTTGCGCGAGATAATTCAATTGATTATCGATCGCCGAGGCAGCTTGCGTGCCAAGTTGGTAGGCACGCTCAGCGGAGATCATGCTTACCATAGCTTGCACTACATCAACGTTTGACGATTCTACATAATTTTGGTTTACTGATCCAAGTCCGTTGGTTTGTGGGGCACCGGCTATCGCGGTACCGCTTGATGATGTGCTCGCAAACAAATTACCGCCCAGCGGCTGAAGCCCTTGCGGATTGATAAAGCTAGCCAGTTGAATTTGTCCTATTTGAGTAGCTGTTTGCGATCCAGGCACCGTAATCGAAACGGTTCCATCGGTACCAATTGTGACGCTTGTAGCATTTGCCGGAACGGTAACGTTCGGAATGACCTGATAGCCGCTCGAATTAACAAGCTGGCCATTTTGATTGACCTGAAATGACCCGTCGCGCGTGTACGCTGTCTGTCCGCTTGGCAGCAATATCTGAAAATAGCCTTGTCCATTAATAGCTAAATCGAGCGGATTTCCGGTACTGGTTAATGTTCCTTGCGTAAGAACATCTTTTATCGAAGCCACTTTTACCCCCGTGCCGACCTGCATGCCGGACGGATAAACAGTTAGCCCGGTGGAATTGGCTCCTGGTTGAATGCCATCCTGATAAAGGAGGGTTTGGAACTCAGGCGTCTCTGACTTGAAACCGGTGGTGTTAACGTTGGACAGATTGTCCGCAATGGTATCCATCATCGTCTGGCTGGCTTCGAGTCCGGTGGCTATTGTATCTAGCGCATGGTTCATTGAGGGGAATCCTTTTGATCAACCTTGAGCCAGCAATGCATTCAATTGCTGACTGCCGCCGGACTGCGTTTTTAGAAGTTCTGTTTGCAACTGATACGAGCGTGAACCCGCAATCAACGCCATCATCGCCTGCGTGGGGTCGACATTGCTGCCGTTTAGGTAGCCCTGATGGAGCGACCCATTTTGACTCGTTTGCAGCACGGCATCTGACGCAGGGGAAAACAGCGACCCACCAAGCGGCGTTAGAGGTCCAGCCGGTGTACTGACCAAATTAATCTGGCCATAAGATTGCGCAAGTTCACCTGGTTGACCCGTGGGCACGCCAGAAACGGTGCCGTCGGTTCCAATTTCAATCTTCGCCAGTGCAGGCAAGCTGATCGGTTGGCCGGAGACGCTGAGAATTGGATCTCCAGAACTGTCGATCAGAATTCCGTTGCTTGAGATTTGTAAAGTACCATTGCGAGTCAACGTATTTCCGGAAGCCGTTTGCACCTCTAGCCATGCGTTGCCGCCCAGGGCAACGTTAAAGGGGTCGCCTGTGTGCACCAACGCACCTTGCTGCGTGTTCGGAGCAGGGATTAGCGCCACAGTGTCAGCTCCTGCTGGTGCATTTGCACCAACATAAGGAGCCGCTTGGATAGCTGCCTGCACCGCGGCATAGCCAGGAGTCTGAACATTGGCCAAATTCGCAGCCGTTGCATCCATTTGCGCAGTAATTGCCTGCAAACCAGCCATCGTTGTATATGCGGTGCTACTGGTCATGGCTAGATTTGAGTTAAGCGCGTGCTGTCTTGCTGTTCGGTTTGTATCACCGACGTATTCGCCTGATATGCCTGCTGATATTGAATCAACGATACCAGCAACGATGATGTTGACGCATTCGATTGTTCGAGATTGCCGCCACTAACTAAACCAGCTTGGCCGGTGCCTGCAACGTCCAACACCGGCTGACCAGAGGTTTGTGACGCGGCAAATAAATTTCCTGTGACAGGCTGCAAGCCATTTGGGTTGATGAAGTTGGCAAGCGATAGGCTGCCGGCACTCAGGGTCTGACCATTACTATATGTCGACACAAGACCGCCTGTGCTGCTAATCGTCGTCCCGGAATAATTGCCGGGTTGATATCCGTCATTGGTTATGCCTGCGACCGCAAAACCTTGAGCACCCATAGTTGTACCGGTTAGGTTGAACTGTATGGCGGAATTTGCTGCGCCATTTCCCCAGGCCACATTTAATGATGCAGGACTGCCGCTCGACAACTGCCCAGACGTTGAAAAATTCAGCGTGGTTAGTGTTTGTGGCGTTCCAATTGCTGCCCCACCCGCTGTCTCGGGCTGCGCATAAACTGTCCAACTCGGTGTACCAGCTCCACCAACTGCCGCTGGATTTTGCACAAAATACAGTCCAACCCGGTTTGCATTACCGAGAGAATCATAAGCTACCACCGATGTCGCTTCATCGTAGGTTGTAGGATCCGCGGCATTAAAGGCCGTTGTAGCTGGGATTACCGGATCACCAGAATTGAGATTGAGGGTTAGGCCCAACGTGCCTGTCGGGTTTGCTCCCAAGGCACCAGTATTAACGGTAATAGGTGACAAGGTTGCACTTAAAGTGCCAGCTGCCGTCTGCGCATAACCCATCACCTGAGCGCCGGTAGCAGAGACCAATTGACCTTGCGTATTCAATTGAAATGAACCGTCTCTGGTATATTGCTGTTGACCATTCTCTGAAACGACGAAATAGCCATTGCCCTGAATCGCTGCATCCAACGGATTACCGGTAGCGACCAAACTGCCTTGCGTGAGGTCGGATGTAATAGCGCTCGTCGCCACGCCGATGCCCGGAACGTTTGATTGATTTGCAGGATAGATGTCGGAAAACAGCGCTGTCTGACTTTTGAATGCAGTTGTACTGGCATTCGCTAAATCGTTTGAAACTGTATTTAATCCTGTCTGTGCGCCAAGCAGGCCCGACAAGGCGGTTTGAAGTGTCATGGTGAAGCGGCTCCCAGTACGGTTTGAACTGACGAAATTGGCAACGGCGTTGCGTTGCCTTGCACATTGAGCGTCGGCGATGATCCCGAAATATTCACGCCGCTGACGGTGTAAACACTGTAGGGCGTCGCTGAGACCGCTGTCCCCGATGAATTTGTTGCATTGACCTGATAGGTGTATTGCGAGCCCGCGGTCCCTTGGCTCCAAGTGAAACTCTGCTGGCCGGCTTGCAATGACCCGAGATTCACGGTTCCTGCGACCGCCCCGCTTGATGAGAATATAGTAACGCTGCTCGACTGGGCAGCGCTGCTTAAATCAAACGCTCCTTCGGCAACGCCGTTGGCATTTGCTGTTATCATATTTCCCGAGACGGCTACCTGCTTTCCAACAAGGCTGGATGCCTGTGCCATTTGCGCCGCCGCAGCGCTCGCCTGGATACTACTTACCTGGCTATTAAGCTGGGTTATGCCATTAACCGTTGAAATGGCGGCAAACTCCGACGCAAGCTGAGTTGGATCAGCTGGTGATGAGGGCGTTTGGTATTTCAGTTGCGCCGTTAAAAGCTGCAAGAAATCCTGCTGGGTAAGCGTTGCCGCCGAGCTTGATGTGCTGGCCGACGAATTGCCGCTGAAGGCTGTTATTGACGCGGCAACAGATGCCGCGGTGGTGGTGCTGGGGATGGCAAGATTACTCATTATGACACCTGAAAGCTGGAGAGCATTTGCTGGTCGACATGGCTGGCCTGCTGCAACACGGCAACTGACGCGGCATAGCTGTTTGACGAATCAATAAGATCTACCATCTGACTAATTTGCGAAACGTTGGACCCAGTGACGTATCCGCTTGCATCGGCATAAGGACTGCCAGGATCATATTGCTGTTTGGGTGGCGCGTTACTTTGCACGGTCCCCACCACGTCAACACCGACGCTACCGGTATCTCCCTCTGATTCAGACTCATCACCGGTAACAGGAGTCGCTGCGAACACAACATTCTGCGCACGATATGGCGTGCCACCGGGAGACGTGACAGAATCAACGTTAGCAAGATTGGAGGCTATAACCGCCATCCGGTTGTTTTGGGCATCCAGCGCACTGCCGGCGATGGCAAATATATCTGCTCCTCTCATCTCAATTGCCCCCCGGATTCGGCCGTAAGGCCATAACAAGATCGGCTGTTGATTGGTGTAGGAACGTAGCTGCGCCAATCATGGCTTCGCCATTTTGGGCGGCTTCCACCCGCTCAAAATCAAGCGAGACATCATTACCATCAAGGCCAACTTTGGCAGCTGCACGATATTCCGGTGTCAACATGCTAACCTGCGATGGCGCGGCTTGCGGATCGAGCAGTTGCGCACCAAGTGCCGCCTCGAAAGGAATATCGACAGCCTTGTAGCCAGGTGTGTCAGCATTGGCGATATTGTCGGCCAGCAAGGCAGCCCGGTCCTCTCGTACAGATAAAATTCCGCCATACACATTCAAAAATCCAACTTGCATCGCGCCTTGCCCCATTTGAAATCTGCGACCGTGGTGATGAGCGATGCATAATTGAGAAATATTAAGACTTTACTTATGTCAGACAGACAAAGTTATTTATACGAGATGACTACGTTTGAGCGACTTACCGCTATTAGGCAGTCATTAGATGCACAAATTGAACTTGTAAAAACATCATAGATTTCTGCCACTAGGGTCGGATCGTGACGCCTTCTTTATATTTCGCGCCGAGAAAATATCCCTGGGGGCGCTTGATAAGAGAAAATTAAGGACCGTCATCTAGGATCAAAACGACCGCAATATATCGGGCCGGCGGGCACGTTGGCCGGAGAGGTAGGAGATGGCGAATATGACTATATCTACGATCCTCGCGTTAACAGGCAATGCGGCTGCGCTGCCGGCAACCGCTATTCCTACCACCGATAATAGTGCTGGCAGTTTTTTTAACATGATCGACAGCGCGCTAAAAAATGTCAGTTCCGTGCAGCAGACCGCAGTGAGCGCCGAATCGTCGTATGCATCTGGATTACCTGGCGCGACTCTGGGCAATGCGCTGGTCAGCAGTGATCGTGCCGAGGTCGCCTGGAACGCGACGGTTGCTGTCCGTAACGAGGTTGTTTCTGCGTATCAATCAATTATGAATATGCCGCTCTAATGGCTGGCTGGCAAGGTTACTGGCCGCGCCTAAAGGTTCAGATTTTCCGGGTGCCCGCTATGGCGTGGGCCGTATCCGGCGTTATCGCCGTTTCGCTGGCTGTCGTGTTTGCTCTGCAAGCGGGTGGGCCACCTTATGTAGCGCTATATGACGGCTTATCGCCAGCGGATGGCGGCAAGGTGATTGCCGAGTTGCAAAAGCTCGGCATTCCCTATGAGCTTCAGGCCGCCGGCAATGTCATTCTGGTGCCTGCGCCACAACTTTCCAGCGCCCGTCTGCAGCTTGGCGCTTCCGGGGTTCCTGGTGATAATGTATCAACCGGCTGGGACCGGCTTGAGGATGCGCCCATGACAGCGTCCGATCTGGCACAAAGTACTATGGCGGTGCGCGCCTTGGAAGCATCACTGGCCGAGACAATCGATAATATGGAGGGAATTTCGGCAGCGCAGATATATTTGGCCATGCCGCCCGATACCCCGTTTCTTGCAGACCAGCCGAAACCGACAGCATCAGTTATTATATCGGCCAGCAACCAGGACGCACAATCGCAAGGGGCAGCCATTGCCAAGCTCGTAGCCGGTGCCGTCGTCGGGCTTGCAGTAAATGACGTGAGCGTAGCCACCACTTCAGGATTAACGGTATTTCCAACAGATGGCAGCATGCTCGCCAGCACGCAATTTTCGACTGTTGCCGAAGTTGAATCCACTGCCAATGCGCGGATCTCGCAACTGCTGACCCCTTTAGTGGGATATGGAAATTTCCGCAGTGATGTAGCGGCGAATGTGGATTTTACACAAGCGCATATTCACCAAATCTCCTACGGTCCGACCAACCTTGTCACTCACGAAATTAGCAGTCAATCGAGCGGGTCGGGTGGTCAGATGGCCGGTTTTGGAATTCCGGGCGCCATGACAAACGAGCCGCCTGCGCCCACAAACGCGGTAATTCCGCCTGCATCAGGACAAGCCAGCGCGAACAGCACGCCATCCGGCGCGAGTGCGGCTGCCGTTGCGGAGCCAAAAGATTTCAGCAAAAAGCTTGATCAAACATATGTCACCGACATCAGCGACAGCGATGTTACGAAGCCAGATTGGACGGTTAAATCAATCGCCGTATCGGTCGTACTTAACAAAGCCACGCTCGGCAGCGTGACGACGGAACAGGTAAAAGCCGCCATCGCGGGCGCATTCGCCTATCCTCAGGTCACCGTCAACGTTTTGGCGGCGCCGTTTCAAGCGCCGGAACCAACCATGCTGGCCGGCAATTATTTTCATGCCACCGGCCCGGTCACGCAAGCTTTGCTGGAACTATTGGCAGCGGTTGCATTTTTATTCGGTGTAGCATTGCCACTTGGCCGCCGGCTATCAACCGTCGGGGTACGGCAAGGGCAGGCTGCCCTGACCAATCGGCCAATGCCGGCGACTTTACCACCACCAGACTTCAGCGCGTTGCGCGACGTGGCGAGGGGAAACCCGGCTGGTGTGGCTAGACTTCTGCAAAATTGGGCCGATGAAAATGAATGAGCAGCACCTCGTTGAAACATCAGGGCCATTAAGCGGTGTAATACGGGCGGCCATTATTCTGCGGGCATTAGGTGAAGATGCGGCTTCGCAGGTAATGCGCCATATGGATGAACCGGCGATTGCCAAAATCTCTGCGGCAATGAGCCGTTTGCAACGGGCGACTCCAGCCATTCTAGGTGATGTGCTGCACGAGTTCTCCGTTGATCTCGGTCTTGATGGCGGTGGTGTGGATGGGCTGCGCTATGTCAGCGCCGTTCTCATCTCAGCGCTGGGTGAAGACCACGCTAGGGAAATTCTTGATCGTCTGAAATATAGCGGCCGCGGCTCGCCTCTCAATCTGCCTGCCACCACCGATCCACGAACGCTGGCAATACAAATGGCCAATGAAAGGCCGCAGACAATCGCGCTACTTCTGGCGCATATTCCACAAGAGGCAGGTGCGCAGTTTCTATCCTTCTTGCCAGAAGCTTTGGCGTCGGAAGCCTTATACCGCTTTGCCATGCTAGACGTTGTTTCGCCCGGCGCGGTGATTGAACTGCGCGAGATGCTGGCGGAGCTTGATGAAACCAACGACTCACACGGCAAGCGGCTGACTAACTTAGGGGGCGTACGGCAAGCTGCTGATATTTTGAATCATTTGCATGGCGGGCTTTCCGAGCGGATGCTTGGCAGCATCACTGAGCGCGACAACGATACGGCGCAAAAAATTCGTGATAGCCTTTTTACCTTCATTGACCTCGGAAAACTGCCGGATCGCTCACTGCAAATCGTCCTGCGGGAAGTACCTAATGAACGGCTGGCACCGGCGCTTAGACTGGTCGACGAATCCGTTCGCGCCAAATTTTTTCAAAATATGTCAGCCCGAATGGTCGAAGTGCTGCAAGAGGAACTCAAGAGCAGCGCACCGATGCGCCGGATCGATGCACTGGCAGCACAAAAAGACATTATCGACATCGTTTTGCGGCTTGTCGCCGAAGGGCGGATAACCGTCAGCGCATCCGAGGAAATGGTATGATCGTTTTGACGAATGCCGTATCGAGCGGCAAAACCACCGCTGCAACGGCAATCCATTCCGAGGCAATACAAACTGAATCGCATTCCGCATGGCCGCAAGCGTTGCATGAGGCGGCAAAGAAAGCGGAGAATTCGCCAACCGTGAAAGCCGGGACGGCAGATCAATCGAAAGCCAAACAATCACCTGTCAATCTCGACGCCTCTCCGTCAAGCCTTTTGGCGCTGGTAACCGCCGTTAGCCCGCGAAAGCCGCCAATTATTGCAGCAAGCCCCGATGAACCAACGACCGCCAAAAAAAGACTATCCACAGTGACTGCTTTAGCGAAACCAGCAGCCGATGCGCCTACGCCGGATACAAAACTCATAATTGCCAAAAAACATGATACGGCGCGAGGAAGTCATTCGACGACACCAACCATCACCGCAAGTAGCACACCGCCCAACAGCGTAATACCGCAGGTGCAAGCAGCGCAAGCCGCGATGCCTGGGCCTAGCAATCCTGCCACCACCAATAATGTGAAAGATACGGTACTGCACGCTGACCATAACAGTGGGACGTCGACTGCGACTGTAGGAGTGTCCCCCACCATCGTTCCGTCAGCTGCAACGGTGCAATATTTTGTCCATAATTATGCAAAAACTGCCGACACAAAAATGCCCGCCGCCGGTCTGCAAAACTTAGGGACCAGCGCGGCCTCGGCTGACGCTCAGTCCGGCATTTTGCCATTAACGCAATCATCGCCGCTATCGGCGGCACAAGCTAGTCTGCCAACATCCATGGCCGTTAATGCCGCCGGCCTGGCCGCGGCGATCACGGCACTGCATCAGGCTGGGGAGAGCAGCGCCGTGATACAGCTTAGTCCGCCTGGTCTTGGCGATCTCTCCGTACATGTTTCAGTAGGGCAGAATGCGCAAGTGAATGTGCTGCTGGTTTCTGCCATTCCGCAAACAGTGCAGCTTTTACATAATAACCTTGATGACCTTCGACAGGCGATGGCGGCGTCTGGCTTAAACCTCGGCGAGGCAAATATTGGCGATGGCGGCAACCAGAAGAATTTTACCCAAACCACTCCTCGAGAGAGCGGTGCAAGCGTAGCATCGATAGGTAGCATCGCCGCCAAGCCGGCTGCATCCAACGGCATTCGGGCGGTTGCATGAGCTACTTCCTCACGACCACCGCCTTTTGATGCACAACTAGTTTTGGTTTCACCTATGTTTCGAAAGATTATCTGATGCAGAAGCAAAAAACCAAACAATTTCAGGAGCCGGAAAGTGAGCGTGTGGAACTTGAAATTTTGCCAGAAGGCCGACCAGCGGGCTCACCAGTTGCTTTAAAATCCGTGATGGAAAATATCCCACTGCTGCTGACTGTTGAGCTGGGCCGTACCATCATCACGTTGAAAGATTTGCGAAGTTTGCGGCAGGGGCAGGTGTTGGCACTTGACCAGATTATCGGCGAACCGCTGGGCGTATTTGCCAATGGCCAGCGGCTAGGTATAGGCGAAGTGGTGGCGGCGGGCAAGGATCAATATGGGGTGCGCATAACCGCGCTGGCCGACGAGAGGTCGCAATCCGCGGATGAGCAACCATGACCAGCCATGAGGTAAGCCTGGGAGCCTGGCTGGCATTCGCCGAACTTGCCGGCCCAGTGCTGATCATGATGCTTGTAATTGGGCTGGCAGCAGGTATCTTGCAAACTGCCACTCAAATCCGCGAAGCATCTATACCATTCGTACTCAAAATGGCCGGGCTGGCAGTACTCACCAGCACTGCCGGGCCGCTGATCATGCGCGGCGTTGAGACATTTACCACCCGATTATTCTCCGCCATTCCGGGTCTGCTGCATGGCTGACGCCGTTACGCTGCCGCGCCTCGGAGGATTTAACGCCTCCCAGCTTTCTGGCCCCATTGTGATCATGCTGGTGCTGGTGATGCTCGTCGTGCCACTGCCGCCAACCGCCATTTCATTTTTATTCGCCTTGAACATATCAGCGGGGCTGGTGATTCTAGCCGCCAGCCTTTACGTCCCCTCCCCCTCGGAGTTCTCGTCGTTTCCCTCGGTCCTGCTGGCCACCACCATGATGCGCCTGGCGCTGAACGTGGCCACCGCACGGGCGATTTTGCTTAACGGCTATACAGGGCCCGGCGCTGCCGGCGACGTGATTGAATCCTTCGGGCAATTTGCGGTGGGCGGCAATTATGTAGTTGGCGGCATCATTTTTCTTATCCTCATCATCATCAATTTTGTGGTGGTGACGCGCGGCGCCAGCCGGGTGGCGGAGGTCAGCGCGCGCTTCATGCTCGATAGTTTACCAGGCCGCCAGATGGCCATTGATGCGGAGATCAATGCCGGCATCCTCAGCCCACAGGCAGCCGAGCGGCGGCGCGAAGTTCTAAGGCGTGAAGCAGATTTTTTTGGTGCGATGGATGGTGCCTCGAAATTCGTGCGGGGCGACGTGGTGGCCGCGATGATTATTCTGGTCATCAATATGCTGGGCGGGCTGATCGTTGGAACATTGCAGGACGGCCTGCCACTGGCGGATGCGGCGCGGACCTATACGCTGCTGACTGTAGGGGATGGGCTGGCAGCGCAAATTCCGTCTCTCACCATCTCAGTAGCCGCAGGATTGATCGTGACGCGGGTCTCAACCGGGGAGGATATCGGCGAACAGATCAAAACCCAGTTGAGCCGCTATCCGCAGGCGTTGGCGATTGCAGCGGCCATCATGGGCGCCATCGGGCTGGTGCCACAAATGGCACATATTCCGTTTTTACTGTTCGCACTACTGCTGGGCGTTGCCGCATGGAAACTGACCCGCAAAATGAAAGATGTAGAAACACAATCGGCACAGGGCAACGCCGCAACCGCGCCGCTGGAAGTCAAAGCCGATACGCTCACTGATGTCACCGGGATCGACCCGTTGGGCCTGAGCATCGGCTTCGCGCTCACCCCGTTGGTGGCACAGGGCGAAGGCCGCATGCTGAACCGCCTTACCGCTGTGCGGCAACGCTATGGACGCGCCATGGGGTTTCTAGTGCCCGCTGTGCATATCCGCGACAGCAGTGAATTGCCCGCTCATGGGTACCGCTTCACATTGCGTGGGGCGGCGATTGGCGGCGGAGAGGTTTGGCCGGGTCAATGGCTTGCCATTGAAGGCCCGCTGGTTGTGGAAAGGCTGACCGTCGGGCGCGTAGTGCGCGACCCGGCCTTCGGCCAGCCGGCCATCTGGATTGCCCAAAATATCATTCCGAAAGCAGAAGAATACGGCTATACGGTGGTGGACGCACCCAGCGCCATCGCCACCCACTTCGCTGAACTGTTGAAGAAAAATGGCGCTGAATTACTGGGCCGCCCGCAGGTAGAAGGGCTGATGTCAAAACTCGCTGAAACCACGCCGCGGTTGGCGGAGGATGTACGCAGCAATCTGTCCATGGGGTTGATTCGTCAGGTGCTGCAAGCGCTGCTTGCCGAAGAAGTGCCGATCCGTGATTTTGAGCGCATCGCAGAAGCCATGGTTGAAGCGGCTGACGGGCCGACCAAAGAATTTGACCGTTTGCTGGCGGCCGTGCGTCTCCGGTTGGGACGATTCATCGTCACGCAATTTGCCGGCAGCGATACCGTTTTAAAAGTTGCTGTTTTACCCCAACAGCTTGAAGAACTGATCGCGAAATCACTGCGAACTGGGCGCGAGGCCGGAATTGGGCAAGAGATTGAAGCTGAGACCGCAGGACATTTGCGGGCTGCGGCGGAAATTGCTGCCCGCGCGATGCAGAGCCGTGGGCAAAAGCCAGTATTGGTGGTGCAAGGTGCGTTGCGCCGGGCTGTGGCAAGAACGGTGGGCAGCATTATCCCCGTGATTGCACTTGAAGAAATACCGGACAGCATGCCGCTGCAAGTCGTGCAAACCGCAGCACCCGGGCAGGAGCATGAGTGAACTCAGCCTGCAACTGAACGAGGATTTACGCACCTTATATGGTGGATGGATCAAGCGTACCGCGCTCTATTTGAAAGTCCGAATGCCCTGGGCAGATCTCGATGAGCTTTTGCAATCGGGCGCGATCGGTATGCTGGAAGCCCTGAAACGCTATGATACGTCCCATGGCGTTGAATTTGCGGCCTTCGCGGCCAGGCGGATTCGCGGCGCCATGATCGACAGTCTGCGGCGCGATGGCATGCGGCGCCGCGGCGAGTGTCAACTCGATACAGAGCTGGTTGACAGTTCTAATTTTCATAACGGTACGGCACGGGAAGACCCTCTCAGCCATCTGTTACGGGCCGATAGCCGCGCGGCTTTAATTGTGGCTTTGCAATCTCTGCCGCCGCTCGAATACCGGGTGCTGACATTGCATTTCTATGAGGAAATGAACAACCGTGAGATCGCCGCCATTCTTGGTATCAGTGAGGGCTATGCATCGCGGGTTCGTAAGCGGGCCTTAACCAGTCTGGCGGTATATCTGACACCCCAATTCAATGGAGAAACCGTTTAATGTCGGGAATATTGGGCATCCTCGCCGCCTTTGCCGTGGTGATTCTGGGCAGCCTGTCGGATGGCGATCCACTTTCGGCGCTGGTCAGCCTGACAGCTACCATCATCGTCTTCGGCGGCACGTTTGCTGCCATTCTCACGCAGTTCGGCTTTGGCGATGTGATCACCGGGCTGAAAGGGATAAAATGGCTGCTCAAGCCACCGAAAACTGACATGGCGGAAATCATTGAGAAAATTGCCGGCTGGTCCAATCTGGCGCGCAGCCAGGGCACCCTGGCGCTGGAAGGTGAAATGGCCAGCGTGACCGACGCATTTTTACGCAAGGGTTTACAACTCATCATCGACAATACCAGCGTCGAGGATTTGCACCCGGTGCTTTCCGCCATCGCCGGCAACGCCGAGCATGAGGATATGATCGCCGGTGAAGTATGGGAAGCCGCCGGCGGTTATACGCCCACCATCGGGGTGATGGGGGCGGTGCTGGGGTTGATCCATGTGATGATGCGCCTCGATCATCCGGAAGAACTGGGCGAAGGTGTGGCCACCGCCTTTGTTGCCACCATTTACGGCGTGGGCGCGGCCAATCTGATCTTTCTGCCACTGGGCACCCGCTTTGCCGCTTTGGCCGAGGCGCGGGCGCGCGAACGCGAGATTATTATTCAAGGCTTCGTGCTGCTGGCCGAAGGCAAACCCGGCATCCTGATCCGGCAAAATTTGCAGAGCCTGCTGGCTGACCAAGGCAAAAAGCCCAAGAAAAAAGAGGCTGAGGCCGAGACCAGCGGCGAAACAGCTGAGCAGCCGGCCTAGACATGCAATTTCCGGCCAAATCGAAGCCCGAAAAAAAACGGCCAAATCATGAGCGCTGGGTGATCAGCTATGCTGATCTTCTAACATTGTTGCTGGCATTGTTTGTGGTACTCTATGCCTCCTCCACCCGCGATAAGCATAAAATGGCTGAGGAGGCCGCCAGCCTGACACAGGCATTTCATGGCACGCCGATCGCCGTCGTCAATCAGCCCACAGCGGGGCGCGGTATCATGCCGCATCAGACATCCGCTATGCCGACGCCAAAGCCGGCGACGCCACCGGCGCCAAGGACTGTAGCCCCTCCAAAGGATGAGTCGCGGATTCCGAAATCGGTATCACACCAGATGGAGACGGAAGTGCTGGCATTGCAGCAGGTGCAGGCACAATTGCACAATTTATTGCAACCGCTGACTGCCAGCAATCAGGTCTCAATGAAAAGCGAACCGTTGACACTGACCATCCAGTTGAATGATTCGGTATTGTTCTCTTCCGGTCAAGCGATGCTAATCCCACAGGCACAGGCGCTGCTGAAAAGCGTCGCCGATAGTTTGGTGAAATTGCCGCCTTCCTTCAATATTGTCATCCAAGGCTACACTGATGACCAGCCGATCAACACACTGCAATTCCCCTCCAACTGGTCACTCTCCGCAGAACGCGCCGCCACGGTGGTGCAGCTTTTTGTCGATCAATTTGTCGATGGTACAAGACTCTCCGCCCAGGGGTTTGGCGAATATGCGCCCATTGCCAGCAACGGCACGCCGGAGGGGCGTGCCCAAAACCGCCGGGTGGCCATCGTGATTCATGCGCCGGATCCGCAATGACCCGGCATCAACCAGATGGTGAGCCAGTGCAGCCACAAAAAAACGGGCATAAATCCGGCAAGAGCGGGCGCGGCATGTGGTTTAAACCTGGCCTGTTGCAGGCTGCCGTCGTGCTACTCTGGGCTTCGGTGCATGAACCACCGAATTTCAGTCCGGCCAATATCGGCATCTGGATGTTGACCGCGGTTACAGTGGCTCTCTTGGCAAAATCCATATGGATCTTGGCCGGACCGCTCAGCCGCATTACGATGGCATTCACGCGGCAACAACTTAAAAACAGCCGAAACGGTCAGGCAGGTTCGTGAGTTTTATCATTGTATCAAAGCACGCCAAATCGAACCCTGCTGAGCTGGAACCAGTACGGGACGAAGCGGCGGCGGTGGAACGCGACGAGGAAATCGCGGCGCTGGTTCAGCGTGAAATTACCAAATTACGAACGCGGGCTGAGATGGACGGCCGCGAAGCCGGGCTGGCCGAAGGCCGCAAAGCGGGAGAGGACGAAACCAAAAGCGCCTTGCAATCCGCAGCCTTGGCGTTGCGGGACGCCTGGGCGCAATTAGATGCGCCGCTGGCAAAGAAGGAGCAGGATTTGGCCGAACTGGTCACCGATCTCGCGTTTGAACTGGCCCGCCATATCATCGGCAGTGAGGTGACCGCGAGTGCGGCCGGCCTGAAAAAACTGGTGGTAGAACTGGTACAGGAAGCGGCGGCGGAGCGCCGTCCTGGCCAAAGCATTCTGGTGCGCCTCAATCCGGCTGATCATGCGGCCATCATCAGTGTGGCTGACATTGAAAATGTAAATCTACTTGCCGATCCGAAGATCAGCCGCGGTGGCGCCTTGCTGGAAATTTTTGCGCCCGGTGCTGAAGCATCGGACAAAATCACCTGGGACGCCACGATCGAAGCCCGGATTGAAACCATTAAGGCGGCGCTGGCATTCAATAAGGCACCACCAGCTTGATCACCATCGAACATGTGCGTGAACTGACCGCCGAGCGCGTCCGCGAGGCGCTGGGGCGCGACCCGGTATGCCGGTACGGCCAGATTATCCGCTCGCATGGCGATGTGCTGCATGCCAGCGGGTTACGCGCGCCCATCGGCTCGCGATTGATCATTGAAACCAGTGAAGGCCTGGCCAGCGGCGATGTGGTGGGGTTTGAAGCCGGTGCGCTGCTGGTGATGGCTGAACAGGGTACACGCGGTATCATCCGGGGGGCACGGGTGCATGTTGAAAGCTCCACGCCAGCGCCGCTGATGGGTGCTGCGTTGCTGGGCCGGGTGCTTGATAGCCGTGGCAACCCGCTGGATGGCAGGCCAAGCCCGGAGGTAAACCAGCCCTGGCCGCTGCTCGGAGTGCCGATCAACCCCATGCAGCGCGCCCGCATTGATACACCGTTCGATGTAGGGGTAAGCGCGATCAACGCCCTGGCCACCATGGGGCGGGGCATGCGCATCGGGTTGTTTGCCGGCAGCGGTGTCGGGAAAACCACTTTGCTAGGCATGATGGCACGGCACGCCAAGGCCGATGTGGTGGTGGTCGGGATGATCGGGGAACGGGGACGCGAGATCCGCGAGTTTATCGAGGATCATTTGGGGACAGCGCAGCCGCGCAGCGTGGTGGTGGCCTCGCCGGCAGATGACACGGCATTAGGGCGCTTGCATGGCGCCTATCGCGCCGCCGCTATTGCGGAATTTTGGCGCAGCCAGGGACGCCATGTGCTATTATTGATCGATTCGCTCACCCGGATGGCCATGGCGCTGCGCGAAATCGGGCTGGCGGTGGGTGAGCCGCCGGCCACCAAAGGTTACCCGCCTTCGGTGTTCGGGGCGCTGGCCGCCTATGTCGAGCGGGCCGGTAACGGCACCGAAACGCAAGGCTCGATCACCGCCATCTATACCGTGCTGGTCGAAGGCGATGACCATGTCGGCGACCCGGTTGCCGATACCGCGCGCTCGGTGCTGGACGGGCATATCGTGCTGTCCCGTGCGATGGCGCAAGCCGCGATCTATCCGCCGATCGATATCGCCGCTTCGCTCTCCCGGCCTATGCCTTTATTGGTAACACCAGCACATTTGCAACGCGCCGCGCGGTTCCGGTCGCTTTGGGTAAGGCGGGCAGAAAAGCAAGATATTATCGACCTCGGGGCCTACGCACCCGGGCGCGATCTGCTGCTGGATGAGGCGATCCGCCGTGGGCCTTTGCTGGAGAGCCTGTTACGGCAAAATGCCGATGACGCGGTTTCGCTGCCAGACAGCATCGCGGCATTACAAGCCGCCTTGGCAGACCCGGCATGAAGCCCCGCACCATCGCCCGATTGGATTTGCTGGCAGCCACCAGCGAGGCGCAGATTCGTAACGACATCAGCCGTCTAACAGCCGCGCTGGCGCAAATGGCTGAACAGCGCAGCGTACTTGCCATCTATGGCGCCAGGCTCACCAAAAGCTGGCGCGAAGGCGGGGTGGTTCTGGCGGGCACCGCGCAACTGGCCGGGCATTTTTTCACGGCCTCGCAAAATGCCGGAACACAGATCATCGAGATGGAACAACAAATGACAACGCTACTGGCCGCTGCCTGGCAAACGCTTGCGGCAATCCAGGAACGCCGCCGCAGCCTTGATGAATCCGTCCGCCACGCCTCACTTGAGGCCCAAGCTGAAGTGGAACGGCGGCACGAGCGCGAACTCACCAGCCACTACCTCGGCAAATCCGGCCGGGGCGGCTGAATTTGCCGGATAAGTATCCGCGCAAAAGCAATAAATTGGAAAGTTTTACGCCTTAAACTGACGATGCGGGCGGCGTCGCCGCGCGGGAAGGAGATATCGTGCAGTCGTCATTCTATACAAATTTTTCAAGTGGGCTGGCAGCGCAGGAAGCCCAGCTTGGCGTTTTTCAACAGCAAATCTCCACCGGCCTTACCGTACAAACGCCTGACCAGAATCCCGCCGCATTTCAGGCCGCCACTTTGGCCAATGACCAGATCAACGCTTTGTCTGCTAACATGACCACACAGGCCACCATTCAAACGCAGCTCGGCAGCGTCAATAATGTTTACCAATCGGTGTCGACTGTATTTGATAACGTGCAGTCGGTGTTGGAACAGGTTCTTAACGGCACCACCAACTCACAGGATTTACAATCGCTGGCGACTCAGGTGCAGGCAGCGCAGCAGCAACTGGTGGGGCTTGGCAATACCGCCGGCGCCAACGGCACTTATCTGTTCGGCGGCTCACGCGGCAGTATTCCACCGTTTCAAACCGGGGCCAGTGGTAGCATCGTGTATGTGGGCGATGGCGGGCAGAGCCAAACTGCCATATCGCCTGATACATCTGTCTCGACCATTGCCAATGGTGACGCCTTTACCTCAGCTTTATCCGGCAATGGCTTTGCCTCCGTGGCCGCCAGCAGCGGCAATACCGGCACCGGCGTGCTGCTCGCGCAAGGTGTCACCAACCCGAATGCTGCCGCAGCTTTTCAAGCCGGCAGCGCACCGATCACATTCAGCATTGCCAACGGCGCCAATGGCCTAAGCTATACCGCCAGCCAATCCGGCAGCGCGATTGCCACCGGCGCTGTCACGGCGGGGAGTTCAATACAAATATCAGGCTTGAATTTCCAGATAAACGGAACACCCGCCGCGGGGGATAGCTTCACCATCTCACCGAGCCGTCCGCAATCTTCATTTGCCTTATTGCAGAATATCTATTCCGAAATGGCCAATATCGCCAGCACGCCGGCGCAAGCGGCACAAACCCGCACGGCGCTGAATGATAATCTCGCCTCGCTGGCGCAGTATCAGCAATCTATCGTGACAGCACAGGCACAAAATGGCGTCACTTTGCAGGCGGTTAACAATGCCGCGACCAGTGATAGCAATCAGCAAACCGCCTTACAAACAACCGTGCAAAACGCCGTTGGTGCCAATACAGCTACGGCCATCACCCAACTAGACGAAACCTCAACTGCCATTCAGGCCGCAATGAAAGCTTTTGCCAGTGTGCAAAGTCTCGATTTGTTCCAATATCTCTAACTGAACGAGAATTTATGTCGGATGCTATTTTCATCGCCGGCTATTATCGCAGCGGCACTTCGGCGCTTGCAGGCGCCTTGCAGCGGTTGGGGATCACTTTGCATAATGACGCTGAACCCAATGAGCATAATCCACGCGGCTTCTATGAAATTCCTGAACTCATCGAATTTGATGTAGCCTTGTTCAATCAGCTCGGCGCGGATTGGACCGATATCCGTGGCTTGCCGGAGCGCTGGTGGGACCGTGCCGATATGGCGGGGCAGTTGGCAAAGCTGGATGAAATACTGCGCCGCCGGTTTGCCGCCGAACCTTTATGGGCGCTAAAACATCCGCATTTATGCAGGCTATTTCCAATCTACGAACGCGCCGCTGTGCAGGCCGGGCACCGGCTGCATGCCATCCACATCACCCGAGACCCTTGGACCGTGGCTTCCAGCCAGAACCGTAAAAATAATTTATCCCGTGCCCATGCGGTACTATTGTGGATTGACTATCTGATTTCTGCCGAACGCCACGCGCGGCATCTACCGCGCTGCTGGCTGACGTATCACGATCTTCTCAGCGATCCAGCCGCGCAATTTCGCAAGATTGAACAAGACCTTGGCTTGAGCTTGTGCGGGCGTCTGCCGGCAGGCGTGCGAGAGGCGAGCGCATCGCTCACCGGCAAGCTGAATCGTGCGCAACCGGCACCTGATAAAAATTTGTTTGCACCGTTAAGGCACTTGGCTGCCAGCGTATGGGAAGCCGTACAGTCACGCGATGACTCAACTGCCACATGGGAAAGCTTTGATGCTGCCCGCGCCGAAATCATTGGGTTCGTTACTGAAATCAGTGAGAGCGGCGCACGCGCCCTGCCCGGTTTGGGCAACCATTTTGCCCTGCAGAACACAGTACCAAAGAACAATGTTCAACTGCGTCCACCCGAACGGTTGGATGAAGGGGCAAGGCGCCGTCTACTGGCGTTGCGCGATGCCGCACCAGCGCTGCCGCGCGTTACCGTGCTGGTCGCTGCCCCGCCGAACCGTGCGCATGCGATTGCCGAAACGCTCGAATCATTGCGGGCGCAATGGCATCTGCCCGATGCGATCAAAATCGTCTCGGTTGACCCCGCTGAAATCGCGGGGGAAACCACCATCCGCGCCGCCAGCGCCGCCGGGGCGATTACTGAACTTCTATGCGCGGAACTCAATAATGCGACAACGGATTACGCGGCGCTGATCAACGCCGGGGATACGCTGGCACCAGATGCCTGCCTGCGCTTTGCGCTGGAAGCCGCGGCCAGTCAGGCCGATATGATCTACTGCGACGAGGTGGTGCCGCGTGATAACAGTGCCTGGGTGCGCTACAAGCCCGGCTGGGATATCACCCGCTTGCGGCAGGCCGCGTATATTGGCGATTGGGTCTGGTATCGCACCGGAACGCTGAATAAAATCGGCGGTTTCAACCCGGCATTCGCCGGGGTTGAAGAATATGACGTGCAACTAAGGTTGGCCGAGATGGCTGCCCATGTTGTCCGCTTGCCCGAGACATTATTTACCCGTGCCACCCATAGCCGCCGTGACAATATCCCCTCAACCATCTTTGGCGCCCGCGCTATTGATGCTATTTCGCAACATTTACAGCGCATGAGCATACCGGCCCTGGTGCAACCGCGCCGACATTTTGGCCTGTTTCAACACACACGCGAGACGCCGGACCCCGGAACCTCGATCATCATGCTCTGTGACGATGCCGATGTGGCGATGCTCGACCGCTGGCTGACCGAGTTGCTTTCCAGCGGCGTGCTAACCGGCCCGGTGATTCTGACAGGCACGGTGATGCCGCCGCAGACCGTGCAGTATCTCGCCGAGGTGGCGGCGAGAACCGCAGCCCTTGAAGGCAAAGTCCTGGCGGTTCCACCCGTGCCGGGGCTAAGTGGTGCCGAGGCTTTACGAAAAGCTATGGGGCTTTGCAGCACCGAACTCGTGGCGATCATCGAAGCCCGCGCCAGCGCCGTCATGCCGGACTGGCAGGCCGGCTTACGCGCCCGGCTTGCCGATCCCGGTGCCGCCATGGTGGGCGCCAGGACGCTGGTGCCACTGAACAAGGATACCGGGCGATTTAGTGTGCAGGGGCCGATCATTCTGGGTGCTGACACCAGGCTAGGTGCTGGCCATCTGGCGGATGACCCAGGCCCCGGCGGCTGGCTGGCGGTGGACCAGGAAGCCAGCGCGGTATCGCCACCTTCCATGATGGCACGCCGGGCTTCACTGGCCGCCTGCCAGTACAATAATTTAACCGGCGATGCGCTCTGGATCGATCTCTGCACACAAATCCGCAACACTGGTCAACGAATTATCTGGACCCCGGATATTTCTTTCATCCTGCAGGGCAACAGCATCCGGCTGGATTACGAAGGCAATTTCCGTGACGGCTCACCCGCCGCCAGGGATCTACCCTGGGAGGATTCGTATCATCACCCGGCCCTCTCGCTGCGCGGCGACCTGCTGGCAAGCGAGCAACGGTTGGGGCTGGTGCGTGCCGCGCCGGCGGATCAAAAATCCCTGCTGCTGAGCGGCCCTGCGGATTCCGGCATGGCATTGCTTAACGCTGCCCGGGCGATGCGTGCCAGCGGCGCGATTGAAGCCAACTGGGTGGGCGACCATCTGCTGGCCGGTGAAATTGGCCGCCGCGCGCCCTCGCCCTGGGTACGGATCAATCCGCAAGCCGAAGCGCCGGCGCATAGCGTGCCTTACAGCGCGGTATTCACCACTGCACCGGCGGCTGCCGCTAAGCCGGCCATCACCGCCGCTCAAGCCTTGTATGCCACCTCGCCCAATCTAGTAGCGAAGCTTCGCAAATTAACCGCACCTGGCCGCACCGTTGGCCTCTGGCGCCCGGCCTTGTCCAAGCCGGTATGGGAGACGCTGCCGAGCGTCAACGGGCTTAATACCTTGCCGCGCGTCTTGTGGATTGATGAAGGATTTGCGCCCTCCTGGTGGCCGGAATTAATCAGCCAAACCCAGAGCACGCTGTCATGGATTGTTGTTGAAAGCGCCGCACAAATCTACGCCGGTGCCGTGACCACTTTGGCAACGCCGCCGGATGAGCATAGCTGGGCGAGGGAGCTTGGCAGTCTAGCCCCGCATATCTTCGTGCGGCCAACCGATAGCGATGCCGATGCCGACCACTACCATTCCATCATGGCGGCCGCCGCAGGATGTCTTCTGCTGATTGATGAACGATTTGACATGCCCGATAGCCTCAATGCCATCCGCTTGCCGAACCGGATTGCGGCGTGGCAACGGGCGATCCAGAACGCCGCTAGCCAACTGCACGAAACTTTGGAACAGGGTGCGCGGGCCCGGCAGGCAGCACTAGCACTTCCCACCATCGAGGCTGAACCGCCGGCGTGGCTGACAGCATCTGTGGCACAAGCGGTTATCCGCGCGGCAGAATGAAGTTGCTCCGAGCCCCGCTGGCTGTGCTGCTGGCAATACCGGCAATGGCGCGGGCGGCACCGCAAGACCCGCAAGCGGTGGACACCGCAATCTTGCAGGCATTGGTTCATGTCGATGATAGCAGCGTCACCCTTGGTCCCATCACGGGCGCAAAATTCATGCAATCCTGCGCAGACGCCTTGGCGGTTACCATCACCGGGCTCGCCCCTTTTGAACAAGCCGCCGTGCATTGCGCGTCGCCGGCCTGGACCCTGTATGTTACAGTAACGGTTAATCAACATGCTACCATCGCGGTGACCGTCCGCACGGTAGCGGCGGGGCAAAGCCTGCAGCCGGCGGATATTCAAATGCAGCCCGAACCTGTAGCCTCATACGCTGGACGGCAGGTTTTTTACGATGCCGATCATCTGGCGGGCGCAACCGCCATGATGAATCTGCCTGCCGGTATGATTTTAACCACCGCCAATGTTTCACAACCGGTGATCGTTCACGCCGGACAAAGCGTTGCCGTGAATATCATCAGCGGTAATGTGCAGGTATCACTGACCGCCATCGCCACTCAAGTTGGGCGAGTTGGGGATACGATTTTGCTCACCAATCCTAGCACCGGGAAACATTTTCCTGCTTTGGTCACCGCCAATGGGCCCGTTGTTAATCTGGCTTTTTGAGCTGCCTCGAAAAAAATTCGCGCGGAACAGGAAAACTTTGGGCCTGACATTCGAATGAATGGGTACGGCAACCTCAACCAAGGAGTTTTCATATGTCAGCCGTCGGCTCAATTCTTACCAACCAAGGCGCCCTTGAAGCGCTGCAATCCATCAGCAACACGTCGCAGACCAACAGTTCGCTGGAGTCACAATTGTCCAGCGGTCTGTCGATCAATTCACCAGCGGATAATCCGGCTGGCTATATTACTGCGCAGGGCTTTACCTCACAGTTGAACGGCCTCACCCAAGCGGTATCCAACGCCAACCAGGGTGTCAGCCTGCTGCAAACTGCCCAAGGAGCGTTGCAGCAGCAGATCGGCGTGGTGCAGCAGCTCAACTCCATCGCGGTGCAGGCGGCCAACGGCACGCAAACCCCGCAGGAAGCGCAATCTCTACAAAACGTGGTCAGCCAGCTTACCGGCCAGGTTTCCACCATCGCCACCCAAACGCAGTTCAACAACATCAATTTGCTCGATGGTTCGTTCAGCGGCGTGCAGTTCCAGGTTGGCGCCAATGAAGGCCAGACCATCAATTTATCGATTGGGAATACGGGTGCCGGGGCGATCGGCTTGAATGCTTCGACGGCCAAGTTCGGCACCACCGGCGTATTTAATTCCACTAACAATGTCTCGTCGGCCAGCGGTGCACTGACCGTGGGTGCCACGGCGGCGGCATTTACTGCCGGTGCATTGAAAGTGACCAGCAACAGCGGCAACACCGGCAGCGCCACCGTCACGGCAGCGGAATCAGCGAAATCCATAGCTGCCGCGGTTAATCTTTCTACCGGCAGCACGGGCGTTGCGGCGCAGGCCACCACCTCAATTACCCTGTCACTGACGGCGGGCACCAATGGCGGCTATCAGTTTGCCTTACAGGGCAGCGGCAACTCCCAGACCATCAATGCCCAGAGTGCTGCGGCCCTCGCCTCGCAGATCAACGGCAATACCGCCACCAGCGGCATTACCGCCACGCTGAACGCCGCCGGTACGAAAGTGACGCTCACCCAGTCCCAAGGCAATAATATCGGCATTTCCGGCGTCTCCTCAGGCTCGTTGGCCACCGGCGGCACCACACCGCAGGTTCTCAGCAGCACCCACACTTCCGGCGTGGTGCAGGGTCAGGTGCAATTGCAATCCAGTGCTGCCTTCAGCGTTGGGGGTACTGCCAATACTGGCCTCAACAGTGCCTCCACGCTCACCTCACTGTCGGCGATCAATGTCAGCACCGTAGCCGGCGCCAATACTGCCATCAACGTTGTGAAATTCGCACTCCAGGGTCTGAACAACCAGGGCGGCGAATTGGGCGCGGTGCAGCAGCGGTTGCAAGCAAACATTAACAACCTCAACACCACCAGCCAGAACATCACCAATGCGCTGGGTGTAGTGCAGGACGCCAACATTCCGCAGGTGAGCAACCAGCTCACCCAGGCGCAGATTCAGGCGCAGGCGGGTGTGGCGGCGTTGAAAAGCTCCACCACCTTGCAGCAGTCTTTTCTCTCACTGCTGCCATAATTCGTGCTTATCACCGGCCAGGGTCCGCCCTGGCCGGCTCCCTTTTCGGTATTTGAACGGGTCTTATCATGAGTGGCACAGTTTCTTCCCTAGGTTCCAGCCAAATCAATTCGCAATTGGCGACCGTGGAGGCGCGGCTGCAAAAACCTATTACGCAATTGCAAGCTCAGGTGACGACCGAGAAAACCAGCATTTCAGCCTGGAGCGCCATTCAGGGAACCGTATCATCTCTTTCCAGTGCGCTGGCGGGTATCAAGGATGTGTCGAGCATCACCAACCGCTCAGCCACCAGTTCAGCTACTACAATTGCAACAGCTACAGCCACCGACACATCGCAGACCGGGCAATATAACCTTACCAACATTACGCTGGCCAAACAGCAGGAAATTTATTCCGCTGCACAGACCTCTGCCTCGGCGCCACTAAGTTCCGGTGGCTCGCTTACCATTACGCTGAAATCCGGCAAGACCGAGCAAGTACCGGTGGCCGCCAGCAGCGCCACACTCAATGGCATTGCGCAGGCGATCAATAAATTGGGCGGCGGCGTCAAGGCCAGCATCATCGGCGGCACCGGCGGCTCGCGGCTGGTGTTGCAAAGCAGTGCCACCGGCGGCAGCCAGTCCTTCACTGTGGCGGGGACCGGCGGTTTGGCAAAATTCAGCTATGCCCCGACGAGTTCAGGAACCAGCAGCAATTTCACGCTGGCCCAGACTGCCAGCAGTGCCACGTTGAAGATCAATGGTGTGCCAGTTTCTAACGCCACCAATACCCTCACAACCTCGATCTCGGGTGTCACCCTAAATCTGGCGGCGTCAGGCAGCACCAAGGTTACGGTTGGCTCATCGCCAGGCGCTCTCGCCGGAGCACTGGACTCGGTTGCCACCAGCTTGAATGCCGCCATTGCCGCTATCGCCAAGCAGACGGCTTACGTGGCGGCCTCCTCGGCCAATGCCGCGTCGGCATCTTCGGCAAAAGCCGGTCCGTTGCTCGGCAATTTTGCAGCTTCCGACCTCTCAAACCAGCTTCTCACGGCGGTCACCGGCGCGGCAGCCAACGGCGTGACGTCAAACAGCGTTGGGCTCACAGTCAGCAGCACCGGCGCCGTTTCGTTCAACAGCGGAACCTTCGCCACCGCTTATGCCGCCAACCCTACTGCGGTAGCCTCGCTGGTTTCGCAAATTTATAAAACCCTCAGCACAGTGACCACCGGCGCCATCGGCAGCGGGTCCAGCGGCACCAATAAAGGCAGCATCAATGCCCAAACAACATCACTACAAAATCAGGTGACCTCACTCACCAGTGAAGCCAGTCAGATTGCCAAAAGCAATAATGATGAGTTACAAATTCTCATTCAGCAATACTCTGTTGCTGAAGCCGCTGCGACCACAGCCGCGACCACGCAAGCCTATTTGAGCATCTTCAGCAGTGCCAGCACTACGAGCAAAGGATAGCGTATCATGATCATGCAAATGTTAGTCGGCTACCGTGCCAGCATGTTCGATGGATTACCCGGCGTGAATTGGCTCCGCCCTGGCTGGCGCGGCCTGCGGCTGTATGGGCGCAAAGCCAAAATTGCCATTATCGATGGTAACATGCTGGAAAAAGCTGAAATGATCCGCCGGGCCGATGAATTATTAACCCTGCTCAGCGGCATTCTGGATACTGACACGGGCAGCACACTTGGCCCGGCTTTAATGAATATTTATGGCGCTCTGCGTACGGCCTTGTTGCGCGCCAACATCAATGACGACCTGACCGCGCTGGATGAATATGACGACGCACTGGTAACGCTGGACCGGCACATGATGCAGGGCATTGAGAGCGAACGGGCCGCATGACAAATATCATCAGCTCCGGCATGCCCGGCCAAACCGTCGCCGAAGCGCCGATAGCTAGCAATACCCGGCCGGTTACCAACCAGGCACAAGGCGGCGCAGCCGTCGCAACCAGCGAGGCTGTCACCGTGAGTGCCAATTCCCAGGTGACCACCCAATTGCTTGATGCCGCCCGCGCATCGGATGGCATCAATAGTTCAGCCGTGGCGCAAATTCGCACCGGAATTCAAACCGGCACCTACAGTGTCACGCCGGAAGCATTAGCCAATGCCATTGCCGCCGCGCTGAAGGACCGTACGTCATGAATGAGGATGCACAGTGGATACGGGTACTATCAATCCAGGATAACCAGAACGTCACGAAAATTCTTGGCCGAGGCTTGGGGTTGGTCGAAGATATCAGCCAAAAGCTGCAACATTTGAATGATCTGATGCTGACCGGTAAACCGCATGAGATTGCCGACGCGGCAATGGCGATTGAAGCCGCCTTGAAAGGTGCCTCACCGGCATTCGCGGATATCACCCGAACCATGGAGGCGCTGGGCGCCGGTACGCTGCAAGCAGCGGCTGACCAATTGCGGATGGCCGAACAGGATGATGCCGCCAGCCTAATCGACGCGCTGCGTCACGCGCTGTCGCGCTTCGCCAAACGCTCGGTGGATGCCAACCGCCGCGCCGCACAGTTTAATCGCGGCATCAACAACGCGCTGAAATCCCTGCAGTCCCTTGGGATTCAGGAAAATGGCCGGTTGATCGCCGAGGCTTAAGCCGCCTGTTTAGCCAGCAGATTTTGTGCGACCAGAACTTCCGCAATCTGCACCGCATTGAGTGCCGCACCTTTGCGCAAATTGTCTGAAACACACCAGAAAGCGAGACCATGCGGCACGGTGTGGTCGATGCGGATACGCGACACATAAACCGCATCTTCACCCTGCGACTCAGCTGGGGTGATGTAGCCGCCGTCTTCACGTGTGTCATGCACGATAACACCAGGCGCGTGGCGTAGCGCCGCACGGGCTTCGTTCACCGTAATCGGGTTCTCAAACTCCACATGCACCGCCTCGGCATGGCCGATAAACACCGGCACGCGCACACAGGTAGCAATGACCGCGATTTTTGGGTCGAGAATCTTCTGAGTCTCAACCGTCATTTTCCATTCTTCCTTGGTCGCGCCATCTTCCATGAACACGTCGATCTGCGGGATCACGTTGAAGGCGATATCCTTCTGGAAAATCTGCGGCGGGTTTTTATCATGCACGTAATGCACTTTGGTATTGGCCAGCAGCTCATCCATGCCTTCCTTGCCGGCGCCGGAAACCGACTGATAGGTGGAGACCACCACACGCTTGACCTTGAATTTGTCATGCAAGGGCTTCAATGCCACCACCATCTGAATGGTCGAGCAGTTCGGATTAGCAATGATGTTGCGCTTGGCAAAACCCTTCAGCGCCTCGGGGTTCACTTCCGGCACCACCAGTGGAACGTCCGGGTCCATGCGAAACTGCGAGGTATTGTCGATCACCACGCAACCAGCCGCCGCCGCGCGCGGGGCATGGATGGCGGAGACCGACGCGCCCGGGGAGAACAAGGCAATATCCCAGCCGGTGAAGTCAAATTTTTCGAGGTTCTTCACAGTCAGCACCCGGTCCTCGCCAAACGAGACCTGGCTGCCAGCCGAGCGGCCAGACGCCAACGCGGCGATGTCCGAAATCGGGAAGTTACGCTCATAGAGAGTTTTCAGGATCTCGCGCCCCACTGCACCGGTGGCACCGACAACCGCAACCCTGAACGACATGGCTAAAACTCCAAATGAAATAAGGAGGCTCCGGGTAGAGCCAAATCAGTCATTCCGCAAGGTGATTTGGGCCAATCCTGCCTTGCTAAGGCCGCCCGGCTCTGGCAGGTTAACGTAAACGTCAAAGGAACCAGGGACATGAGCGCCGTTCTTATCGAGATCAAAAATGCCGTCTGCGTGGTCACCCTCAACCGGCCGGACCGGCTGAATGCTCTGAACGCGGATATTCATGCCGGCTTGCGCGAAGCCTTTGATAAAATTGAAAATGATGACGAAATCCGGGCGGTCCTCCTCACCGGCTCCGGGCGTGGCTTCTGCGCCGGGGCGGATTTGATGCAAGGGCTGGCAGGTGGGATTCGTGACCTCGGCGCCAGTATTGATGCGGATTACAATCCGCTGGTGCGCCGGATGCGGGCCTGCCCCAAGCCAGTTGTGTGCGCCGTAAATGGCATCGCCACCGGTGCCGGTATGAATTTAGCGCTCGCTGGAGACATTATCATCGCCGCCAAATCCGCCACGTTCGCTCAGGGCTTCATCCGGATCGGCCTGATCCCCGACGCAGGGGGCACATACTTTCTGCCCCGGTTGATCGGCGATTCCCGCGCCCGCGCCATGGCAATGCTGGGCGAAACCATCACCGCTGAACAGGCCGAGGCTTTCGGGCTGGTCTATAAACTGTTTGACGACGCCACCTTCGCTGAGGAGGCTTTGGCCTTGGCAATTTCTCTGGCGGCCAAGCCACCGCAGGCTCTGGCCGCCATGAAGCAGGCTTTCAACGCGTCGGCGAACAATACGCTGGACGCCCAACTCGACCTCGAGCGGGATTCCCAGCGCAAAATGGGCTACACGCCAGATTTCGCCGAAGGTGTGAAAGCCTTCATCGAAAAGCGCCCTGCCAAATTCACCGGCAAGGCGGCCTAATCACTTCTCGAAATTATCCTTCACGAACCGGTCGAGCAGCCGCACGCCAAACGCCGTTGCCCCTTTCGGGGTGACGGCGGTGTCCTTGCCCGCCCAGGCCATACCGGCAATATCCAGATGCGCCCAGGGCTTGCCGTTAACAAAACGCTGCAGGAATTGCGCGGCGGTGATCGACCCGCCTGCGCGGCCGCCACCGATGTTTTTCACATCAGCAATGTCGGAATTGATGTTTTTATCATAGGTCTCGCCCAACGGCGCCAGCGGCATCCGCCACAGCCCCTCGCCGGTCTCCTTGCCCGCGGCCAGTAATTTCTCCACCAGCTCATCATTGTTACTAAACAGCCCGGCATATTCATGACCCAGCCCGACGATGATCGCACCGGTCAGAGTCGCAAGGTTGACCATATATTTCGGCGCAAAGCGTTGCTGCGCGTAATACAGCACATCGGCCAGTACCAGGCGGCCTTCAGCATCGGTGTTCAGTACCTCAATCGTCTGGCCGGAATAGGATTTCACCACATCGCCTGGCCGGATGGCGGTGCCAGACGGCATGTTTTCCACCAGTCCAATCAGCCCCACCGCATCCACCTTGGCCTTGCGCCCGGCGAGGGCCGCCATCAGCCCGGTTACAGCACCAGCACCCGCCATGTCCCATTTCATATCTTCCATCCCGGCAGCGGGTTTGATGGAAATGCCACCCGTGTCGAAAGTCACGCCCTTACCGATGAAGGCGATCGGGTCTTTCAGCTTTTTGGTCTTTTTGCCTTCGGTATTGCTGCTGCCCGACGCGCCAAACCACTGCATCACCACCATGCGGGACTCCCGGGCACTGCCCCATCCCACGCATAGCAGCGAGCCGAAGCCGAGTTTTTCGAGGTCTTTTTTGTCGAAAATCTCCACCTTGATGCCGAGCTTCTTCAAAGCCTCGGTGCGTTTGGCAAACTCCTCCGGGTAAAGCTCATTGGCTGGCTCGGTGACCAGATTACGTGTCAGTTCAACCCCTTCAGCGACAGCAGCCAAGGGTGCGTAAGCAGCTTCGGACTTTACCGCCGAGGCGCTAAGGATTTTGAGGCCGGTTAATTTGGGCTTTTCATCTTCCTTTTCGTTGGTGCGGTATTTGTCGAACCGGTAGGAGCGCAACCGCGCACCGAAACCGACATGCGCTGCCAGTTCAGGAGTAAGTTTATCGGCCAGCACCGTTGCTTCAGCTTCCTTCACCATGGCAACCTGTGCCGAGCCGCCGAACTCTTCCGCCAGTTTGGCGGTGAAGCTGTCGGCCTTGCCAATGCCCATCAGCAGCACGCGCTTCAACCCGGCACCGGGAGCCAGCAAGCTGGCCGACTGGCCTTTTTTGCCGGTGAAGCTCGCTGCCTCCATGGCCCGGCCGAGACCTCCGCCCAGCGCTTTATCCAGAGCTGCGGCGAGGCCCTCAAGTGCGCCCCCCTCTGCGACTGGAACCACCAGAACGCCGGATTTAGGCAATACGGCTTTGGCAAAGGCGATCTGCAACATCAAAAACTCCATCTGGTTTGGTTGGTGCCACCATAACAGGGCGGCGGCACTTGGCGAGTGTGGGTTCCAAGGCTATCAGCCCGGCATGGATAATCAATCACTCGTTGAACTGGCTGTCAGGCTGGTGGAAGCCGCCGCTGTTGAAATTCTGGCTGTGCGGGATGCCGGTTTCACGGTGCACAGCAAAGACGACACAACACCCGTCACTTTAGCTGACATGCGGGCAGAGCGCGTGATCACCGAAGGGCTGCGGGCCGCCACCCCGCAAATACCGGTGATTGCCGAGGAGGAAGTGGCGGCTGGGAAAGTGACCCATACAGGCGATGAATACTGGCTGGTGGACCCGCTGGATGGCACCCGCGAATTTGCCGCCGGGCGGCCCGAATATGCGGTGAATATCGCGCTGGTTAGGTCTGGCAGAGCGGTACTGGCGGCGGTGGCATCGCCTGCCACGCATGAGGTCTATTACGGTATTACTGGCGTGGGTGCCTGGAAGAAATCACCGCACGGCACCCAGCCGATAGCGGCCCGCACGGCCCCACCGGAAGGGCTGACGATCATGGCGTCGCGCCACTACAAAGATGATCCAGCGCTGGCGACTTATCTGTCGCAATTTAAAATCGCTTCCGTGACAAATATCGGTTCGGCACTGAAATTTTGTTATTTGGCAGAAGGCAAAGCGGATTTTTACCCGCGCCTGGGCCGCACCATGGAATGGGACACCGCCGCCCCGCAAGCGGTATTGGAAGCCGCTGGCGGCTGCGTGCTCACCATGGATGGGGTGCCGATGGGCTATGGCAAACCAGGGTTTGAAAATCCGCATTTTGTCTGCTGGGGCAAACGCTAGATTATGATCGCGCGTAAGGCGATGATACTCTAGTTACCAAGGCTTAATCCGTTTTTCATGCGGCACCCCACTAGGGCGCACCACGTAGAGTGCACTTGGTTTCAGGAGTTTCCTAGATGAAAAAAATATTGACGTCCCTCACACTGGCTATCTTCGCACTGACACTCGCCGGCTGTTATTTCCCCGGCCACGATCATTATGACGGCGGTGGCGGCGGTTATGGCGATCATGGCCCCGGTTACGGCGGTGACCACGGCCCTGGCCCCGGTCCTGGACCTGGCCCCGGCGATGATCATCACCCTTAATGCGATAGCGGTGGTCGTTAGACTGTTATCATCTCACGCAGATGATAACAGTTTTGCGCCACTTGATTTAGGCGGCAGCCTTTACCGCGTGGCGAATTCCACTGGCGAGGGCTGCAACGTCGGCCAGAACCGTAGCGACATCGGAATTGGTGAGTTTCTCGATTAATACCGATGCCACGATCGCGGCGTCAGCATATTTCGCGACCGTCGCGGCTTGCTCGGGCGTGCGCACGCCAAACCCGACCGCAATCGGCAGATCAGTGACGCGGCGGATACGGGGGATGTCGCGCGCTAAATCATCCGCCGAAGCGGTACGGGTGCCAGTGATGCCGGTGATGCTGACGTAATATACAAAACCTGATGAACCCGCCAGCACTTTTGGCAAACGCTCATCCGAAGTCGTGGGTGCGATCAGACGAATAAAATCAAGCCCATGCGCGGCGGCATCCGGCAACAATAAATCAGCTTCCTCGGTGGGTAAATCGACCACGATCAAACCATCGACACCCGCTTGCGCAGCATCGTGGGCGAAAGCTGCCACACCGTATGAGAGAATTGGATTGAGATACCCCATTAACACCAACGGGGTTTTATCATTACCCTTGCGGAATTCACGAACAATCCCGAGCACACCGCGCAGGCTGGCACCGGCATTCAAGGCCCGCCGGCCGGCCGCCTGGATGATGGGGCCATCGGCCATCGGGTCGGTGAAAGGCACACCGATCTCGATGATGTCCGCGCCATTTGCCGCCATGCCGGTAAGTAAGGCGAGCGAGGTGTCACGATCAGGGTCAAAGGCTTCCACGAAGGGAATGAGGGCAGCGCGGCTCTGAGACCGCAAATATGCAAAAACGCCAGCGATACGGCTCATAGTTTGAAACCAAGGTGTTCAGCGACGGTGAAAATATCCTTATCACCGCGGCCACATAGATTCATCACGATAATCTTATCAACCGGCAAAGTCGGGGCCAGCTTCATGACATAAGCCAGCGCGTGCGCTGGTTCCAAGGCCGGAATAATGCCCTCAGTGCGCGTGCAAAGCTGGAACGCCGCCAATGCTTCGTCATCAGTAATCGAGACATATTCCACTCTGCCGATGTCATGCAGCCAGGAATGTTCAGGCCCGATGCCGGGATAATCCAACCCGGCTGAAATCGAATGGGCTTCGAGAATCTGCCCATCGTCGTTCTGCAACAAATAAGTACGGTTGCCGTGCAGCACACCAGGACGCCCGCGCGAGAGCGAGGCCGCATGTTCACCGGAATCCAACCCATGTCCTGCCGCTTCAACGCCGACCAAACGTACTGACGCATCATCGAGGAATGGATGGAACAGCCCGATGGCATTAGAACCACCGCCGATGGCGGCTATGCATACGTCTGGCAGGCGGCCTTCAGCTTCCTGCAACTGCCATCTGGTTTCCTCGCCAATCACACATTGGAAATCACGCACCATGGCGGGGTACGGGTGCGGACCCGCCGCCGTGCCGATGATGTAAAACGTGTCCTGCACGTTGGCGACCCAATCGCGCATCGCATCGTTCATGGCGTCCTTCAGCGTCCCTGCCCCGGATTTCACCGGCACAATTTCGGCCCCCAGCAGCTTCATGCGGAATACGTTGGGCTTTTGGCGCTCAACATCCACAGCGCCCATGTAAATGGTGCAAGGCAGGCCAAACAGCGCACAGACGGTGGCCGTGGCGACGCCATGCTGGCCGGCGCCGGTTTCGGCGATGATGCGGGTTTTGCCCATCCGCTTGGCCAGTAAAATCTGGCCGATGCAATTATTGATTTTATGAGCACCGGTGTGGTTCAGCTCATCACGCTTAAAATACACCTTGGCGCCGCCGAGATGCCTGGTCAGCCGTTCGGCGAACCAGAGCGCACTGGGGCGGCCGACATAATGCTTCAAATAATAGTCGATCTCAGCCTGGAAGCTCGGGTCCGCTTTGGCGGCCTCATAGGCCGTCTCCAGCTCCAAAATCAGCGGCATCAAGGTTTCAGCCACAAACCGGCCACCGAATTCGCCAAAACGTCCCCGGCCATCCGGCCCGGAACGCAGCGAGTTTTTAAGTATCTCGTTCATCCTCCCGGCATAGCGCAGCCTAGGGGCGGGATAAAGGCCACGGGCAATGCCAATTACGCCTTCCTGGCGCTAATTTATGTTGCGTCGCGAGAAAGGGCGATGTTCAATGATCCCCATGGCACGATATGCAACGAGTTTCGGGGGCGAGACCTACCGGTTTGATGATTTGAAGTCGGTTCTGGCCTGCGCCTCAGCCCGGCGGTCGGGTGATGAATTGGCTGGGCTGGCGGCGCAGAGTGATGCACAGCGGGTGGCGGCGCGGGCGGTGCTGGCGGATTTGCCACTTGCCACCTTCCTGAACGAGGCGCTGATCCCCTACGAGGCCGATGAGGTGACCCGGCTGATACTGGATAGCCACGATACCGAGGCATTTGCGCCGGTTTCACACCTTACGGTGGGCGGCTTGCGGGATTGGCTGTTGGGGTATGAGGCGGACTCGGCGGCCTTGCGGGCTTTGGCCCCTGGGCTGACGCCGGAGATGGTGGCGGCGGTCTCGAAGCTAATGCGCAACCAGGATTTGATCGCGGTGGCCCGCAAATGTGAGGTGGTCACAGCGTTCCGCAACACGCTCGGGCTGCCGGGGCGGCTTGCCACAAGGTTGCAGCCCAACCACCCCACCGATGATCTGCGCGGCATCGCGGCTTCCACGCTCGATGGGCTGCTTTACGGCACCGGCGATGCGGTGATCGGGATCAACCCGGCCACCGACAATGTACCAAACTGTCTGGCACTGCTGGAGATGCTGGACGGCCTGCGGCAACGCTATGAAATTCCCACCCAAACTTGTGTGCTGACCCATGTGACGAATGTCATCGAGGTGATGAATAGAGGTGGCGCGGTGGATTTGGTGTTTCAGTCCATTGCGGGGAGTGAAGCCGCCAATGCCGGGTTTGGGGTCAATCTGGGCATTTTGCAGGAAGCCCGTGAAGCCGCCCTGGCGCTCAAGCGCGGAAGCATCGGCCAGGATGTGATGTATTTTGAGACCGGCCAGGGGGCGGCGCTGAGCGCCGAAGCGCATTTCGGCATCGACCAGCAGACCATCGAGGCGCGGGCCTATGCGGTGGCGCGGGCATTTAACCCACTTTTAGTGAACACGGTGGTGGGGTTCATCGGGCCGGAGTACCTCTACGACGGTAAGCAGATCATCCGGGCCGGGCTGGAGGATCATTTCTGCGGCAAGCTGCTGGGCGTGCCGATGGGGTGCGACGTTTGCTACACCAACCACGCCGAGGCCGACCAGGATGACATGGACACGCTGATGACCCTGCTGACGGCGGCGGGGGTAACGTTTGTCATTACCGTGCCGGGGGCCGATGACGTGATGCTGAACTACCAGAGTCTTTCTTACCACGACCTGCTGTATTTACGCTCGACCTTCGGGGTGAAACCGGCGCCGGAATTTGAGCTGTGGCTGGAAAAAATGGACATGGTGGACCGCAAAGGCCGGATGCGCATGGCCGGGCCACAAAACAAGATGTTACAAAGGCTGATCAGTGCCGCTGCCGCCTGAACTCGACCCCTGGGCCAAACTACGGGCCACCACCCGCGCCCGCATCGGGCTGGGGCGCGTCGGCGATGCCCTGCTACTCAAGGATGTGCTGGAATTCCAGTTGGCGCACGCCAAGGCGCGGGATGCTGTGCATACCAAGCTGGATACCGCACCCCTGAAATCCGCCATCCAGGGCCAGGTGATCGAGGTGCGCAGTGCCGCGGATTCGAGGGAGATTTATCTGCGCCGCCCTGATTTAGGCCGGCAATTGCACCCTGATTGCGAGGCTTTGCTGACTCCAGGGGATTATGACGCGGTGTTCGTAATCGCTGACGGGCTTTCAGCCACCGCGGTTTCGCTGAATGCCGTGCCGATGCTGAAGGCCGCCTTGAACCGGCTGCATGATTTGAAAATCGCGCCAGTGGTGATTGCCACCCAAGGGCGGGTAGCGATCGGCGATGACATCGGCGAGCGGCTGGGCGCAAAACTATGCGTCATGTTGATCGGCGAGCGGCCAGGGTTAAGTGTTTCGGAAAGCCTGGGCATTTACCTCACCTACGACCCAAAGCGCGGCACCCGCGATTCGGCGCGCAACTGCATTTCCAACATCCATGGCAAGGGTGGGTTATCCTACGACATGGCTGCCGACACGCTGGCCTGGCTGATGCGCGAAGCGCTGCACCGCAAGCTTACAGGTGTTGATTTAAAGGAGGAGGCTTTGATTGCCGCCCCGGAGACCGCCGCAGCGCTAGGCACGAGCTAGCACCGTGCTATAGCCGGGCGCATGCCCTCTGAGATTATCGCCGGCAGCGCCCGCACCCTGCTTCGTCATCCACCGTTTGTGTATTTGGTCCTCGGGCGGGGCTTTTCCTCGATGGCCTTCCAGATGGGCGCCGTGGCGATGGGCTGGCAGATCTATGCCATGACCAGCAGCGCCTTTGATTTAGGCTTGATCGGCGTTGCGCAATTTATCCCCATGGCCGCACTTACCTTTATTGGCGGCCACGCTGTGGACCGTTATGAGCGTAAATTGGTTTTGCAATTATGCCAGATTGCCGAAGCGATGGCCGCGATATTCCTGGCCTGGGGCACGTTCGCAGGCTGGCTGACCGTTGGTGAGATTTTCGCGGCGGTTGTGGTGCTCGGAGGCTCCCGCGCCTTTGGCAGCCCGGCGAGCGCAGCGCTGCTTCCGGGCGTGGTACCCGATGGCATGCTGCAAAAAGGCACGGCCATTTCCAACGGGGCGTTTCAGACCGCTACCATTATCGGCCCCGCCATTGGCGGTTTCGCCTATGCCATCAGCCCGGTATTGCCTTATGCGTTAATGGCCGCCCTTTGGCTGCTGGCGACCGTGCTGAACGGCTTGATCCAAATGGACCGGCCGGCCGTTGCCAAGGAACCGCCCACGCTGGCATCCTTATTCGCGGGTGTTGGGTTCGTATGGCACAACCCCGCAATCCTGGGCACGATCTCACTCGATTTATTTGCGGTGCTGCTGGGTGGTGCCACCGCTCTGCTGCCTATTTATGCCCGCGATATTCTGCATACCGGCCCCTGGGGCTTAGGCATTTTGCGCGGCGCGCCTGCCGTTGGTTCGTTGCTGATGACCATCTGGGTGGCCCGGCACGCCATGGAGCGCCGGGTAGGCATGCGGATGTTTCAGGCGGTGATTGTGTTTGGGCTTGCGACCACAGTCTTTGGCATTTCGCAGTATTTTGTGCTCTCGCTGGCGGCTTTATTTGTAATGGGTGCCTCCGACACGGTAAGCGTGATCATCCGGACCTCACTGGTGCAGTTGCGTACGCCCGATAACATGCGTGGCCGGGTGGGTGCGGTGAACTACCTGTTCATCGGCGCCTCCAACAATCTGGGCGAATTTGAAAGCGGCTTTACCGCAGCCCTGCTGGGTGCTGTGCCTGCCGTGATATTAGGCGGTATTGGCAGCGTTGCAGTAGCGCTATTATGGATGAAATTATTCCCGAGCCTGCGGGACATGGAGCGAATGGAAGCCTATGAAAAATAATCCGCCGCGTGTTGCGCTGTTTGCCACCTGCCTGGTGGATGCGATGCGGCCACAGATCGGCTTTGCTGCGCTGGCCCTGCTGGAGCAGGTCAATTGCGTAGTGGAAGTGCCGATGGGCCAGACCTGCTGCGGCCAACCGGCACTTAATTCCGGCGACCAGGATGGTACACGCAAGATTGCCAAGCAAAATATAAAATTATTGGCGGGGTTCGACCATGTGGTTGTGCCATCTGGGTCCTGTGCTGCGACCATCAAAAAAGACTATCCAGATTTATTCGAAGCTGACCCGGTCTGGCACGCCAAGGCGGTGGATTTAGCAAATCGGACATACGAATTGCTGAGCTATATGAGCGATATCTGGGCATGGCGTCCGAAAGATGTCAGTTGTGCCGCCACCGCCACTTATCATGATAGTTGCAGTGGCCTACGTAGTTTGAACGTGCAGGCGCAGCCGCGGAAAATGCTGGCCGGCGTGGCAGGTTTGGAAATGCGGCCACTGGAAGGGGCAAATGTTTGCTGCGGGTTTGGTGGCACGTTTTGCGTGAAGTATCCTGATATCTCAAACGCCATTGTGGGTGAAAAAGCTGCCGCCATTAACGCCACTGGTGCTGACTTGCTGCTGGGTGGCGATTTAGGTTGCCTGATGAATATGGCGGGCAAATTACATCGTGACGGCTCGAAGGTGCGGGCCTTTCATACCGCCGAAATTCTCGCCGGGATGGGCGATGGCCTGGCGATTGGAGAAACCGCATGAATGCGTTTCATGGCCGGGTCACGGCGGCACTCGCGGACGCCACCTTAAAAATCGCCATCGACCGCACCACCAACACCGCGCGCGCCAAACGGGCCGCCGCCATTGCCGCCTGGCCGGAATTTGCCCAGGCCCGTGTGTTAGGGCGCGACATTAAAGACCATGTGATCGCCAACATGGAATATTACCTTAACCAGTTTGAAACCAACGCCAAAAAGACCGGAGCTAAAATTCATTGGGCCCGCACTGGCCAGGAAGCCTGCGAAATTGTGGTGGGTATTTGCAAAGCCGCCAACGCTAAAACAGTCACCCGCTCGAAATCGATGCTGGGTGAGGAAATCGGCCTGCCGCACGCGCTGGAGGCAGCGGGAATTGAGCGGGTTGAGACTGACCTCGCCGAGCATATCATCCAACTGGCTCACGAAAAACCTTCGCACATCATCTGGCCGGCGCTGCATAAAACCCGCGAGCAGGTGGGCGACTTATTTAGGGCCAACCATACCGACCCAGGTGCGCTGGAAACCGTCGAACAGATGGTGAATTCAGCGCGGCGCAATTTGCGTGAAAAATTCATGGCAGCCGATGTTGGAATCTCTGGCGCGAATTTTTTGATTGCGGATACCGGCGCCATCTGCACTGTGACCAATGAAGGCAATGCCGAGCTGACCACCACGCCGCCGCGCGTGCATATTGTGACAGCGGGGATTGAGAAACTGGTGCCCAGCATGGTGGAAGCCATGACCATGCTGCGCTTGCTGGTGCGTTCCGCAACCGGTGCCGAACTGACGCAATACACCACATTTCACGCAGGGCCGAAGCGAACCGGTGATGTCGATGGGCCAGAGGAATTTCATATTGTGCTGGTGGATGCAGGACGCACAACGATGCTGGCGGAAGGGCTGGCGGAAATGCTGCGCTGTTTGCGATGTGGCGCCTGTATGAATCATTGCGTGGTGTACCGCCAGATCGGCGGCCACGCCTATGGTGCGACATATCCGGGACCGATGGGCTCCGTGATCACGCCAAGTTTGGATGGTTTGGAAAAATCTCAGGATTTACCGCGCGCCTGCACTCTAAACGGCCAGTGCCAGGAGGTCTGCCCGGTGGCGATCCCGCTGCCCAAGCTCATCCGGGGCTGGCGCACCAAGGCCTGGGTGCAAGGTTACGAGCCTGTTTATACCGCCTGGGCCCTGCGGATATGGGAATTTTTGGCACTAAGGCCTGCGCTCTATCAAATTGCCAGCAATATGGCGCTGCGGGTGATGCCGGTATTCGCCAAAGGCGGCTGGATTGCAAAAATGCCGCTGGCCGGCGGCTGGACCCGTTACCGGGATATGCCAAGGCCACAAGCGGCTACGTTTCTGGCACAATATAAAAAACGGCAGGCTGCCAAATGAACAACGCCAAAAAGGCTATTTTTGCGGCGATCGGTAAAGCCCTGCCCGCACCGGCATCAGCACCAGCCATCGCCGCTGAACTTACACAATTGCGGGCACGCATCGATGCCACCAGGCCGGAGCGTGTTTCCGGCCCGCCGGATGAGGTGTTTCTCGACCGCGTACAGTCGCCCGGGGTTGCCGCCTCGGCGGAGCGAATTGGCTCGTTGAATGATCTTCCTGCGGCGGTCATGCGGTATGCAGCACAGCATGATTTAGCGCTAAATATCGCCCTGCAACCGCACCCGAATTTGGAAGCGCTTAATTGGAGCGGCTTGCAGACCCGCGATCATGTCGGCACTGATGAGACACTGGCCGTTGGGCTGGCGCTAGGCGGCATAGCTGAGACAGGGTCGTTGGTTTTTCATTCCTCCCCTGAGTCGCCTACTTTGTTTGCGTTTTTACCGCTGCACCATATCGTTGCGGTATCATATAAAAATATCTGGCCCTGGATGGAAGATTACGTCAGGGCGTTCACGGGAGCACCGCCGCCCCGTAACGTTAATTTGGTCACCGGAGCCAGCGGAACGACCGATATTGAGGGTACATTGGTACGGGGTGCGCACGGGCCAGGCTGGCTGCACGTGGTCATGGTGGGGCCGCCGACAGATTAAATACTGCCCAAGACCAATTCTCGTGAATTATTTTCCTTCGGGCTCTGGCTTTTCCCGGCGAACAAACCTATCGAAATATCGCAACTAGGTTGGCTGCGTGGACATGACTACGCCCTGTCCTGATGTTTGTTTCTGATTGCCCTAGGGAGGCGTATATGTTTAAGCAGCTTATTACCCCGGTAGGGGATAGCCTTGGTCTGTCCTTTATTGTGGCGGTATTACCGGTTTTGACCGTCCTAATCATGCTCGGCGTGCTCCGCCGGGCGGCTTGGCAGGCCGCGTTAGCCGGGTTGATCGTGGCTCTCGTCGTGGCGGTCTTTCTCTGGCAGATGCCGGCTGGCTTGGCACTGGATTCCGTCGCCAACGGTGCGATATTCGCGCTGTGGCCGGTGATGTGGATCGTAATTGCCGCGATCTTGCTGTATAACATTACGGTCGCTTCCGGCTATTTTGATGCGTTCCGTGACTGGATCATCGGGCACTTGCCAAATGACCGCCGGGTGGTGCTGATCGTGATGGCTTTCTGTTTCGGCGCCCTGCTTGAAGGTGTGGCCGGTTTTGGTACGCCGGTTGCCATCGTCAGCGCCATGTTGATCATGGTCGGCTTCCCGCCGCTCGAAGCCCTGACCTTCTGCTTGATATTTGACACGGCTCCGGTGGCTTTCGGCGCACTGGGCGTTCCCATCACCGTGCTCGGCCAGGTCACTGGCCTGCCGGCTTTGCAACTTGGCCAGATGGTTGGCCGCCAGTTGCCGGAAATGGCCCTGCTGCTGCCGTTTTACGTCATGTTTTTGTATGGTGGCATGCGCTCCCTCAAAGCGCTGTTCCCTCTGCTGCTGGTCGCGGGCGGCAGTTTCGCATTCATGCAGTTCATGACCTCGAACTTCGTCAACTACGCGTTGACCGACGTGCTCGCTTCATTGGGTTCGCTGATTGCGACAGTCACCTTCCTAAACTTCTGGAAGCCGGCGCCAGATGAGGAATTTGCGATCAAGAGCCATGTGCTTGAACATGCCGCCGCCAATGCCAGCCATGTGCCGGCCTGGAAGGGCTGGATGCCCTGGATCATTGTATCCGCTGTCGTTATCATTTGGACCCAGTTCAAAATCTTCGCGATTGATCAGCAAGCCATTCACTGGCCGGGCCTCGACAAGGCGATCTCGATTACCTTGTATCACGACAAGCCTTACGCCGCGATTTGGGTATTCCAGCCCTTGGCAACCGGCACCGCGATTCTGGTCGCCGCGTTGATTACCGCCGTGCTGGTCAGGATCTCGGTGGCTGATTTCTTTGGTTGCGTCAAAAAAACCATCGCTCAGGTATGGGTGGCCGTATGTACCGTTATGCTCATCATCGGCCTGGCGTATTTGATGAACTATTCCGGTATGGCTTACACGCTTGGTGAGGGCGTCGCCTCAACCGGGCAGTTCTTCGTGCTGCTCTCGCCCTTCTTGGGCTGGATCGCGGTTATGCTCTCTGGCAGCGATACTTCCGGTAACGCCTTGTTCGGCAATTTGCAGGTGGTGGCCGCCAAGCAGCTTAGTCTCAACCCGATCCTGTTCGCGGCCACTAATTCTTCAGGTGGCGTGATGGGCAAGATGATCTCGCCGCAAAATATCGCGACGGGTGTTTCGGTGGTCGGCATGGTTGGGCAGGAAGGCAAGGTTTTTGCCAAAACCTTCATCCACTCCGTAATCCTGACCCTGATCCTGGCGGTGCTGGTGATTATCCAGCAGTTTGTTATTCCGGGCATCATTCCGGTTATCAGCCCCTAAGTTTAGGTTCGCAGGCTCGACTTGGAAAACCCCGCCTCTGGCGGGGTTTTTTGTGGGCGTGCCCCGCCGGGCCGGCTTTAAATAGCGGTCACAGCAGCCCGCCAAACATCGTCGAACATACCCGATAGGCTAAGCAATTTCATATAGTTGCGAGACTTTTGATAATTTTAGGCTTAGTGGAGTTGCGCGGATGTTTTGTTTTGCACCATAGTAGTATTTATTATGTTAGCGATTTGTCTTGTGATTTAACGTCTTGGACCGGTCGTATCTGCAACGGGTAATGGGCAGGGGGGAATATTGTTTAAACAACTTATCACACCAATCGAGGGCAGCCTCGGCCTGTCATTCGTGGTTGCCATTCTGCCAGTGGTGGTGCTGTTGATCATGCTAGGAATCTTCCGGCGTGCGGCCTGGCAGGCAGCACTGGCTGGTCTGATCGTTGCTCTGATCATCGCCGTCGGCCCTTGGCAGATGCCCCTGCCGCTGGCGTTCGATGCGGTGGCGAACGGTGCCGTATTCGCCATGTGGCCGGTGATGTGGATCGTGGTGAACGCGATTTTGCTTTACAATATTACCGTTCGCTCTGGCCATTTCGATGCCTTCCGCGACTGGATCATCCAGAATTTACCTAACGACCGCCGGGTGGTGCTGGTGGTGATCGGCTTCTGCTTCGGATGTTTGCTGGAAGGTGTGGCCGGGTTCGGTGTGCCGATCGCGATTGTCAGTTCGCTGCTGATCATCGTCGGGTTCGCACCGCTGGAAGCGCTGGTTTACGCCTTGATTTTCAACTCCGCCCCGGTGGCCTTCGGCGCGCTGGGCGTGCCGATCACGGTGCTGGGCGCCGTCACCAGCCTGCCTGCCAACGAACTCGGCGCCATGGTGGGACGGCAATTGCCGATTATCGCCATCATATTGCCATTCTATGTGGTCGGGCTGTTCGGCGGATTCAGGTCTATTGTGGCCGTCTTCCCGATGCTGCTGGTGGCCGGATTGAGCTTTGCCGGTATGCAGTTCGTCACCGCAAATTACATCAACTACTCCCTCACCGACGTGCTGGCCTCGCTGGGTTCGCTGATCATCACCATCTTGTTTTTGCAAGTCTGGCGTCCGGCACCTGACCCAACGTTCATGATCAAGGCCGCCACCATGAATTCGGCCGGGGCGGGCTCGAAAATTCCGAGTTGGCAGGGCTGGCTGCCCTGGATGATCGTATCGGCGGTCGTGATCGGCTGGACTCAGTTCAAGGTCTTCACCGTTGGTGCGCAAGCAATTCATTGGCCAGGTCTGGATAACGCAATTTCCATCACCCTGAACCATGACAAACCCTATGCCGCCGTCTGGCTGTTTCAACCGCTGGCTACCGGTACGGCAATCTTGATCGCCGCATTCATCACCGCGGACATTGTGCGGCTGTCACCCGGTGCGCTGATGCAATGCATAATGCTGACGGTGCGGCAAATGTGGCTGGCGGTGGTAACCGTTATGCTGATCGTCGGGCTGGCGTATTTAATGAACTACTCTGGTCTGGCCTACACGCTCGGGCATGGTGTGGCTTCGACCGGGCAGTTCTTCGTGCTGCTCTCGCCGTTCCTCGGCTGGCTGGCGGTCACGCTGTCAGGCAGCGATACCTCAGGCAACGCGTTGTTCGGCAATTTGCAGGTGGTGGCAGCCACTCAGCTTAACCTCAGCCCTACCTTGTTTGCCGCCACCAATGCCTCCGGCGGCGTGTTCGGCAAGCTGATCTCACCGCAGAATATCGCGACCGGCGTGTCAGTCACAGGCATGGCGGGCCAGGAAGGTAAGGTGTTTGCCAAGACCTTCATTCACAGCATTATTTTAACGCTGATCCTGGTGGGGATCGTGATCGTTGAACAGTTCGTCGTACCATGGGTGATCCCGACCCACTAACCGATTCCACCAAAAAAAACCCGGCGGGTGTAGGCTCCTACCGGGTTTTTTATTGACGATTCGCCAGCGAATTAGCTTAAACCGCCGATATCCCCATCGGCATCGAGAAAAATATCCTCGGCTGCCGGGTGGCGCGGCAGCCCCGGCATGGTGAGAATTTCACCGCACAGCACCACGATGAACCCAGCACCGGCCGCCAGCCGGACCTCGCGCACTGGTAAGGTAAAACCGCTCGGCGCGCCCTTCAGGGTCGGGTCAGTCGAAAAGCTATACTGGGTTTTGGCCATGCAAACCGGCAGATGGCCAAACCCCGCCAGTTCGAACCCGGCAAGCTGCGCTGCGGCTGAGGCTTCAAACACCACCGCCGCCGCGCCGTAAATCCCGGTGGCGACCCGGCGGATTTTATCCGCCAGCGGCATGTTGTCAGGATAGAGCAGGCTAAATGGTGCCGCCGGTGCCAAGGTGATGCGATGCACGGCATCGGCCAGTTCCAGCGCCCCCTGCCCGCCTTCCGCCCAATGATTGCAGGCCACTGCGGTTACCCCGATGGCGGCGCACACATCCTTGATGGCTTGCAACTCCGCAGCACTATCGGTGGTGAAGCGGTTGATGGCGACCAGCACCGGCAAGCCAAATTTCTGGCAGTTCTGCACATGACGGATCAAGTTGCTGCAGCCGGCGGTAACAGCGGCGACATCTTCCTGCCCGACCTGCTTCAACGCCACGCCGCCATGCATCTTCAGCGCCCGCACGGTGGCCACCACCACAGCGGCGGCGGGGGCCAGCCCGGCCTTGCGGCATTTAATATCAAGAAACTTCTCAGCCCCTAAATCGGCACCAAAACCGGCTTCCGTGACAACACAATCAGCCAGGCCCAGCGCCGTTTCGGTGGCCAGCACCGAGTTGCAGCCATGCGCGATATTGGCGAACGGACCGCCATGAATGAACGCCGGCGTGCCTTCCAGAGTCTGTACCAAATTGGGCGCCAGCGCGTCTTTCAGCAGCGCGGTCATGGCCCCGGCGGCGCCTAACTGACCGGCGCGGACGAGGTTTTTGCGTGTATCGCGGCCAATGACGATGTTAGCCAGACGATCAGCAAGGTCCTGCAGCGAACGGGCCAGGCAGAAAATTGCCATCACTTCGCTGGCCACGGTGATGTCGAAGCCTGTCTCACGCGGGTAGCCATTCGCCGGGCCACCCAGGCCAGTGACAATTTTGCGCAGCGAACGGTCGTTCAAATCCACCACCCGCCGCCAGGTGACGCGGCGAGGATCCAACTCCAACTTGTTGCCCCAGAAAATATGGTTGTCGATCATCGCAGCCAGCAGATTATGGGCGGCACTGATGGCGTGCAGATCGCCGGTAAAATGCAGGTTGATATCCTCCATCGGCGCCACTTGGGCATGGCCGCCGCCGGTGGCACCGCCTTTGGCGCCGAAGCATGGGCCGAGGCTGGGCTCGCGGAGACAAATAGCGGTTTTCACGCCGCGCCGACGCAGCGCATCGCCAAGCCCGATGGTGGTGGTGGTTTTACCCTCGCCTGCCGGGGTAGGGCTGATGGCGGTTACCAATATCAGCTTGCCGCGCCGCCCATTGGCCGCCACCTGGGCGGTAAATGGCAGTGAAATTTTGCCTTTGAATGGGCCGTAACGAAACAGCGCCTCTGGCGGAATGTTGAGGTCGGCGGCAACGGCCTCGATCGGGCGAAGCTGGGTTAACTGAGCGATGCCAATGTCGCTATTTGGGTCGATGGTGCGGGAGGAATTCATGAACCCGGCGTAGCGCGGGCCGAAGGCGTATTCAATCCGGGATGTATCCGCCGCCACAATTGCCCGGCTGGCAGGCTGGCGGGGCCTATAGTTATAGTTAACAGACATTGCTAAGCGAGACGGAAAAACTTAAATTACCGCTATTTTGTCGAAACATTAACAGACCCCGGGTATGACGGCAGCGCTGGCTGGGCCTATAACCACGCTGCCGGGGCTTTGCCGGTCAGGGATGGTTGAGCAGTAGGAATAAACAATGACTGAGCGGTTACGGCGCCACCGGCGGACGAAGATTCTAGCAACCTTGGGTCCGGCAAGCTCCACGCTTGAGATGATGGGGCAGTTATTTCTGGCGGGGGCCGATGTATTCCGGCTGAATTTCTCGCACGGCACCCATGCCGACCACGCCGCCCGCATCGAGATGATCCGGGCGCTGGAGAAAAAATACAGCCGCCCGATCGGGATTCTGGCCGATGTGCAGGGGCCGAAGCTGCGAGTCGGGCAATTTCAGTCAGGCCGTGTGCAGTTGCAGGCCGGACAAAGCTTTACCCTGGATATGAACCCCGCCCCTGGCGATACACGCCGCGTTTGTTTGCCGCACCCGGAAATTCTCGAAGCCGCCTCGGTGGGAGCCACCTTGTTGCTTGATGATGGCAAGCTGCGGCTGCGGGTGGTGCGTAAAATGCCAGACCATCTGATCACTGAAATCATGAATGGTGGCGTGCTGTCCGACCGCAAGGGCGTGAATATCCCCGACGTGGTGCTGCCGATTCCGGCGCTGACCAAAAAAGACCTGGCCGACCTGGAATTCGTGCTGCCGCTGGGGATCGACTATATTGGTCTATCCTTCGTGCAGCGGGCCGAGGACGTGGCGCAGGCCAAGGCGCTGGCTGACGGGCGGGCACTGGTGATGACCAAGCTCGAAAAGCCGCAAGCCTTGGATAATCTTGATGAAATTCTCGCCCTCTCGGATGCGGTGATGGTGGCGCGTGGCGATTTGGGGGTGGAATTACCCCCCGAAGACGTACCGCTAGCGCAAAAACGCATCATCCGGGCGGCGCAGTTACGCGGCCTGCCGGTGGTGGTGGCCACCCAGATGCTGGAAAGCATGATCACCGCCCCTGCCCCGACCCGCGCCGAAGCCTCGGACGTGGCGACGGCGGTGTTTGATGGTGCTGATGCGGTGATGCTATCAGCCGAGTCCGCCGCCGGGCAGTATCCGCGCGAGTCGGTGAACATGATGGACCGGATTATCACCCGGGTAGAGCGAGATGAGGATTGGCGGCGCGGCATTGATGCCAAACGCCCTGATCCGGAACGATCCTCTGCCGACGCAATTGCCGCCGCCGCCTGTCAGGTGGCACATACCATCGGCGCCAAAGCCATCGTCGCTCTCACCGCCTCGGGTTCAACGGCGCTTCGGGTGGCGCGGGACCGGCCAGATTGCCCGGTGATCGGGCTGACCACCAGCATCACGGTTGCGCGCCGATTGGCTGCAGTTTGGGGGGTGCATGCGTCGCTTACCAAGGAAGTGCATTCCATGACCGAGGCCACGGCCAATGCGGTGCATATGGCGCGGCTCGAAGGCTTTGCCAAAAAGGGTGATGAAATTGTCGTGGTGGCGGGCGTGCCGTTTGGCCAGCCCGGCACCACCAACGCACTGCGGGTGGCGCGCGTTTAAGGACCTAAGTTCCGCAGAAGGTATGCAGCACGCGCTCCCCCAACTCGGGTGGGGTGGCGTAACGGGCAGATTCCGGCTGGTCCCGATAAGGCTTGGCTAAAACCATGAGAAGTTCCTCGAACAGGCTATAGTCCGCATGCTGAATTGCGGCTTGCAGCGCCTGTTCGACCCGGTGGTTACGCGGAATGAATGCTGGGTTGACCGCCTGCATTTTGGCAGCCCGCTCAGCCGGTGATTGCGTCTCACGGCTGAGCCGAACTTGCCAACTTTGCGCCCAGGCATCGAAGGCCGTCGGGTCAATGAATTGCGATCTTGCATCGCCATTCAGATGCCGGAAGGTGAGCGTGAAATCGGCCTGGTTTTTATGCATGGTATCGAGCAGATCATTCATCAGTGCTGCATCGCTATCTTCGGCGGTAAAAAGCCCCAGCTTGGCGCGAGCGCCCTCCAGCCAAAAATCGGCAAACTGCGCCTGGAAGCCTTCAATAACCTCGCTGCCCAGCGCGATGGCGGTGTCCTGATCATCATCAAGCAGTGGCAAAATAGCCTCGGCAAAGCGGGCGAGATTCCAGTTGGCGAGGCGCGGCTGGTTGGCATAGGCGTAGCGGCCATAATAATCGATGGCGCTGTAAACGGTGGCGGGGTCGTACTCATCCATGAAGGCGCACGGGCCGAAATCGATCGTCTGGCCCGAGATCGCCATGTTATCGGTATTCATCACGCCGTGAATGAAGCCAACAAGCAGCCATTGCGCGATCAGCTTGGCCTGCGATGCCGCCACCAGTTGCAACAGCGCCAAGTACGGGCGCTCGGCGGCTTTGGCCTGAGGGTAGCACCTATTGATAACGTAATCGGCCAATAGCCGGAGGGACGCTTCATCACCGCGTGCGGCAAAATACTGAAATGTGCCCACCCGCACATGGCTGGCCGCGACCCGGGTGAGGACGGCGCCGGGCACCAGACCTTCTTCACGCAAAATCTGCTGGCCGGTCGTCACGGCGGCCAGGGCGCGGGTGGTGGGGATACCAAGCGCGTGCATCGCCTCGCTGATGAGATATTCGCGCAGCACCGGGCCCAGGGCGGCGCAGCCATCGCCCCGGCGCGAGAACGGCGTGCGGCCCGCGCCTTTCAACTGGATGTCGCGGCGCTGGCCTTGCGTATCGATCACTTCGCCCAGCAAAATGGCGCGGCCGTCACCGAGTTGCGGGACGAAGCCGCCGAATTGGTGGCCGGCATAGGCCATCGCCAGCGGCTCGGCGCCTGCGGGGACGAGGTTGCCGGCAAAGATTGCCGCAAGATCATCGGCAGGCGGTGTCAGGCCAAGTTCACGGGCGAGCGCATGGTTGAATTTAATAAGGCGCGGCTCCGGTGCCGGGGTGGGAACAGCGCTGGCGTAAAATTGCGCCGGCAGACGCGCATAGCTGTTGGCGAACGAGCCAATATTGGGGGCCAAGCGTTCAGAGGATGCGTAATCTGCCATCGCGCAGATATAGGGTTCGCCAGCAAAGGTTAATAGGGCACCTCAGCGGTTGCGTCGGCGCGAGCGGAAATTGTACCCACGATGTATGGATATGCATCAGGCCGATTCGTTTGCCGCCGACCCTGATAGAGTGCTGCACAGCGTATTTGGGTTACCTGGATTCCGGGGCGAGCAGCGGGCGGTTATTTCGCATGTGATGAGCGGCGGCGATGCGATTGTGTTGATGCCGACCGGCGGCGGCAAGTCGCTTTGCTACCAGTTGCCCTCATTATGCCGCCCCGGCGTGGGCGTGGTGGTCTCGCCACTGATAGCGCTGATGCGCAACCAAGTGGCGGCGATGCGCCAGTTAGGCGTGAATGCGGCGGCGATCAACTCCAGCATGAGCCCCGCGGAACGCGCCCAGGTACGGGCCGATCTGCGGGCTGGAACGCTGGATATGCTGTATGTGGCGCCGGAGCGGCTGATGCAGCCGGATTTTTTGGAAATGCTGGACGAAGCGCCGATTGCGCTGTTTGCCATTGATGAGGCGCATTGCGTCAGCCAATGGGGCCATGATTTCCGGCCGGAATATTTGCAATTGGCCGCGTTGGGGCGGCTGTTTCCGGGCGTGCCACGCATCGCACTGACTGCCACGGCGGATATGCAGTCACGCGAGGAAATCCGGCGGCGGCTGAACCTGGATGAGGCGCGGCTGTTTTTGGCAAGTTTCGATAGGCCCAACATTCGCTACGCGGTGGTGCCAAAAGCCGCACCACTGAAGCAACTGCTGACATTTTTGAAAGCCCATGAAGGTGAGAGCGGGATTGTTTACTGCCTGAGCCGCAATACCGTGGATGAAACCGCCGCAGCGCTGAAAGCCGCGGGGATCAACGCCCTGCCCTATCACGCGAGGCTCGACCCGGCGGTACGTTCGCGCCATCAGGATGCGTTTTTGGCTGAGGAGGGCTTGGTGCTGGTGGCCACCATCGCGTTTGGGATGGGGATTGATAAACCCGATGTGCGCTTTGTGGTCCATCTGGATTTGCCGGGCAGCCTTGAGGCGTTTTACCAGGAGACCGGACGGGCAGGACGCGATGGCATGCCGGCTGAGACTCTGTTGCTGTATGGCACGCAGGACATCGTGTTCCGGCGCAATATGATCGACCAAAGCGGCTCGCCCGATGACATCAAACGGATAGAGCGCAGCAAGCTCGATGCATTGCTAGGGATTTGCGAAACCGCTTCGTGCCGCCGTCAAGCCATACTGGCGCATTTCGGTGAGACCATGGCGCAGGGTTGTGGCAATTGCGACACCTGCCTGAACCCAGCTGAGACCTGGGATGCCACGACTGCTTGCCGCAAGGCAATGTCGGCCATGTTGCGCACCGGCCAGCGCTTCGGCACCGGGCATGTAGTGGATGTGCTGCTGGGGATACGCTCCGAGAAAATTTTGAAGTTCAATCATGAGCAATTGCCGACGTTTGGCGTGGGAACCGAATTGGACCGCAAAGGCTGGGGTTCGGTATTCCGGCAAATGATCGTACGGGGGTTCATTGAGGTGGATCACGATTCCTTCGGTGCCCTACGGCTCACCGCCTTGGCCGAGCCGGTGCTCAAAGGCGTTGAGACGGTGAATTTCCGGCGCGACCGCACACCAACATCATCCGCTGCCGTGATGAAAACCAAGACGGCCCGCACCGAATTGACCGGCGAGGCCGCTAAACTGTTTGAAGCGCTACGGACCGAACGCTCACGCCTCGCGAAGGAACAGAATGTGCCGGCCTACGTGATTTTCCACGACACCACCCTGGCGGCCATCGCCACCTTTCGGCCAAGCAGCTTCAGCGCCCTGGCCGAGATTCCAGGCATGGGCACCACCAAGATTGAACGCTACGGCGCAACCGTGCTGAACGTGGTGAAAGCGGCCGCCTAACGCCTATTGAAACGCCATCCCGGTAGCGGGGTCCACGAATACCAGCTCGTCGACGACTTCCTTCACACCGGGCGCGTTCTCGGCAATCACATTGACCGCCTGCTTCTCGGCATCGCTCATGATAATGCCCTTGAGATACACCACGCCGCTTTTCACCTCGATGTGAATCCCGGCCTTCGGGGTCCAGTTTTCATGCTCCAAGCTGGTTTTGATATGCTCGGCGATTTCAACATCTGATGGTTTGCATGCCTGAATTTCAATTAGTTTCAACGCCAGAACGCGCAGCAGGTCAGTCCGGCTGACCACACCCACCAGCGCTCCCTCCGACACGACTGGCAGCCGCTTGATGTGTTTGCTCACCATCAACGCCGCAGCATCGGCCAGGGCGGTTTGCGGAGTCACGGTAATCGGCTCGGCGGTCATAACCTCTGAGACGTGGCGGCCATGGGTCTTGACGTAGTCAGCCGCCAGACTGTCGGGCAGGAAAAAGGTCTTCAGCCACCCAGCCGGCTTACCGGCGGTGCCAATTTCGGCGCGGCGCAGCAGATCGCCCTCAGTCACGACGCCGACGAGTTTTCCAAGCGCATCAACCACCGGCAGCCCACTAACATGCTGGTCCAGCATGATACGGGCGGCATCGGCCAGGCTGGTGCCCGGCTGCACCGAAATCAGCTTTTTGGTCATCAGTTCAGAGACGTTCATGTCATCCTCCTAAGTATATGAGCTATATGATGACAGCGGTGCCATTGTACCACCTTGATCCGCGTCAAACCAATACGAAAGATTTTACGGGCTTTTTAGCCGATCAGCAGAGAGCGCATCTGTGAGACGGCAGAGCGCAGAACCGGCAGGAATTCGTTGCGCATCTTTTCCTTCGGCGTGCGGTCAGCCTCCGAGCTGATGTGCGCCGCAGCAATAACCCGGCCCGACTGGTCACGCACCGGCACCGCCACTGCGCGTAGATTATGCTCTAACTCGCCGTCTATCATGCAAAATTCGCGGCGGCGGACTTGGTCCAGCAGGGCGCGCATGGCGGTCTCGTCGGTGACGGTCTCATGGGTGAATTTTTTCATGGTGACACGCTTGAAATAGGCATCAAGTTGTTCCGGCTCGAGATGCGCCAGCAAAACCCGGCCCATGGAGGTGCAATAGGCAGGCAGGTTTTGGCCAACATCACGGTGGACCGAGGCCGCGCGCTTGCGGGTTGAGCGGGCAACATAGATGACCTCGTCCCCGGTGAGAACCGAGACCGAGCAGGACTCGCCGACTGCCTCGCTGACCTGCTCAATAAAGGGCTGGGCCACCCGTGGCAGCGGGTTTGAGGAGAAATAGGACTGTGAGAGGGTAAGCACCTGCGGGGTCAGTCGGTAGTATTTGCCATTGGTGTCGATATACCCGAGCGCGGTAAGAGTTATCAGGCAACGCCGGACGGTGGCGCGGGGCAACCCCACAAGCTTAGCAATTTCCGCCATGGTGAGTTGGTTGCGCTGGCCGGCAAAGGCCCGCATCACCGCCAAGCCGCGGGCCAGGGCCGCGATGTAGTTGTTATCCTCTGTAGGGTCCAACAGACCACCAGGGGCTACGAGATCAGGCGACGCTAATTTGACAATTTTACCGCTCACCATCTGACTTCAGAGACCTTTTATTAAAATATTCCGTACAATCCAGGTTATCCCAGGAGTAGAAAGCGTCATTGCCAACTCCCTGGGAGCAACGCAATCACAACCAGTCAAAAACCCAAGTCCACCATCCAAAACGCGACCAATTTCACGAAATTTGCCGCTTTGCAACGCGAACATCAACTATTTTAGCAGACTCCAAGGCAGAACGTGGCTGAAATCGGTTAATGCCAAACAGACACGCCGCAACACACAGCGACGGAAGCGCCAAAATTACAAAAATAGTCGTGAGAGGCAAATGCATACTGATCAGAACGCCGCCAAGAAGTGGGCCTATGATGGCACCGATTCGGCCAATACCACTGGTCCAGCCTGAGCCTGTTGACCGCAAATAGGTAGGATACACCACGCCGGAGAGGGCGTTCAGGCCATTTTGCGTGCCGACAATGCAAATGCCTGCCAAAAATGTGAGCACGAGAACCAGCGGCAGCACCCCCGTGGCATGGCCGATGGCAATGATGATGGGCACCGCAACCAGACAGATCACGGCGAGCTGAAATATCCCCATGGCACGATCCAGTATCCAGCCGAACAGCACACTGCCGGTGGCGCCGCCGAGTTGATACAGGCTGGTGGCGATAACCGCACTAGCAACCGTCAGGCCACTATCGGCAAACACCGTTGGCATCCAACTGGTGACAAATATCAGCCCCATCAGGTTGATGCTGTAAGCCGACCATAAGAAAAAAGTCATCAATCCGCGATGCTGGGTAAACAGCTCGCCGACCCATGGTGTTCGCTCGGTCGACTGGGGCAGGAAAAACACGGTGTCAGCGCCGATTGTCAGACTTGGCGCCAAGCGCTGCATGATAGCCGCCAATGCTGCCTGATGTTTGTGACGGATGACCATATAGCGGACGGATTCCGGCAGGCGCTGCAATAGAATGCCCGAAAAAGCCATCGCCAGAAGACCGCATACCCAATAAACCGCTTGCCATCCAAAATGCGGAACCAGCCAAGCCGAGAGAAATCCGCCTCCGGCACCGCCCAGGGTATAGAGGGTGAACATAATACCGACATTGAAGGCGCGCCGTTTCATCGGTGAATAATCGATCATCAATGCGATGGCATTGGGGGCAGCGGCCCCAAGGAATAAAGCCGAGACGAATCGCGTGGCAGCCAGCGATGTGACATCACCACAGAGCCCGCCGGCCACGGTGAACACGCCAAACAAGAACACGCCACCAACGATCATCAGGCGGCGGCCCATAATGTCACCTAAATTGCCGAAGCCGATGGCACCCAACATGAAGCCTAGTTGAAAGAACACGAACACAGGGCTGAAGTCAGAGCGCTGGATGTGCCAGAGTTTCGTGATGGTCGGCGCCGTATAGCCCTGGATTTGCGCATCGAACCCTTCAAAGAACGAAGCCGTTGCCACCAAAATCAATAAAACAACAAAAAAAACCCGGTTTGACTGAGCTTCGATAGCCTCTGCAACATTTACTCTATTATTGTTCATTTCCCCCCGCCCTAAAGCCAGCTAGGCTTTGAGTACAGATTTCCATGTTTCGATCAGGGCTTTTTGCTGATCGATCATTTTTTTGACACCGCGGTAGTCGAGCGGAAACAGGCTGGTTCCAGCCGCCTGAGCCCACTCTTTCACTTCAGGCACCGAAGCTGTGCCGATCAGCGCGTCGGACAGGGTTTGCAAAATTGTCTGTGGCAGGTTGGGCGGGGCAACAACCGGGCGCCACTGATAAATCTCGGATAGGGTTGGCGCCCCGACGGACATGGCGTCGTCGATACCGGCGATGCCGCTATTGGGCTGAAACGAGAAGATAATACGGATCAACCCGGTTTTTGCCATGGCTTGCAATGTTGCAAGTGAATGCACGGTAGCATCGACATCGCCGCGCGCGACCGCGACCATGGTGGGGGCTGAGCCGGTATAGCCGGTGACGATCCTGAAGTTGATTCCCAACGAGGCTGAAAATACCCGGGTGGCAAAATTATCGGTAGAGCCTGAACCAGTCGATGAGAAAGTGATCGGGCGTGTCGTTGCGATTTTTTGCATGTCGGCAATATTCTTAATCGGGCTGTCCTTGGAAACCGCCAGCCCATAGCCCTCGCGTCCGAGATTGGCCACCCAGGTTAAACTATCGAGATTGGTCTTGGAGGGTTTTTTACCAAACTGCGAGGTAAAGATTCCGGGCACGTTCAACATGCCGATGAAATATCCATCAGGCGGTGCATTCTGAATCTGAAAAGCGGCTGCCTGACCACCGGCACCCGGGATCGGCAGTGGTTCAACATTCACCTTATGCGGCAAATACTGCGGCATGTATTCGGCGAATTTACGCACATAGGCATCAAAGCTGCCGCCGCCACTATCGGGCACCACAAAGCTGATGGTTTTGTCAGGGAATGTGTCCGCCTTGGCAAAATGCGGCAGCAGGCATGAACCGGCGACGATGGTGGAGCCCGCTTGCAGGAAGTGGCGGCGCGAAATTTGTGAATGTTTCGACATGGAATTTACCTTTTGTTCTGCAAGCCGCATCAAATGAACGCGGCTTTGACACGGGCTTTGGTAAGTGGCGCCTGACGGAAACGAATGCCGGTGGCGTTGAACACAGCGTTGGCAATGGCCGAGGCCACCGGTCGCGATGAAGGCTCGCCAGCACCCAGTGGTAAATCATCCTTATGGTTGATCAGCGTGATATTGATGCTCTCGGGTGCGTCCTTGATATCGAGAATCGGGTAGCTCAGCCAATCGACGCTGGTAACCATGTGCGGGTTGAAGGCCACTTCTTCGAACAAGGCGCGGCTGGTGGCGTGCACGATGTTGCCTTCGATAACGCGTCGTAACGTATTGGGGTTGACTATGAGCCCGCAATCATGCGCGACAAACCAATGGCGCGGCCAGACACGACCAGTATGGCGATCAACTTCGACATCCACGATCACCGCAACGCGAGTGTCCTTGCGGCGGGCAAATGCCATACCACGCCCCTTGAGCAAAACGCCCTGCGGTTTGCCGGGATGCCCCATCTGCGGCTGCCAGTTCGCCGCCTTAGCGGCGGCCTCAATTACCACGGTACCGCGTTTATCCTTGAGGTATTTAAGTCGGAAGGCGACCGGGTCCATGTTAGTCGCCAGCGCCAACTCGTCCATGAAGCATTCACTGGCGAAATTTATTTGCGGACCCAACGGGTCGCGCAGATGCGAGGTGCGTAAGGGTGAGGCACGGTCAAGCAGTGCTGGAACCACCTCCCAGTCAAGATGCTGAACACCGAAATCATAGGTTTCATCAGGCACATCAAACGCCTGCTTGGAGCTTACCGGCATGCCCATGAACTGGCCGGCCAGACTTTGCGTGGGGTCATCCGGGTGCGAAGCAATGTTTTCGCGCGAGAAGGCGATGCTGCGATAGTGGTAGGCCACCACTTTACCGTTGGCATCAATACCGGCGGACGTCTTATGCACTGAAGCTGGACCTTTAGGGTCCCATGCCGTGGCATCAATCCGCATGTATTGCACGCGCACCGGCTTGCCGACAGCTTTGGAAAGCACCGCGGCATCCATTGCAGAATCACCACCATCGTTACGGCCGTAGGAGCCCGGTCCGCGCAGCCAGATGGCGTGAACTTTTGCAGCCGGCACGCCAAGTAACGCGGCGACACCGTCACGCACGTAATGCGGCTTCTGGTCACCGGTCCAGATGGTGACGTGGTCGGGCTGCACATCGACGATGGCGCAGGCCGGCCCCATGCTGGCATGCGATTGGAAGGGCCAAAGATAGGTGGCTTCGATGGTCTTGGAGGCGGCAGCCATGGTGGCTTTCGTGTCGCCTGTCGGCTTGGGGCCTCCCTTGCCTACTGTCTTGGCGGACTCGATGGTTTTATAGAGATCGGCCTCGGCTGGAAAGGCTGGCTTTGGCGTCGACCAGTCGATCTTGAGCAGCTTCGCGGCTTGGATGGCAGTCCATTCCTTCGCGGCCACCACACCAACTAAATTATTATGCACAACCAGTTGCACATCGGGCAGGAGCTGCACCGATTCAGGATGCACCTTCACGACGATAGCACCAGCAACCGGTGGGCGGACCATGCGGCCATGCAGCATGCCGGGCACGCGCACGTCGGTGTTGAAGACCTCATTGCCAAACAGCTTATCCGCGATATCGGCCCGCGGGATAGATTTGCCGACCACCCGGTAATCCGCATGATTCTTCAGTGGCGCAGTGCCTTCAACCAGCAATTCATTGCCAATTTTGTGGTTCCACGTCAGTTCGTAGTCGAAATATCTGCCGCCGATCAGATCGCCATACGAGATGGTCTTACCTGGTTCATCGGCAAGAGAAACGATACCGTCGTTGACCGTGAGGCGGCTCGCCGGGGCGCCAAATTTGGCAGCAGCCATAGCGAGCAGTTGCGCCCGCGCCTGCGCTGCGGCGTTGCGAACCGATACGCTGCCAAGTTCCAGGCCGGTACTGCCGCTGGCACCACCTTGGTTAACGGTGAAGGCGGTATCGCCCATCACTACGCTGACCTGATCGAACCCAACGTCTAATTCATCAGCAATAATCTGAGCAATCGCTACCTGGATGCCGAGCCCGACATCGACTTTGCCGAAATAACCCACCACTGAATTATCCTGTTTTACAGCGATCCAGGAATCCAGCTCAGGTGGCGTTAAGGCCGGCTTGGTAGCACTGCCCATACCCGTAGCAGCAGTTGTTTCAGATGACGAGCAAGCGCTGGTGGCAAAGGAAACGAACAGCGCACCGCCAGTACACAAAGCGCGCCGGCGCGAAAGCATGAGTTGGTTGAACGCGACCATTATGCTGCCTCCGTCAGGCGCTTGACTGCGCGGATAATGGACATATGGGAACCGCACCGGCACTTGAGACCAGAAAAGGCGTGACGGATTTCGGCATCAGTGGCGTGCGGTTTATCTCGCACCAGGGCAACCGCCGTCATCACCCAACCGTTCATGCAGTAGCCACAGAAAAATGCCTGCTCGTCGATAAAGGCCTGCTGCACCGGATGCGGATGCTCCGGTGTGCCGAGCCCGGCCAAGGTGGTAATATTGGCATCGTTTGCTGCCGTGGCTGGCAACACGCACGAGCGCATGGGCGTGCCGTTTACCAGCACCGTACAGGCGCCGCACTGTGAAAGCCCGCAGCCAAAATGCGGGTTATTCAGCCCCAAATCATCACGCAGCAAATACAGTAGTGGGGTTGTGGGGTCCGCCATATCGAAATCATGCGACGAACCATCAACTTGCAGGGTTATATGCTTGCCCATGAACGATCCTATCAACGCAGATTAAAAATAGTTGGCCAGATAGCCGGTAAACACTTCCAAGCTTAGAACGTAGCTGAATAAAAACCATGTGAGCGCCAACGCGACAACGGCGAACGACGCCGATGTTATCAGTGACATGCGAGAGACGAGGTTTAGAAACAATACCAAAAACAATGGGATGGCGACATAAAAGCCTGCGATGAACACGAAGGCGATGAAAGCAGCCACCGCGACAAACATTTGAACCGCAATCTTCCAGTCCAGCTTTTCTTCCGTATGCTGGATCAGGTTATGTTTTTCCCGGGCCTTGGCACTGGGCAGTAAGGCCAGTAAAAACACCAAAATGGATAATCCAAACAAAACGGTACCATAAAGCTCAGGTGCTTCCGCTGCGGTGTGATCTCCAAAGCTGCCGACTTGCGACAGATAACCGATGGCGATAACCATCAGCGCCAGAGGCGGGACAAGCCGTTTTGGATTCCAGTGAAATTTACTTCTCAGGTCCATTATTTCCTCCAATTCCGACCTGACATTTTTTTATCTGTCAGCGTGGTGGCCAAGCTGTGTACGCAAAAACAAACGGCCAGACTTTATACCCGGCCGTCACGCAAATTCAGTAGCCGGGGGCATTTTCCAACTGGTCAAACCAGTTGAAGCCCATGTCTTTCACAATACGATTGCTCATCACGATGAAGCGTGCTTCGCCTTCACCATCGTTGAAATGCTGATGCTCGGTAAAGGGCGGGATATAGATGAAATCACCGCGCTCCCAGGTGAATTTTTTGGGCTCGGCTTTCCATGACCACTCAAATTGTTCCTTGCAGTCAAAGTCAAGGTCCCAATGTAAATCGTAGCCGGTGCCTTCGACAACGAAGACAACTTCCTCCCACATGTGGCGATGCTTACCAGAGCGCTCACCCGATTTGAGGAACTGCATGTAAGCCTCAACACAGCATTCCTTGGTGTTGAGATTGCGATGCACCAGATGCTTGATCAGACCATCCGGTGAATGTTCAATCGGCATATCCTCGGCGTGCACAACATCCGGACGGGTGGCGTATTCGGCCCGAAACATTTTAGAAGCGGCAACTTCCACAGCGCGGAAGTCAACTTCTGCAGCGTGCAGATGGGCAAAGTCTTTTTCGTTTAACACAGTCATCGTCGTCTCCAATTCAATTTTCTACCGGCGCGGTCACAGATCCGTAGGCGGACGGAAATCTTCATTTCCGGTGGTCGGCGGGAAGGATACGATTTTTTGAAAGATGAGATGCATGAAGTGGAACAGCGGCTTGGCCTTGAACACCAGCAGCACCGCGCGGTTGTCGGGGTCATCGTTAAAATGCTGATGCACGCAGCCATTTTCGACGATCATCACATCGCCGGCTTTCCACTCAATGCGGCGGCCGTCATGCACGTCGTGGCCACGGCCTTCGAGGACGTAAAATACAGCGCTGTTCAGATGCCCATGCTTCTGGCCATAGGCGCCTGGCGCGTAGGCTTCGATATGGGTTTCGATGGATTGGGTGACGCTGGCATGTTGCGGGCTGATAATATGCTTGCCGTATAGGCCAGGACCGCCCTTCCAGGCTTCATCGCGCGATTTATAAACCCGTGGCTGGTCAACAAGCTGTTCATATAAATTGCTGTAGGTACCTTTGAGAGCCCGAACAAACACGCGTTCCTTGGCCCAGCGGTCCCATTTTGCGCCGTCGCCCGGAGGATGATTATGACCTTCGGGGGCATGGGGATGATCATGATCGTGATCATGCGCGAGGTCCGGTGTGATGGGCTCAGGCGGGTTGTTCGCCGCATTCCTATCGTAAAGGCCAGTCATTTATTGAATCCTTCGGCAATTCGGTAGCGGCAAAGGCGGCCGGGGAATTGCTTTTAAAGTTAAACGGGTCGCGGCCGGCACTTTGAAGCGCCGGCCGTAACCTTCAGGCTAGATTAGAGTTTTAGTACTGAACTTCAAGACGCAAGCCAACCGCATCCGAGGTGTGACCACGGTAGGCATTGGAATAGGTCGTCTTAGGTGGGCTACCGCTAGTGGTGGCAAGCTGCGCACCGCCGATCGGCAGAGTATGGACAAAGTTCAGGTCAAACCGGAACGGATCGATCGGCACCCATACCAGGCCAAGAGTGATGTTGGTCATGTTACCGCCATACACGCCATACTTCGCTTGACTTAGGTTGGCTTCGTCAAGACGAGCCGTAACTTGGATCGCACCAAGTCCACCATCCGTCACCGGATGTTTCGGCGTCACGCCAACATAGTTGCCGTCAGCATCGCTGTATTTCTCAACATCGTCAGTCAGGAAATATTGCGCCTGCAGCGTCCAGCCGGAGAAACCCGGAGCATAATTACGGCCGGCATAAGTAATACCAGACGCCGTAGATACGCTGTAATATTCAGCCGAAGCGGTCAATCCATTATATTGAAAATCAACACGGGGGCTATTGATGATCGCGCTCTTGATATCAAGATTGCCTGTGTTGATAAGTTTTTCACCAGTGACAGCCAAATCAGGACCGGCGCTAAAGCTTGGCTCATTGAGTGTGTTGATAGGCGACGCATTATAGCGATTATATTCAAATGAATCGCGAATACCTAACAAATGGCCTGGTGTATTGATAAAGTTGTAATTCGCATCAAAGGCAAGAGCAAACTGCCCTGCCGTGTAGGCGGTGTTGGTGGTTGAACCTGGCTGATAGCAAGCACCAGGAACAATTGTCGACGCGCCGGTCGCCGCTTTACAACCTGAACCGCCAACATTGGTGGTGAATAGACCGTACCAAAGATTGACGTGCTTGTTATACGTCTGACCGGTAGCGCCAAGCTCGCGGCCATCGTAGAACAAAGAATCGCCTAGGCCGGTTTCCATGTCGAACGTCTGCGAAGATGGGGTACGGAAACCAAACGGTACATGCTGGTTACCAACACGGAAGATGGTTTCGGTGTTGAGCGGGGTCTTATTCTCATAGCCCAGCCAGACGTCGAGCAAACCAGAAAGCGGCGCACCGGTCTTGGTCCAGTCTTCCTGGATTTCCCAAGGGAAATGATTGTCATAAACACCCTTGAACCCAAGCTCGATTCGATGGAAGTAAACACCTCCTTGGTAGCCCTGGAGATTCTTTAAAGGGACTTTCTGTTGAACAGCGGCGAGGCCGGTATCAAGGTCAACCTGACCAAACATGGTAAATTCCGAGCCTTTACCATTCTTAAAGTCGGGGATCAGCTTGCCATTATCAACAACGCTCCAGCCGCCAGCAGGTGGCTTGGATGTTGTGGTGGCCAGCTTTTTCACAGCGATAGAGGTGTCAGTCACCTGCGCGGTCACAGCATCCTGCTGGGTGCTCAGTGCGTTGATCTGCGCCTGCAGGTCATTAATTTCAGCCTGTAGCTGAGCGGTCGTGGCGGTCGCATGGGCAAAGCCCGGGCGAACCACCAGTATCGAGGCCGCCGCAAGGGCGATCAACGATACGCGGTTACGGGTCATCTTTTTCATCATAATATTAAAGCCTCCTGGATTTTATTGTTTAGTCTGGAAATTTCGTCGTAGTTACAGTCTAGATAAATTCTTGGTGCTTACTTCAGTGCCGCCGCTGCATTATCAACCAAGGCCCTTTGCGCTGCGATCATCGCCACGGTTCCCTTGCTATCGAGCGGGTACAGCGTGGTTTTGATTTGTTCTGCCCAGGCCTTAGCTGCTGGGCTAAAGGCGGCGGCAACGAAGGCCTTTGAGAGGATATCAACCGTGGCAGGGTCCATACCCGGCGGGCCGACGATGGGGCGCCATTGGAAGATATTGCCCAAGTCCGGCTGACCGAGGGTTGTTGCATCCTCAATGCCAGGAATTGGTGATTTGCGCTGGAATACAAAAATAATCTTGGCAAGCCCTGATTTTTCCATGTCTTGCAACGTGGTGAGAGAATGCACCACGGCATCAACGTCGCCGCGCGCCACAGCGACCACGGAGTTCGGCGAATCGTTATAGCCGGAAACCAGCGACACATTCAGGCCGAGAGCTGCTGCAAACATTTTGGTTGCCAAGAAATCAGTCGAGCCGGAACCGGTTGAAGAAAACTTCAACGCACGCTTGGCGCTGAGCGCCTGCAGGTCAGCCACGGTTTTGATCGGACCTTTGGCAGCAACGGCAAGACCGTAGGAATCACGGCCAAGGTTTGCAATCCACGATAATTTATCGAGCTGCAGATTACCATTTTTTTTACCAAGTAAAATGCCGGGCACATTGATGATGCTGACATTATAGCCATCAGGTTTATCTTGCTGGAGCTGGAAGATGGCCTCCTTGCCGGCAGCGCCAGGCACGTTGAGGGGCACAACATTCACGTGGTTGGGCAAGGTCGTCTGCAGCAATTGCGCGAACTTACGGCCGTAAGCATCAAAACCGCCACCAGGGCCATAGGGAATAATGAGGTTAATCGTCTGGCTGGGAAACCCCGCCGCTCTGGCGGAGGTGATACCAGCCGATGTTGCAGCGCCGAAGGCAGCGGCCATGGGGAACAGAGTCCGACGCTTCAAAACTATATTTGACATTAAATATCCTTCCCAAGACGTTCGCTTATCGAACTTTTGTTCTATAAAATTAGAGCTAGTTATTTTCTTTGTCAACGCTTCAAGTGCCGAATTTCGGCGTAAATCAAGATGGTTTTTTGTGTTGTAGAAAAGCCACGGATAGCGAAACCATCGGCGTCAGGTGAAATAGATAAATTTTTGCGGTGCAATATAAATTGCTCAGGATTACTGAGGCCAGCACAAAATATACGAAACTTGTCACAAAATCCTACTAGATTAACGACACTGCAACCGTGCAGCCAGCACCGGCTGCCAAAATAAATAGCGGATTTATCTCCGTCAGCGTCAACACCAGAGTGGCTACCGACGTAATGACCCAAGGCAGGACATGATGTTCAGTCGTTTCGATCAGCACCATCGCGCTGGCAAAAATTAATCCGATGGCGATTGGCCCAAGGGCTCTCTCTATCATCTTGATGGTTTTTGATTGGCGAGAACGATGCCAGACTCGAGAACAAATATAGACCAGCAACGATGATGGAACGAACATGGCGAGGGCGCCCGCGAAAGCTCCCGGCAAGCCAGCCACTTTCTGGCCGATTAAAAGGACAATGGTACTGCCAGGCCCTGGCGTTGCCCGGGTGATGGCGAACAAATCGAGAAATTCACGCGCCGAAAGCCAATGATACTGTTCCACAACCACGCGCTGCATATCTGGAATCAATGCATTGCCACCGCCAACCGCGAGCAGCGACAGGCTGCCAAACACCTGCAGCAACGATAGGAGTTGACCCGTCATGACGGCTTCCAGATTTCGGCAAGTAAATTCAACGGAACTGCGATAGCCAGGACATCGAGCAACGGAAAGTGAAAAATGCCGGCGGCAATGGCGACCAGTACGATGACAGTAAATTGGCGAATCTTACGGATGTTTTTGCGCGTTAGGCGAATCGCGTTGGCAAGGTTCATGCCGATCGCCACGGCGCCCAGTCCACCAAGCAAAATTTCAAGACCGGGAAGCTGATGGTAAGTATAATATAGCGCACCAAGACTGAGGCACAGGACCGTCGGAAAGGCCATCATGCCGGCGAAGCCAGCCAGCGCCCCCATGCCGCCCCCAAGAACGCTGCCTAAAAATACCGCCATATTTAATGGATTCGGCCCTGGTGTGATCTGGCAAATTGCCAAGGAGGCCAAAAACTGCTGGTCCGTCAGCCAGCCGCGTTTGGTGACAACCTCGCGGCGTAACCACGCGGTTGTACCGCCGCCAAAACTTTGTGATCCGATCGTAAAAAAGCAACCAAAGATAGCACCAAGGCCTGGGCGTATGAGCGGTTCGTCAGGGATCGCTTCATCTGGCGCGATCGCCATTGAATTCATGCCCCCAGCGCGTGCAGCAGGCCAGGCAGATAATCGGCCTCCGAGACCACGGCAAGGGTTTGGGTCCAAGGCCGAACGCTGCGCAGAGCACTTGATAAACTGGCGACCTGATCAGCATGTTTATGAATCAGGACGCCGGATATCTTGACCTGCCGTGACAAGCAGGTCTCGCCGATTGAAATCACCTGAGCAAGATTTTCGCCGACATGCCCGACCATCACCACCAAATCGAGATGATGATCGAGAATGACACTGCGCCAAGGCTCACCAGATGCCGTATAAGGCACAAATTTAGCATTGCGGAACGGTTGCGCTGCGACCTCATTAAGTAACCGGTCCGACCGTTCTCCAAGTGGAACAACCAAAATTTCTCTTGGTGATGAGTTCGGGAATTGCACGCGGAAACGGGCTTGTTGCGTTGCGACGCTCACATGTCCGACGGGAGTTTCATTGCTCATGACGCTTTACCAATCCAAATTTATACTGAGGCAAACGGTTCGCCGGATTTGACTTGCAACCAGGTGGCACCACCGTCGAGAAAGTTTTTCTCAGCTTCCAAAACCACGGCCGCCGAACGGATTTGATGCTCTTGCGGCAAACGGCCCGGCGGCAGCACGCCCTTATCAACCAGAGCCTTGGCGGCGCGAATTAACTTCAGTCGTGCCATGATGATGCCATTGTCAGTGGTGGTCAGGTTTTCCTTGGTGCGATCGACAATCGGGCCCATGCTTTCCTGCAAAGACGCATCCTGCATGCCAATGCCTTCCACACCACTATAAGTGGAACCCGCCCTCTGAGCCTCACGGTTCATCAGGTAATCATTATCCTTATTGGCAAGCGGGCGGTATGTGCCCGGTACATATTTGACGTGAATCCCTTTACCGTCACGCATTGCCGCCAGCTCGGTTTCTGACAATTTGCGGGTTGGGTGATAGTCAAAGCTCCAGGCCCAGCAATTTTCATCGTCAATCGGAATCCAGAAATGACCATGGATCGGGTGATCGCCACGGGGCGGCACCATGGTAAAGCACGGCATCACCCAAGGTGTGATGCGCCAATAGTAGGTCTCATTTTCAGCACGACGGCGGGCGCCGATATACAACCCCGCCGGCGCATCAACCACTTCAAAAAATGGTTGCGAGTCATTCAAGTTATACTGATTGCCACGCGCCCCCTTGAACAGCGGGTCTGAGTTTAGATTACCACGGTGCAGGAATGAGACATGCGCACTATCGATGCCGCCCTCCATCGCCTGCAACCAATTATTTTCCTGCAACCGTTTTGATGAAAAAGTCTGGTCAGGCGGGACCATGATAAATTCCCATTCCGGCGGCGCCGGCTGCAATTCCGGCGGGCCCATATAGGTCCAGAGGATGCCACCACGCTCGACCAGCGGGTAGGCCTTCAGTTTGATCTTCTGGCGGTAGCCACTCTCCTCAGGCTCTGAGGGCACATCAAGACACTCACCGTTCACGCCGTATTTCCAGCCGTGGTAAGGGCAACGAATGCCACACTCCTCATTGCGTCCAAACCACAGCGACACACCACGATGGGCGCAGAACTCATCAATCAAACCAAATTTGCCCTCGGTGTCACGTACAGCCAGCAAACGTTCAGACAGCAACTTTACCCGCACCGGCGGGCAGTCATTTTCCGGCAATTCTTCAGCCAGCAACGCCGGTATCCAGTAGCGACGGAACAGCTCACCCATCGGCGTTCCTGGACCAGTTCGTGTTACGAGTTCGTTTTGTTCAGCCCTTAACATGATTTCACCTTATCGATGGTTAGATGATGACAATTATTATAGTTAACCAACCAACGCACGTTCGCGTTTCTCACGACGCAGTATTTCAGCCATCGGCACGCTAACATCAGCTAGTTCCTCAGGCTTTACGACTGCGCCCATCGTGATCAAATCCCGCGCCGGACGAAGGTCGCGGGCCGAATTCATACCGATGGCGCAGATCATGCGGTTATTCTTGAGTTGCAACAGCATCCAAGATTTGGTTGCGGGATTACCGCGGATGACGCAATTAGCTTCTGGTTCGGCGAGGCCAAACATTTGCAAATTCACATCGTACTGGTCACTCCAGAACCAAGGCAGTTCAGCATATGGAGCCGCCCCGACCGGACTTGCCAGATTTTTGGCGATAGCGATCGCCTGGTTCTGGGCGTTCTGCCAGCTTTCCAGTAAAATGTGCCTGTCAAAAAGCGGGTTGAAATGGCGTGCAACGTCACCAGCGGCGAAGATAAATTTGTCTTCGGTTCTGCCGTATTCATCAACAATGATGCCACGGTCAACCGCTAAGCCAGCTTCAATGGCAAGCTCGGCATTAGGTAACACGCCAATCCCCACAATCACCATTTCCGCCGGAATCATATCTCCAGCGTTGGTCTCCACGACGACAGTTTCGTCAAGCTGGTGGAAGCGAGCCAAGCCAGTATTGAAAAGAAATTTAACACCATGAGAGGCGTGCAGAGATTCATAATAAGCGCCGATCTGCGCAGGCACTACCCGGCCCAGCGGCTGCTGCCCGATTTCGATAACCGTTACCCCACAACCACGCTTCACCGCCGCTGCGGCAGCCTCCAGGCCAATGAAGCCCGCTCCGATAACAACCACTCGGCCGCCAGCAACCAAACGCTCCCGCAACGCCCGGCTGTCGGCCAGGGTGCGGATGTAATGGCTATTCTGTTGGCTTGCCCCAGGCAGTTCCAAACGGCGAACCCGGGCACCTGTCGCAATGATGAGGGCGCCATAGTTGATGACGTCGCCGCCTTCGAGTTGAACGCTGCGCTGACCACGATTGATGGCAACCACCCTTGTGCCGGGCCTGAAGTCAATTTGATTGGCTACATAAAACTCGGGCTTCTGGACCCATGCGATTGTTTCCTGGTCAGCTACATGCAGCATTTCCTTGGACAAGGATGGGCGCTCATAAGGATACTCCGGCTCGTCACCAATAAGAGTGATGGCTCCGGCAAAACCCTGCGCACGTAACGCCTCAACCGCACGGCCGCCCGCCTGCCCGGCTCCGATAACAACAACGCCAGCGGTCAACGCCGCAGCGCGGACCTCATCTAATTGTGAAGCGGGGTCGGAATGGCTCATGCCGCAGCAACATGCCCCGAAGCGGGGTCGATCATGATTTTGTTGTCCTTGACCGCCACATTCCAAATCTTCAACGCTTCGGTACACGGCGGCGCTGTGGGTTTACCCGTGATGATATTGAACTTACCTTGGTGAAACGGACATTCAATTTCTTCGCCATCTACATAGCCTTCGCACAATGAACCAGGGCCATGGCTACAGAGATCCTGTGTTACATAATACGCATCGCCAATCTGGAAGACCGCAAGATCAGTCCCGTCAATCTGTGCTTTAAACGGCAGATCCTGGCTCACGTCGCCAACCGCACAAAGCTCGATATAATTTGCCGCCTCGCTCATAAAGTGCCACTTCCTCTTTGGTAACTATGTGATATCCGCACCGGGGAATTTTTTTGTTCGCTCTCCGGACAAATGTTATAATACATGGCTGTTGCTCTCAGGTCAATCAAGCCCATACCGTATTATACCTGTGCGCACCTTAGAAATCTCCGTCTTTCGCCGCTATAGCCCGGCCCATCATCTCTATTGACCATGATTGGCGCTAAACTCAAATTTTGAAGGCCTCCAAGGTCTCTGGCGCGAATAATTCTTCAGGCTGCAGGCGGCGCGGTGAGAGCCCTTGTTCATGGTGATAGCGCAGAAAAACATCAAGCACATGACGGTTATTGGCAAAGCCATATGACCACCAATCTTGACCCATCAGGCCGACAACGTCTTCAACAGCCGATGTTTGCCACGGCAGCGAGGTCTTTAGCGCAGCGGTGATACACAAGTCATCATAGGTGATTTTTTTGGCAGCTTCGAACGCTTTGAACAGCGATTGAGCTACCCATTTATTGGCCAGATACACGTCGCGCCGGATGACGATCACATGCATGATAGGAAAAATATTCGTCTTTTTAAAGTACGCCCGCTCAGTCTCGGTGTCAGGGAACAGGCGCTTTACCTTGTCCGGTTGGCTATAGAATGTGCTGGGCGCACGGGCGGTGAATAGCGCATCGATTTCACCATCAGCAATCATTTGCGAGAGTGTCTGGGTAGCGCCGATGGGCTTGAGTTTAAACTTCTCAGGTAGATTGAGCTTCAGCTTTTCTTCTCGACCAGGTTCTTCTTCGCCGCCAGTGTGATGGGTGACAGAAGCCGCGTCGATGCCATATTCATCGTGCAAAATTCCGCGTATCCAAACCGGCGCGGTCATCTGATATTCGGGCACGCCAACCTTTTTACCGACAAGATCGACCGCCGTTTTGATGCCGCTTTTGGCGGAAACAAAAATACACGAATGACGAAAAAACCGTGATGGAAATACTGGTATAGCGATGAAAGCCGGATCATCACGCAAAAGCGAGACAGAGTAGGAAGATAATGAAAGCTCAGCCGCATCAAACTCTCGGAAACGTAGCATGCGAAAAAATGTCTCTTCAACAGGCAGTGAGACATAATTGAGATCAACACCATCTACCGTAACCCGGCCATCGGCCAAAGCACGAGTACGATCGTAATCCCAGCAGGCAAGAGTTAGCGGCAACTTTTTCATTTTCTTCCCCATCTTAGAAAATCGGAATGGGCTACCCTATTTTCATTGAGTAGCCCTAACCGTTTAGCCAACCGCGCTTGGAATGCCTTCGCTACCGTGAACATTGGCAGCAAACTTCGTCCAGTCAAAGTCACGCGTTGTGTAAGCCTTTGGATCCATCAACGACTTTGTACCACGTTTGGCAAGTTCGGCCTCGAAGCGTTCGCGTACCAACGGATCTTCGTCGATGTATTCGATTTGATCTTTCGCTCGGTCAGTGACTTTCTCAGCATGACCATGAAACTGCATGGGCGGATGCATGGCAAGATAACGAGCTGGCACCGTGCCCACGTTGAAATGCTGGTGAAACCAACGATTCGGCGGCACAAATAAGCTGCATTCTTGCCAGGGGATGAAGACCTTATCCTTGCCCTCTTCCCACATAAACGAGTAGCCCTCGCCAACCGGAATGATAATGGCCCGGCCTGGGCCATGACGATGGGCTTTTTTGTAGGTGCGTGCGCCAAATTCAGACATATGGGCCGAGAGTTCGGTATCCGGAAACTGACAATACACGCTGGTGCTGCCGGCGCCACGATGGGTGTTATCGTCCATCTTGTCCCAGGCTTGCATATTCGGGAAAAAATTACCGTACCAATAAACGCGCTTGCCTAGATAGGCGTCACCGGCGTCGCTCGGCTTGACCATCTTGGCTTCGGAGTAAAAATCAGACTCCGTTGCATGGGGCGGAGTGCCCGGATTATTGAAGTAGAATTCCGGGTCCGGCACCGTAGACATTGCCATCGGCAAATAGTTGAAGAACAGCAAACGCACGGGCTTATTGCCGTCGGCGTTCGAGAGTTCATAGGCACCATGACGCGGCATGGTAAACATGCTGTGTGGTTGCCATTCAAATGTACGTTTTCCCCCGCCTGGCAGAATATGCGTGGTCAGACCATTGCCGTTTAATGCATAGACGATTTCATCGAATGCCGCTTTTGGCATTTTTAAGGTTTCGCCAGGGGGGATCTCGAGAATACGGGTGGAGGTTACGCCTTCCTGACCGACTAACTGCACAAAGGCAGCGCGGCATTTGGCGAATTTCCAGTATTCCAATTCGACCGTGCGTAGATCAGCGATGTAATAACCTTTGTGAATGGGAATATTCTGATCTTCCATCCAGTAATCATAACTGAATTTCTTGGTCCAAAGACGCTGGGCGGCTTTGCTGGCTTCCTTTGACATAAACTTCTCCGTGGTAAAAACGATAAGTGCAGGACGCGACTCTTTTCAGAGCAGCGGTTCGGATGAAAAAAGTAGTGATTTAACGGTCACTGGAAACAGTTCCATCATGCTGACCGGTTTGCCGATATCAATGTAGTCAAGCATGCCAACTGAAATGCCATCTATTGAAATCAACTCGTTCGGCAGATTCATTTCATTCTTTAAGATTGAACCTAGCGAGCGCGCCACATCCTGTTCGATGGTCAGGATAACTGGAATTTCAGGCGAATTTTTAACAGCCTCAACGAGTCCCGACGCGATCTCTTTAAGCGTCGCATAATTCAGGTCGCCATCGATTGAAATCGATAATGCCATGCCGGTCCCAAATTCGGGAATATCATATTTTACGAACGCCTTTTTGAGCGACCCTAAAAATGAAGTGCCGACAACATGGCCAACATACACCGCCTTCAAACCATAGGCCGGAAGATTTGACGTCGAGGTGAAAAAGCTGGTCGCGCCGCTGACCTGCACGGTGTATTCGCTAGCGCCAATCACCGTGGCACGAATTCCCTGGGTCGGCTCCATCAACGTACCGCGTGGCAATGTATCGAGATAGCCGCGTAACGTGCTACCCAGGAACGGGCCGAGGTCGCCGTAAGCTTCGTCAGTGTGGCGGTAAATATATTCAGCAACACCACCAGAAAAAATAATATAGTCAATGTCACCCAAGCCACCAAAATTTTCCAAGGCGGGGGTGATCATCAGACGGCGGGCGAGCGGACCCATCGCATTGCCATGTTTCAAAACATCAATCAGCGTATGTCCCATGAGGGTGCCAATTTTCTGCTTTTCATCATCACTGATGATATCGCCAACCACCCGCTTTTGACTGGCCTCTTGCGAGAAGATGCTGCCGGCGTCTTCAATGCGGGTGATGCGGTTGTCTTTGTTATACGCAACGAGCCGGGCACCAATATTGATCGCCGCTGTGCTGATAATTTTACCGTTCGCAATTAACGAGAATTTTGTTGTCCCGCCGCCCATGTCAACGTTAAGGACCCGGCTCTGGCTGGCCTTGGACATCTGAACCGAGCCGCTGCCAAAGGCAGCCAACAGCGCTTCATGATGCGGGCCAGCTGAAGCGCAAATAAACTTGCCCGATGAATGCATAAAGTGCTCACTGATAGGCTGAGCATTTTCCTTCTTCAAAGCCTCACCCGTGATGACTACCGCACCGGTATCGATATCATGTGAATGCAAATTCGCGCTATGATAGCAATCGTGGATGAAATCCTTGATCTTCTCAAAATCCATCAAGGTTTTTGAAAGATAGGGAGTCAACAAAATTGGCGATGACCAAAGCACTTCACGCTCAGTTACTTTAAACTGCGCAGAGTGCCCTGCTCCCTCGCGGCGCAGCGTGAGGCGTGAAAACAGCAGATGCGACGTGGAGGAACCAATATCAATACCAACGCTGATCAGCGTCAGTTGCTCGATCCCTTCAATATCGGTTGCCTTTTCGTAAAGGTCCCGATGCTCATGGCCAAACGCGGCGTCGTGCATTCTGCTAACTCCTAAATTAAACGGCAACAGGGGCCATGTGGGCATGGCACCCCGATACCATTCCCGGCTGATTTTATTCGGCTGCTGCCATTTCCGCCTGCTTGGCGAATTCGGCTTGTTCGAATTCGTAAGCCTCCGTCATCTTCGGCTCCAAACCTTTTGCCTTGAGCGCCTCAGCGAACGTGGTGCGTACAATTGCCGGCTCATCGGCATAGTCGATCTGGTCACCGCCAACGCGGCGGCTGATCCAGGCTTTCGGCACGCCCTGCGCATTACGGATCGAGACAACTTCATGCTTGAAAGCAAGGTAGCGGCCCGGCGTGGTGCCGGTGTTGAAATGCTGATGGAACCACAGGTTAGGCGGAACAATCATCGAACCAACTTTCCAATCATAGCGCTTCGGTTCAGCACCTTCAGGCCACATCATGGAGTAACCTTCGCCACTCATGATGATCACGTGTGCTCCAGGACCATGACAATGAGCCTTCTTGTATGTTGCAACAGGGAACTGCGAAATATGGCAATTCATGGAGCCCTTGGCGAGATTGAATCGGATATGACCGCCGCCGGCACCGCGTTCCTTAGCGCTGATCAACGGCAGATTGTCAGCGTCCGCTACGAAATTTGTTTCCAATAACAGGCCCTTTTGCGTGCCACGGTTGGCAAAATAGTCCGGCTCACCATTGAAACGATTTTTAAAATCATGCGCGGTGTTAAAAACAAAACTGACGTCTTCATAAAGATTGATGATACCCGGGCTGTTGGTGACTGACACAAAGCGCGCTGGCGCTTGTCCGCTGCCATTGAAATGCTGGTGCCAGCAATTCAGCGGAATCGCGAATAGCGAGCCCTTGCCCCATTCGAATGTCATCTTGTTGCCGGCATCATTCCAGACACTGGTCGAGCCAGTGCCACTCAACACATATACCATTTCTTCAAACAACTGGCGCTGCGGAGCTATTTCACCACCCGGCGGAATTTCCAGCACGTAGCAATCATTTGAAGTACGCGACGCTTCATGGTTGATATAGACGCCACGGCCGCCGCGGCGAGCCCATGGCTTCAATTCAACTTCATTGAGGTCAGGGATGTAGTGAGCGCTGATGATGTCAAGACCTTCAGCAGCAACCCAGCGGTTATAGGGTGTATCTTTTTCGGTGGCGAATTTCTTTGCCAGGTCTTCTGAAACCATTGCGTCTTTAGCCATGTCTGCTGTCCTCCATAAGGATCGTGAGCGTTAGAAATTCGGTATCAATGCGTATGATCATGCGGGTGATGATGGTCGTGGTCGTGTCCATGCTCATGCGCCATTCTCGGGTCTTTTGAGAACAGCAGAGATTTAATGGTGATGGGAACAGTGTTGGACGGTATTCTCACTGTGCCAAAATCAATGTAGTCGAAATCTGCCAAATTGACACCATCCACAATCAACAATGGTGCACGTACATGGAGTTCATGCTGCAAAATCCGCCCTAACGTGCGGGCTATGTCGCCGTCTATCACAACATATACCGGCAGGCTGGATTGCATGGCATCCGGCATACCCATAGCCAAACCCTTAGCAAAGGCTGCAATCCGTTCATAACGCGGCGTACCGGACCAATGAAAGGCCAGCACAAAATCGTCCTCGCCGTGGTGGACATCAAACTTATTTAAACAATCGGTAATTGCTAAGGCAATCGCCTCCGAATTAACAACTTCGGAGAACTCATACGCTGGCTGCATCACTCGCAAATTGCGGCGTGGCAATACCGCCTCTGGGTCGGGCACGTAAATTGTATTGCCGCTTAGTTGCACCGAATATTCTGATAAACCCAAAGCGGTAGCATGAATTCCAGCTCCCGCCGGCAGTGCGGCCCATGGTAACTCGCCTTTGGCGAGCATCTGGCCTAATTTGTTGCCGATCAATTTTCCCATGTCGCTAAAATCACGGTCTTCGTGGCCGTATACAAACTCGGAAACGCCACCAGAAAACATCACGGCCTCAATGCCATCGAGTCTTGGCAATTTTTCGGTGAGCCAGAAAGCCTCTAAATCAGGCGAATGCTCTCCTTCAGTTACGGCTGCGACGATGGCGCGGGCCATCCACGCCGCAACGGCATCTTTCTCGTTATTAGGCACCTGGTCATCAAGCTGCCAGTTGAAGCCTGCAGATGCAGCTAGCGCCTGACCAGCCGGTTCAAGACGCGTGAGCCGCTGCGCAGAATCATAAACATGCAGCCGGCCACCGATATGAATTGCAGCGGTTGCTGTAACGCGGCCAGATTCGAGGATGGCGAATTTTGTGGTGCCGCCACCAATATCGATATTAAGAACACGCTTATGCTGCTCATTCGAAGCCCATGCTGCACCCGAACCATATGCGGCGAGCATAGCTTCGATATGATGCCCGGCCATCGTGCAAACAAAATCTCCACCATGAGCCGCTAAAATATCAGCAATATTATGGGCATTTTCTCGCCTTAACGCCTCACCAGTAAGGATAACTGCCCCAGTATCAACCTGCGATGGAGCGAGGCCGGCTGCATTGTATGCGTCGTCGATTATGGCACCCAAGGCGGTTTTGTCGATCAACAACCCGGCTGCATAAGGTGTGAGCGACACCGGTGATTGGTAAAGCTGCTCGCGTGAAACTACAAAGTAGCGGCTTGATAGTTGGTCGCCACCGCGTTGCAACATGATGCGCGAGAACACGACTTGGGTGCCGGAAGATCCGATATCAATCCCAACGCTAATCAGTTCGACATTATCAGACTGCCACAATCCATCTTCCTGTGGGTTGTGATCAAGCGCGAAATCATCGTGATCGTGATAGTGATCCTCCTCCCATTCATGGGCGATGATGGCAGGGGGGACACTCATAATTTTTGAAAGCATAAGCACTATCTTGCTACCCGTAACGCTGGTGGCGTATAGCGCGGGCTAGCGCCCAGCTTTATTGATATAGCTTCGGCCGCGCGGGTTAGAGCCGGAAGATATGAAATTAGCGTACGTTTGGTGAGACGTTGCACCGGGCCGGAGATTCCAACTGCCGCCGCAACATCATGATCACCCGAAAATACCGGCACAGCAATTGACCGCACGCCAACTTCGCTCTCTTCATAATCAGTGGCGTAACCACGATCTTCAACCAGCTTCATCTCCTCGGCGAAAGCCGCAGGGTCGGTAATGGTATTGAGCGTTTGACGGGACAAACCTTGCGCGACAACTCTGGCCTGGTCATCTGGTGCACCAAAAGCCAGCAAAACTTTACCCTCAGCAGAACAATGGGCTGATAAACGCAGGCCCATATGGGAACGTACCTTTATAGCACTCGGGCCTTCCAGACTGTTCAAGTATATCAGGCTATCATCACGCATAATCGCCAGATTGACCGTTTCCTGAGTCTTCTCGCGCAGTTCGCGTAGAAAAATTTTTGCTTCGTTGTAAATATCCATTTTTCGGCGGGCCAACATGCCCAACTCAAAAATAGTCAAACCAAGCCGATATTTCCCGGTTTCTTTGTTCTGATCGAGCATACCAGCATCCAAGAGCGTCGATGCGAGACGATGAACGGTGCTTTTGGCAAGACCAAGCTGGCGCGACAATGCGCCAATACCCAGCTCATTATGTTCATCGGTAAAGCTTTTCAACAGCAGCATAGCCGTTGCCACCGATGACAACCTCCCGTCTTTTTGTGCGTTCCGCATAGAGGAATAGCTCTCCTTCATGCGGAACATAAGATGATGCTCACACAAGGTCAAGCAGATTTTCGAAGCCGAGCAAGGCGCCGTCAATCATTCAATTTTTTAGCTACGGTCGCGCTGAGCAGAATAATTAGGCCAGCCCCGCGGCTCTAACTCCGCTGCATAGCAGCAAATTTGCAAATACCCCCAATTTGGCCAATGAAGAATATCTAAAACCGACTTGCTTTGAACGTCGCCGCTTGACGAATTATAGTATGATCGTATTATGCGACAAAGGTTCGCAATACGCACAACATAGTCTGTTGTGCATTGTCGGGGGAAGTTAAGGAGAGGTTTTTATTATCGCAAATGCGGTCTGGGCGCCCTGTCGTCCTGGGGCCTCATTGTGTAATGTGTTTTCCAAAGAGCGGTGCGTTAAAGCGAACCAAGATGGCGTCATGCCGATCTGAGGCGGGAAGAGAAAAAAATGTTCAGTGTTTGGATGAGCGGTTTCGAGAGCCTATTCGTATTAAAAGATATTTTGTACTTGATTGCCGGTGTTGGCTTCGGGATGTTCTTTGGCTTGGTTCCCGGCCTTGGCGGTACAACTGGTCTCACTTTGCTGATCCCGTTGACCTTCGGCCTTGATACAGCGACCTCGATTGCACTGTCAGCCGGCGTGATGGGCGGTGTGCCGATGGGTGGTTCGATTTCAGCAATCTTGATCAACTCGCCTGGGTCCGCCCCTAACGCCGCGACATGTCTGGACGGTTTTCCTTTGGCGCAGAAGGGCAAGGGCGGGCTTGCCATTGGGGCGGCTGCCAGCGCCAATGCCATGGGGGGCATTATTGGCACGTTTGCTTTGCTGCTGATTATTCCGCTGGCGCGAGACATTGTTCTGTCGTTCGGCCCCCCGCAATTTTTCCTGATGTGCGTATTTGGCCTGGTTATTGTCTCGCTCACGTCCAGCGGTAAATTGCTGGAAGGTTTGCTGGTAGGCATGTTTGGGCTGATGATCTCAACCATTGGTTACGACGCAGTCACCGGCGATATTCGTTATGCGTTTGGCGTACCTTACCTATGGAATGGTATTCCATTAGTACCTGCGCTGATCGGCCTGTTCCCGCTAACTCAGATGATCCGCCTGTTCGTCTCTGGTGGCACCATCGCCAAAACAGCGAATGCATTTAAATTTTCTGAGACATTCGAAGGCGTGAAAGCAACCTTCACGAATTGGAAAGTTGTTTTAAGCGGGTCGCTGGTGGGCACATTGATCGGCGCCATTCCGGGCGTTGGCGGCGTGGTCGCTGCATTTGCTTCATATTCGATCATCTCGCAAACCGGCAATGACCGCGAAACCTATGGTCACGGTAACATAAAAGGCGTGATCGCTCCTGAGGCGGCTATTAATGCCAAGGATTGCAGCACGCTGATCCCGACGCTGGCTTTCGGAATTCCCGGCAGTGCTGAAATGGCGGTATTCCTCGCGATCTTGATTCTGCATGGTGTGGATCCAGGACCGCTGTTGATGATCGACCATCAGGATTTGATTTATGAATTGATCTGGGCGCTGGTGGCGGCTTGTGTATTTGCCTCCATTGCAGGTGTTTTGCTCGCTAAGTATTTGGCAAAGGTTACGGTCATTCGGGCCAATGTTCTGGTTCCGCTGGTGATCAGCATTTCTGTGCTTGGCAGTTGGGCCGTTAATCAGAACATCGGCAATATTGTCGTCTCGCTGGCATTCGCCGTAATCGGCTACATCATAACCGTCATCGACTACCCGCGCTTGCCTCTGGTTATTTCGCTTATTCTTGGCGGGGAGATCGAGCGCTATTACGACCAGAGTATTATGATCTCGGGCGGCACGCCGCGGATTTTTATCGAAGATCCTGTATCAATGTTTCTGCTCTCTATGATCGTCATAGCGATTCTTTATTTGCCAGCGGCTTTCATATTCAAACGGTTATTTAAACGTTCGAAAGAGCTTCCCGGCACAGTCTAATCAAATTTCACTTAACTAATCACTGAAGGTTCCATGACCCAAAAAGTTCTTGCCGCCGTGCGTACGGCCCCCAGCACCACCGAGATCCGGGAATTCCCGATGCCGGAAATCAGCGAAGATTCCGCTTTGTTAAAGATGGAAGTAGCCGGCATTTGCGGCACCGACGTCAAGCTCTATAAAAACCCGCCGACCAATGCGCCGGTGATCATGGGGCATGAGAACATCGGCTATATCGCCAAGGCTGGTCGTGAATTTACCCGCCGCAAAGGCTTCAAGGAAGGCGACCTGGTGTTCGTTGAGCATTATGTCATGTGCGGCAAATGCGAATGGTGCCACAAAGGCGAATACCGCCACTGCGAAATGACCGACTGGCGCTATAACCCGGAAGGTTTGCGCTATGGCTACACATCTTGTGAGCGTGCGCCACATTTGTGGGGCGGCTTCTCGCAATATGTCTATCTGCCGTGGAACTCGGTGGTGCATAAAGTCCCCGCCGGCGTTTCACCAGAATTAGCTGGCCTCGTTACACCGATGGCCAACGGCGTTGAATGGTCGCTGTTCGACGGTGGCGTCGGCTATAACAGCAAGGTCCTTATTCAGGGCCCCGGTCAGCAGGGGCTTTCGCAGACCGTTATCTGCAAGCAAGCTGGCGCGTCGCTTATCATCGTCACTGGCACCTCCAAGGACAAGGCCCGTTTGGAAGTGGCGAAGTCGCTCGGCGCTGACTACGTGATCGACGTGAATGAAGAAGACCCTCTGCAACGCATTAAAGACATCACAGGTGGCGAAGGCGTGGACGTGGTGCTCGATTGTACCGCCGGTGCCGGCACCATCCCCATCACGCTTGGTATTGAGGCGTTGAAACGCAAAGGCGGCACCATGGTGGTGCAGGGTGAAATGCCAGAGTTTCCGAACTTCCCGATTGGGAAGATGACCGTGAAATTCATCACCATGCATTCTGCCCGCGGTCATAGCTATCGCTCATGCGAATTGGCGTTGCAGCAACTAGCCTCACGCCGGTTTAACCTCGATCAGATCACCACGCACCGCTTTGGCTTGAATGAGGTTGACCTCGCGATCCGCTCCGTGGGCAATGCAGGCGTGAAGGATGTAATTCACGCTTCCTTAATGCCCTGGCTGTAATATCGTTGGCGACCGCCGCTCCGGTTTCGCCGTTCTTTCGAAAGGCCAACCAGGCGGCGGTCCGTCGTTTGAAACACCTCACCTTTGAACATTTCAGGCTCTCAGAGGACGCAATTGTTATGGTGACCGAGCTAGCCTGCACCATACCGGGATGTCCGCCGGTTGAAACCGTATTTGCCTTTTGGCCGGAGAGTGGACAGCGCCGGCAATTTAAAGTTTTCAAACCCGCCGCAGAGGTGGACGAGGCCGACCTGCCCCCCTGGTGGATGAAGGACGCCTTGATAGTGCCAGATTGGATTGAGTGTGAATGCTGCTGAAACTTAAACTCGCCATCGCTGATTATCCGCATACCATCGCTATCAAGAATGGCAGTATTCCCATTGAGGGCGTGGACCCGGAATTCATCACCATCGTGCCGCAGATTGCCGCCTACCGGCGCATGGTGCGGCAGGAAGAATTTGATGTGTGCGAGCTTGCACCAACAACCTATCTGATCGCCCGCGCTGTCGGCGCGAATTTCATCGGCTTGCCAATTTTCGTCACACGGCATTTTCATCATGGTGGCCTGCTGGTCCGGCTCGATGCGGGGATTCACTCGCCAAAAGATTTAGAAGGCAAGAAAGTTGGCGTGCGCGCTTATTCGGTAACCACCGGCGTCTGGGCGCGCGGCATTTTCACTGAAGAATACGGCATGGATTCCTCCAAGGTCACCTGGGTGGTGGATGATGAGGAACATGTCACGCAACTTAAACTGCCATCGAATGTGGAACACACCAAGCCCGGTCAGTCACTGTTTTCAATGATGCAGAGTGGTGAAATCTCAGCTGGCTTTGCCGCTAACGCGGGCATAGGCCGCTCCGGCGCGCCCGGGGGTGGCTGGAAGACTGAGGATACCTCAGCCTACCCAGACATGTTTCCGAACGCGGCCGAATTGGAAGCTGAATGGTATCACCGCACTGGCATCTACCCAATGCATGCGACAATTGTGGTAAAAGATGCCGTGCTGGCTGACTACCCCTGGGTGGCGAAGTCGCTCTACAACGCCTTTGCACAGGCCAAGACCGAATGGCTAAAAACACTGGGCACCACGACCGACGGCGACCAAAAATATCAGAAGCTCTCCAAAATTGTCGGCCCAGACCCGCTGCCTTACGGCATGGCGCCCAACCGCGCCACCATTGACGCGCTGCAGCTTGCCGCCTGGAAACAGAAGCTCATCCCCGAGATGATGCCGATGGAGAAAATTTTCTTTGACCCAGAAAAAATCTGAGGATTACGCGATGTCTCTGCCAAAATATAATTCTGTAACCCGCACCCAAGGCAATAACCGGGCGCTAAAAACCGGTGCAGTAAAGCCCAAAAGCTTTGAGTTTGATTTCACCGAATTCCCGGTGCTGGTGGACGCCTTTCGCATCATGGTGCGTGAGAACCGCTTTGACATCTGTGAAATGGCGATCACCACCTATATCACGGCCAAGGCGCACGGCAAAAAATTCACCGCTATTCCGGTGTTTCTAGTGCGCGGCTTCCACCATGGCGCGATTATGGTGAACACCAAAGCCGGTATCAAAACGCCAAAGGATTTAGAAGGCAAGCGCGTCGGCGTGAATCGCGGCTATACGGTCACCACAGGTGTGTGGGCACGCAGCGTGTTGCAACGCGAACATGGAGTTGATCTCTCGAAGGTCACCTGGGTGCTTTCAGGCGACGAGCACGTGACCGAATATAAAGCACCAGGCAATGTGGTGGCGATGGATAAGAGCAAGCCGATGGCCGAGCATCTCGCCTCAGGTGATTTAGCGGCGGCGATTGGCGTTGAATCTGACCACCCGGATATCTCGCCCTTGCTGCCCAACGGCACAGAAATTGGCCTCGCCGCGCTGCGCGACCATGGCTATTACCCAATCAACCATCTGGTGGTAATTAAGGACGAGCTTTGGCAGGCCAATCCTGGCCTGGCGACGGATGTATTCAACGCTTTCGCAGAGTCCAAGAAGAAATATGTAGCGGCCTTGAAGGCTGGGCAGATTGAAAAGCTGGATGCCGCCGATAAGCTGCATTTGAAAATCATGGAAGTGATGCCCGACCCCCTGCCCTACGGCATTGAGGCGAGCCGCGCCATGATTGAAGAACTGATAGAAAACGCCATCACGCAAGGCATCATCACGCAAAAAGTGAGCGTGGATGATTTGTTCATCCCCGAAACACGTCGCCTCATAGGCTAGCCCAGCAAGAAATTCAACAACTTCCCAGCAGTGGCGGCTTCAGTCTGGTTTTCCACCGCCACGTCCCAATATTCGGATTTCGGCAGACATTCCTGGAAGTAGCGCGCAGCGGATGTTGCGTGCGAACCGTCATTGCCCGGCACGATGAAGGCCGGAATATCACATAGCAGCAAATCTTCCGGAACCAATCCAGACACCGTATCGCGGTCCAGCAGCGACTGCTGCATGCCAACAACCGTAACTTTATAACGCTCGACATCCAACGCCGCATAGGCCTCGGCAAACACCGCATCGCTTTTGATTGCCGATGCCCACGGGCCGCCACGCGGGTCACCGCCGAATGGCTTGCCAGATTCCTTCACCAAATCCACCACCGCCTGCATACCGTGGCGAGTGACAAAGCCCAGATGCTCGGCAAAGCGTAACTGACCGCTCATGCGGTATTTCACACCGCCGACAGGCCAATACAGCACCATCTTCAACACCATCTCCGGGTGTGCCAGCGCAAAGGCTGCCACCGGACTGCACCCCATACAACCGCCCATTAGATGCGCCTGCTCGATTCCTAAATGATCCAGCAGCGCCTTCGCCTGTTTAACAAAATGCCCCAGCGTCACGCGTTCAACCCGGCCACCGGATTGTCCGCATTCGCGGCGGTCGAACATGATGCATTTGAAATGCTTTGACAGATGATCAAGCGGCTTCACCTTGGCGTAAATACCAAGCGACGACCATTTCTCCACCGTCGCATCAAAGCCACCTGGTGAGAACATCAACAAAGGCGGGCCTTCACCCATCACTTCGTAGCGCGTGCTGATCCCATCAAGAATTGTAATCGGCATGATTAGCGGCCTGACAAATCGCGTAATGCATCAAGCGTCGCAAAGCTGCGCGGCGCACCACACATGAAAAGCTGATAGCCTTCTTCGACAATCCGCACGAAGTTTTTTTTGTCGGCGTGCGGGTGGCCAACAATGACCTTATTTTCCTTACAAATCGCCACAATTTCCGCCATCGCCTCCAGCACCACCGGGTGTTCAGTCTGGCGCGGGTAGCCGAGTTCTTGCGAAAGATCGCCCTCACCGATGACCACGGCACCGATACCAGGAACGTTCTTGAGCATATCACGCAAATTGCTGATGCCCACGGTATCCTCGATTTGGATGATGCTCATAATCTCGCCATGCGGCGCCAACGGCCACACATCGGCACGGACGTAATATTCATCCTGAGAAATGCCCCAATAGCGCACCGCCTGTGCGGGGCCATCGCCGCGAATACCGGCCGGTTCATATAACGGCTTATTCTTCAAACGCGAATACCGGCACGCCGCCACCGCATTATAAGCTTCGTCAACCGTGGAGATATGCGGCCACATGATGCCATAGCAGCCCAAATCCAGCGCCTGCTTGGCAAAGAACTGATTCATCTCAATGCCGTTGGCGGGAATCCGCGCTACCGGCGTAATATGTGGTGCCGGCGTTCCGGCAGCCAAAATCTGCCCGCGATTCAGCAAAAACTGCATGGCATTGCGCAGGGCGCGAATATCCCAGCCGACATGCTCGCCTTCAAAAATCACACCATCATATTTCGAGGTTTGCAGCGAAACCGCTACATCCACCTCAAACGGCGCAAACAAGGCAAAGGCATTCTTGCCGGCTTCAAGTGCCCGTATCCAGCCATTCAAACGTGTGCTCATGGGGTGGCTCCTGGCAGGCCGCGGGCCTTTAGCATTTTATCCAAACGCGGATAGACTTTGCGCGCATTGCCTTCAAAAATTTTATAGCGGTCTGCCGCGCTCAGTTCAGGCAATTGGTCGACATAGCGTTTTGTATCATCAAAATAATGGCCCGTCTCAGGGTCGATGCCCTGCACCGCTCCAATCATCTCAGATGCAAACAAAATATTATCCGCCGGAATCACTTCCTTCATCAGCCGGATGCCAGGGTAATGATACACGCAGGTATCAAAGAACACGTTATTCAGCAGGTGCTCGGAAAGTGGTGGCTTCTTCATCATCAGCCCCAGCCCGCGATACCGGCCCCAATGGAACGGCACCGCGCCGCCGCCATGCGGGATGACGAATTTCAAATCCGGGAAATCCTTGAACAGATTGCCCTGAAGCAACTGCATGAACGCCGTGGTGTCGGCATTGATATAATGCGCGCCGGTGGCATGGAAGTTCGGATTGCACGATGAGGTCACATGGATCATCGCCGGCAGTTCCAGCGCCACCAGGGCCTCATAAATCGGGTACCAGTATTTGTCGGTCAACGGCGGATCAGTCCAATAGCCTCCGGACGGGTCTGGGTTGAGGTTCACGCCGACAAAGCCGTCCTTCACCAACCGCTCCATCTCAGGGATGCAGTTTTTCGGCGATACGCCCGGATATTGCGGCAACTGCCCGACGGGGACGAAATTATCTGGCAACAAAGTGCAAATACGGTGGATCAGATCGTTAGAAACCCGCGTCCATTCATGGCTGACAGCTTCCGTGCCCACATGATGCGCCATGCCGGAAGCGCGCGGCGAGAAAATGGTGAGGTCGCTGCCGCGCTCCTTCTGGAACGCCAATTGCCGCTCCACGCTTTTCACCAACTGCTCATCGGTAATGCCAAGATCGGTGGTGGTTGGCCGCCGCGCCGGGTCAGCCAGACCGGCCAACTGCTTATCGCGAAATTGAAAAAGTGCCTGCGGCTCGGTGGTGTAATGGCCGTGAATGTCGATAATCATATGCCGTGCCTGCTCAGAGATACCATCATGGCCCCACCCTCAAGAATGTTCGTTTGTCGAACGTTTGTACCGAAAACCTACCAGTATTTAAGGCACTGTCAATGCGGGGCCGGTTTCACAAGTCGCACCCTATCGTTAAAATTTGCCGGGGTTTAATCACCCCAAAAGCAAAATACGCCCCCTTAAAAGGTTAACTTTTAGTAAGCCTGCCATCCAGAGACGCAATTTTGTGAGGCCAGGCGGAGTCCCGAGGTCTGCAGGATCGAAAACAGATTTTTGTAGGTAAACATTTGTTATTGATAGAATAATAGAAACGCGGTACTGCAAGCAGACGTAGCAGTGAAGAGAGCAGCACGTGCTTTATAGTCATTTTATTCAACCTGTGATTCTTGGTGCACGCTGCCGGATACGGCGCTTGTCGGGCCGCCGGGCGGCCATTGCCCTGATTGTCGGGTTGATGACACCGGTTCTGATAGCATTTTCCGGTTTGGCGGTCGATGCCAGCTACTGGTACCAGCAAGAAGAGAGTGTTCAGTCAGCATCGGATGCGGCGGCGATTGCGGCCGCCACGGCCTATTCCAAATATAACACCGCCTCGGTAACCGCCGCCGCCTTCCAGCCGATCGCGCAGAATTTTGCGGTATTGGCGGCCAACAAAGCGACGAATAATCAATTTTCACTCCCGAGCAGCGCGGTGACCGTCACGCAGGCCGCCATTACCATTAACAGCACTGCCAGCACGAAATGGACCGCCAGCGTTCAAATTCCCCGCGCCAGCTTTTTCTCGGCGGCAAACGGCCCCGGCCTGTTCGGCATTGCGGCGGGCAACCAAGGGGCTACCGGCTCAGCCGATGTGGTTCCGGGAGCTAGTGGTCCGGCGTGCTTGATGTCATCTGGCACCATCTCGGTTACCGGCGGCGGCAAAATTGATGGGACGAACTGCGGTATTGCCGCCAACGGCACCGGCACCGGCGGCTGTTCAATGTTCGTGACCGGCAGTGGCGAAATTATCGGCACCAGTGTCAATGCGGCAGGTTCATGCGTCTCGTCACCGCAATATTCCGGCTACATCGGCACCAACCAGTCCGCCACACCGGCAGGCTCAACATCGACGGCGTCGTTGAACACCACGACGGCTGACCCGCTCTCGGCGTTCAATTCCAGCAATACGGCCCCATGGAACCCCGGCTGGACCGTGCCCACTGCGCCAACAGAATCCGGTAGCGCCATCAGCCCGACTTTAGGATACAACAAATGGAACCAGTCTGGGGTGGGTAACTGCTTGGTTGCCGGCGCCTATAACGCAGGGTGTGAGCTATACCCCAACTATCTGACCGGTATGACCAATATTGGCGTTCTCTCGCTACTGCTAAACTATAACACCACCTCCGGCACCACCTTCATCACTGGCGGTTTCACCGGCCAGTCAAATGCCACCACCGTGCTGAACGGCAATAATTATTACATCAACGGCGGCATGAATTATGCTTCTGACACATCCTTGACCATCGGCAGCAGCACCCAGACCACGCCGATGACGATGGTGGTGAATGGCGGTGCCTACCTGACCAACGGCAACGCGACCATGTATCCGGGAACTTATTATTTCAGCGGGACGCAATCGGGCAGTTCGTATACGGGCTGGGGGTTGGCAACCAATATTTCCTCCACCGTGTCGCTGCAGGGGTCAACCTATTATGTGAATGGCGGTATCGGTTTCAGCAATGGCAGCCCGCAAGTGTCCCTCAGCTCAGGGCTGTATGAGCTTTCTGACTATGCTGGCAATTCCAATTCCGCCTGCGGCATCTATTCCTGTGGCTCAACCGGTGCTTTCTACGCTGGTCAAGGGACCTACGTGTTTGGCAATACGCCACCGTCAAACGGCACGGCACCGGCGGCGGCAACCTATTATTTCGACGGCGGGCTGACCATCAGCGGCGGCGCCTCAAGCGTGATATTCAACCCCGGTATCTATTATATCCGCAATGGCAACCTGACCATCGGCTCCGGCCCGACAGTGACCGGAACCGGCGTGACCTTTGTTCTTGAAGGCTCAGGTACCACGGGCGCGGCGTTTATCGTCAATGGTGGTGCCAATATCAGCCTTTCAGCCCCTACCACAAACTGCGTGCAGCCGACCGGCACCAATAGCTATCCCTTGTCGACTTATGTGGGAACTGCGGCTTCAAACTCCCCCTATGATGGCACTGATGGTGAAGGCATCTGCGGCATTGTCATTTATCAGGAGCGAGGCGATACTGCGGCCGACACGGTCAATGAAGGCGCTTCTGGCACGTTCAATGGCGGTATTTATGCGCCGAATGCTCCGCTTACCGTTTCAGGTGCCGGGGCGATGAATATAACGACCACTGGTGTTCCTGGGCTGGAAGTCGGCACAGTCAGCGATTCCGGCAGTGGCAATATCACACTCACCGAAACACCCGCATCAGGCTCAGCCGGAAGCAGCAGTAGCAGCACCACTGTCGTGCTTGTTAATTAAATTTTGACGATTTCAATGAATACCCAACCGCCTCATTTATTACCCCGGCAAGGTGCTCGGCGGCGATTATCGCCATTCAGGTTTTTTTTAAGCGCAATCAGCCTGAAATTTTGGCGCCATCGCCGGGCGGCGGCGGCGGTGGAGTTTGCCATCAGCGCCCTCGCGCTTCTGGCATTCCTGATGGCGATCTTTAATCTTGGGATGCTGGGGTTTTCCCTGGGCGCTCTGGCACGCGGCGTGCAAGCGGCGGCCCGTAATTCGGCTGTCTATACCTCAGCGCAGTTCACGTCCTCAAAAGCATTTGTAACACCCTCATGCGCGACCACTGTTGGCTATTTTAACAGTGCCGTCAGCCCACCGCTGCCGGCGGCGGGCACCAGCGTGGGCAGCAATCCCTTACTGTCAATTAGCTGGACCAATAATGCCGGCAGTACGGTTGGGAGTTATCCACCAGGGGTCATTCTGACCCTGACCGGAAGCTATAGCTGGGTACCATTTGGCTTCGATGGGCTCTTCTCGGGGATACCCCTGAAAATCAGTACCGTTGCCACCGTTATGGGCACCGCTGGCACTACCTCCACCATCACCATCACGGCAGCGTCATGCAGCTAGTCAAAAAATTCTGGCGAACCCGCCGCAGCTCTGCGGCCGTCGAATTAGCCTTGGTGACGAGCTTTCTGTTGCTGCCCTTGTTTGCCGGCGCCTCGGATTTTGTGGTGATCATTACGGCGCAAGCCCAGCTTAACACGGCGATGCAGGCGATCGACTATTTTGCCGTCACCAACCCGACTGCCGCTTCCGGCACGGCCGGGACAACAAATGTCGGCTATATTCTGGCGCTCATCAACGCAAATTCGGTCTATCATGTCACCTTGCCGGCCAACGCAACCACCAGCCTGGGCACGTTCAGTAATGGTTCCGTGAGCTATGGCTGCTTTTTGCCGCCTGCCACGTCCACCACCACCCCAACCTATCAAACAGCCACTTGCCCCACGGCAGACACCCAACAGACATTTGTCACCTACGAGGTAACCACCAGCGTTACCCTGCCGGTGCCGCTTCCAACCGTAAAATCACCCTTCTCGATGAACGCCACATCCACCATCCAGACTCAATAACAAAGGTGGGTGGAATTCTAATTCAGAAACGTCAGCAGATTTTGCAGCGCGATATATAAAATATCCAAGCCGAAAAACCCCAGTACGCCATAGAGTAATATCTTTCTGTTTCGCGCCTGAGCTTTTTTTATGTGCTGCAGTTTGGTTTCCAATTGCCGCGGCCATGCAGAGTCGAAATCGTTGCGTAAACAATCCGCATGGCTTTGATAGTCGCCAAGAATCTTTTCAATCGTTGCAAGCATGGCAGGGCTCCTCACAAGCCGCGTTCCAGGCTGCAGGAATAGCCGCGACGCCAAAATCGAGTATCGATCTGGCCCACGGAGACGGCGATTGGCTGTGGCCTTCAGCGCGTCCAGCCAATGATAAGCATCGATGCGCTTTTTGATGTCAGCCCCTAAATCCTGCCAGCCATCAAAGCACCAACGCTCATCCTCTAGGCCCAGCGTTTTAACCATGGTCATGAAGCCGCTCTGCGACAAGGTTTCATCCTTGAGCGCCTTGCTCATCATGAACTGCGCCAGCGCGGTTTGGTCCGTCAGCGCTATGTCCCCCCTCGCCAAGGCGCGGTTAAACAATTGCCAGGTGACCCATACACCATGGGCATTGATCATCATGCCCAGAAAATCCCGCCAATCATCCTGCGAGCGCTGATTTTGCAACCATTCCGCCGGGGTGCGCTGAATGGTCACTGCCGCTTCATCCTCTAGGGCGTCATCATCATAGTCCTCATCTTCATAATCATCTTCGAGGATGAATTCCGGCTGCGGCGCTATTTCGGGAACTGGCTGTTTCGCCATCTCAACCGCCTGTTCAAAAGCCTGGCGCAGGGCCATGAAGGCGGCCGGATCGGCCTCGATATCAAGGCTGCGCAGCTTGGCCACATAGGCGCGGCGAATCGCCGATACGTCTGACGAATGCGCCATCCCGAGCTGCGCCCAGATATCAAGCGGGCTCACCCGGCGATACCGTTACAGAAACGACTCATCATCATGGGCTTCAACAATCTTGCGCAGCTGCTCGCGCGTACTGCGAATCCGATCAGGCGCCTGGGTATCAAGAGCGGCAATAAAACTGGCCAGCGCATCGCCGATCACGGCACGCACATGGCCCAGCCGCTGCTCATACAGCCGCTGGGCACGGGCCAGCAGCGCGGCATTATCGGTATCATCACGCGGGTGCAGTTTGAGTTTCGAGAGTTTCGCCAGCCGGTCAGCTATCTCGTCCTTGGTGAGGGAACCGGGGTTACCCTCGATCAGCAACCGCTCGGTCACGCCGGTTTTCAGTACCGTGGCCTCGACTTCCAGCAGCCCGCTGGTGTCGTAAGTAAAGCGCACATCAACCTGGATCTCGCCTTCCGCCGCCGGCGGGCAGCCGACACTCATTTTGCCGAGTAAAATATTATCCTTCACCAGCAGTGATTCACCTTGATAAACCTGAATCCCAATCGCGGTCTGGTTGTCGTCAATGTTGAAAACCGGTTTCACCCGGCTGGCGGGGATGATCGTGTTGCGTTCGATGATCGGCATGTAAACGCCTTTCAGGCGCGAGCCGTCGGGCTGACGCTCCGAGACATTGATGCCCATGGTGAAGGGCGCCACATCCGTCATGATGATTTCTTCCAGCCCGACGCTGCGCGCCAGCAGCCCGGCGCTGACCGCGGCCCCCCTGCCCACCACCTCATCCGGGTTGATGTGCTGCAGCGGCATCCGGCGGAACAGCCGCCCGATCAAGCGGCGCAGCATCGGCATGCGTGTGGCACCGCCCGCCAGAATCACCTGAGAGAGTGTCTCCGGCTTAACCCTGGCATCGCGCAACGCCCGCTCAATCGGCTGTCGGATCCGCGCCAGTACCGGCTCAGCCAGCAGCTCAAACTTATCCCGGGTGAGTGACCAGGTAATTTCCTTGCCTTGATAGCTGAGAGCCAGCTCGGCGGTGTCAGCGTCGCTCAGCCGGCGCTTCAGCATTTCCGCTTGGCGGCGCAGCACACCATGAATTGGTGCCAGTTGCGAGACCGGCGGCAGGCCAGCGGCTTCACCCCTCTCAACCATAAAAGCATTGACGATGACATCAACAAAATCCTCGCCGCCCAGCCAGGTGTCCCCAGCTGTAGCGCGCACCTCCATCACCCCCTCGAAACAATGCAGCAGCGAAACATCAAAAGTGCCGCCGCCGAGGTCGATGATCATCAGATACTGCTCTTCGTCGCCCAGCCCGATGCCGTAGGCCAGGGCCGCTGCGGTCGGCTCGGTGAGCAGGCGGCGCACCTCCAGCCCGGCGAGTGTACCGGCGGCCTTGGTGGCCTTGCGTTGCAGATCATTGAAATAGGCGGGCACCGTAATCACCGCTTCAGTGACCGGCTCTCCCAGCAGGGCTTCGGCGTCCGCCTTGAGGGAGCGCAGCACCAGAGCGGATAACTCCTCGGGCCGGAAATCCTGGTTGCCAAGGGTGATCACCCGGTTGGTGCCCATATAGCGTTTGAAAACCGACGCGGTGCGAGCCGGGTGCGTGGAAAGCCGCTCACGGGCAGCCATACCAACCATGACCTCACCCTGATCGCCCAGACTAACCACTGACGGGGTTAAAAGCTGGCCAAGAGCATTGGGAATGAGAACAGAGTTACCATGCCGCCAGACGGCGACCAGGCTGTTGGTCGTTCCCAGATCGATCCCTACAATCATGCCGGTCCGTTAGAAAAGTTGTTGCAGCTTCATCTTTATCCCGATGGGCGGACAACGCTAGCCCCGCACACTAAACGAATAGATTTTACGCGATCCGGTGACCGGAACTATGATATGTCCCAAATACGGTGTGTGACAAAGACACCAAGGAGGAGCTGAGTGACGGAAATTGCGCCGCTGATACCGCCAATGGTGCCGGCATTCCGGGTTGGTATCACCGGCGCCAGGCTGCTGGCACCGTCAGCGCTGCCACTTCTCAAAAATCAGCTTGATCTGGTACTGAGCACGATCAAAGCAAATATTGAGGCCCTGACCCGGGAACCACTTGGCGCAGAGCTATATGCGCCGGGGGCAATGAATTTGCGATTCATCTCGCCGCTGGCCGAAGGGGCTGACCGCATGGCGGCGAAGGTTGCGCTGGCGCAAGGCTACCAGCTCGAAGCGCCATTGCCATTTGCACAGCATGAGTATGAGCGGGATTTCCCAACTTCGGTCGCAGATTTTCGCGATCTGCTTGCGCAGGCCGCACCGCATGTTTTGGAATTAGGCGGGGCGCGGGGCGATGAGGAAAACCGCAGCTACGAAGCTGTAGGACGGCTGGTAGTGCGCAATTGTGACCTGCTGATTGCCATCTGGGACGGTGGCAAAGGCAATGGCCGGGGCGGCACCGCCGACATTGTCCGTTACGCCGCGCGTCATGGTCAGCCGATCTGGTGGTTGCAGGCTGATGGAACCGCGGAGCCGCGCTGGGTTGAGAAGCTGCATGACCTACGCCAGCCCGAACATCTTGCCGGGCGCGCCGCCTGGGAGAAGCTTGAAGCTTATCTGCGCACTGCCATTCTGCCGCCGCCCACCGCTTCGACCGGACCGCTCACGCAATTTCTGAATGATACGCCGCCTCCCGACAGGTTTATTTGGTCATTCTATCAACGCGCGATCAGACTGGCGGCTGGCCGACCCAAAATACACCTCGCCCCGCCGGTGACCATCACACCACCCAGCGCCGTCTGGATTTATTGGCAGAATTTATACACGCCAATTGATCAACTCGCCGTAGCGTACGGCAACCGTTATCGAAGCTCATACGTTTTGGTATTCGGTTTGGCGGCACTGGCGCTTGCCTTTGCGGCATTTGGTATCGGAACTGGGCTGGAAGCGCTGATCGCGGGTTCCTGTGAGTTGGCAAGCCTCATCGGAATTTTTCTCGTCGTGCGGGCCAATGTGACTCATAATTGGCATGGCCGATTGATAGCTTACCGTCTGCTCGCTGAGTTATGCCGCAAGCAGCAGGCTTTAGCCTTATTCGGCTGGTCTCTCAAACTAACCACCCCGGCGACGACGGAAACCTCGGACGATCCGTTGGCGAGTTTGCCGCGTGATGTCTGGGCAGGCTGGTTTTTCAACGCCGCCGTCCGCGCCGCGCCGCTGCCACAGGCCAGCTTGCAGGGCGCTCCTCTGAAAAGCGCCTTCGAGGCGGTACAAACCAGCCTGGTAGCTGGGCAGGTCGATTATCACGCCAGACGGCAGCACGACAGTGAAGCGGCGGCGCACCGGTTTGGGCAACTGGGCCGGGCATTTTTTATTGCAACCGTCGTGGTGGTTATCTTGAAAATTGGACAAATATTGTACCAGATCATCGGGACCGGCCCAGACGGCAATAGCGGCAGCACCGTGATCACCGATATCCTCAGGCTTCTGCAGGGCCTCCTGCCCGGCATGTCAGCGGCCTTTGTCGGCATTCGTGGCTACGCCGAATTGGAACTCCTGGCTGACCAATCTGCCCAAATGCAACGGCTGATGGTCCATGCCGAAGCAATGTTGCAGCACCTGGATCTGGAAGCGCCGCTGGCCTCTGAAGATGTCGGCGCGGAATTATTGCAACTGGCGGAAGCGATGATGCACGACATCAAAGGCTGGGCGCAATTGTTCCGGCTAAAAGCGGTGGAAACCGGTTGAAATGGCTTGAAGCTTGCGGAAGCCCGCTCATCCATGCGAGGTTTTCATAACCAACTCATAACGGTGTCCCGTGCTGCCTGAACCCCACGAACCGCCAACTCACCTCACCCTGCTGCTCGGTTTCATCATCGCCATCGGGCCGGTTTCGGTGGATATGTATCTTCCGGCATTTCCACTGATTGCCAGCGAGTTCTCACCCACAACCCCGCAATGGACTTTGGCTGCGTATTTTTTCGGTTTTGCCGCCGGGCAGATGGCACAAGGACTATTATCAGACCGGTTTGGCCGCCGGACGCCTTTGGCTGGTGGCTTATTGCTCTATACCGTGGCGTCATTATGTTGCGCATTGGCAAGCAGCGGCGCGGCGCTGTGCGTATTCCGGGCCTTGGCCGCATTTGGCGCAGCCGCCTCGATTGTGGTGCCGCGTGCCATGGTGCGCGATTTTGCCGATGGCGACAAAGCCTCCGCGATGATGTCGGAGATTTATCAGGTGATGTCGATTGCACCGGTGCTGGCACCGGTGCTGGGCAGCCTGGTCCTGCTGGCGACGCCAAGCTGGCGCGTGATTTTCATTCTGGCTGCCTTATACGGCGTCGCGGGGCTGTACCTGCTGTACCGTTATCTGCCTGAGTCTCTGCCAAAGGAACGGCGGCTCTCCGCCAGTGTGAAGGCAACTTTGCGCCTGTATGGCGAGATTCTTCTGGAACCAGGCTTTCTCAGCAACACGCTGGCCGGCACTTTCGGCATGTGCGCCTTGTTCGCCTATCTGGCTGGGGCACCGACGGTGTTCATGGTGCAGCACCAACTGCCGCAATGGCAATTCGGGACCATCCTGGCGATACTGGGATTGACCTCGATAGGGTTCTACCGGCTCAATAAGTTCCTGATCACAGTGCTCGGCACGCCGCGGGTTCTCACCCTGGGCATTGCCATCTGGTTCGCCGCCGCAATGTGCCTGACGCTGCTGGCCTGGGCGCCAGACAGCAGCGCCATGGCAATATTCCTTGGCCTGCTGTTGTTTGGATTGGGTTATAGCTTTATCCCCGGCAACGCTCAGGTTGGCGCCCTCTCCAAACACCGCCCGCATGCTGGCACCGCCACCGCGCTAATGAGCACCTTACAATATTGCGCCGGCGGCGTGGCCGGGGCTCTGGTGGGCAAGCTGGCGAACGGCACCGCTATGCCGATGGCAAGCATCATGCTGGTCTGCGCCCTCGGAGCAGCCACCGCGGCTTGGCTGCGACCCCGCGCAGCGGTCGCCATACCGTGAACCAGGAAATATGATAACCATGGATACCTCAAGCCAGCCGGACTCAGTTAAGCCAACCGAGACGCAATGGCTCACGCGCATCAAGGCGGCGCGCCGCCAGGGTAATCATCTGGTTGCCTTCGATCTGTCGGAGCAAGCTCTAAAAGATTGGCCGGACGCGCTGGCGATTGCGTATGAAGCCATTCTAGCCCTGGCGCGCGCCGGGGCACTGGCCGGGGCGCTGACAAAATACAACAAGCTGCTGGCGAGCGGCCAGCTTGACCGCATCGCCGATCAAAATCTGGCCACCGACTTTGCCGGGCTTGGTGGACGGCTGTTCAAGGACCTCGCCGCCCGCAGCCAAGGCGATGAGGCTCGAGGCCACCGGCTGACCTCTGCGATGGCCTATAAGACCGGGTTTGACCATTTTGGCGCCTACTACCTGGCCATCAACGCAGCCTCGATGTTTCTGGCGGCTGGCCATGCTGATCAGGCGCATGAATACGCTGCAATCGCCCAGCAACAAGCCGCCGCCGAGACGGCCAGCTACTGGTCCACCGCGACACTGGCCGAAGCCGCTTTGATTCTGGGGGATTTTACCGCGGCTGGCTCCTATCTGGACTCCGCCGCCGGCTTTGGCGCCGATTATGACAGCCTGGCCTCCACCCGCCGCCAGCTGGCATGGGTGGCGGCTTTGGTCGATGCGCCGGGCAATATACTGGATCATCTACCCGGCCCGATGGTGCTGAACTGGCGTGCGCCACCCAACTTCGGGGCGCAGACTCTGGCGCTTGAATTTGCCAAAGACCATGGGGTGCTGGCGTTCGGCCCGCTGCTCTCCACGGCCGATCTGATAATCGCACGCGCCCTGCTGGATGCCGGTGCGATGGTTCATGTGGTTTTGCCCAACAAACCGGAAATCCTGGGCGAGCAGGTTTTTTCGGCCAACCCTGAATTGCGGCAAATATTCAATGGCTTGATCGCTGACGAGCGGGTCAACATGATGCTGGTGACTGACCAAGGAGCCCCCTTTGAGCCAGCCGCCAGCCTGCTATGTGCCCAACAGGCAAGGGGCCTGGCTCTGCTGCGAGCCCAGAGCCTGGCTGTCACGCCATTGCTGCTGGTGCCTGCGGAAAATGGCGTTACCTATTCCACCATGCCGCCCGATGATAGCGATTTGCACGCAGCACTGGTGGTGGCTGATGTCCCCGCCAACCGGCTGCGCAAGCCACATGCTATCCTGTTTGGGGATGTACATGGTTTCAGTAACCTCACTGAATTTGAGCAGTTGGAGTTTCTGGAGCATATCATCGGCGGCTTTGCCGATGTTCTGGCGCAAATCAAAAGTGCTGAATATGCCGAAACCGCCGGCGATGGCTTATTCATCGTGCTCTCGAACCTGGTGGATGCGGTTGAATGCAGCTTTGCCCTGCATGCCGTGCTGCCCAAGGGAGCGGCGGCAGGCGGGCTGCCGCACGATCTGGGCATGCGGATCAGCGCCCATGTCGGCCCGCTTTATAAGCGGCTCGACCGGGTGATCGACCGCGAGAAATTCTGCGGGATGGAGGTCGTTCGTACCGCTCGCATCGAACCGGTAACGCCGGTTGGCGAGATTTATGTAACCGAACAATTCGCCACCGCGCTTGCCTGCGCCGCGCCCGGCGCGTTCATCTGTGAATATGTCGGCATTCAACCGATGGCAAAAAAATATGGCGAATGCCGGATGTATTCATTGCGGCGGGTGATCGCGTCCCCTTAAGCGGGCCAGGCCACCCATTTTCCCTAGTTCCAGCTTGCAGAATCTCTTGACAACCATCCCCGCATCTTCAAAACGGCAAGATGGATGATCAAGCTGCGCTGCGCATCTTTGAAACGGCCGCTTGGTATCCCACCAAAGCCGGCTGCCACGCGGCACCAACATTTGTTCATCGCAACCACAACGCGCATATTTTGATTAGCCCTTCGCTTGACAAAGGATTGATAAAGCAATCATGAATTTTTCTCTGACACGCCGGCACGCTTTGGCGCTGCCCCTGCAAGCACTCGCCTTACCCGAAGCGATTGCTGCAACCTCGTCCCCTATCCCGCCGGCCAGTATCCATTTCGGTCCCAATTTCAATTTTGGCGTGTCCTCTTCGGCCTATCAGATTGAGGGCGCGGTACAGCAAGATGGCCGTGGACCAGGTATCTGGGATGTTTTCTGCCACCAGCCCGGCCATATCTCGAAAGGCCAAAATGCCGATATTGCTTGTGATCATTACCACAACATGCCGGCTGACGTTGCGCTCATGGCGCAGGCCGGCATCAAGAATTACCGCTTCTCGGTTTCCTGGCCCAGGCTGTTTCCGGATGGCAATAATATTCCTAATCCGCAAGGTTTCGCCTTTTATGACCGCCTGGTCGAGCAACTGCAAAAGCACGGCATTACCCCATGGCTTTGCCTTTATCACTGGGATTTGCCGCAAGCGCTACAAGACAAAGGCGGCTGGACCAACCGCGACACGTCCGCACGGCTTGGGGAGTTTGCTGGCTATGTCAGCCACCATTTCAAGGACCGTATCGCCCATTGGATGATATTGAATGAGGCGGCAGTGCATTCAATGTTTGGCTACGGCATGGGCTCACACGCGCCGGGGCTGCGTGGCAAGGATTCCTGGTTTGCCGCTCTGCATCATCTCAATCTTGGCCAGGGGCTCTCGATCCAGGCACTGCGGGCGAATAATGTACCGGGGCGCATCGGCACCGTCGCATGTTGCGAGCCGATCCGCTCCAGCACCAACAACCAGGCCGACCTTGCCGCCGCCCAGAGGTTCGATGCCATCTGGAACGGCTCGGTGCTAAAACCGTTATTTCACGGTGCGTATCCAGAGCAGGTGCAGGAGGAATTTGCGCCACTTTGCCAAACCGGCGACCTTGCCAATATTCACCAGAAAATCGACCTGCTCGGCGTCAATTACTATAACCGTCTGCACATTCGCGCCGACCCGGCCAGCCCAATCGGTGCCAATTTCGGTCCGACGCAGGAACCGGCCCGCTTTACCGTGATGGGTTGGCCGATCGAGCCGGACGGGATTTTTGAAATCCTGACTCATATTCATAACACCTACGGCAAACCGGAAATCTTCATCTCTGAAAATGGTTATGCCACTGCCGATGACAGCAAGGTTTCAGATATTGACGATATGGGGCGGATAACCTTTATCTCCGACCATTTGAATTTTGTGAAGCAAGCCATCGATAGCGGCGTGAATGTGTCGGGATATTTTGTCTGGTCGATGCTTGATTCTTTTGAATGGAATGACGGCATGAAATGGCACTTCGGTCTGGTGAAGGTTGACTTCACCACGCTGGAGCGCACGCCGAAGCGGTCATATTTCTGGTACGCTGATCTTATCCGTCAAAACGCTGCCAGGACCTTGCAGGCCAGCAACCCTTAAACAGCGCTGCCCAACAAAAAACCCCAGGGAGTTTGGCTCCCTGGGGTTTTTTGGTTTGGTTTGCGCTTAGAACTTGATGCGCAGGCCCGCTTCGCCGGTCTGGTCGCTCCAGTTGCCCGAGATGTGGGCGGTGTAGGT
>JARLIK010000010.1 GCA_031291755.1 Acidocella sp. | reverse complement strand
TACCGAGACCTATGGGCTCAACAACGCCGACTTCATCAGCAGCAAGAGCGGCGAGCCGGTCACCGCCAACAACTGGGCCGCGACCAATACCGGCCTGGTCAATCAGCTCGGCAGCCTGACCCCCAGCGGCGGCACCGGGCGAAGCTATACCTACGATGCCGACGGCAACGTCCTCTCGGACGGGGTGAATAATTACACCTGGGACGCCGAGAACCGGCTGCTCAGCATCACCAACATCTCAACCGGCCATGTCAGCAACTTTACCTATGACGGCCTTGGCCGGCGCGTCGCCATCACCGAGACCAGCGGCGGCACCCCGGTCTTGCTGATTTGTTTTCCTCCCGCTAGCTTGTTTCAATGGTGCAGCAATATGTTGAGGCAAAATGGGGCGGATTTATCCAGTCTTGGCCGTAATCCTTCTCAGCGTGCTCGCAGGCGTTGTGGCACGTGCACAGACCACATCCCTCGCTCAGCTCACGGAAGTGCAGCAAGCAGCGCAAACGACTGCTGTGAAGGATTATGATCAGCAAAATTTTGCAGCCGCACTTCCGATTTTTACACAGCTCACGGCGCTGGGTGATGTCGTGTCTGAAACCGATCTTGGCCGAATGTATTATTACGGTTGGGGTGTTCTGCAAAACCAGGACCAGGCCTTTGCGTTGATCAGCGAGGCGGCGGCACAGCATTATGGCCGTGCCGAAGATGTGCTGGGCCGGATGTACCAATATCGCGGGATTTATGACAAAGCCTTCTTCTGGTACACGCAATCGGCTCAGGAAGGCTACGCGCCGGGTGAATCCGACCTTGGGCATGTGTATCATTATGGAATCGGCACAACGCTTGATTATGGCCAGGCCAAGCATTGGGATGAGGCCGCCGCCGCGCAAGGGGATGGTGCGGGTTATAACGGCCTCGGCGATATTTATTATTTCGGCCAAGGCGTTCCTCATGATTACGCAAGAGCGCTGACATATTTTCGCCTCGCCGCAGCGTATGGTGAGCCGGAAGGATATATCGGCATTGGTGATATCTATCTGTACGGTTTTGGCGTTCCGCAGAACTATGCTATAGCGAAACAAAATTTTCTGAGCGCGGTCCGAGTCGGTTGCGGCTGCGGTGAAACGACGATCGGCTATATGTATGAGCTCGGCCTAGGCGTGCCTGCAAATGAAGCGATCGCTTTTGCCTGGTATACGCTTGCGGCGCGCGATGGCGATGCGCAGGGTGAGAGTAATTTGGGGCAGATGTATGAAGTTGGGCGTGGCACGAAAGTGGATATCGGTAAAGCTGTTTATTGGTATAAAGTCGCTGTGGCACAAGGCAATGCCGATGGCGAGCGCAACCTTGGCAACATGTACAGATCCGGCCAGGGCGTCGAACAGAATGACTCGGAGGCGGCGCAATTATATCAATTGGCCGCCGCGCAGGGTAATAACGATGCGCAGGCCAAGCTCGGGCTTCTCTATCTTGATGGGCGTGGCGTGGCGCAAAATACGACTGCCGCAGAGCAGCTCTTCAAACAGGCTGTCGGGCAGAATGATCCGGCTGGGGATGAGGATGTTGGCTGGGTTTTGCAGAACGCTGGGCATTACGATTTGGCTCTCCAATATCTGGCGGCGGGGGCCGAAGCCGGAGACCTGGAAGCACAAATCAATCTTGGTTACATGTACGAGACAGGCGAAGCTGTGCCGCAAAGCTATCAGAACGAGCTGAAATGGGCCTTCATCACCCGCTCGATGCTCGAATATGCGCCATCCAAATTTCCTTTTACTTATTCCGAAATCTATAATCTGACCAATGTCCATATGCAGGTGGCGTTCGGCCATTTGCGCGGCAGGCAGATCGATACCGCGCGGGACGAAGCTGCTGCCTGGCTCACGGCGCACGGTGCCCATTTGGACAATTCGCTAGTACCCGTGCGAAAATCCAATCTTCCGTTCCTGGTAATGGTGGTGATTGCCATTTTATGCCTCTATGGGCTGACAAAATCCATACAACGGCGCAAGCGGTTAATAGCCGATCGTGGCGCGGAAACTCCGGCTGAGAACCAGACTTAATTGCCGCAGCTCAACATGTTCGGCTGGTGAGCAGGTCGGCCCCGCGGGATGGGTTAGCAGCTGTTCGTCTACTTCCACAACGCCGCCTGAAGCTCTGTAGCGCGCCGTATAGCTGCCGATGGCGTCGCTGTAATCGACGTTCTTAGGTAAGGATTTGAAGGAGAAATTGGGCGGCAAGCTTAAAAATATCTTTTGGCGGATGTCCTGCGGGAGACACGGCACAGCCTGGCTGTAGCTGGGCAGCGCCGTATGCCTTGGATACATGGCCAGCATCGTTGGCACGCCAAAGGGGATAGGTATGGTGCCCGGCCCTGGCAACGCCGCATAGGATGGTAGAGAAAAACGGATCGAGAAGGTAAAATTCTTAGTCAGGTTACGCGGGTCAGCGGTGGTACTATAATCGCCGCTTCCGAGTTGGCCGTAATCCTGCATCGCCAAGGTGGCCGTGGTGGCGCTTGTTCCTGGTGTCATCCCATCATACCCCTCGCGGTCGATCATCTCATAGAAGCCGGAATTTTGGACGTCGGTATGTCCGGTAATCGTGCCGTCGGCGTTCAGCACCTCATGGGTCACGGCAGTTGCGACATCGGGTATGGCGAGCGTCACGGGCAGCGTCACGAGTTTCGCCAGTATGCCGGGCCCGCCTACAATGAGCGCTGGCTTGCCGCGCTCAAGTGCTGGCAATTCACCGAAGACGGCAAACTGTGCTGTTGAATCCGCGTAAAGATCGAATTGCGGAATATAGGTGATGATGTGGTTGAACTGTGGAATAGCAATCTGCGGCGCAAAAAATTGATCGCCCCAATTCACGAGCACGCCGCTGCTCGGAATATTTTCGGCGGCGAGTAATGCGATAAGCAACGCAACATGCGCTTTGCAATCTCCGTAGCCGGAGCTAATCGTATCATCGGCAGACGCCGGAACATAGCCACTATAGCCGAGATTAATGGCGACATAGCGGATATTCTGGCTGACCCAGTTGTACAGTGCTGCCGCCTTGGCCCTAGGGTCGATTAGGCCCTGCGTGATTTGGTCCGCAAGTTTTTGCACCTCCGGAGTAACGGCAGATTTAACGGCGGCATTCCGCTCATAGGCGGCAGCGACGGCCTGGAAATTTGCAAAACTCGTGATATCCAGCCTTGGACTGAAGTCGGTCACCGCTATCGTGCCGGCCTCGGGCGGCTCAGCCGGCTGATCATGCAGCGTGTAGACCCATTTATTTTGCCCCGGCGCGGCCTGAGCCAGCTTGCCGCCTTGCATGCCTATCGCCTGGAAATACAGGTCGAATGCGGCGGGTGCCGTGACGGTAACGGAAGCGGATTGTGTGGTGCTGCTTACCGGAAAACTCTCTTCTGTAAAAAACTGCCCCGGAAAATATGAGCCGATATCCCTGATTATATAGTGATAATGCTCGGTAGCACCGGGTGACAAGCCAGGAAAGATAAGAACCTTGCGATTACCATCGGTATAGATGTCGCCGGTGCTGCCGTCCGTTTGGTTGAGAATATTTGCAGGCAGAACATCTAGTCGCTGGCCGGCAGGAGTAAGGGTATAGGCGTTGAGCAGCGTTACATTATCCGGACCGCCATTGTAATAAATATAGCTCTCGCCGGCGTCCCGCATCGCCGCGCCGGTATTCAGACGCCTTGTGATGGCTTCCTCATAATCATAACTGCCGTCCCAATGCACAGTATAAGTGATGTTATCCTGCAGCAGGGTGACGGGCGGTGTGTAAGTCGCCTGGGCGAAGGCCCGTCCGGCCACGAAAAATACTAAACATGGCAGGACATGACAGAATTTGATCATGGATCGAGTTTAACGCGGAGGCAGTCCAAGGCAACCCATTTGTGCCGTCCCTACCACAGAGCTGTGAAGCTCGATACCAGTTGCAGCAAGCCTTAAGGGCACGACAGCCGGTGGTCGTCATCCTTTACGAATGCCAGGCCTACTGCCCCGGCCAGATGTGCTGAAACGGACAGAGCCGATTAGCGGGAGATGAGAAATTTTTATGGTCAGATTTTAGGCAATTTCTAACATTTTTCAATGTTAAAGGTTACAATTCTTTGTAGAAGTTTCTGAATTTCAAAAACTTATGGCTGGCGAGAATAATTGGTTTCAGTTTCGGAAGTGGTGCATCGGAATGCGATAAGGCCCAAAGCCGCCTGTCTGATGTCGGCAAATTGGGCCAGAGGTATACAATTGAGAAAGGTAGAGAATTAGGTATATGGTATTCGATGGACCACGTGAGCGTAGCCGGTTGAGATGCAGAATACGCTTTGGGTGGGCAAACGTCATCTCAAACTTCTTCCCACGGTGGCGGTCGCAAAGCGGGCGTAAGAAACGTTGGCGCAGGCGCCTAACGGTTTTGGAGACAAAATTTGGTGAAATGCAATACGGTGTATAGGAATTATGATTTTAGTTCGGTATAATGCTAGAGCTTCTCGAATTAGCGCCAAATTTAGCGCTTCTCTGCATAAATCAATATTTTATATAATAAAATCAAGTGTTTACCGTGTAGCTCGTCAGGCTCATAACCTGAAGGTCCCTGGTTCAAATCCAGGTCCCGCAACCAAATATCTAAATCAAATCAACGTATTAAGGCCCCTAACAAGGGGCCTTTTGCATGTCCGCGCCCTAGTGCACCGTTAGTGAATCTGGTGCCGTTCTTTGGCTGGTCTGCCGCGTTCTGGCGCCAATACGGCAGTGAATCACTGATCGGGATTTGCTGCGACATGCTCGAGAGCATGTCCAAACGCCGAAGTTGAGCTAAGAAGTGATATAGGCACGTAGTGAAGCGACTTCGAATTCGGCCTCTTCCAGCCGCGCTTTCACGAGATCGCCGATGCTTACAATGCCGACGAGGGCGCCATCCTCGAAAACCGGCAGATGGCGGCAACGCTTGTTGGTCATTAGCAGCATGGCGTCCAGGATCGTGCTTTCGGGTGTGCATGAGGCAACAAGCGGCGTCATCAGATCGGCGGCGGTCTGTTTTTTGGTATCCTCACCGAGTTCACTGACGAAACGCATGATGTCACGCTCTGAAAGCATGCCGACTAGAACACCGTGATCGTCGACCACGGGAGCTGCGCCGATCCGTTTGGCGGTAAGAAATTTTGCCACTTGCGGAATCGTTCGCTGGCCGCTGAGAACAACTGTTCCCCAACCTTTTTCATCGAGAATATGGCGGATGGTTGTCATATTTTTCTCTCCGCGTTTTGTGACGGATATGCCTAATATACTAACGGTGACTATGCGCTTTTTGCGCTGTCCTATGTAGCGCATTGATTCTGGAAATCGCCGTCAAGCCATGCAAAATGCACAGCGGTAGAAATTTCGTTCGATCAGCCGACCGTCATCCGGATCAGCGCGATGGCGGGCGCCGGATAGGTGCCGAGGGCTACCAGCAACACCAGCAGCGCTGCGATTACTGCAGTGCCAAATAATGGCACCGAAACGGGCACGGGTGCGGTGGACTCGGCTGGCACCGGCACCGGCATCGCCATGGCGACCAGCACGCGCAGGTAATAATACAGCCCGATCACGCTGCCGAGGACAAGCGCCGCCACCGGCCAGAATAATCCGGTGCCGACGCCTGCGACGATGAGATAGAATTTACCGATGAAGCCCATTGTCGGCGGAATTCCGGCCAGCGAGAGCAGCATCAAGGCAAGGCTGGCTGCCAGAAACGGGCGGGTGCGGAACAGGCCGCGATAGTCATCGAGCTGGTCGGCATCGCGCCCTGAAGCCGGCGTGCTGAGCAGCCCGACGATGCCGAAGGCGCCGAGGCTGGTCACCGCATAAGCGGCCAAATAATACGCGGCAGCTTCAATCCCTAAGGTCCCTGCTGCAAGAAAGGCGACCAGCAGATAGCCGAGATGAGCGATCGAGGAATAGGCAAGCATGCGCTTGACGTTGTTTTGCAGCAGCGCCAGCAGATTGCCGCCGAGCATCGAGAGGATCGCGATGATGGCCAAGCCCATGCGCAGCGAAGCGTCGGCCTGGCCTTCGGCGAGGATGAAATAGCGCAATATCACCGCGAACACGGCGATCTTCGAGACCACCGCGACGAAGGCCGTAACTGGTGCCGGTGCGGCTTCATAAATATCGGGTGTCCACATGTGGAATGGCACCAGCGAGAGTTTGAAGGCGACACCGATGAGAATCATCGCGACGCCGGCCAGCCGGTAGAGATTATGCGGGTCTCCCGCTTGGGCCAGCGCGCCGATGCGGGCGAACGACATGGTGCCCAGATCGGCATAAATCAGCGCCATGCCGAACAGCAGGAAGGCGGAGGAAGCGCCGCCGAGGATGAGATATTTGATGCCAGCCTCAGCGGCTGTCGCGCGCGGGCTGGCATAGGCGATCAGTCCGAGCAGCGAGATACTAAGCGTCTCAAGGCCGAGGAAGAAGGAGGCGAAGTGCACGCTCGCCGGCAGCACCGCGGCGCCGAGTGTTGCTGTGAGCAGCAGCAGATAATATTCCTCGCGCGGCCCGTGCGCCGTGCTGTCGAGATAGGCGTAGGAGAGGATGGCAACAACCAGCGCCGAGCCGAGCACCAACCCCGCATAAAACAGCGCGGTGCCGTCAATAACGAATAAAGGCGTCACCTGAACGGGGGATGTGGGCGCCGCGAACGGCAGCGCGATACAGCACAGCACCAAGCCGATGATGGTGGAGAACGCAGCGAGTTTATGGCTGCGGCGGATGGCGATCAGCAGCATCACGATGATGGTCACCGTGCCGAGCAGCGTGAAAGGTGCAAAGGCTGCGAAGGAAGCTGCGGTCATGGCGCTGCCTCCGCAAATTGCGTGGCCGGTCCCGCCGACGGCGTGCCGTCATGTTGCAGCACCGCCAGCCCCGCTGCCACCTGGTCGAACACCGGCTGCGGATACAGGCCAAGCCCGAGGATGGCGAGGAACAGCCCCGCCATTACCACGAGATGCGGCGCGGTGAGATCGTGCGGCTTCACAGCAGTCTCAGCATGCGGCGTGGCATTGCCGTGAAAGGCCCGTTGCACCAGCAGCAGCGCGTAGGCTGCCCCGGCGACCAGCCCAATGGCCGCGATCACGGTCAACGGCACGCTGACCTGGAAACTGCCAAGCAGGATCAGGAACTCTCCGATGAAGTTGCCAAGTCCCGGCAGCCCGAGCGAGGCGATGGCAAACACCATGCCGAATGCCGACAGATGCGGAATACTGCCCCACAGCCCGCCCATCAGCCGCATGTCGCGGGTGTGGATACGCTCCTGCAACGCACCGACCAGAATGAACAGCGCGCCGGTGCTGACGCCGTGTGCCAGCATTTGGATCACCACACCTTGCAGTGCCAGCGTATTCCAGGCGAACACGCCGAGCAGCACGAAGCCCATATGGCTGACGCTGCTATAGGCCACCAGCCGCTTCATATCGTTTTGCCCATAAGCCAGCAGGGCGGCGTAAAGAATCCCGATCACGCCGAGCGCCATGGCGTAGGGCGCAAACGCATGGGCGGCATCGGGGAACAGCGGCACCACGAAGCGGATTAAACCGTAAGCACCGGTTTTTAACAAAATGCCTGCGAGCAACACGGAGCCTGCCGTTGGCGCCTCGGTATGGGCATCCGGCAGCCAGGTATGGAATGGCACTGCCGGCAGCTTCACCGCAAAGGCGATGAAGAACCCGAGCATCAGCCAGAAGGCGACGGTGGGGTTCATCTTGGTGCCGAGTAGCGCCAAGTAGTCGAAGGTGAAATGGCCGGTCGCCTGCTGATGCACAAACACTAGCACCAGGATCGCTACCAGCATGATCAGGCCGCTGCCTTGAGTAAAGATGAAGAATTTGATCGCGGCATAGAAGCGGTGCTCGTGGCCCCATAGGGCGATCAGGAAATACATCGGCACCAGCATCAATTCCCAGAAGAAGAAGAACAGGAACAGATCCAGCGCCAAAAACACGCCGATGACGCCGGTGACGGACCAAAGCAGGTTGGCATGGAACAGGCCCACCCGGTCGGTGATCTCGGTCCAGGAAATCACCACCGAAATGAACCCCAGCGCGATGGTGAGCAGAATGAGCAACAGGCTCAGCCCGTCGAGATTGAGTTCGAAAGAGATGCCGAGTTGGGGAATCCAGGGCCGTTCGAAACTCGCGATCCAAGCGGTGTGGCCGGCAGACATAGCAGGGCCGATTAGTGACAATGCAATGAAGAAGTCGATTGCCAGCACCAGCAGCGAAATCCAGCGCGGAAAATCCGGATGCCGCCCACCTGCCATCCAGGCGAGCACGCCGCCAATGGCTGGTATGAGGAGGAGCCAGACCAGGGTCATAGCAGCACCGCCATTGCGATGAGTGACACCGAGCCGATGGCAAGACCGGCTGTGTACCAGCGGACGCGCCCGTTTTGGGTTCGGCGCACTTGTTGATGAACCGCCTTCGTCAACCAGGCGATGAAGTCGTAAAAACTGTCGATAAAATCATCGCTATTCACCCGTGCCGCCCATAGCACCGGGCGGACCAGTACGCGGTCGTACAGCCAGTCAAACCCGCCGGCGGCGTGCCAGAAGCGCCAGAGCGGTGTTTCGGTTGGCCGCTGTGTGGGGCGCCAATAAAATACTGCGGCCAATGCAATACCAAGCAACGCCGCGAGGCTGGCCAGCAGCAGCGGTGTGATGTCCGTCACTTCCCTGGTGGCGGGCAGCACAGGGGCCAGCAGGTTCGAGAGCAGCGTGACGTGTCCGAAGATCGGCGGTAGCTCGATCAAGCCGCCCAGCACCGCGAGCACCGACAGCACGGCGAGCGGCGTGATAATGCGCCAGCCGTAACGGCCGCTGACATGGCCGTGTTCCTCGCCGAAAAATACGATGAACACGGCGCGGAAAATATAAAGCCCGGTCATGAAGGCGCCGACTACACCGGCCAGCCACAGCACGCGCCCGCTGGTGCCGTCCGCCCAGGCGCCGGACAGAATAGCCTCCTTACTGTAGAAGCCTGCCGTAACCAGCGGCAACGCGGCGAGGGCGGCGCTGCCGATCAGGAAGCTCCAGAACGCCACCGGCAGACGTCGCGCCAGGCCGCCCAATTTGAAAATATCCTGCTCGTGATGCAGCCGCATCGTAATGGCGCCGGCTGACAGGAATAGCAGCGCCTTGAAGAAGGCGTGGGTCATCAAGTGAAACAACGCCGCGTCCCAGGCGCCGACGCCGAGGGCGAGGAACATGTAGCCGATCTGGCTCATGGTTGAATAAGCCAGGATGCGTTTGATGTCGTTTTGCGCGAGTGCGCTGAAGCCCGCGAGCAGCAATGTCGCGCCGCCGATGATGCCGACGGTTAATAACGCCGCAGGTGCCAGCAGGAACAGCGCGTGCGTGCGGGCGATGAGATAGACACCTGCGGTCACCATCGTCGCGGCGTGGATTAGCGCACTGACGGGTGTCGGGCCGGCCATTGCATCGGGCAGCCAGGTTTGCAACGGCAATTGCGCCGATTTGCCGACCGCGCCGCCGAGCAGCAGGAAGGCCGCCAGCGTGGCGAGATGGGAGCCAACTGGCCAGCTTTGCGTGGCATGCTGCATCGCGTCCGCGATGTTGAGTGTGCCGAGTTGGCTGGCGATCAGCAGCAGGCCTAGCAACAAAGCGGTGTCGCCGATGCGCGTGACGATAAACGCCTTGCGGGCGGCGAGGCCGTTGGCGGGGGCGCGCCACCAGAAACCGATGAGCAGATAGGAGCCAAGCCCAACACCTTCCCAGCCGGTGTAGAGCGCGAGGAAATTGTCGGCCAGCACCAGCAGCAGCATGGCCGCGACGAACAAGTTCAGATGGGCGAAGAACCTGCCATAACCTTCCTCGCCTTCCATATACTCGGTGGCGAATAGATGGATGAGGAAGCCGACGCCGGTGATCACCAGCATCATCACCAGTGAGAGCGGATCGAGGCGCAGGCCCATTTCCGCTGAGAAACCACCAACATTGAGCCAATGCCACAATGTTTGCTGATATACCGAACCTGCCGGCGGGTCGGCCAAGAACCCGGCAGCGATGCTGAAGGCAAGAATGGCGGCGAGCCCGACCGAGAGCGCCCCGATGGTGGCCTCGGTACGGATTGAAAGCCGCCCAGCACCCAGCATGAGAGTTGCCGAACCGAGCAGCGGGAGTAAGGGGACCAGCCAGAGAAGTTCGTGCATGTGCCTATCCCCTCAGCCGGTCGCCGGCATCGGCATCAAGCGTGGGGTTGCGCCGATGCATCAACAGAATGAGCGCCAGGCCGACCGAAACTTCGGCGGCGGCGAAGGTGAGCACGAGGATGAACATGATCTGGCCATCCGGCGCCGCCCAGCGCGCACCGGCAACGATGAAGGCGATACCTGCGGCATTCAGCATCACCTCAAGCGACATCAGCATGAATAGCAAGTTGCGCCGGACCAGAACGCCGGTCAGGCCCAGCGCGAACAGGATCGCGGCCAGCAGCAGACCTTGATCGAGCGGGACTGTCGCCATCGCCCTAATCCTCCCTCATAACCGCGCGCCCCAAATGGAACGCGGCAACTAAGGCAGCCAGCAGCAGGAAGGAGGCGATTTCGACCGCTAGCATATATGGGCCGACCAATGCGATGCCGACTGCCTGGGCGTTGACCACCGCGCCCGCGGGGTGTGCTAAACTGCCGGTTGCGGCAAGCGAGCCAAGCTCGATGGCGAGCAGCAACGCCAGCACCGAGGGGCCGATCCAGGTCGATGGCTGCAGCCAGGTGCTTTCCAGCGCCGCCGCCGCTTCTCCGATATTCAGCATCATGATGACGAACACGAACAGCACCATGATGGCGCCGGCATAGATGATGACTTCAAGGGCGGCGGCGAACGGTGCGCCGAGGACGAAGAACACCAGTGCTGCTGCAAGCAAGGAAACGGTGAGGTAGAGCAGCGCATGCACCGCCGAGGGGCGCGTGATCATCATCAAAGTCGCCAGCACTGCCACGATCGCCGAGATATCGAAGGTGATGTTCATGGCATCAGGCTGCGGATGTCGATGGGTTTGCGTTCGCCCTCGGCCTCGCCTTTGTCCTTGCCGGGAATTGCCAGGCCGGCGACGCGATAGAAGCTGTAGTCGGGATATTTGCCGGTGCCGCTGATGAGCAAATCCTCTTTCTCATACACGAGGTTCTGCCGGATATATTCGCTCATCTCGAAGTCGGGGGTGAGTTGGATTGCGTAGGTTGGGCAGGCCTCCTCGCAGAAGCCGCAGAAGATGCAGCGGGAGAAGTTGATGCGGAAAAATTCAGGGTACCAGCGCCCCTCATCTTCGGTTTTTTGCAAGCTGATGCAATCAACCGGGCAAGCCACCGCGCAGAGATAACAGGAAACGCAGCGCTCCTCGCCGTCTGGGTCGCGGCTGAGTATAATCCGGCCGCGTGTGCGTGGCGCGAGGTAGGGCATCTGCTCGGGATAAGGGACCGTAACGTTACGCTGGAACAAATGCAGGAAGGTGTACCAGAGCGTACGTACTGAACTCAGCATCGTAGTCTCCCCTAAGATGGAACTGGCCCGGCGAGCATAAGCGCGCCGGTAACCAGGATGTTGATAAGCGTGAGCGGCAGCAGCAGCTTCCAGCCGAAGGCCATGAACTGATCGTAGCGCGGCCGTGGCAGGGCGGCGCGCAGCAGGATGAAGAAGGCGACGAGAAGGCCGGTTTTGATGCCGAACCACATGAATGGCGGCAGGAACGGCCCGTACCAGCCGCCTAGGAACAACACCGTTGTCATTGCAGAAACCAGCATGATGCCGATATATTCGCCGACGAAGAACATGCCGAACTTCATGCCTGAATATTCGGTGTGGAATCCGGCGCCCAGCTCGCTCTCGCCTTCAGGGAGATCGAACGGCAGCCGATGCGTCTCAGCAATACCGCCCATGAAGAAGATGACGAAACCGATAAACTGCGGCACCACGTACCATAGATGCCGCTGGCTATGGACAATATCGGTGAGGTTGAACGAGCCTGAGAGCATCACCACGCCGACCAGTGAGAGGCCCATGAACACCTCGTAGCTAACCATCTGTGCTGCGGCGCGTACGCCGCCCAGCAGCGAGAATTTGTTGTTCGACGACCAGCCCGCGAGCACAACCGAATAGACACCGAGCCCGCTCATGGCGAGGAAAAACAGCAAACCGACATTGAGATTGCCGATGATGCCGATCGCCGGTGTTGCCGGGATCACGGCGATGGCGAGCATGACCGTGACCATGGCGATGGCAGGTGCCAGGACAAAAACGCCGGGATCGGCAAAGGGCGGGATCCAATCCTGCTTGAACAGGAGTTTGATGCCGTCGGCGACGACCTGTAGCGAGCCGGACGGTCCGGCACGGTTGGGTCCAGGCCGGTCCTGCAAGAAACCGAGCAGCCGGCGTTCGACCCAGGTCAGCAAAGCCGCCATCATCATCAGGAAGGCGAGGCCAAGAATGATGTTCAGCAAGCCTGGGATGATGTCGTTAGGGTTGCTCATGGCGTACCCGGCTCGGCTTTGGTGATACGGATCCAGGCAGGCATTGCGTGGGCCTTCGCTGCGAGACCCGCGACGCCCGCCACGCCGCGCGGCAGCTTGGGTTGAATTTCAAGTACCAGGCTCTGAAGCTCACCATCCATCTCGCATTCGAGTAGTTGGCCCGCTGTGGCGTCAATCATTGCTGCATCCTTGTCATTGAGCGCGAGCAATGGCGGCGTCATGCGTTCGCGGATCGGTGCAGCGCGTGCGCTTTGCTCTTCGTCGCCGAATACGCGAGGCAACATGACCGCGAGCCACATGTCCGGACGTGGCGCGAAGCTCTCGGGAACGCCGGTATAATATGCCAGCGCCGCTTCAGTGCGTGCCTCCAGCAGCCGTACGCCGGGATCGCCCCCTGCGAGCGCACCACCGATCTCGGTTTGGAATTTGTTAACTGACTGCACCGAATTCCAGGATGGCGCCCAGAAGAACGGCAGCAATGCCGGAGGCACTTCGCCGCCATAATAGCCTTCCATGGTGGTGCTGAAGGGTGAATCAGCACTCACCGGCGGCTTTGGCTCCCGCACGTTGCGGCCCGCGTGCATCGCCGTGCGGCCGGAAAAGCGGTGTGGCTCACTGGGGATTTTGCAACCAGCAACGCGAAAATCCTCTGAAGGCGCAGTGTCGGGAAGCGCTGAGAAGCACGGCAATGCATCGGCCAGGGCGGCAACGATATCGTCTTCCGTGCTCCAGCCTTCGCATTCATTGTTCTCAGCGGCCCGGCAGGCATCGCTGAGCCAGCGCCAGGCCGCGCCGATATCGTTCTCAGTGAAGATCGGCTGGTAGAAACGCTGGGCGCGGCCCTCGCTGCTCACCAGCGTGCCGCCCGATTCCGCAAAACTTGCGGCCGGCAGTACCAGTTCGGCACGCTGCGTGGTGGGGCTTTCGCTATGGTCGAGCACCACCAGGCGCGCGGCGCTGAGTGCCGCGTCGATCGCCATGTTTCCAGTGCGCCGGGAAAGCTCGTTCTCAAGCACAATTACCAGTGCGGCCGGTGTGGCAAGCGCCGCCTCAAAATTGGTTTGGCCGTTTGTCATCAGCGCCAGGCCCAGGCTGTTGCATTCGGGAACATTCAGCATCAGCGCAACGGATTTTTGGCGAGCACGGAGCGCTAAAGCGATGTTCGCTGCGGCCTGGATCATGCTGATCTCGCCGGCCTCAACACCGGAGATAATCAGCGGGCGTTCGGCGGCCAGCAATGCGTCGGCAATCATGCGGGCCTGCGCAGCAAGATCGGCAGACAAACCAGCAACCGCGGGCGCGGCCGGGTCGATGCAGGCGGCAACCGCGAAACCCAGCCGCGCGATATCGGCGGGAGCGGCACGCAAGGCGGTGTGCGCGATATCGTCAAGCCGGGTGGTTGCCGGTGTGGCGACAAACAACGGGCTCAGCGCTTCGCCCGCGACGGTGCGCACCCCGCCATCCTGCCAATGGGGAATATTGGCTTTAGTGGCCAGTTCAAATGCCGCGCCGCGCACCGCCTGCCGCACCGCGAGCGCGGCACGAGGCGCTGCGTTCGGCAGGTCAGAGCCAAGGACCAAGACGGTATCAGCATGTTCTACGTCACGCAGCGAGGGGATATGTAATGCACGGGAGCTTAGAATATTGGCTATCAGACTCAGCATGCGTCCTTCATGCGCGCTGAATCCGAGATAGAAATTCTCCGCCCCGACCAAGGTGCGCAGCGCGAAATTGGATTCCAGCGAGGCGCGCGGCGAGCCGATGCCGATGATCCGGCCGCCCGCGCCAAGCATGGCGGCGAAATGTGATATTGCATCCTCGTGGCTCACCGCTGTTTGTTTGCCATCCGCGCCGCGCACCAGCGGCATGCGGATGCGCTCGGGCGCGTTGACGAAGCCGTAGCCGAAGCGGCCGCGATCGCACAGAAAATAGCCGTTCACTGACCCGTTATAGCGATTGACGATGCGCCGCACTTCGCCTGCGCGTTCGTTGACGGTGGTGTTGCAACCCAGCCCACAGCCCGTGCAAACCGAGGGGGCGCCGCGCATATCCCATTTGCGGGCGTAGCGTGCCGAGAAAGTCTTGTCGGTGAACACCCCGGTCGGGCAGATTTCAACCAGATTGCCGCTGAACTCACTCTCCAAGGTGCCGTCTTCATGGCGGCCAAAATAGACGTGATCATGGGCGGCAAATACGTCGAGATCGCGCCCGCCGGCGTAATCGCGATAGAAGCGCGTGCAGCGATAGCAGGCGATGCAGCGATTCATTTCATGCTTTATAAACGGCCCAAGATTCTGGTTGCGGTGGGTGCGCTTGGTGAAGCGGTAGCTCCGGTAGGCGTGCCCGGTCATCATCGTCATGTCTTGCAGGTGGCACTCGCCGCCTTCCTCGCAGACCGGACAATCATGCGGATGGTTGATCATCAGCCACTCAATCACACTTGCACGGAATGCAGCGGCTTGGGGATCTTCAAGCGAATAGCGCGCACCTTCGGTAACGGGCGTCATGCAGGCCATCACCATGTGCCCGGTTTTGTCATCCTCATTGGCATATTGCTTGACCGCGCATTGCCGGCAGGCGCCGACCGAGCCGAGTGAGGGATGCCAGCAGAAATACGGCAGATCGAGCCCGGCGGCGAGGCAGGCCTGCAGCAGATTTTCGTCCGGCTTGCCGCTACATGGTTTGCCGTCGACCAGGAAATTCGTCATGCCCAACCTCCTGCGGAATCGTGCCAGGGACAGCATTTTTCGCTGATATGCTGCTCAAACTCGGCGCGGAAATGCTTCAGCCCGCTGGCCAGCGGCTGCATGGCGCCAGGTGCCAGGTCACAAAAAGTGAAGTCCGAACCGAGGAAGATCGTGTGGCGGGCGAGTGTATCGAGATCTTCAGGCCGGCCCTCGCCGTCCTCGATCGCCGCGAGAATCCGCTCCACCCAGGGCAGGCCATCACGGCAGGGCGTGCAAAAACCGCAAGATTCCTGCGCGAAGAAATGCTCGAGGTTGCGCAACATGCCGACCGGGCAGCGCCGGTCATCGAGCGCCATAATATTGCCGGTGCCAAGCGCACTGCCGACTTTTTGAACCGAAGTGAAATCCATGGCGACATTAAAATCAGCAGCCATGATAAAGGCGGAGGAAGCGCCGCCCGGCAGCACCGCCCGGCATTCGTAACCGTCCTGCATCCCGCCCGCATGTTCCTCAAGAATTTCATTGAGGGGCGTGCCGAGGGGAAGTTCCCACAGGCCGGGCCGTTTCACCCGCCCGCTCATGCCGTAAAGCTTGGTGCCGCCGTCTGTGCTGTGACTGAGGCCGAGGAACCAGTCGGCGCCACGTTCAATGATGTGCGGAACATTGCACAGCGTTTCAACATTATTGACGACACTTGGTTTGCCCCAAAGCCCGCTGGACGCTGAGCGCGGCGGTCGGGCGCGCGGGATCGGGCGGCGGCCCTCGAGCGCGGTGAGCAGGGCGCTTGATTCGCCGCAGATATAGCGCCCGCCGCTGGCATGCACATGGATGGTGAGCGCGTAACCGGAGCCCAGAATGTTGGCGCCAGCATAACCTTTTGCCTCAGCTTCGGCGACGGCACGGACTAGCCGGTTGATCGACAACACATATTCGGCCCGCACAAAGATGTAGGCAATTGAAGCCTGAATCGCGAAGGCGCTGATGATGACCGATTCGATCATTTGGTGCGGCGTTTGTTCCAGCAACAGCCGGTCCTTGAAGCTGCCGGGTTCCATCTCATCGGCGTTGACGGCGAGGTAACGCTGGCGCGGCGCATCGGCACCCCGCGGCACTGCGTCCCATTTGCGCCCGGTCGCGAATCCGCCGCCGCCGCGGCCACGTAGTTTCGAGCGCGTGACCTCGCCGATGATGGCTTCCGGCGTCATGGTCAGCGCCTTGCGTAACGCCTGGTAGCCACCGGCGCGCTCATAGCCGGTGATGTCAAGCGGTGTGCCGTCGGGTTGGATCAATGCGGTGAGTGGCTTTTCCATCATCATCCTCACTTGTACCCATCGAGGATGGCATCCAGCCGCGCGGCGTTGAGATCGCCGTACTGGTCCTCGTCCACCATCATCGCCGGCGCGTGGTCACAATGGCCAAGGCAGACAATCGGCAATAACGTGAAGCGGCCATCTGCCGTCGTCTCGCCTGGCTTGATGCCGAGGCGTTCGCGCAACTGCGCACGCGCGGCGGCTTCGCCCATCACCCAGCAGGCGACGCTGTCGCACAACAGAATAACGTGGCGTCCGACCGGGCGGCGGAAGATCAGATTGTAGAAGGTGGCGACAGCATCAAGCTCAGCCGGCGTCATTCCCAGGATGGCGGCTACCTCGGCCAAGTGCTTATCGGAGATATAACCAAAGCGCTTTTGCACCAGCTTCAAAGCGTCGGTGCTTGCAGCGCGTTTATATTCGGCGTGCTGCACAGCGGCTGTAATCTCCTGACGAAGTGCGGCGTCCAATGGCGCGTCCGGGGAGGATTGATCAGCGGTCGACATCGGCCATCACGAAATCAATGCTGCCGAGAATCGCGATCAGGTCGGCAACATAGGCGCCGCGGCTGATCAGCGGGATCATCTGCAAGTGCGGGAACGAAGGGGTGCGAATACGGGTGCGGTAGGAATTGCTGTTGCCATCGGCGGTGAGATAATAGCCGTTGATGCCCTTGGTTGCCTCGATGCTGACCATCGCCTCTCCTGGCGGCAACACCGGCCCCCAGCTTGCATTGAGAAAATGCGTGATCAGGGTTTCAATGTCGTGCATTGTGTTGTCCCGCAGCGGCGGTGTCGCGAGTTTGTGTGCTGAGCGGTAAGGGCCGGGCGGCATGTTATCCAGACATTGGCGGATGATGCGCAGGCTCTGGCGCATTTCCTCGATATGGACGACGACGCGGTCATAACAGTCGCCATTGTTGCAGGTGGGGATTTCAAAATCGAGCTGGTCATAGCCAGAATACGGGCGCTGCTTGCGGTAGTCCCATTCCAAACCGCAGGCGCGCAGGCCAGGGCCGGTAACGCCCCAATCATATGCTTCCTCCAGCGTATAAGCCCCAACACCAACCGTACGGGCCTTAAAAATACGGTTCTGCATGACGAGCTTGTGGTATTCGTCGAGGCGTTTGGGCTGGTAGTCCAGATAGTCACGGATCATCGTGTCCCAGCCTTGCGGCAAATCAGCCGCCACGCCGCCGATGCGAAACCAAGCCGGGTGCATGCGAAAGCCGCAGATTGCCTCAATGATGTGGAAAACCCGCTCACGGTCGGCGAACATATAAAACACCGGCGAAAGCTGCCCAACATCCTGCGACATGGTTCCGTAAAAGACGAGGTGGCTGGCCATGCGGAATAATTCGGCGAGCATGATCCGGATCATCTGCGCACGCGGCGGCACGGTGATGCCGGCCAGCTTCTCGACCGCCATTACATAAGGAAAATTATTCATCACCCCGCCGAGATAATCGATGCGGTCGGTGTAGGGGATGTAGGTGTGCCAAGTCTGGCGCTCGCCCATCTTCTCGGCGGCACGATGATGAAAGCCAATCTCCGGCACTGCATCGATGATTTCTTCGCCCTCGAGTTGCAGGATGATGCGGAACACGCCGTGCACGCTAGGGTGATTGGGGCCGAGATTGAGAAACATGAAATCGGCGGTCTTGCTGTGCCGCTTCATGCCCCACTCCTCAGGGTTGAAGCGCAGCGCTTCCTGCTCGGTAAGCTCACGTTCCTCGGTGAGCACGTACGGGTCCATCTCAGTGGCGCGCGCGACATGGTCCTTGCGGAGCGGGTGGCCGGTCCAGGTTGGCGGCGTCAGGATGCGGCGCAGATTCGGATGCCCGGCAAAGCGCAGGCCGAACAAATCCCACACCTCGCGCTCGTACCAGTTCGCGTTCGGCCAGATATCGGCGGCGGTTGGCACTTCAAGGGCGCCTTCCTTCAGCGGCACCTTGATGCGAATGTCGTCGTTCCGCTCGAAGGAGATGAGGTGGTAAACCACCGTGAAATCGGACGGCGGCAGTCCCTCGCGGTGGACGCGCAGCCGCTCATCAACGGCTGTCAGGTCGTACAGGACGCGAAAGGACCGCTCGGCGCCGCTCCGCAGATGCTTGAGCACGTCGTGCACGATGGCGCGGTCGACCCAAAAGGTCGGGATCTGGTCAATTGTTTTCTGGACGGTGATAGCGGTTGGCCCGAATCGCTGGTGCAGGTCGCGCAGGATAATCTGTTCGGCGCCGGTGACGTGGATGCTGTCGGCGTCGGTCAGCACGGCGTCTCCTACACGTGGTCCGGCGAGGGGAGATCAGTCGCGGCCTGGCGCGCCTCGCGCTTGAGGTCACGGAAGTTTGGCCGCTCGACCTTTTCGACGCCCTGCGGCCCGACCATCCAGCTTAGCGGCCGGCGATCGGTGCCGATCGAGCGCTGCAGCAGCATCAGCCCTTCAAGGAGCGCATCTGGGCGCGGCGGGCAGCCTGGTACATAGACATCGACAGGTAAAAAGCTGTCAGCGCCCTGGACCACGGCATAGATATCGTACATGCCGCCCGAATTGGCGCAGGCGCCCATTGAGATGACCCAGCGCGGCTCAAGCATCTGGTCGTAGAGCCATTTAATCACGGGCGCCATTTTCACGAACACAGTGCCGGAAATAACCATCAGGTCGGCCTGGCGCGGCGTGGCACGCAGCACCTCGGAGCCGAAGCGTGCGATGTCAAACTTGCTGGTAAAGGCAGTCGCCATCTCGACATAGCAGCAAGAGAGCCCAAAGTTGAATGGCCAGACCGAGTATTTCTGACCCCAGGCAATCATGTCCTCAAGCTTGGTGAGAGCCAGGTTGCGGCGCACCGCCTCGGTGAAAGTGCCGCCTTCCTGCGGGCCGGCTGGATTGCTGCTGGGCTGGGGCCCGCGCAGATAAGGTGCTGTGGTTGAGACCAAGCGTCCGGAGTCTGCTTTTGTGATTGAAAAGCGCATGGCGTCACCCGTGCCTTGGCCGGGGGAGTTGCCGTGGGCGCGGCCCCCAGTCGAGCGCTTTGGCGCGCCAGAGATAAACGAGAGCTGCCAGCAGGGCGGCGATAAAAACCAGAATCACGAGGTAGCCGCTCCATCCCGCAGCCCGGACCGCGGTGGCCCAGGCGTAGAGGAATGCCGCTTCGAGGTCGAAAATAACGAAGAACATGGCGACCAGATAGAACTGGATGGGTAGCCGGAACCGCCCGTAACCCACCGGAACGATTCCGGATTCGAACGGCTCACGGGTGGCACGCTGCATGTGGCGCTGGCCGAGGGCAAAGGACACACCTACCATCCCCGCGACCAATCCGATCACGGCAACGGCGTAGACCAACAAAACCCAATAATTGGCCGTATCCTCCATGGTCCGTGTCCATTTCGACTAGTTGTTTTTGAGAACCAACAAGCACGGCCGGAGCCGTTAGACGCAAAACCTCTTTGCAGCATCTGACGCTATTGCGCTGGCGCCTGTCAAGCCACTCTAACGCGGCAGCGGCGCGTGAAGCGGCTTGTATCAGGACCCGTGGACGGTTTGCCTCTTGAGGGTCACCCCCGCCCCACGATGTACCGATTCTCACATTACCTGAGCGCAAAGGCGCGTATCCCGGCGGGCGTCAAATTCGGTTCGGCTGATCGACTTTGACCGGATTTTTATTGACTGACACTAAGAGGCACTTCCATAGAGTGGCACGGGCTTGAGGCGCTGCTTGAACTTGAACCGTGTATGGATGGAAAGGGGTGCACGTGCTGTCTAAAAAAATATACGACTGCTTTATTTTCTACAATGAACTTGAAATTCTGAAAATTCGCTTCAAGGAACTGTATGATTACGTCGATTTTTTTGTCATTGCGGAATCAACTCTCACATTCCAAGGGAAGCCAAAGCCCCTGTATTTTCAGGAAAATAAGGCGGAATTTTCTGCTTTTGGGGATAAAATCATTCATGTCATAGTTGATGATATGGAAAAACGGACTGATTTGGAGTCGCCTGAAAGTGAAGGTGTTGTGTGGGGGCGTGAGCATCATCAGCGGAACGCCCTTAGAAGGGGTTTAAATGATCTATCAGCCGACGATGTCGTTATCATTTCAGACTGCGACGAGATAGTTAGTCCACTGGCGATTGAGTATATGAGAAATAACTCAGGATATTTTCTCCTCGATATGCCAATGTTCCAGTTCTACCTCAATATGTGTGCAATGGATGGTGGTTGGCGCAAGCCGTTTGCCTATACATGGAATTTGGATTGTTCCATTCAGGATTATAATTTTCCACGAACGAATGAATTACCTTTTTTTGAAAAATTTTCTGGAAAGAACCACTATTTAAAAAATTCTGGTTGGCATTTCACATTTGCTGGTGGCGCAGATCAGGTCAAAAAAAAGCTTTTAGCATATTCGCATACCGATGGCTGGCAACGTAGCATGTGGGATGATCGGGTTTTGCAGGATCAGATGCTAGCGCTTCGTGCCGTTGGAAATTCAAAGATACTGCGCTTTTGCAGAATTGACAGTAGTTTTCCAAAAATTCTTCAGCAGAACGTAAACGAATACATAAATTTAGGGTTGATCAAGGATGAGTGGAGGAGATTGAAGGAGCTTGAGTATCTTTGGGGTAATGCTGATGCTCGTTATCAAGATGCCCTCAAAAATGGCCTTCAAGCATCGCGAAGCTTAGCGGCAATGCGCCGAATTATTCATAAGCATGGCCTTGAAATTGCAGAATCAATAAATTTAATACCGAGTTCTAAAGACTTTTCCCAATCGTGGCATCACGGAGAGCAATCGAAGATTCCGGTTAAGATTCAATTTTCCCCGGCTGTAGTTCCAGGGGACGCTGTGATGCAGCATTTCAGGGACGATAACGCACACACGCCGGATCAAAACGTTGGTTGCTTCAACCACTTACCTATTGAGCCGGAAAAAACATATACGGCGTCAGCGTATATCTGGCTTCCAAACGACTTTAGGGGGCAGGGGGTTGATCTGTCGTTTGACCTTCCCAATCAGGCTAAGAAAGTTGCTGATGGAAATCTAAAAAATGTCTGGCAAAGGATTTCGGTAACTCTAAAAATGCCGGCAAGCATTACAGGGTGCAATGTCGTAATGAGAGCCTATGGCGATCAAGCTTTTGATTTCATGTCAAGTGCATGGCAGTTGGAAGAAGGGGGTATAGCTACTGAGTATTATTCAACTGAAATGTCTTTGTCAGACGCAGGTTAGCTTTCAATTTTGAAGGTCTCAATGTTTCAAACCAAGTCGATTTTATTGATGGATTTAAGAAAAGGAAATCTAGCCTTGTTGAATATTTACCCGAAAAGATAAAATTAGCCGAAGTTATAAGCCTCTGTGAATGAGCCAATCGGCATAGCGGCCAGAAAGAGCGTTAGGTACTCAACCAACATAAATGCAGGAGCGGGGCAGAGCATGGGCCAGGATAACGATCAAACAGTGCCAATCGTAGAGGTTAATGGTTTTAAAGTATTTGCCTATCCCCATTACGCATCAAATATTTTGGAGGTTCTTACCGATAACCGCTACGAAGGGGGTGAGCGGAACGTTCTTCCCTTATTAATTGAGCCGGGGGACCGAGTCCTTGAAATTGGATCGGCTATTGGAGTTTTGGCGATGGTAAGCGCCTCCATCGTTGGGCAGGAAAATGTTATCTGCTTTGAAGCGAATCCAAAGCTCATAGCCGATGCAAAGTTAAATCACTTTCTCAATGGATTTGAAATAAATACGGTGAACTGTGTTCTGCAAAATCGCGTGATTTGGGAGGGCTCGGGCACCTTGCTGCCTTTCTATGTACGGGAAGATTTCTGGGCATCATCGCTAATGCATCCAGTTGGATCAATTGAAACTATATATGTACCGACAAAATGCCTGGAGGAACAAATTGAGCAGTTTGGTGCAAATGTCTTGGTCTGCGATATTGAAGGCGGAGAAGTTGAGTTATTGGAACATGCTGATTTGACTGGGATAAATAAAATATTGATGGAAATTCACTATTCGCCTGGTCGGGAAGTCGTAAATCGAATGCTGCGCAAGCTTATCCTGAGTGGGTTTAATTTTAATTTGGATTTAACCAGCCATAGCATCGTCACACTGCATCGTGGGTTATCCTTCCCGATTCCAAAAATCTCATCGCAAAGAGAAAGTTAAACCTTAATATGGCAGCGCAGATATTACTTGGGCTTCTAACGTAATTATCGCATTAATCTTAGAAGCTCTAATGCTGCGTGGAAATCTTCTGGGTCGACGGTAAAGTCATAATTAAGGGCATCAATTGGAGCAGCTCCAAACACGTAGCCACAAGGTTGCTGCAGTACTTGGCATAATCCAGATTGTAGAAAGCCAGGATGATAGGCAGTACCGCGCAACAGGCATACGGTAGTTCCGGGCGACGAAAACATACTGCCATGCATACCGGAGCCATATTCCCCAACTATCTGCCGGGCGGAGCGGAACACAGCAACCTGCTGCGCAATATCAAGTATCTCGGGGTGGAAGATATAAAACCCATGAGCCGCCGCTATAGCTTCGATCTCCGCACGATTGGTCAAAGCGCGTCCATCCCTACCGGCGCGGGCACGTGAGACGAAAATACGCTCCCCGCACTCCTCTGCCGCCAAAGTGGGTCCAGCATTTTGGTCAAGTAATGTCTTGAGGAAATTAGCACACTCAGGAAAGATATCCATTTCCCGATGTCCAGTTCGTGTTACGGTTGGCAGAATAAGCTGTTCAACAGCCACAATATCCTTCCGAGGATCATAACGAATAAATTGTTCATCACTCAAGCCAAGCAGATGGAGCCATTTCAGCCCGTACGGCATAATGTCAGTCGGTATAAGGTATTTCAGTTTAAAAATATCATAACCCGTTTTTGCTAGTATATGCAGCTTAGGTAGAAAATCCACCAACCAATGACCATAGACATCATAACCGACCGTTAGAAGAATCGTGGCAGTCTCAACTGTAATCCGATGATAATCATCTTCGGCATGAATCGAGCCATCATCTAGAAGGCTTCGGCAAAAGGGAATGCTCATGTGGGTATAGTTGCAAGCGACGGGAACACCGGCATGGCGTATAAACCCGCGCTCCGTGACGGTGACGTTGTTTAGGGTAAACACGCCAACATCCGTACCATGCGTGTGGCTATAATAGGCTCTTGCCAAATCTGGAGGAAAACCACCAAGAATAAAATTCGGCGCTAACGGAAGAGAGCGTTTATACGTCTCCAAAGAAGTCCATGTAGCAAAATCTTGAATTGAGTGCGGCGGGCTTGGCAGGAGTTCGAAAAAATCGGGCCCACTCATGCGGTATATCCCATACAATTAGGTTTCTAATCAAATTTAAAAAGGATCAATATTCGCGTCTGACTGATGGATATCGAGGTGGCGTCCCTAATTTTGCTCGGCCACTATCGTAACCAGGGCAATGCCCAGAACACGCGCGTCCTTCAACTGCTCGGCCTGCTTGGGGGAAATCGCCTGCGGCATATAGAACTGAATTTCCAAAGTCTCCGCTTCGGTTGCCGTATCCTCGATCGCGATAATGATTTTCTCATGCACCTTGCTGAATGTTTTCAGTTTTCCATTGACGAAAATCAGCAATTCCTGCGCCGGCGCGCCGGCGGGAACATAGCCCCACAGGCTGATCGCCAGGGAGCATCTGCCCGGCACCGCCGGCAAGGTGACCACCCCGTACTTGCCCTCGCTCCACACAAAGCCATTTTCCGGCTCACCCCAGCCGCGGGTCAGAAATTCATTGCCATTCTGCCCCGCGCCAAACCGGTAAATACCACCTGTGGCTGCAACATTTACCTCTCTCGGCAGGCTAACGTCCATCGAGCATCACTCCTCAAACATGTTCAAATCCGGCATCGCTGAATGTTTCAGTTTTCGGATTGGCAATAATCTGCCGGATTATTGCCTCAAACCTCTCCGGGTTGCAATCGCGCGCCACCAGGGCTGCCTGTAATTCCTGGTTGGCACGCCAGGCTTTTGAATTCGATGCCAAGTTGCGTATCGCCGCCGCCATCGGCTCCGGCTCCGCCGGCGTTGCGGCCACCCGCTCCTGAAACCAGCCAAGCTGGCGCGCCAGCAGTTCAGTCATCACCACCGGCACGCCATGGCTGGCGGCCTCATGCGCCTTCATCGGCATCCCGGCGGCAAACCGCGTCGGCGCCACCATGATGAGCGCATTGTTATACACGGCAGACATATCCGGCGGATCGCTGATAACCTTATAGTCGTGCAACAAATCGGCCGCTTCCACGAAGGATGCAGCCTTGCTCCCGGCGATGACGAAATTCACGCCGGGCAGGTCAGCGAGAAGCGGGCGGACAGCCCGGTCAAACCAGAGCAAACCGTCAGCATTTGGGCCATCCATTTGTGAATATGACCCAACCAGCACAATATCAGACCGGCCTTTGAAGCCAGTGGGCTTGGGCTGAACAGCAAGCGCATGCCCCAGAATAGACACCGGAATCGACAACCCGCGCTGCTTCAGGCTCCGGCGCAGCATGATACGGTCCAATTCATTAACCACGCAAATATGGTCAACGCCGTCCAGATGCTCGAACTCCTCAAGCAGCAAATCAGACAAATCCGCCGGCTGCTGAACAAGCTGCGCGTAGGCATGGCGCCGGCTGGCCGAGATGGCCTCAGTGTCCAGAATGATCCGCGTTTTGGTGAAAAATTCGGGGCAGGCTTGCCGCCAGACTTTTAAGTACCGTAAATTATGGGTTCGAGAGAACCAGAGCGTGTCATAGACACCAATCCGATCCCGCAAGAACTCCTCCATGTTATTAACGTTCACGCCGGTTAGAATTTCACTGCGCCGGCCTTGTGCGTCGCCAGGAAGGCTGGAGGGCCACTTATTATTATGCAGCCCCAGAACAGACACCAGGCCGCATTCCTCCTGCAGGATTTTGGCAATTTTAGAGGAGCGCACGAACCCCATGCCCTTTGTCGGGTCGGGGATCATGTCCTCAACAAAAAGGGTCCGCAACCCAGAGACGTGCCGAACCTTGGCTCGCTCCACGTTCGCAGCAGACCCAGGTAAGCAATCAGCCAGAAAAGCGCGATGTTTTTTAGCGAAATAGCGTTGATTTCGACGCATAAGAGTCAGTGGCTCCTCACGGAGCGCCGAGGAACCAAACTCAAAGTGCCACACCGCAATACGGGGATCATAAACAACGCGCTTTCCCCGTTCCCAGATGCGCACACATAAGTCGGTTTCCTCGTAATAGGCCGGCGCAAAAGCTTCGTCGAAACCGCCTATCTCCTCCCACTCTGAACGCATGATCGCCAGAAAGCAGCCGGAACAGAAATCCACATCACGAACAAAGTTGACCTGACCATCGAGCGGGTCTTTATCGCGGCCGTATCCAAGGCAGGTTCCATCGCGCCACACGATAGAGCCACCCTCCTGGAGGCGGCCGTGCATTCGAATAATTTTCCCTCCAACGGCACCGATGCTGGTATCAGAATCTAATGTCTCGACGGCAAGGTCTATCGCGCGCGGGGTGAGTTCCATGTCATTATTTAACAGTAAAATTACGCGCCCCGTGGCAACTTCTACGGCGCGATTTACGGCAATTGTGAAGCCAAGATTTTCATCCGCCCGTAAATATTTAATGCGTGGATTAATAAGAGGCAGATTTCGCGTTTCATCTGTCGAAGCGTTGTCAAACACAATAATCTCGAGACTAGCTTGCGTGTTGAACACAGCAGAAATGATACAATTTGCCGTTTGCTCGTAGTTTTCGCGGGCGATAATTATAACAGAAACGTCAGGTGTTTGCGCTGCAGGACCGAACTTCAGAGTACCAAGTTGATTGGCATTAAGTGCACAACGCCGCTCGTAAATTCCCTTCCCCATGTTCTCTGGAATATCTAAGGTCATCAGTGGGGGCGCTATCGGCAAGCGGCGTTTCTGACGATGAGACAAAAAATGAACAAACGGTGATTGAGGCGGAGTGGTCCCGATCGTACCCTTCATATTTGTTTCGTAATAATAATGTGGATCAAATCTCTCGAAGGGTCGGCGCCATTCGTCCATACCGTGTAGAATAAAGTGTTCATAACCACCAGAAAAAATTCCAGCAGCTACGGCAGCTTGAACCTCTGGTTCACTTGATAGATAATATTTCTCATCAAAATAAGCTGACGGTGAAATCTGGTGATCTTTGACGTTGAGTAAATAATATTTGACAAAAGTACTTGACGTTACGGCTCGACCCCAATCGTACTTTTCCTTCATCCAATCATAGTCAAGCAACGGCTTAAAAACAGCGGCCATGCGATTGTCATCAGAAAGGAAGTTCCTAAGACTTTCCTGAGTCGAGGGAAGGGTAAGTTTAGGTTTTATTTTCTTTAGTGAATGAACTATCCAGTTCGACGCCCTACGCTCTCCGACGCCGACCAGGAGATAATGCGTGTAACGGTCGTTAAAGCCGCCAAAAAGCAAATTTTTATCGCTTAGGTCGGGACATGTGTTTTTATAGAAAATGCCATCGAAAAACCATGTTGGACTTAGGTCAGCAAGAGCACCGATTTTTGTGTAATGTTCAAACCCGCAAGACCAATGCCCCAATTGAATTTCTTGAGCTACGTCTGGGTACTTTAAAAGATAATATTCTTCATCAAACAAAGAGTTTGGCGAAAGGCCTGATCTCGAACCAATTGTCAGGTAATGTTCTAAGTACGCTGCTTTCGAACTTACCGTTGGCATCATGCCTCTGATAAGGCATTGGCCTATATAATAATCCAAATCGAAGTAAAACCAGGGTCTATCGTGTCTGATCTCGGTGGATAGTTCCTGTAAAACTTGTGTGCCCACGAACATCTCCAAAATAATAACTATAGCCGTCGTAAAGTTTCCATGTAAATGTAACCTAACACCCGAATTTATCCAAGAGTAGGCGACCTGTTCTGCACGGTAATTGGCTAAAAAATGGCCGATAACTGCCAGAATATGTCAATCGCCTTCGCCACACTGCCTGGCGCTAACTGGTGCGGTTTTGTTGAGTATTAAGATCGCCTGGCAAGTCATTGCCCCGCAATGTATGCGAGGGGGCCCCGGCGCATCAGTCAGGGGGAGGTCAAAGCGTGGGTCAGATCTCAGTGGAAATTGACGGTCGCGGTGTTCGACGCGGTGGCCGGTCCGCTCACACATCATTCAATTTGAGAATTCCCGATTTATGATCGTGGTGAACTCTCCGTCATGGACTAATCCGGGAAAAACCTCGTCAGCGCTTCGCGTACACGTGGGACGTCGATCGTCCATCTTTTGTGCCACTCAGATTGATCTTCAGGATCTTCCCGCCCAAATATCACACCGTATCGTAAATCCAGCGATGCCAAGAACTCTGTATGGGTGCCGATATAGGTATTTGATGATTCGATGGTGACAACGCTGGTGCCAGGTGCGCAGAACGCTGCGTTGAACAAACCTGAACCGCCGAGGCATACCACCTGCTCGGCCGTGCTGAATATCGAAATTTGTCGCTCAATTGGCAGCAACTCGGGCTCGATCGTGAAAAAACCGAGTTCTTCCAGCATGGCAGCTAATTTTGTCTCGTTCTGTAAGGCCCGGTAATTTGGGTTCGCCTTTGAACGAGAAAGCCGTGAGACAAATAGTTTTTTTGGGCTTGCCGTTTGCACATACTGCTTTGCCACCAGCTCATAAAAATTGCTGCGTTCGAGCATGCTAACCGTCATATTTGTTGCGGAGTATTCCGTGGTCATAACGTCACGGCAAATAAAGGTTCGGCCGGGGTCGTGCGCCAAAATATCGCTCTCATCGAGGCCCAAAAGTTTCAGAAATGCCCGTTCCCAGTCATGCGAGATGTGACATAAAAACTTTCGTCCGGCGCCATATTGCTTATAGTGCATCACTTTGGGCACCACAGTCGCAATCCACCTGCCCCATATCGGCGGCTCGAGCGGTGTGGCCAGGAACACCGGTGTATCGATCAGTTCGACATCTGCTTGTGTCATTTTCGATGTTTTAAGTAAGCGTTCGGACCCCAAGTAATCCATTTCCGGCTTCGGGCCAGGGAAAATGTGGTCATAGAAGGGTTGATGAAAATACTGGAGGTACTGCTCTTTGGCGGTGCGCGCCTCACAGGACCAGTGCCCTTCCAGGCTGATAAGATGATTGGGGCCGAACAGCAGCACATTCTCCCGGCGGACGAGATAGCTACCGTGAATATCCTGTTGCGCCGGCAAGTTTAATTCTAGCCCGCGCCCGGAAAAATCGTCGACAAATTCGGGCATCTTGCGTGGGATAACGCGCGGCGCTTCCAATATTTTTAGAAGGCCCGCATCGTCAGGCGGGTCGGTCATTTTTGCCAGATCATATTGATGAATGCGGATTGCCGCAGCCGAAGTTATCGTTTGAGTGTTTTGGGCATCGATCGTTGCCCGGCTGCTTGGCCCGGCGACGTAATGCCTTACCATTGGGCTGGCCATCACGTAGCCCCGCAAAAGACCTAGCTGGGGCAAGCGGGCTTGGTCATGATGCTTCTGAATGACCTCTGCCAAGAAGCTGTCGCCTAGCGTGTCCAAAGTCTCAGGCGATGTCGCGTAGCGAACGAGCCTGCCATCAACATGACCTGTATAAAGATCTGTTGCGCAGGCTCCTAATAGCTTGGCTGCTGCCGACGGTTTTAAAATATATCCATAACCGCCGAAGCCCTCTCCTTTGACGTCAACGCCGGGTAGCGCTTTGGACATTTCGACAAAGCCCGTGGCTTGGAGTTCACGAGACATTTGGTCATTAACGAACACGATATCGAAATCGCTCGGCAGGTTAAGTGAATCAAGTGCCTGCGTGCCGATGAACTCGACATCGTCTTCGATCACCAGAGCATAAGGTATCGACTGCGTTGCCAGTATTTCCCAGACGCGAAAATGCGAGAGGAAACAGCCGATCGTACCTTTGTTTTGGGCCCAGGATTGGTTAGTGAGCACGGCGCAAACTTGCTCTGGCAAGGTGCTTCCATTGACTGCGGTAACAAAAATAGGTTCCAGGCCGGGAATCTTTGAAAGTTGCTCTGCAATCCGTTGGCGACGATCCGTGTCGCGCTCGAGATTAATGATAAAAACCGGTATCATAAAAGCTCCACTTACTCCGCCGCCAGGTGCGCCGATGCGCCGACATCTCTGTAAACGGCCAAAAATCCCTCCACCATCTCGTCGCGTCCGGCTGGCGGCGTGATTCCCGCAGACAGCTTGTCCCACAGCCCTTTCTCTGTGCAGGCGCGACGCATTGTCTCAGCCAGGGCGCGTGCATCGCCCAACTCGAACAACAGTCCGTCCACGCCATCGCTGATGCGCTCGGCCGGCCCGCCGACATTGGAGGCGATTACCGGCCGGCCAAAGCTCCAGGCTTCCGAGATCACCAGACAAAAAATCTCCCACCACACCGATGGCACGATACACCAGTCGATCCGCGACATGCGGGCCTGCAACTGATCGTGATGGTAGGAGCCATTGAAAACAACATTCCGCTCCGCCTGCGGCAACGCCGCTTCGGCGGCTAAAAAATCCTCGATTTCGGCGCGTCCTTCAGCTGTTGCAAACTGAATATTATCGCCGTTGATCTCGACGATAAAATCCTTGAACCCTTCCGTGCGCAGGATCGAAACGGCTTCCAGAAGCACCCGTATGCCTTTTGCATCCACCAACTGACCAAAAAAGCCAAAACGATTGTGCCATGCGCGCTTCTGCACCGGTAGCGACTTCGTCGGCCGCAGTTCAAGCCCATTAGTCACATGCACGAGTTTATCTCGCGGCAGCCCCCAGGCTGCGAACGGCTCTATCATGAAGCGGCTGGGTGTCGTGAATACATCGACCGCTTGCAGATGTGTCTGCATCCACATCTTGCGCATGAAATAATGCTCTGGTGGGAGGCCAGGCAGGCATTGGTGGCAGCGCACGGCTGAGGCGCGGGTGCAGAGTGACTTGTCGGTCCGCCGCACCATATGGCCGTTGGCAGCACAGATCGTCAGAAATTCATGCGCCGTGAAGACAATTTTCGCATCCGGCAGCGCCCGGCGCGTGAGCGTCAGATAATCAATCCCAAAGGTCATGAAATGATGGAAATGCACCACGTCAGGCTGGATCAGGCGCAAAAACTCTACGAACCCTTCCGCCTGCGGCACATTGTTGCTCTTCTCCCAGGCGTAGTCACGATTTTGGCTAAGGAACAAAAATTCGCCTGGCCGCCCGTCGAAGCCGGTAATCCGCGCCCCGCTTTTGAAGAGAGCCGGAGTGGTCTGGTCGATCGAAGCCAGCAGCGTCACCTCGGTATTTGGCACATTCCGCAGTCCCTGAAACAGCTCATAGGCCACCGTCTGGGCGCCACCACGCACCAATTCTGGGTGATACAGGCTCACCAGTAAAATCTTCATCGCCTAAGACTCCCCATAAAAGCCGGGATAAGTAGGCTTTGGCCCCAGCAGGCCATTTTGCACCATCCCGCTCCAGGTTTTCGTGAATAGCCAGCGGTTAATCACTGATCCCCCTTCATGCGATGGCTGGCGAGTCGAGCCTTTGCCCTCCAGATGCCAGAGCCGGAGGTCGTGCAGCCAGGGCAGGCGTCCGGCCCTGATGCTTTTCAGGCACAAATCCGCATCTTCATAATGCCCGAACACATAGTCATGGGTAAAACCACTGAGCTGCTCGAACCAATCACGCTCCACCGACATGAACGCGCCTGTTACCGCCGGCACCGGGCGGGGTTTTAAGAATCGCGCGGTGTCGGGTGGCGCACCCTTGCCGTAATGCTCCACGCGTAAAATTCTCGTCTCCAATTTTCCGGGCCGGGCAAAATGCGGCATTGTGTCAGCGTCAAAATACATGCCTGCATGCATCAGTGAGCCATCGTCATAATAAAGCGGCGCGCCAAACAGAGCGGTCTGCACCGGCGGCAGCGCTTCGATTGCATTGGTATGCCGTTCGGCCCAGGAGGGGTCATGTGGAAACACATCTGGATTCATGATCAGCAGCCGGTCAGAGCTTGCATATTCGGCGGCAAGGTTATTGGCGGCGCCAAACCCGGCATTACTGTTGAGAATCACCACGCTCATGTCCAAACCGTAGATCAGTGCGCAGAGCTTGGCCTCCTTGAGGACATCCTCAGCAATCCAGGGGCTATTGACTACATAGATGAACTCGTAATCCTGCATGCCGGGTTGTTTTGAGAACATCGCCTGTTGCAGGAACATATACTCAACCTTGCCGTACAGGCAGACGATGACAGAGCCCTTGTAACGCCGGTCAGAGCGCCCGAACCGCTCGACATAGGGGGCGCTCACCGCTTTGCGGCTGAGGATTCGGTTGAAATCGACCATCTGATTGCCGATTGTAGCCTCGATCGCGGCCACGGCTTCGAAATACGGGTTGCCGAAATAACTCGCATGCGCAAGCTGAACGAGGGCGAGGTTGCGCATTTCATCGTCTTCAATCACCTCGGCCTTGCTCAACAAATTAAGCTCAGCGCCGGATTTCAGCCGTAGCACCACACTGCACAAGCCCCCCGCGAGCCGCCTGTCGGCAAATAAAAAGCCCCAGAATCCAAGGAGATGATGGATGTCGCCGCCCAACGCGGACTCGGCATCCTCGCGCCGCTGCCGGGCCAGATTTTGTGCATCGAGGGAGATAGACCAGTTTGAGAAATACAAATCGACTCTGTCGAGTTGCTCAGCGTGATCCTGGACCCAACCGGCCAGAAAAATTCCACCAGAATGCGAGATTTTGATAAAATCCAGAGCGCCGACCGGGGAAGGCAGGCTTTCACGGGGCGCGTCCAGGCCGCCAGTCACGATAATCTGCTCGGTTATCAGCATCTCTGGCATAACAAAGGGGCGCCCCTCTATTCGTCCAAATAGCTCGAAATGCTCCTGACCGGAGCGAAATCTTCCAGCGGCCACGGCTTGTTGCACATCGGGGTTCAGGCGAAGATAAGTCCACTCCTCGAACACCCCGGGGGCTTTGACGGGAGCCTCCGTTACGGCATTCGCCTTACTGGGCGCAGTGCTGGCGATCCTGTCCGGTTTGTTACTGCCTGCCATCGGAGCCTCATCCATGGTGGTACCGTTTAACGTGACGGCATATTAAGAATTCTACAAATCAAGATTACTTATATGCCTCGGCCCGGCAAGGATAGCACCGCAATCTCACGCCGCAGGCAGGAAGGCATGGCGCTCAGCTCTTGTCGTGGCGGGTTCGCTGATGGTCCGGGCAGATTAAAAACCTGTTGTATGGCGTGGGAGCGCGGCAATGCCGAGGTGAGGGCCGCGCCGCAGCCCTGACCATTATGCCAGATAGTGCCCGATACGATTCCCAAAATGGCTAACTGTGATTCAAGATGTGCGTTGGAGAAGGAGAGGTTGGTCCTGCCGGCAGCTTCGCTAAATAGGAGGTGTGCGGCATAAACGCAGCTACCTTGTTGGCAGCTGCGTTTATGCTGACCGAAGAAATAGATTTTGCAAATGCCGCAGGGTGCTGCGGGCCTTCACACGATAATCAAGCGTCGAAAAATACCGTTTCGTGCTCACCTTGCAAGTGGATGTCGAAGCGGTAGGTGGGGATGCCGCCGCCGGGGACGCGGGTGGCGATGAGGGTCTCGCGGCATTTAGGCTGGTGGATGACGCCAAGCACCGGGTCGGCGGCGATGAGGGCTTCGTCTTCCGGGAAATATAGCCGTGTGTGCAGGTGGATGTTGATGCCGCGGGCGAATACCAGCACGTTGATATGCGGCGCCTGGGTGCGGCCATCGCGCCATTTGGTGGCGCCGGGTTTGACGGTTTGGAAGGACCAGACGGCACCAGGGCCGCCGGTGGGCGCACGGCCCCAGCCGTTAAAACCGTTGGCGTTGTAGTTGCCGTTTTCATCAGCCTGCCAGATTTCGACAATGCCATCCGGGACCGGTGTGCCGGTGCCGTCATAAACAATGCCTTCGATGCGGATGAGGTTGCCGGTGGTGGTCAGCACGTCGAGCTTTTCGTCGGTGCGGACATTGAGCCCCGCGAAGGACGGGACGGTGCCGATATGGACGTAGGGGCCGGCGGTCTGGGAGGGGGTTTCGTGGAGATAGGTGACGGACATTATTGGCACTCCCTAATTAATTGCCTTCCGGGCGGGTTTCAAAAAAGGTTGAACGCTGGCCGCGCAGCACGATGTCGAACCGGTAGGTGAGGCTGTCGAAGGGCACCTGCTGCTCGAAATCCAGCTTGGCGATCAGGCGCCCGATGGCGGCCTTGTCGGGGATGGTGTTGACGATGGGGCAGCGGTGGATGAGCGGGTCGCCCTCGAAGTAAATTTGGCTGATCAGGCGCTGGGTGAAGGCGTGGCCGAACACCGAGAAATGGATGTGGGCGGGGCGCCAGTCGCTGCCGAAATTGCGCCAGGGGTAGGGGCCGGGGCGGATGGTGCGGAAGAAGTAATAGCCGTTGTCGTCGGTGATGACCCGTCCGCAGCCGCCGAAATTGGGGTCGAGGGCGGCGAGATAGGTGTCGCGCTTGTGGCGGTAACGGCCGCCGGCGTTGGCTTGCCAGACTTCGAGCAAGGTGTTGGGCACGCTGCGGCCGTTTTGGTCCATGATGCGGCCATGCACCACGATGCGCTCGCCGATGGCTTCGCCGCCGCCGGTGGAATAATTGCGGATCAGGTCGTTATCGAGCGGACCGAGGATGCCGCGCGTGAACACCGGGCCGGTGCGCTCGCCGATGCCCTGCTCGATGCCGATCAGCGGCGCGCGGGGCGAGCGGGCGGTGGAGCTTTTATAGGTGGGGGTGAAAGCGGGCGGGTGATTGGCGCGGTTGCGCACGATGAAATCGCCGGAGCTTTCCAAGGTGGGAGTAAGACCGGGCGCACGGTTGTGCCCGATGAAATCACGTTCGAAGTCCATGAGGGTAACTCCCGGTTTGTATGTTGGACGCCGGGGATTATTAGGTCCGGCTTATCAATGAATAAATAATCAGCTATTCATAGTATCCATGAACAAAAATGAATGGTTGACGCTCTCAGGCGCGGATTTGCGGCTGTTTCTGACCGTGCTGGAGGCGGGGTCGGTGACCGTGGCGGCGGGGCGGCTGGGGATCACGCAGTCGGCGGTGAGCCATGGGCTGGCAAGGTTGCGCGTGATTGCCGATGACGCGCTGTTCGTGAAATCCGGCCGGGCGATCATGCCGACGCCACAGGCTTTGACGCTGGCGGGGCCGGCGCAGGAGATGCTGGATGGGATGCAGAATTTTGGCCGCAAGAAGCGATTTCATCCGGCGGAGGCCAGGCTGAGCGTCACGGTGGCGGGGAATGATCTGCAGCGTGATTTGTTGTTGCCGAAGGTGTTTGCGGTGATCAGCGCGCAGGTGGCATCGTTTGAATTGCGGATTATCCCCTCTGGCACGCCGACGCCTGAGATGCTGCGCGAGCGGCATTGTGATTTCATCATTGCGCCGGTGCCGCCGGAAGGGGCGGATATTGTGCAGAGGCGATTGTTTGAGGATTCCTACAGGTGTTTTTACGATGCCGGTGTGCGCACAGCGCCCCGCGATTTTGCTGATTATATGGCGGCGCGGCATGTGACGGTGATGCATGCCGAGCATGAGAAATTGCAGTTTGATAAATGGATGGAAGGGCGCGGGCATCGGCGGAATTTTGTGGTGTCGGTGACGAATTTTTCCGGAGTGCCGGTATTTTTGCAAGGCACGGACTTGCTGGCGTCGTTGCCGTCATTATGCACGGCGCGGATGATGCAGGGGTTTGCTGCGGTTCCTGTGCCGCTACCGGCGGGGGAGAGAGAGGCGCGGTTGGTGATGTATCTGGCGTGGCACCGGCATAACCAGCAGGACCCGGCGCATGGCTGGGTGCGGCAGGTGATGTTTGACGTGGCCGCGGCGGTGACGCGCGATGCGGTTTCGGATAAGCCGGATTCAAACAAGAGGTGATCGGATGAGCCAGGAGCAGGAAGTTGTCACACAGATGCAGGCGCTGGTGGACGCGATTACGATGCTGGAGCGTGCTGGGATTATTGATTTTAACGGGCATGTTTCGGCGCGGGTGCCGGGCAGTGATTATGTGATGATCAATTCGGGTGCCTCGGTGCGCAGCGCGATGCGGCTTGCGGATATCATCATGATCGATATGGACGGCAAGCCGGTGGGCGGCGAGGTGGTGCCGCCGATGGAGTTCCATATTCACACTGAAATTTATCGCAAACGCCCAGATGTGAATGCCGTGGTGCATTCGCATCCGCTATGGTCGACGGTGTTGAGTATGGCGGGGCAGCCGGTGCTGCCGGTGATCATGCAGGCGGCGGTGCTGGGCGAGGTGAAACGGTTTGGCAAAATTGCTTCCATCAATAAGAAGATTTTGGGCGAGCAACTGGCGGCGGAGCTGGGTGATGCGCGAGTGGTGACGTTGAAGAACCATGGTGCGGTGGCGGTGGGGGCGAATATTCTCGAAGCGTTTGTGCTGGCAGTGTATTTGGAAGAAACCGCGCAGCGGCAGCATCTGGCGATGCAGGCGGGTAGTGTGACGCAACTGAGCGAGGCGGAGATTGCGATCATCAGCCATAATTTATGGAAGCCGAATTTGCTGCAAAAAGTATGGGATTATCATTACGCCAAATTGCGGCGGGGCTGAGGGGCGGCAATGTCTGATGCGCGGGCGGCCAGAAATATTGCGCTGATTGTGGCGAGCGCGATGTTTATGGAGCAGTTGGATGGCACCGTGATCAGCACGGCGCTGCCGGTGATGGGGCAGGCGTTTCATGTTGCGCCGGCCTTCATGAGTTTAGCGATGACGTCGTATCTGCTGAGCCTGGCAGTGTTTATTCCGGCCAGCGGGCAGGTGGCGGACCGCTATGGCGCGCGTCTGGTGTTCCGGGCAGCGATTGTATTGTTTACGCTGAGTTCATTGGCCTGTGCGGTGGCACCGGATTTTGGGGCGCTGATTGCCGCACGGGTTGTGCAGGGGATGGGCGGTGCCATGATGGTGCCGGTGGGGCGGTTGATTATCTTACGCTCGGTTGAAAAGTCTGAGCGGATTACGGCGCTGGCCTGGCTGCTGACACCTGCGATGCTGGGTCCGGTGGTGGGGCCGCCGCTGGGTGGTTTGATTGTGACCTATGCCTCGTGGCGGTGGATATTTTTGATCAATCTGCCGATTGGGATTTTGGGATTTGCGCTGGTGAGTCTTTATATTCGCGATGCTGGTGAACCGATCATCCGAAAATTTGATTTGGTGGGGCTGGTGATTTCGGGGCTGGCGTTGCTGTTTTTTATCGGCGGGCTGGAGGCGATGACCAAGCGTGATGTGCCGCTGTTGGATTGTGCCCTGGCTGTGGCGGTGAGTTTTGCCTTGGGCGCGGTGTATATGCGGCATGCGAAGCGTCATGCCGACCCGGTATTGGATTTGAACTTGATGCGGATCCAGACGTTTTATACCTCGATGGTAGCGGGTACGTTGTTCCGGGTGGGGTTTGCGGCCTTGCCGTTTTTGCTGCCCTTGATGCTGCAAATAGGGTTTGGATTATCACCAGCAAAAAGCGGGATGATTACGTTCGCCACAGCCGCAAGTTCGATGGTGATGAAAAGCATGACGGTCAAATTTTTAAAATACTTTGGCTATCGGACCATATTGATTTGGAACGGCTTGTTCTGTGCGGTGTTTTTGGCGGTATGCGCAGCGTTCAGGCCGGACTGGCCAGAGTGGCTGATTTTTGCGGTGCTTCTGACCGGCGGGTTTTTCAGGTCGTTACAGTTTAATGCCTATGGCTCGATTGCCTATGCCGACATCGAGCAGCCGCGGATGAGTGCGGCGACCAGTTTTTTTTCGACGATGCAGCAATTGTCGGCTTCGCTGGGGATTGCGATCGCGGCGGCGGTGCTGGGGCTTAGTTTGAGTTTCCTTGGCCACAATACGCCAAGTTTGAGTGATTTCTCGATTGCGTTCGTGGCGATGGCGGCACTTTCATTGCCGGCTACTTATATTTGTATCAAACTGCCGGAAGCGGCGGGGGCGGAGCAGGCGGGGAAGATTGCAGCGGTGCGATGACGCCGGGTTCCAGTAGTTTGGCGTAGCGTTGCAGCAGCCATACGGTGCGCTCGTACAGAGCGGTGATGATATATACGGCGCGGTGGCTGGTGGTGTCATCGTCAGTGCGGGTAGCCATGACGCGGGTGCGGATTTTTTCGACCTGCGGGCCGCGGTCCGAGGTCATGCGCAGCAGCAGGTTGATGTCCTCGGCCGTGGGGCTGCTGGCGGCATGTTCGGCAATGAGCAAGATGGTGCCGAGGCCTTCGCGCAGGGTGCTGGCCAGCCAGTCCGGCAGCGGGGCGAGGGCGTTGGTGAGGGTTGCGGCGAGGTCGCCTAAGGTCTCATGCAAGGCGCGCAGCACCTCGTTGCGGCTTTGCAAGCCGGAGAGATGGGCGGTTTGCGGGGCGGTGAGGCCGCCGCGTCCGGCCAGGGTGGCGAGGAACTGGTCGATGGCGTCCAGCAGCAAGGCGGCGGCGCGGCCGGTGCTGGCGGGAGCTGGTGCCTCGGTGCTGGGCAGGCGGGCGGCGAGTTGGCAGGCGACGCGTAATTGTTCGCGTTCGGCCAGGCTGAGCGCGGTGGCGGGGTCCGCCAGAGCAGCCGGACTGAGGAAGATGGGTTTGGCAAAGTCTGCGCCTGGGTCAGCGGTTTTGGTCAGCAGACGGTAGCCCTCGGTGCGAGCACGCAAAATCTGCCGCAGCCGTGTCAGGTTCATCGGCAGCAGGCAGATGTGCAGAATCAGCACCGGATAAACGCCGGCCAGGGCAGCGTAGTAGATGAAGGCGAAATTACTGCAGATGGCGACAATGCGGAGCCGCAGCATCGATTTCATGCTGAAGGTGGCGAATACCAAGCTCGCCGCGACATAGCCTGCGATGTCGCGTTCCCAGCCGGTCAGCACTAGCGGCCTTACGAGAGACAAATCCTCGACCTTTTTTGGTTTTGTCTAACGCCTGGGGGGAATTATGACAAACCGGGTTTCACGTCGAAGGCGGCTTCGGTCTGGGCGCGGATTTGCTCGACGGTGACTTCAGGCGCCAGGTCGATGAGGGTGAGGCCGGGGGATTTGTCCTTGTTGACCTCAAACACGCAAAGGTCGGTGATGATGAGGGAGACCACGCCTTTGCCGGTGAGCGGCAAATTGCATTCCTTCAGGATTTTGGCTTCACCTTTGGCGGTGTGTTCCATGATGACCACGACCCGCGGGATGCCGGCCACCATGTCCATGGCGCCGCCCATGCCTTTGACCATTTTGCCGGGGATCATCCAGTTCGCGAGGTCGCCGTTTTCAGCGACTTGGAGGGCGCCGAGGATGGTGATGTCGAGATGCCCGCCGCGCACCATGGCGAAGCTGGCGGCGCTATCAAAAAAACTGGTGGTGGGGATTTGGGTAACGGTTTGCTTGCCGGCGTTGATGAGGTCGGCGTCTTCCTCGCCCTCGAACGGAAATGGGCCGATGCCCAGCATGCCGTTTTCGGAATGCAGTTGTACTGAAATTTCGGCCGGGATGTGGTTGGCAACCAGGGTTGGAATGCCGATGCCGAGGTTGACGTAGAAGCCATCTTGAATTTCTGCCGCTGCTCTCGCGGCCATTTGATCACGTGTCCATGCCATATTATGCGGCCCTCTTGCGAACGGTGCGCTGTTCGATGCGTTTGTCGATGGAATCAAGTTTGACGATGCGTTTGACGAAGACGCCGGGGGTGATGATGGCGTCGGCTTCAAGCTCGCCGGGTTCAACCAGATGTTCCACCTGCACAACGGTCATTTTCGAAGCGGTGGCCATCATTGGAGAAAAATTGCGGGCGGTTTTGCGGTAGATCAGGTTGCCCTCGGTGTCGGCCTTCCAGGCGTGGATGATGGTGAGGTCAGCCTTCAGGGCGCGTTCCATGACGTAATGCTTGCCGTCGAACTCACGGGTTTCCTTGCCCTCGGCGATGATGGTGCCATAGCCGGTGGGGGTGAAGAAGGCCGGGATACCGGCGCCACCGGCGCGGATGCGCTCCGCTAGCGTGCCCTGCGGGTTGAATTCAATTTCCAGCTCACCGGCCAGATATTGTTTCGCGAAAGTAGCGTTTTCACCCACATAGGAGGAGATCATTTTTTTGACCTGGCGGGTTTGCAGCAGCACGCCGAGGCCCGCATCATCCACACCCGCATTATTGGAAATGATGGTGAGGTCTTTCACACCGGAATCGCGGATGGCGTCGATCAGGGCTTGCGGGACGCTGCACAGGCCGAAGCCGCCGGACATGATGGTCATGCCGTCATGCAGGAGGCCAGCCAGGGCGGTTTTGGCATCGGGGTAGATTTTGTTGATGGCCATGTTTGGATGTTTCCTGGTGGGGAGGTCCCCGCTTTCGCGGGGATGACGATAAAGGGAGGCTTAGCGCTCCACGCACATAATTTTATGTGCGCTCCACGCACATGGCAACACCCATGCCGCCGCCGATGCAAAGTGTGGCGAGGCCCTTTTTGGCGTTGCTGCGCTTCATCTCATGCAGCAGTGTGGTGAGGATGCGGGCACCCGAGGCGCCGATCGGGTGGCCGATGGCGATGGCGCCGCCGTTCACATTCACCTTGGCGGGGTCGAGGTTCAGCACCTTATTCACCGAACAGGCCTGTGCGGCGAAGGCCTCATTGGCTTCGATCAAATCCAGGTCAGCGGCTTTCCAGCCAGCCCGGTGCAGGGCTTTTTGCGAGGACGGGATCGGGCCGGTGCCCATCAAAGCGGGGTCCACCCCGGCGGTAGCGAAGCTGGCGATGCGGGCCAGCGGGGTGAGGCCACGCTTGGCGGCTTCCTTGGCACTCATCACCACCAAAGCGGCAGCGCCGTCATTGATGCCGGAGGCATTACCGGCGGTGACGGTGCCTTCCTTGGTGAAGGCGGGGCGCAGTTTGGCCAGCGCCTCGGCGGTGGTTTCGCCGCGGATATATTCGTCCTGGTCCACCACCACCTCGCCCTTGCGGGTGGTCAGTGTGACGGGGACGATTTCGTCCTTGAACTTACCGGCCTTTTGCGCGGCACCGGCTTTTTGCTGGCTGGCCAGGGCCAAAGCATCCTGGTCGGCGCGGGTGATCTGGTATTCCTTCGCCACGTTCTCGGCGGTGATGCCCATGTGGTAGCCGTTGAAGGCATCCCACAGGCCGTCACGGATCATGGTGTCGATGAAGGAGAGGTCGCCCATTTTATGGCCTGCCCGCAGGTAAGCGGCGTGGGTGGAGAGGCTCATGCTCTCCTGGCCACCGGCGATGACGATATTGCTCTCGCCGGTGCGGATCTGCTGGGCGGCGAGGGCGACGGCGCGCAGGCCCGAGCCGCAAACCTGGTTGATGCCAAAGGCGGTTTTGGAATCCGGGATGCCAGCGCCACGGGCGGCCTGGCGAGCGGGGTTCTGGCCCTGGGCGGCGGTGAGAACCTGGCCGAGGATGGCTTCGTCAATATCGTCACCGGTCAGGCCGGCGCGTTCAATGGCGGCTTTCAGGGCGGCGATGCCGAGCACATGGGCCGGGGTGGCGGCGAATACGCCGTTGAAGCTGCCAACCGCGGTGCGGGCGGCTGATACGATGACGATGTCTTCCATGGCGGGGTTCCTTTTTAGTGTTAAGTTTATCTTTTGCGGCGCATCATAGCTGCTGTAACCAATCCGCGAAAGGCTGCCATAATGCGTTTTGTGCATTGGTGCCCGCGATCATGCCGATATGGCCGGCGGCGGGTTCCAGATAGGTGCAAAACGGCAATGAGGTGGCCAGCGGGCGGACACTGACCGGGGGGACGAGCTTGTCGCGTGCCGGGGCGGCGGCGAAGCAGGGGATGCTGATGGAAGCTGGGTTGATCGGCATGCCCGCCACCCGCCAGGCGAGCCGGGCGGGGGTGTTGTCACCGTACCAGCCGCCCAGGGTTTCGCGGGCCACCGGGGCGGCCAGCGGCACACCGTCAGCCAGCCAGTCCTCCATCGCCACGAAGCGTTTCGCGCGGGCGGAGCTTTTATCGAGGCTGGCGAAGCTGCGGTATTTTTCACCGACGCCGAACGGGTCGATCATGGTGAAGATGGTCTGCAGGGCATCAATCGGCAGCGTGCCGGAAAAATTCATCATCGGCTCCAGCATCGCCAGGCTGCGGCCCAGCGTGCGGGCCTGTTCCTCGTTGTCAGCGTGGAAGTCCCAGGGTGTGGCGAGCAAGGCCAAAGCGGTGATTTTATCGGGGTTACGTTGCGCGGCGGCCAAGGCCAGCAGGCCGCCCATGCAGTAGCCGGTCAGGATAATCGGGCCGGGAATGGCGGCGATGGCGCGTTCCAGGCGGCCGGCGATGTAGTCGGTGAGGGTGAAATGGCGCTCGATTTCAGCCGGCCAGCCCCAGTCGAGCAAATACGGGTGGCTGCCGTGGGCGGCCAGCCAGCGCAGCATCGAGGCTTCGGGCATCAGGTCCAGGATGTAGGCGCGGTTGATCAGGCTGGGCACAAATAAAATGCTGGGGCCGGTGCCGCCGTAGTCCAGCAGCCGTGTTTCAGATTCCGCCCAGATGGTTGGCGGGTCGGCCATGTCGCGGGTGTAGGGCGAGGCGCGGTAGGCGGCGATGCCGGCGATCAGGTCGCGGTCCTGCTGTGAGACCGTGGCGAACAGGGCGGCCAGTGCCTCCGGGTCAGGTGGCGGGGGGTTGGGTTCGTTCGACGTTGGCCAGACGTTGTTCCAGTTCGGCGATCCGGCGATTGAGGCGCTCGACCTCATCCAGGCGAGGTTGAGATGCAGCAGCAAGGGGCGCGGACCCCGGCGGCTGAGCGGCGCTGGCTGTTCCGGGCGGATGCTCATAGGGCGCACGCAACAAGCCCAGGGCGGCGTTGGCGGTGCTGGCCCAGAGTGTCACCATGGCGGCCATGGATTCGCGCAGCTCGCGGTCTGAGGCCATGGCGGTGAGTTCGCTCTGCCACAGGGCTATCCAATCTTCGGCCAGACGATCTCTCATGCAGCATCATGTCCCCGGAAAACCTTACCCCGGCACGGTAGTACCCTAAAACGATATGATCCCGCCATATGGCAATTGCGAAGATAAGTTTGCACTGCGCAAAAACATGTGGGAACGTCCAAGCCGAGCGCGTGAAACTAGGCTGGGAGCTAAATTTATGAGCGAAACGACCTCTGAGACGCCAAATCCGGTTATTGTGAAAAAATACGCCAACCGGCGGTTGTATAATACTGAAAGCTCCAGCTACATCACGTTGGATAATCTGGCCGAAATGGTGCGGGAGAACCGCGATTTTGTGGTTTATGACGCGAAGTCCGGTGAGGATATTACCCGCAGCGTGCTGACCCAGATTATTGTGGAAGAGGAAGGCAAGGGCAAAGCCATGCTGCCGACCAATTTTTTACGGCAGCTCATTGGGTTTTACGGCGATAATATGCAGAGCGTGGTGCCGCGGTATCTGGACCAGGCGATGAATAGTTTTGCCAAGCAGCAGGAAAACATGCGGGCGGCGATGCAGAAAACCGTCGGCGCGTTTATGCCGCCGGGGATGGAAGATGTGGGCCGCAAGAATATGGCGATGATGGAGCGGGCGATGACTTTGTTCACGCCGTTTTACCGCGAAGGCGAGCCTAAAGAGGGCGATGAAGTGGTGAATGAATATCAGGAAGAAATTATGAGCCTGCGGGCGGAAGTTGAACGGCTGCAGCAGCAATTGGCGATGGCACGGGCGAAGCCGAAGAAAGCCGAATAGGCACTGCTGTTACAAGGGCGCTTGTTACAATTGCTTGCGGTTTGAGAAGGTCACCAGGCACGGCTTATGTGTAGGCTCGGGTTCCTTGACGGGAATAGGAGGTAGGACGTGAAAAAATTACTGCTGGTTTTGCTTTTGGGCGCTACAATGGCACCACTTGCCGGGTGCGTGGTGGTGCCGGATCGACCTTATGCCGGGGCGGTCTGGGTGCCGGGGCATTATAACGCTGGCGGTTTTTGGATACGCGGCCATTATAACTGAAAATTTGGCCGTACCGTTTGAGGAGGGCGTGTCTTCTTCAGTTTAAATGGCGATCATTACCGGGCTGCGCCGTGGACCCAATTTTGGGTGCTGGTGGGGTTTTTGGGCGTTTGCTTGGCGGTGGCCGGTACGGCCGGGGTGTTGACTGTGGGGCCGGCGCTGCTTTGGTATGCCAGCCTGGCCCGGCCGCTGCTGAGCCCGCCGAACTGGCTGTTCGGGCCGGTGTGGGCCGTGATGTATGGCGCTATGGCGGTGGCGGCCTGGATGATCTGGCGGGAGCCGGGGCTGCCGCGCAAGCGCCGGACCGCCCTGACATTTTGGGGCGTGCAACTGGCGCTGAATGCCTCGTGGAGCCCGGTGTATTTTGGTTTGCATATGCTGGGCGCAGGGCTGGTTGTTATCCTCGCCCTGCTAGCGGCGGTGGCGGCAACAACTAAGCGGTTTTACCGGCTGGACGCCAAGGCCGGGCTGCTGATGGCGCCCTATGTGGCCTGGGTGGGATTTGCGACATATTTGAACGCAGGGTTCTGGTGGCTGAACCGTTGATAGGCTAAAGACGCAGTTATGAAAAAAATGATCCTTTTGGCCCCCTTCCTTGCGGCGGGCCTTTGCGTTTCTCCGGTCCTGGCACAAATTGCCCCTGGTACGTCAAATCTGACCGGCGGCGGGGCACCATCGCCGCGCGCTGAGGCCGCCCCTGATATTGCGCCGCCCGCTTTGCCGGGCGCCGATGTGACGGGCGGAATTGCCACCGCGCCGAAGGTCAAGAAGGCCAATAGCGGTGACCCGACCGTGGATTTATTTGCCGCCATTAATAAAGGTGACTTTGCCGGGGCGCAGGATGCCATCGGCCGTGGCGCTGATCTGACCGCGCATGATGCGCTAGGCGAAACGCCGCTTGATCTGTCGATCGCGCTGAACCAGAATAATATCACCTTCTTGATTTTGGCCACATTGGAAGAGGGTGGCGGCAGCCCGTCCGGCCCGCCTGTGTCAGTGAGCAGCGCTGCGGCCGCCAAGCCGGTGGTGAAGCCGAAGACGCATATGGTGCAGGTGAAAGAGCAGACTGCGCCGGTGGTGAAACCTGCAGCGTCGACGCCCGCGCCGGTGTATGGCAGTGACTCTGGGCAGCCGAACGTGTCAGTTGGGTATTTGGGGTTCGGGCAGAAGTAGTTAGTGGGCTTCGCCCCAGTTATGGCCGATGCCGGTTTCCACGATTAATGGCACTGAGAGTTTCGCGGCGTTTTGCATGATGGTTTGCGCCAGCGTGGCGGTGGCCTCGGCTTCAGGCGTTGGGGCTTCGAACAGTAATTCGTCGTGCACTTGTAATAACAAGCGGGCTGAGAGTTTGGCGGCTTTGAGCGCGGCGGGCAATTTTACCATGGCATATTTGATGATGTCAGCGGCACCGCCTTGCAGCGGCGCGTTGATGGCCTGGCGCTCGGCATAGGCGCGTAGCTGCGGCAGTTTGTCCTTGATGCGCGGCACCCAGCAGCGCCGCCCGAAGGGGGTTAACACAAAGCCGTCGATGCGGGCTTGCTCCTTGGTGTTGTCCATATAGGCGCGGATTTGCGGGTAGCGCTGGAAATAGGCGTCGATGTAGGTCTTGGCTTCGCCTGCGGAAATGCCAAGCTGGCGGCCCAGCCCGAAGGCGGAGATGCCGTAGATGATGCCGAAATTGATGGCCTTGGCGCGGCGGCGCGTGGCGGCATCCATACCTTGCATCGGCACGTTGAAAACCTCTGAGGCGGTGCGGGCGTGAATGTCCTCGCCGGCGGCAAAACTTAGTTTCAAGGCCGGAATGTCAGCCACATGCGCGAGCAGGCGTAACTCAATTTGCGAATAATCGGCGGAGATAAGCATATGGCCGGGTGCGGCGATGAAGGCCTTGCGGATGCGGGCCCCCTCGGTGGTGCGGATGGGGATGTTTTGTAAATTCGGGTCGATGGAAGACAGCCGCCCGGTGGTGGTGGCGGCCATCGCGAAGCTGGTATGCACGCGGTTGGTTACGGGGTCGATCTGGTTGATCAGCGCGTCGGCGTAGGTGGATTTTAATTTGGCGAGCTGTCGCCAGTCGGTGACGGCTTGCGCGATCTCGTAGCCGGATTCAGCGAGGGTTTCCAGCACCGAGGAATCGGTGCCCCAGGCGCCGAGTTTGCTTTTTTTGCCGCCGGGAAGTTTGAGAACATCAAATAATATGTCGCCCAACTGCTTGGGGCTGCCGACGTTGAAGCTTTGGCCTGCCAGTTTATGGATTTGCGTCTCGAACTCCGCCATGCGGGCGGCAAATTCCACCGACATGGATTGCAGATCATCGCGGTCCACCATGATGCCGGAAAATTCCATGGCGGCCAAAACGGGGATGAGTTTTTTCTCGGTGAGTTCATACAGCGCGAGAGATTTATTGGGGCGCAGGGCGGGTTTTAACAGCTCCCACAGGCGCAGCGTGATGTCAGCGGCTTCAGCGGCGTAGGCGGTGGCGCGGGGTAGGGGAATGCTGGCGAAGGCCAGGCGGTTGCGGCCGGTGCCTGAGATGGAATCATAGGTTTGCGCGGTGTGGTTGAGATGCAGCAAGGCCAGCTCGTCACGGTCATGGCCGTGCAGGCCAGCGTCCATGGCATATGAGATCAGCATGGTGTCATCGAGCGGGGCGATGGGGCTGATGCCGAGCTTGGCGAGAATTTCGGTGCCGTATTTGGCGTCGTGGAAGATTTTCAAAACACTTGAGTCTGCAAGCAGATTTTTTAAGGCGGCGATGACATCGGCCAATGGAAGTTGGGCTTCGTCATCGAGCGAGAGGTTGTGGGCCAGCGGGATGTAGCAGGCGGTACCGGGGGCGGTAGCGAGCGCGATGCCAACGAGGTTGCCGTGCAGGGAGTTGCGGTCGTCGGTTTGCATGTCCAGCGCGAAACGCCCGGCGGTCCTGGCGGCTTCGATGACGGTATTCAACGCCTCCCGGCTGGTGATGCTGGTGTAGCCGGAAAATGCGGCGGCGTGGGCTGGCGCATGGGGTTCCACAGCTTGCTGGTGAGCCGCGGGTTTAGTGCCGATTACATCGAGGCGCTGCTTGATGCTTTTGAAATTCTGCGCGTCGAGGAAGGCGCTTAAGGTGGCGTCGTCCCAATGTTTAACCACGAAATTTTCAATCGGTTCCGGCAAGGGCGCATCGTCGCGGAGCAGAACAAGTTGTTTGGAGATGCGGGCGTCATCGGCGTGCTCGATCAGCATGTCGCGACGCTTGCCGGGCTTCATCGATGGGGCGGCTTCCAGCACGGCTTCGAGCGTGCCGTATTCGTTGATGAGCTGGGCAGCGCCTTTCGGGCCGATGCCGGGCACGCCGGGCACGTTGTCGGTGGAATCGCCGATCAGGGCCTGCACTTCGATAACTTTATCAGGCGTGACGCCAAATTTGGCTTCCACTTCCGCGAGGCCGATGGGGATGTTTTTCATCGGGTCAAGCATGGTGACTGAGGGGCCGAGGAGCTGCATCAGGTCTTTGTCGGAGGAGACGATGATGGCCTGGCCGCCGATGGCTTTTACCGCTTTGGCGTAGGCGGCGATGAGATCATCGGCTTCCCAGTCCGGCAGTTCGATGCTGGGCAGGCCAAAGGCGCGGGTGGCTTCGCGGATCAGGGCAAATTGCGGGATGAGTTCGGGTGGTGCCGGTGGGCGGTGGGCTTTGTAGGGCGCGTAAAGCCGGTTGCGGAAGGTTTGGCTGCCGGCGTCGAAAATCACCGCGATGTGGCTGCCGGTGTGGTCCTTGATGAGCCGCGATATCATGTTGCAGAAGCCGAACACCGCATTGACATGCGTGCCGTCCGGTCGGGTCATCGGCGGGATGGCGTGGAAGGCGCGGAAGATGAAACCTGAGCCGTCAACCAATACCAGGCGGGGCGCTGTGCTCAATGGCTGTTATCCACGGCACCGGGTTCGAGGATGAAGAGTTTTGAGCAATACGGGCACATGATCTGGGTGCCGGTGATTTTGAGGAACACTTTCGGGTGACCCAGCACGCTGGCATCGCCGTCGCAGGAGACGGAACGGGATTTGACGTGGATAATCTCGGTCGGGGTGGTTGGTGTGCCGTCCGGCATGATGGGCCTCGCTGTTAGGGTTGGGGGTATGATAGCGCTAATGCGGATGGGTTCAAAATTTTGCGCGTTCGTGTTGATGCTGGGGTTGGGGGGCTGTGCGGCGATCCCGTTTGGGGTGCCCAAGGCGTATCCGGGGCATCCGATTATTACCAGCGGGGTTTTTAGTTTGAACGGTGGCGAGCGGCTGCCGTACCGGCTGTATCCGGCGCAGGGCAAGCTGCGGGCGGTGGTGCTGGCGCTGCACGGCTACACCGATAGCCGCGACGCCTGGGTGCTGCTGGCGAAGCAGTTGAACGCCCAAGGCATTGCGATTTATGCGCCGGATCAGTCAGGCTTTGGCGCCACCGCCAACCGGGGGCATTGGGCGGGCACGGCGGTCATGCTGGATGAGGCGCGCCAGATGGCGGTGCAGTTGCGGGGGCAGTACCCGGATACCAAACTGGTGTTGATGGGTGAGAGCATGGGCGGGGCCGAGGCAATTTTGCTCGGGGCATCGGCGAACCCGCCGCCGGTGGATGCTTATGTGATTTCGGCCCCGGCGGTGTGGGGGGCGGATGCGATGGACCCGGCGTATCGGGTGGCCTTGAAGGTGGCGGCATTTTTTGCACCCCAAAAGCGCCTGACCGGCGGGGCGGTGCATGTGAAAGCGAGTGATAACAAAGCCGCCTTGATTGCGTTCGGGGAGGACCCGCTGACGATTCATGCGCCGCGGGTGGATGATCTGGCTGGGCTGGTGCGGATGATGGGGGAGGCACAGGATGCTTGCGCACGGTTTGATAAACCGGCGCTGATTTTATATGGCGGGCATGATGAGCTGATCCCCGAGGAGGCGATGCGCCGCTGCTGGGAGGCGATTCCGGCGAAGGCGCCGGTGGTGCTGGCGTATTATCCGCCTGATTATCATTTAATCGAGCGCGATTTGGAGCGCACGGTGCCGAGCGCCGATATTGCGGGGTTTATATTGGGGGCGGGCGTGCAGTCAGGCGCACCGAGTGCAGCGACGGTGTTTTTGTCGGATAGCCCCTGAACATCGTCATTCGGCGTTGTTGGTGGGGCGATATTTGTACCGTAATCGTTATAAATAGTTAGCGCGAACTGTTACATTCGCCATCGCGGTTAGTGTTGTCTGGACCAGACATGTGAAAGCCGGTATAATCGGGCATATTCGAAAAACCCTAGCGCTGGATTACACTTTTTTCATGAACTATTGGTCAGCACCGCAAGCTTTGCAGGGTGAATGGGCGTCTAATAAGATGCCGACTGTCTTTATTATTACATTGCCGCAGGAGGCTGAACGACAGGCCAAAATTGCAGCACGGCTTGAAAAATTTGGCATAACATATGAATTCTTCCCAGCCGCGCACAAGGATATGATGAGCGCTGCGGACCGGGTTTTTTATAATTCACGCCGCCGCCGCCTGGCTATGGGCAAGGATCTTTACAATGGAGAAATCGCTTGCATGCTCAGCCATAAGCGGCTGATGGAGAAGATTGTGCGAGAGAACATTGCTTGCGCGATCGTTCTCGAAGATGATTGCGTGATGTGCGATGAATTTCCCGCCATTATCAAGGCGCTGTTGGCCAAGGCGGATTTGTGGCATCTGGTGCGGTTTTTCGGCAACGAGAAGCATGAACGCCGCCCGCATCGCAAGCTGGCGAGGCTGGTTGACAAGTTTTCGCTGGTTCGGATTGCGACCTCACCGGGTGAGTCACATTGTTATTTAATTGACCAATTTGGCGCCCAGAATATGGCGCGCGCACTCAGCCATACATCCACGCCGATTGATATTCTGTTGGGGCAGCCGTGGAAGACGCATCTGGGTGTGCTGACGGTGTATCCGAAAGTTGCCTGGCAGGATAAAAATTTTGAATCCAGCCTCGGCGATGAACGATTCTCCGGCAAACTGCATGTTGCCGGATTGGAGAAATTCGCCTTTCAAATCCTGCACCCGCTGTATGTTATCCGTAACACAATCTTTAAAAAAATATGGTATTTTGCCACGGTGATTCAGGACTGGCGGATTGAACAACGATAGCGGCGCTTAAAACGCGGCCTCGCTGAAAATCTTGGTAATATTGCGGTCCCAGTGGTTATGGTAGCGGTCTAGCCAGTGTTCGGCCTGGGTGGGGGCGCCGGCGGCGATGTGGTGCAGCGGCGAGAGGTAGATGCGCTCGTCCAGGCCCTCGGCGTTGACGTTGGCGCGGGCGCGCAGACCCTGGTCGGCGATCACCACGGCGTCGCGAGCGAGCGAGCGTAAGGTGCCGTCGCGGTAGGGGGTGTGGATGCCCAGCTTGGGAACTTCGGCGCGTAGTTCGAGAAGTTTTTCATAAGAGATGTTGGCGGCCAGCTCGGCGGCGGCGGCCAGGGCGTCGGCGTCGTAGAAGAGGCCGGTCCAGAACGCCGATTGCGCGAGCATCATGGCGGGCGAGCCGGAATCGGCGCCGCGGGTTTCGATGTAGCGTTTCAGACGGACATCCGGGAAGGCGGTGGTCATGTGGTCGGCAAAGTCGCCGATGGTGGCTTGCACACCCGCAAGCTCACCCGGCAGGCGGCCACCCATGAAGTCGCGGAAACTGGCCCCGGCGACATCGTGGTAGATGCCGTCGCGATACACAAAGTACATCGGCACATCGAGCAGCCATTCCACGTACGCCTCGAAGCCGAAGGCGTGGCTGAAGAAAACCGGCGGGATGCCGGTGCGGGCTTTGTCGGTGTCGGTCCATACCTGGGCACGGTTCGAGAGGTAGCCGGTGGGGCGGCCTTCCATGAAGGGGGAGTTGGCGAACATGGCGGTGGCGAGTGGTTGCAGCTTGGCGGCGACCTGCATTTTGGTGATCATGTCGGCTTCGTAGGAGAAGTCGAGGTTCACTTGCACGGTGCAGGTGCGCAGCATCATGTCGAGGCCGAGGGTGCCGACCTTAGGCATATAGTCGCGCATGATTTTGTAGCGGCCCTTGGGCATGAAGGGCATTTGCGCGCGGGTGGCGGTGGGGTGGAAGCCGAGGGGCATGAAGCCGAGGCCGAGTGCCGGGCCCAGGCGCTTGAGGCGGGCGACGTGCTTATCAAGCTCGGCCTTGGTCTCGTGCAGCGTGCTGAACATGGCGCCGGAGAGTTCAAACTGCCCGCCGGGCTCGAGCGAGAGCGAGGCGCCGCCGGATTTCAGCCCGATGATGTTGCCGTTATCGAGAATGGGGGTTTGGTGTTCGAGGTCCTCGATGACGCGCAGCAGCGCCTTGATGCCGGGCTTGCCGCCAACGGTTTCGTAGGCAGGGGGGGTTAGGCTGTCGAGATGGAAGCCAAATGCCTCATGCTCGGTGCCGATGCTGTACGCGGCAGGGGGCTTACAGCCGGCGGCCAGATAGTCGGCAAGCTCCTTGGTGCCGGTGATGGGGGTGGTATCGGCGTCTCCGGGGTTCGACAAAGGCTACTCCTGTGGCGGGTCCGTTGCGAGCAGCAAGGCAAGCCCGGCGATGGCGGCGGTTTCGGCGCGTAGAATATGTGCCCCAAGTGACACGCGTGACACTTGGGGATGCGTGTCGATACTGACAAGCTCGGCGTCGGTAAAGCCACCCTCGGGGCCGACCAGCAGTGCGCTGGGGGTGGTGGTGTGGCGGAGCAGGCGGGCGGTGCGGCGTTCATCCGCGACGAATAACTGGCGGTTTTCGGGCCATTTTGCCATCAGGGCGGGCAGGGTGAGGGGTGCCATGATTTCGGGGATGGTCAGACGCTCGCATTGCTCGGCGGCTTCGATGGCGATGGCCCGCAGGCGCTCAAGGTTCACATGGTCGGCCTGGGTGCGCAGGGTGATGACCGGCTGGATGCAGGCAACGCCGAGTTCGGTGGCTTTTTCCACCACCAGGTCGGTTTTGGTGCGTTTCAGCAGGGCAAAACAAAGCCAGCTATCCGGCTCGGGAGTTTGCGGCCGGGTTTGGGTGAGGGGGGTGAAGCTGATTTTATTGCGGGTGAGCTCGGTGATGGCGGCGTGCCATTCGCCGTCCTGACCGTTGAACAGCAGAACATGGTCGCCGGGGCCGCGGCGCATGACATTTGCAAGATAATGCGCCTGCGCCTCGGTGCCGGGGGCGGGCAGGCCGGGCGCGAGGGGGACGTTAACAAATAGCCTGATTGACGAAGTGCTCATAGGGGGTGGATTAGCAGGCATGGATGGATTTACCGATATCCGCGCCGGCGGATGGGTGCGGCTTTTACCGCGGCGCTGGATTCCCTTTGCGATTTTGGCGCGGTTCGACCGGCCGGTGGGGGCATGGCTGCTGTTTTTGCCGGGGCTGTGGGCGATATGCCTGGCCGCGCCGAATTTCTGGCTGGGGGTATGGCTGACCGCGCTGTTCGGCGTGGGGTCGGTGGTGATGCGCGGCGCCGGTTGTGTGGTGAATGATCTGTGGGACCGCGATATGGACCGGCTGGTGACCCGTACGGCGGGGCGGCCACTGGCCTCGGGGATTCTGCAGCCAATTGATGCGCTGGCGTTTTTATCCTTGCTGCTGGCTTTGGGGCTGCTGATTCTGGTGCAGCTTGATAGCATCGCGCGCTGGCTAGGAGTGATTTCGCTGGTGCCGGTGGCATTGTATCCGTTGGCGAAGCGGGTGACGTGGTGGCCGCAGATTGTGCTGGGGTTCACCTTCGGCTGGGGTGCCTTACAAGGCTATGCAGCGGCGAGCGGGGCGCTGCACTGGCCGGTGGTGCCGCTGTATGCGGCAGCGATATTCTGGATATTGGGGTACGACACGATTTACGCGCATCAGGACCGTGAGGATGACGCGCTGATCGGGGTGAAATCCACCGCGCGGCTGTTTGAAGCGAATACCAAGCCGTTTTTGCTGGTGTGCTATGGCGCGATGATGCTGCTGCTGGCGGCGGCGATGGCGATGTCCAAACTTTCGGTGTTTGGCATGGTGGCCCTGGTGTTGCCGGCGGTATTGCTGCTGCGGCAGATTTTGCTGCTGGATATCAACAACCCTGAATTATGCTTGAAACTATTCAAGTCGAACCGGGAGGTTGGGTTGGCGGTGGCGGCGGCGATTTTGATCGGGCAGATGGTTTAATCCCCCGGGGCGATGCCCGGGGGATTGGAAAATTGCCAGTTAATGCTTCATTTTGCCGGGTTTTCCCATTTGGCTTTGGAATAACGCATCGGCGACTTTTTGCTGCGCCGGTGGGAAGGTGGCGTATAAAGCGCTGAAGGCGTCGGCGAGTTTTTTAACGCCATCGGCATGGGTCTGCGCCAGAGTGGCGTAGGATTGCATGTTTTCCGGCGCGGTCATGCTGGCGATATCAGCGCGGCTATGGAAGGCGGCGTCCATCTGGGTGGCGTTGTCGCGCATCACTTGCGCGAACTGCTTCCAGGCCGGTTCTTCCGAGGCGGTGATTTTCAATTGATCGTGCAGCGTGTTGATATGTTGATCAACCTTGGCGGTCGCGGATTTCGACATGCCTGGCATGGTGCCGGGGGCCGCCATGGGCGTGCTGGTTGGGGCGCTCATGGGGGTGGCGGTTTGGGCGAACGCGGCCGTCGGGATAAAAGACGCCGGGAGAGCGAGGGCCGCCATGGTGGCGGCAACACGGACGAACGAGTAGGGCTTCATCGGGAGTCTCCATTAAATTTCAGGCTGTGACTGGGATTTTTGCTTTTTGGCCGTTAGTACGGCGAGTAATAGACGCCCGGCGGTGGCGCATAATACACCGGCGGCGGCGGGGCGTAGTAAACCGGCGGCGGTGGCGCGTAATATTGTTGCTGTTGCGACACAATAGCGCCGCCGATCAAAGCGCCGATGCCAATGCCGAGCAGGGCACCGCCGACGGCGTCACCGCCGCGGTCGCCGCCGTGATAATAGCCTTGGTCACGATCACCACCATAATAATGATGGTCATCGGCCTGGGCGGCCAGCGGGGCCAGGGAGATGGAAGCTGCAAATACTGCCGTGGTGATGAGAGTTAAGTTTTTGGCGATGCTCATGGGTTCCGTCCTTTCAAGAAGAGACAAATCAGGCGTGCCATTTTTGTAGTGTGGGATTTTGTTGAGATCACGGCGGCCAGATGTTTGAATCTGGCCGCGCGATCACATCACGGTGATGACAGTTAGTGAGTCACGCCACCGGCAACGGCGCCGACGCCGGCACCTAGGGCAGCGCCGACCAAAACGGGACCGCCGACGACGGCGGTGATGGCAGCACCGCCGACCGCGCCGATGGCGCCGCCGGAGAGTTCGCGTTGCTGCTGGTGATCCATATGGTCACAGCCGGCCAGCGAGACGGCGCATAATGCGACGAGTAACAAACGGGGAAATGCAGTCATGACGTATTCCTTTTCTGGTGGCGTACACTCGCCGGAATAATTGTCATATGGGGGTGAGTCGGGGGAACCCTAAAGTTATTACGAAACTTTACTCTTTATGTGAGGTGGCGGGCTGGGCGCCGCAGGGCACCCAGCCGCATTTTCAGGTGAGCGATTCGCAGAAGCTGTGGATGCGGGTGCAGGCTTCACGCAGGGCTTCAGTGGAGGTGGCGTAGCTGATGCGGAAATGGCCGGGATAGATGAAGGCCGAGCCATGCACCGCGGCAACCCCGGTTTCTTCCAGCAGCGCGATGACGAAATCTTCATCATTATTGATTTTGGTGCCCTTTGGCGTGGTTTTGCCGATGCAGCCGTGCACGGAGGGGAACACGTAGAACGCGCCTTCCGGTTTGGCGCAATACAGGCCGGGGCAGGCATTCAGCAGGTCCACCACCATGTCGCGCCGGGCTTTATATACTTTCACCATCTCAGCGATGCCGTCTTCGGGGCCGTTGAGCGCACCCACCGCGGCGGCCTGGCTGATCGAGGAGGTATTGGAGGTGGATTGGCCTTGCAATTTGTCCATGGTTTTGATGAGCGACGCGGGCGCACCGCAGAAACCGATGCGCCAGCCGGTCATGGCATAGGCTTTCGAGCAGCCGTTCATGGTCACGGTGCGGTCGCGCAGCTTGGGTTCAACCTGTACGATGGTGGCGGGCTTGAAGCCGTCGTAGGTAAGTTTTTCATAAATATCGTCGGTGAATACCCAGACATGCGGGTGTTTCAGCAGCACGTCGCAGATCGGGCGTAATTCTTCAGCTGAATAGGCCGCACCGGTTGGGTTGTTGGGGGAGTTCAGGAACACCCATTTGGTTTTCGGGGTGATGGCGGCGTCGAGGTCCTCGGCGCGCAGCTTGAAGCCGTTGTTCTGGCTGCACGGCACAAATACCGGGGTGCCTTCGGCGAGTGCTACGATATCCGGATAGGAAACCCAGCAGGGGGTGGGGATGACGACTTCATCGCCGGCCTGCACGGTGGAGAGCATGGCGTTGAAGATGATTTGCTTGCCGCCGGTGGAGACCATGATTTCCTCAGGCTTATAGTCGAGCCCGGAATCACGTTTGAATTTTGCGGCCACCGCTTTGCGCAGCGCCATGGTGCCGGAGACGTCAGTATACTTAGTGTCGCCTTCATGAATGGCGGCGATCGCGGCGTTTTTAATATGCTCGGGCGTGTCGAAATCCGGCTCGCCGGCGGAGAGCGAAATAATGTCCTGGCCGGCGGCCTTCAGGGCCCGCGCCTTGCCGGTGATGGCCATGGTGGGGCTGGGGCTGATGCGGTTCATGCGGTCGGCGATGAGGGACATTTTTTCTCTCGGCTGTGAAATGATGAAACGGCGCGGACCCTAATCCGGCCTTAGCGGCACCGCAACTGGCGGCAGGGTTGCAGGTTTCACGGAGGCTTCGTGAAACTTGCGTCACAGTGCGAGATTGGACTGCCAATCGTTGAGAAAAACCGGCTAGATGCGCTTGCAAACCGGGGTAAATCATCCTACCGCAGCCCTCGTTAGCTAGACGGCTATCTTAACTATCGGACCGCGGTCCGTTTTTTTGGGGCGTTGGCTGTAACATATTGTAATCACTACCCGCTCCTAAAATAACAAGGGTGCGGGACATCAGGAGAGCTTGAATTATGACGTCACTTAAATCTGCGGCACTAGCTGCGTTGTTTGCATTGGGCGTTGCCGCACCGGCGTTCGCGCAGTCAGCGATGGCACCGGCCGCTGCGCCGACCACCGCCCCGGCTGCTTCCAGCACGATGGCTCCGGCCACCACCAAGCCAGCCAAGCCGGCCAAGGTGAAGAAACCGACCACCACCACGACTGCTTCCAAGAGCACCGCTGGCCGTTTCAAGACCGAAGCGGAAGCCAAGGCGAGCTGCCCGATGGACACCGTGGTTTGGGCCAGCTCGAAGAGCAAGGCTTATCACCTGTCCACCTCGAAGCTGTATGGCAAGACCAAGTCTGGCGCCTATGAATGCCAGAAGACCGCTGATGCGGCTGGCTACCACGCTGCCAAGGACTAATATCTGAGCAAACCCGTTGGGCGGCTTTGAGCGGCTCAACGGGACTTTAAGTGACTGGCTGATTGTATTTTTAACCAGGAGACATGGCGATGGGTTTATTCGACGGCGTAGCAGGAATGATTTCAGGCGCCATGGCAGGCGGCAATACCGGCCAGGTATCAGACATGCTGATGGGGGCGCTCTCTGAGCACGGCATCGGCGATGTTGGCGGGTTGGTTTCAAAATTTCAGGATGCCGGGTTGGGCGAGCATGTCGCCTCCTGGGTTGGCAACGGCAGCAATATGCCGATTGATGCGGGCTCGGTTGAGCAAGCGCTCGGCAGTAATGTGGTGGCCTCGATTGCCTCGAAGCTGGGCGTTGATCCATCGACCGCGAGCCAGTTGCTGGCGCAGCATTTGCCGGCGGTGGTGAACCATATGACCCCGGATGGCGCGGTGCCGGATTCCAACGCTTAAGTTGAATTGAGTTTTACATTGAAAAAGCGCCCGGTTGGGCGCTTTTTTTGCGGGCCGCGGTGGCGGTTGGTTGCGCCAACGAGAAAAGCGCCACGTGGGCGCTTTAGGGTGTTCTTTCGTGGGCGTCTGGCCGGGGAGGTTCCCGCTTTCGCGGGAATGACAGGCTGACGAAGAGGTTTAGAAGCCTTCGCGCTCGATGCGCTTGCGTTCCATTTTACGGGCGCGGCGAACCGCTTCGGCGGCCTCGCGGGCGCGGCGTTCGCACGGCTTTTCGTAATGCCGGCGCAGTTTCATTTCGCGGAAAACACCCTCGCGCTGGAGTTTCTTTTTGAGCGCCTTGAGGGCTTGATCGACGTTATTGTCGCGAACGAGAACTTGCACTTGGCAGACAACTCCTGAAACCGAAAAACAGAAAGACGCCGCAGCAGGATTGCCGCGATCGCCGGATTTTGCGGTCTATAGCACAAAATACGCTCTCGCCAAATCATTTCTGAGGGGGCATCTATGCAGCCATGGCGATCCTGAAAATAGCTCGGATGGGGCACCCGGTTTTACTGACCCGCGCGAAGTCTATAGCCGACCCCAAGGCGGCTGAGATTGCGGTTTTGATCGAAAATATGGCGGAAACGCTGGAGGATGCCGGGGGGGTGGGGCTGGCGGCCCCGCAGGTGCATGAGAGCGTGCGGCTGTTTATTTATAAGGTCCCTGGTGAGCGGGTGGGGACTGATGAAGAGGAAATCGGGCTGACCGCGGTGATCAACCCGGTGATTACGCCGCTCTCGCAGGAGGTGACGATGGGGTGGGAGGGATGTTTATCCATCCCCGGCCTGCGGGCGGCGGTGCCGCGTTATGAGCGGATTCACCTTGCCGGGTTTGATGCGCAAGGTGAGCCGATCGACAAGGAGATATCAGGATTTCATGCGCGGGTGGTGCAGCATGAGGCGGATCATCTGGATGGAATATTGTACCCGATGCGGATGTCGGATTTCAGGTATTTTGGCTTTCAGGAGGAAACGGTAAAATATGATTTTCCGTTGCCGAAAATCGAATTGCAGCAGGAGTAGGGCCATGAGTGAAGATGCGAAACGCGATGAGCTGGTGGAAGCGCTGCTGGCGCAGGTGCCGTTTGACGGCTGGACCAGCCGGGCGTTGCGGCACGCCCTGGTGAGCATCGGCGAGCCCCCCGATGATGGGCCGATCTATTTTCCCGGTGGTGCTGCGGAGATGATCGCGGCGTTCTGCGCACTGGCCGATGAGCGGATGATCGCGGCGGCGCAGGCGGCGGATCTGGCGGCCTACCGGGTGCCGGCCAGGGTGCGGGCGATCATCGCGCTGCGGTTTGAGCAGAACCGGCCCTATAAGGAGGCGATCCGGCGGGCGGTGTCATGGCTGGCGGTGCCGACGCATTTGCCGCTTGCAACGAAGATTACCGGCGCGACGGTGGATGCGATCTGGCACGCGGCGGGGGATACTTCGGCGGATTTCAACTGGTACACCAAGCGCGGTCTGCTGGCGGCGGCCTATACGCCGACGATGCTGTATTGGTTGCGTGATAGCTCGGATGATGACGCGGCAAGCTTGGCGTTTCTCGACCGGCGGCTGGCCGGGGTGGGGCGCCTGACCTCGCTGCGGCACAAGGCCGAGGGCCGGTTGCAGCGGTTGGTGCCGAAGCGGGCCTGAGGGCGTTACTTCAGCAGCCCTAGCCGTGGGATGTCGATGGCGGGGCAGCGGTTCATCACCACTTGCAGCCCAGCGGCGCGGGCGGTTTGGGCGGCGTCCTCGTTGATGACGCCGAGCTGCATCCAGATGGTTTTGGCTCCCAGGCGGATGGCATCAGCCACCGGCGCGGCGGTTTCGGCGCTGTTGCGGAATAAATCGACCATGTCGAGCGGCGCGGCGTCGTCGAGGCTGGCTACCACGGTGCGACCTAAAATGCTCTGGCCGGCGAGGCCGGGGTTGACCGGGGTGACGTCGTAACCTTGGGAGAGCAGGAATTGCATGACCTCGTATGATGGGCGCGAGGGCTTGTTGGAGGCGCCGACCAGGGCGATGCGCCGGGTGCTGGTGAGGATGCGGGTTAAATCGTCGTCGGTCATGCTATCTTCCTTAAAGCTGCCTTCCTTAAAGCCGCTGGGCCGGTTACAGCCAACCCATGAAAAAAGGTATTTTTGGTTGCTTGGTTTTGAGCCTGCTGGGCTTTGTGATGTGGAGCATGCCCAACAAGCCGCAGGCGGCGGATGTGACCATGCCCGCCGGCAAGTTCAATTCCGTATCGTATGCGCCGTATCAGGCTTGGCAGTCGCCGCTGGATAAAACCTATCCCACGGCGGCGCAGGTGGCGAAGGATCTGGCGCTGGTGGCGAGCCAGGCGGATGGCATCCGCACCTATTCCTCAGCGAAGGGAGATTACGATATTGGGGCGCTGGCCAAGCAGGCTGGGTTGAAGGTCTGGATCGGGATTTGGCTGGGCAGCGACCTTAAGGATAACGCCAAGGAAATGGCCGCCGGGATTGCCGAGGCCAATGCCCACCCGGATACGGTAACAAGGGTGATTGTGGGCAATGAGGTGCTGCTGCGGCGCGATTTATCGGTGGGTGATCTGATCAAGGACATCGATTATGTGAAGTCGCAGGTGAAGCAGCCGATCGCTTATGCCGATGTGACGGATTTTTGGCGGCAATTTCCGCAGGTGGCGCCGCATGTGGATGTGGTGATGATCCATGTACTGCCGTACTGGGAAGATAAGCCGCTGGATGTGGATAAAGCGATTGCCCAGCTTAAAACCACCATCGACGGGTTCAAATATATGTATCCCGGTAAAATCATTTCGATTGGGGAAACCGGCTGGCCGAGCCGAGGGCGCTGGCGGGCGGACGCAGCACCTTCCAGGGTGAATGAGGCAGTTTATTTGCGGAAGTTTGTGACGCTCGCTGACCAGGAGCACGTGGATTATAATTTGATCGAGGCTTTCGATCAGGATTGGAAATATGAAAATGAAGGCGTGGCCGGTGCAAATTGGGGCATCTGGAATGCGCATCGGGAGCCCAAATTCCCGTTGAATGGCGGGGTGGTCGAGCATCCAAGCTGGCCATGGTATGCAGTGCTGGGGGCAATTTGCGGAAGTTTGCTGTTTGCCAGCGTGCGGTTCCGGAGTTCGCGGCTGGCGGTGCCGTCATTTGCGCTGGGCAATGCGTACGCCATTGCCTGCGCGGGCACGTTGCCGATGCTGTATGATTATTGGCAAGTGGTGGATGCGATTGTAAATTTGAGTTTACAAGCCGTGTTTGCAGTGATGATTATTCGGCGGGCCGATGCGATTTTGGCGGGTGAGATGCTGCCGCCGCGGGTGAGTGCGGGCGCGACCTTGGCGGCGTTGCGGCGTGGCCGTCTGCTGTTCAATTATGACTCGTTCAGCTTTTTATTCCTGATCAGCGCGATGATATTTCAGATGATGCTGGTTTTTGACGGGCGCTACCGGGAGGCGCCGATGGCGGTGTTTATCATTCCGGTGCTGGGCGCATTGTTCCGGTTCTGGACCAAGGACAGGCCGAAGAATTTGACGTGGGAGGATATTTTATCGGCCAACACGCTGGCGCTGGCGGCGATTGTGAGCGCGGTGATGGAAGGTGCTAATAATCTGGATTTCATCACCTGGAATATGGCGGCCCTGCTGATGGCGGCACCGATTATTCTGGCGACCGAAGGCAAGCGTGGCGTGCGCAAGGTGAAGCGGCGCAAATAAAAACGGCACCGCGCTTGGCTGTGAAGCTGGGGCGCGATGCCAAATGGTGTTATTTGCCGTGGCTGTGATCGCCGAGGATGAAGACATCCTGAGCGGCCGGCGCGGGGGCCGGGTTGTTGAGCATTTCGATGCGGCCGGTGATCTGGCCGCCATCCTCCACTTGCAGGCGGCGGCAGCGGGCAACGCCCAGCACACGCCCGGTGGAGCGCACGATGAGGGTGTTGCGGGCGGTCAATGTACCATCAACCGTACCGGCGACTTCGGCTTCATCAACCTCAACTTCGCCTTTGAAGACGCCGCCGTGGGTGATGATCAGCTCGATCAACCCGTTGATCATGGTGGCTTCCATGGTGCCTTCAACCACCAGGCGCTCGGCTTCCTGCACGGTGCCCTGCACGCTGATGCCGCGGCCAACGACCAGGGTGCGGCGGTCCGATGGTTCGGCATAGGGGGCGGGTGCGGCGGCGGTGGGGGGAGCCGGGATGTGGGCGGGCCGCATTGGCGCGTTGGGGGGCATCGGCGGGGCGAAAGGGGAACGGGCCATTTGGGTCTCCTGAGGAACGGCGGTGGATGGTGTGGTCATGCGCATTGCGGCGCTGGGCTGGTCATCAAGCGGGTGGCGAAGAAACTCCGGCGGGGGGTTATCGCCCAGAAAATCAGGCTGCTCCGGCGGAGCGGGAGACTGGGGCAGAGCGATCACTTCGGGTTTAGCGTCATTTGCTTTACGAAAAATTGACACGCGGCCTCCGGGATTGATGACGAGTTGATGACTAGAGCCTGTGGCTAGCACGCGGGCTCGCGCCGGAACAATGCTGAGTTTGGTGAAAATACGGACATGGTGGTAGGCGCGAGCTATTATTGAATTGGAGAGAGAGATGTCGGTGGCGCGTTTTGATATGACGGGGATTGGCAATGCGATCGTGGATTTGCTGGTGCGCACCGATGATGCGTTCCTCTCGCGCCACGATATGCCCAAGGGCGGGATGACGTTGATTGATGCGGATACCGCGACCCGTCTGACCAGCCTGATGGCGGGCGGGCAGACGGCGGCGGGTGGGTCGGTGGCCAATTCCTGCGCGGTGGCGGCCTCGCTGGGGGCGCGTGTAGCGTTTTTGGGTAAGGTGGCGGCGGATGATCTAGGGGCGGCGTTTGCGGCTGGTTTGAGTGAAATTGGCGTGCATTACCCGACCAAGCCGCTGCATAACGGAGCACCGACCGCGCGTTGCTTGATTTTTGTGACGCCGGATGGCCAGCGTACCATGAATACTTATTTAGGGGCGGGCGGGGAGTTCTCGCTGGGGGATTTGGATGAGACAGTGATTGCGGAATCCGCGATTACCTACCTGGAAGGCTATTTGTTCGACCCGCCAGCGGCGCAGGCGGCATTTGCCGAGGCAGCGCGGATCGCCCGCACAGCGGGGCGGCTGACGGCGTTGTCGCTCTCAGACCCGTTCTGTGTGGACCGGCATCGCGAAGGGTTCCGCCGTTTGATCAAGCAGGGGGTGGATATTCTGTTCGCCAATGAGGCGGAGATTTGCAGCCTGTACCAATGCAATGAGTTCGCCGAGGCGCAGGCGGCGGTGGCGGCGGACGTGAAGCTGGCGGTGCTGACGCGCTCTGAGGCCGGCAGTGTGATCGTGCAGGATGTGAACGTGATCGAGGTCGAGGCGGTGCCGGTGAATGTGGTGGATACCACCGGTGCCGGTGATGCCTATGCGGCGGGGTTCATGACCGCCTATGCGCAAGGGCGCTCGGTGCATGAGGCAGGCAAACTCGGCTCCAAGGCGGCGGCCTTGGCGATCAGCCAGATCGGGGCGCGGCCTTCGGTGGACATGCTGCGAGGCCTGGTGGGGTGAGCCTCACTGACATTGTGCTGGTGGCGGTGGCGTTTTTTGCCGGTGCCCAGAACGCGCTGGCGGGCGGCGGGTCGTTTTTGACGTTTCCGGCGCTGTTATATGCCGGGTTGGACCCCAGAGCGGCTAATATCACCTCGTCGATCGCGCTGTTTCCGGGCCAGATTACCACCGGCTTGGCGGGGCGCAGCATGGTGAGGGGGGTGGCCGGCCTCTCAGTGCGGGCGCTGATTATCATCTCGCTGGCCGGTGGCGGCGTCGGGGCGGTGCTGCTGCTGGCAACGCCGGTTTCAGTGTTTACGCATCTGGTGCCGTACCTGGTGCTGTTTGCCACCGTTGTATTTGCCTGGGGGAGCTTTTTCAAAAAGCCGCGCCCAGAGGATGCCAAACCGGCATTATCGCCGCGCATGGCCGGGGTCGCGCAGTTTTTGATCGCGGTTTACGGCGGGTATTTTGGCGGCGGCATAGGTATTTTGATGCTGGCGGCGCTGACTGCGGCCGGGCTGCTGGTGCGCCACGCCGGGGCCACCAAAAACGTGCTGGCAGGCGTGTGTAACGCCGCCGCGGTGGTGCTGTTTTTGGCCGAGACCAAGGTGGATTGGTGGATCGTGCTGCTGGTGGGGGTGGCGGCGATCATCGGCGGGCAGTTAGGGGTTTATCTGCTGCGGCGGATTAACGAGAAAATTCTGCGGCTAGGAATTACCGCTATCGGCGCGGCGTTGACCGTGGGGTTGTTTATTCGGGCCTAGTCGCGCCAAGCAGCACCGCGCCGCCGCGGCGGTTGGCCATGTGCCAGAGGCTCCAGGCCATCAGCACGCCGATGATGCCATAGCCGATGACCGGGGCGATGAGCAGGTAGCGGCTGATCGGCCAGATGATGGCCAGCCAGCACATGATGGCGGTTTGCACCACCAGCCCGGCGCCCCATACCAGGGTGAGCAGGCGGAAGAGTTGCGGCACACCCTCGCGCGCCCACAGCGCTTCAAATTGCGCAGCACCTTGCGCGGTGTTGCGGGCCATGGTGGCGCGGGCGAGGTAGAAAATCATCGGGCGTTTCAAGGCCATCGAGGCCAGAAACATCACACCGACCAGACCGGTGACCAGGGCTTCGCGGATTTGGATGAGCCGGGCTGAGCCGCCCATGAAAGTTGCCCCCACGGTGAACAGGATACTGGCGATGATCAGCACCGAGAGGGCATCGACCCGGCGGGTTTTGGCCAACTCGTACAGGCTCCAGAGCAGCGGTGGCAAGGCCGAGGTGATGAGGGCGATGACGTCGCCATATTGGTCATGCAGCCCCTGATAGACAGCCCAGGGGGCAAGGAAGTTGGCGCCAAGCTCAGGCGCCATACGCAGCAGTTTTTTCAGCGAATCAGGCCGGTGGTGGGGCTGGAGGGGTTGGCCGAGGCGCGTTTGGGTATGCGGCCAGCGCGGAAAGCCAGGCGGCCGGCTTCAACCCCGGCTTTCATGGCCCGCGCCATCAATATGGGGTTTTGCGCCATGGCGATGGCGGAGTTCACCAGTACGGCGTCGCAGCCGAGCTCCATCGCGAAGGTGGCATCATAGGCGGTGCCGACCCCGGCATCGACCAAAACCGGCACTTTGGCATTTTCAATGATCATCTGGATCATCAGCGGGTTCTGCACGCCTAAACCAGAACCAATGGGGGCACCGAGCGGCATGATGGCGACGCAGCCCATGTCTTCCAGGCGCTTGGCGGCGATCGGGTCATCGGAGCAGTACACCATCACTTCGAAACCATCTTTGATGAGCGCGGCGGCGGCTTCGAGCGTGGCGGCCATATCCGGGTATAAGGTGGGTGGCGGACCGAGGACTTCGAGCTTCACCAGGTTCCATCCCCCGGCCTCGCGGGCCAGGCGGAGTGTGCGCACAGCGTCGTCGGCGGTGAAGCAGCCGGCGGTGTTGGGCAGATAGGTGTAGCGCGACGGCGAGACGTAGTCCTGCAGCATCGGGGCTTTGGGGTCGGACAAATTCACCCGGCGGACGGCGACGGTGACCATTTCAGCGCCCGAAGCCTCAATGGCCGCGGCGGTGGTGGGTAAATCCACGTATTTGCCGGTGCCGACGATCAGGCGCGAATTGAAGCTGCGGCCCGCGACGGTCCAGGGGTCGGTGGTGGGGGTGAGACTGTCCATGCTAGCCGCCGCCGATGAAGTGAACGATTTCGAGGCTGTCGCCGTCGGCCAGTGGGGTGGCGCCGTAGGTGGAGCGCGGCACGATCTCGCGGTTGAGTTCGACAGCCACTTTGCGGACATCGAGGCCGAGATGGGCGACCAGGGTGGCGACATTATGCGGGCCCGAGAGGGCCAAGGGTTCGCCGTTGATGGTGAGGGTGATGGTTTTGGTTAGGACATCCATGTATGTATTATCGGCGGGGTGAGGGTGGTTCGCAAGGGTGGCCGCTTGGCCGCCACCGGGGGCTTGTGCTAGCGGAACGGCATGACCTCTATCATTACCATCCTGAATGGGCCGAATTTGAACCTGCTGGGGACGCGGGAGCCGGAGACGTACGGCACCGGGACCCTGGATGATTTGGAAACCTTGTGCGCCGAGACCGCTGAAGGGCTGGGGCTGGCGATTGATTTCCGGCAATCCAACACCGAGGGCGAGTTGATCTCGTGGGTGCATGAGGCGCGTACGCGCTCGGCAGGGATTATCATCAATCCGGCGGGGTATTCGCATACGTCGGTGGCGCTGATGGATGCGCTGCTGGCGGTGGATATTCCAGTGATGGAGGTGCATCTCTCCAATATTCATAAGCGCGAGAGCTTCCGGCATCATTCCTATGTGTCGCGGGCGGCGCAGGGCGTTATTTGCGGGCTGGGGTTTGCGGGCTATAGGCTGGCATTGATTGCCCTCTCGGATATTTTGGAAGAAGACCTATGAGCCTCTCGTTTGACCCCGATGCGCTGCGCGTGCTGGCGGAAATCCTCAATAAATCAGGTCTTTCCGAAATTGAGCTTGAGGAGGGCGACCGCAAGGTGCGCCTGGCCAGGGCGGTAGCGCCGGTGACCATGATGGCGGCAGCGCCTGTGCCCGCAGCGGCGGCCCCTGCTATGGCAGCAGCCCCGGTTGCGGCAGCGGCTCCTGCGGCCCCTGACCCGGCCAAGCATCCCGGATTGGTGAAGAGCCCGATGGTGGGGGTGGCGTATTTATCCGCTGAGCCGGGGGCAGCGCCTTATGTGACCGTGGGCAGCCAAGTGGCGGCAGGGGCCACATTGTTGCTGATCGAGGCGATGAAGACCTTCAACCAGATCAAGGCGCCGAAGGCCGGCACGGTGACGCAGATTCTGGTATCAGCCGGGGCGCCGGTTGAATATGACGAACCGCTGCTGATTATCGAGTAAGCCAATGTTCAAAAAAATCCTGATCGCCAATCGCGGTGAAATTGCGCTGCGGGTGCAGCGGGCTTGCCGGGAACTGGGGATTGCCACAGTGGCGGTGCACTCCACCGCCGATGCCGATGCGATGCATGTGCGCCTCGCCGATGAGAGCGTGTGCATAGGGCCGCCGCTGGCGCGGGATTCATATTTGAATATGCCCGCGATTATTTCCGCGGCGCTGATCACCGGGGCTGAGGCGATTCATCCGGGCTACGGATTTCTCTCGGAAAATGCTGACTTTGCTGAGATGGTGGAAGCGCATAAATTGGTCTTCATCGGGCCGAGTGCGCAGCATATTCGGATGATGGGCGATAAAATTACCGCCAAGACCACCATGCTGGAGCTGGGCGTGCCTTTGGTGCCAGGCTCGCCGGGGGAATTGGAAACGCTTGAGGAAGCCTACGCGGTTGCCGAGCGCATTAAATACCCGGTGCTGATTAAAGCCGCGGCCGGTGGCGGCGGGCGCGGCATGAAGGTGGCGCAAAGCCGCGATGAATTGGAGAGCGCGTTTCGTGAAGCGCGCGCCGAAGCCGGTGCGGCATTTGGCAATAATGCCGTGTATATGGAGAAATATCTCGATAAGCCCCGGCATATCGAGTTGCAGATTTTAGCCGATACGCACGGCAACGTGGTGCATTTTGGCGAGCGTGATTGCTCATTGCAGCGGCGCCACCAAAAGGTGCTGGAAGAAGCCGGCTCGCCCGCGATCACCACGGCGCAGCGCGACGCGCTGGGGATTGTGGTGACCGATGCGCTGAAAAAAATTGGCTACCGCAATGCCGGGACCTTGGAGTTTTTATATCAGGACGAGCAATTCTCGTTCATTGAAATGAACACCAGGCTGCAGGTGGAGCACCCGATCTCCGAGATGATCTCGCGGATGGATCTGGTGCATGAGCAAATCCGCATCGCCGCTGGTGAACCCTTGGGCTATGAGCAGACCGATATTGAACTTTCCGGCCATGCAATCGAATGCCGGATCGCCGCCGAAGACCCCGAAACATTCGCGCCCTGCCCTGGGCTGGTGAGCGTGTATCACCCGCCGGGCGGGCTGGGCGTGCGGGTGGATTCGGCGTTATATGCCGGCTACCGGGTACCGCCGCATTATGATTCACTGATCGCGAAGCTGATCACCTTTGGCAAAACCCGCGAAGAAGCGATTGCACGGATGAAGCGGGCGCTGCGGGAATTTGTCATCCAGGGCATCAAAACCACCATTCCGCTGCACCAGCGCATATTGGAAAACCCGGAGTTTCTGGCAGGCGATTATACCATTCACTGGCTGGAAAAATTTGTCGGGCAGGAACACTAAAGCTTTCTATGATTCTGCGCGCTCCGGCCATTGGGCGGCGGTGCGGTCGCGGACGGGGGTTTGGGTGGCGGCGGGGGCGCGGCGGATGTAGTCGAGAGCGCGGGCGAAGGCTTGCGGGTCGTGCTGTTCCAGGTTTTCGAGGAAGCGCATCGCGGCATTGACCGAGAACGGCTCGGCGCTGCGGTTTTCGAAATGGCCATCCAGCGCGGTCCAGATGGTGGCGTCAAAGCCGGAATTCAGTGTCCAGTCGGCGATGGTCTCGAAGGCGTGCGGGTGGCGTTTGGTGGCCATCGGGCTGCGCTTTTGGGTGGCGGGTTCGATGAAGCCGACATCGGCGGTGCTGGACATGTCCTCGCGCAGGCGCAGGTTTTCCACGGCGTCTTCCAGGGTGCCGCAGGCGCTGGGGGCGGCGTAGGTTTGGCAGAGGGTGCCGAAGGTTTCGTCGATGATGAGGGTCAGGCGATGATTTTTCGAGACGCGGCAGAATTCGATCGGCAGGTTGGGACCGGTGAGCGTGAAGGGTGCTGCGAGTTTCAGGCCTTTGGGGTCCCAAAGCAGCGAGCCCCAGCCGAGGATAGCGATTTTCATGGTTTAGAGGTGAGGTGCGCGCGGGCCGACATCAAGGCTAAAATGCTGCGCTGGCGGGCATAATGGGGTGATCACTCAAAATTTCCGCGGTTGTCAGTTGGTGTTCCAGGAGGCCCGAAATCACCAATGACGCAACCGCCAGGAGGCGAATGAGGTCTGGCATTTGAAGGCTTAGCGGCGCCCCGCGCACGGTTAGAATCCACAGGAAGGTAAGGAGGCCGCCGGCCAGTATGGCGCGGTATCTGGAACGGTCGTTTAAGGGCAGGCAGATTGCGCCTAGGCCGCGGACGAGAAGAACAAGCGGGAATGCCGCAATCAGGTCCACCGCGTAGTGTTCGCCGAGCGCCAGAGTCGAGATGATGATGCCGATTGCTATGAATATGCCGGGGATGCGCTGCCAGATGGGTGAGTCTCTTAGAGCCAAAATGATTAACAATGCTGATGCCGTGTGCAGCGACGGCATGGTATTGCGAAAGGATGCGATGGGAGAGAGAACCTCGTGAGTTGGTAATTCTTGCGCAGGAGGGAGGTGTAATGGATATAATGTGCCAAAGAAAAAGCTTGGAGCGACTGCGGGCATTAAATAATACAGGCCAAATCCTAAAACACCCACAAGAAACGAACATAAAACCATGTAGTTTCGACGGGCCGGCGTATAAAAGCACTGCAATATTGCGGCAGCCTGCATCCATAATAATGTATAATTATAGATGAATACGAGAGCGTTTTGAATAAGCGGGTGTTGACCCACGAGCCATGGCAACAAGGTTGCCGAACTCAGCATCAGTAGTGCATCGATCCGATATAGTACGGGGTCATACACATTCGGAAGATGATGGATGGCCTGGGTTATCAGGTCGAAGGGGATTGCGACGAAGCCGATCGGAAATGCTATCGTGCCAACATATGCCAGAAAATTTTGAAAATTCGGAAAAGCGCGCCAGATGATTTTCATCAGCACGGACAGTGATATAATAAATATTAGTTCGCTTGGCGATGCGCTATGGAGGCTTTGTAACTGGCCGCGTGCCGCTGCTAAGGTGAGGATAACTGCTGCGCATAGAACGAGCCAAACGACCGCCCAGACTCTGATGCCCAAGTGCCCGATGGTGCGGGGCTTTTCTGCGCCTAAATACGTGATCACAATCGCAACGGCACATGTTGCAAGAATCCGCGCCAGCAGCGAGGCTGGGAAAGGACCGCCCAAGATATCGAGGATATATTCGAAGGGTGTAATGAGTACAATGAGATAGAAAGCGAGCAGGTTGGGCGTGACCGGGGGGCGCTTGGTGTGAGAACTGCAATCGTTCATCATTATTTTACCAAAATTTAGATATTATAAAGGTCACAGTGAAAATTATTTGGATGATACGCGTCTGGTATGGTATTTATCAAGCGTCGGCAGCGGCGCGGAATGGCAATGCGGGTTGAGTTAGTCACGTAAGGGAACGGAGGTTCTATGAGTGATGGAATAATGTCTGTGATGGCAGCCGAGGTTGAGCCGCGCGTCAAGGCCAGCAACTATCCCGAGCCTTTTGCATCGCGCGTGGCTGGGCGGGTGAAGCGTCCCTTGGGTGATATGTTTGGCCTGATGAATTTTGGCGTGAATTTGATGCGTCTGCCGCCCGGTGCGGTATCGGCCCTGCATCACCGGCATACGCGGCAGGACGAGTTTATTTATGTTGTTGAAGGGGGGCCGACCCTGTTCACCGATGCCGGGGAGACGCGGCTTTGCCCCGGCATGGTGGCCGGATTTCCAGCCGGCGGCACGGCTCATCATTTGGAAAACCATACTGACCGGGATTGCGTGATCCTGGAGGTGGGGGACCGTTCGGCGGGTGATGAGGTGAATTATCCGTTCGATGATATTGCCGCGGTGATCGGTGATGACGGCAAGCGGTGTTTTGTTCATAAGGACGGAACCGCCTATTGATGCGAGGCGTTTTCCTCATGACCTGCCGGACCCCTTATGGAACATACCTGCTACGGCGACCAATTTTTCCTCCGGCTTGATGCGGGCGAGGAGCTTATCGGCTCGCTGACGCAATTCGCGGCGGCGTATGAGAGGGATTTTTTCGCCATCGTGTCGGGTGTGGGGATGGTGGATGGGCTGCGGTTCGGGTTTTTCTGCGTCAATAATAACGATTACGATATCACTGAGTTGCCGGGGGTTTTTGATCTGAATGTGATCTCGGGCAATATCAGCAAGCGCGGCGGTATTTGGTGGCCGCATGTGCACCTGGTCGTTAACACGCCGGATTATGCCACATGCGGCGGGCATTTGATCGAGGCCACGACGCATATCACCATGGAGCTTTGGCTGAGCGCACCGGTGCAGACCGGCATCACGCGGCGGAGTGCGCCCCGGAGGCCGGCGAGTTTTCTGTCGTCACGTAGTTAGCTCTCCGCGATGATGGCCTGGGCGCGTTTGCGCAGAATGTGTTTTTGAATTTTGCCGGTGGAGGTTTTGGGTAATTCCTCAAAAATATAGCGTTTGGGGATTTTAAAACCAGCCAGGTGGTCGCGGCAAAACGCCGTGAGTTCGGCTTCGGTGGCGCTCATGTCCTCCTTGAAGGTGACGACGGCGAGCGGGATTTCGCCCCATTTTTCATCCGGCGCGGCGACCACGGCGGCCTCGCGGATGGCGGGGTGGCGGTAGAGAATTTCTTCCACTTCCAGCGATGAGATGTTCTCACCACCGGAGATGATGATGTCCTTGGCGCGGTCTTTGATTTCGACATAGCCATCCGGGTGCAGCACTCCCAAATCGCCGGTGAGGAACCAGCCGTTTTTGAAAGCCTCAGCGGTGGCGCTGGGGTTTTTCAGGTAGCCTTTCATCACCACATTGCCACGGAAGGCGAGTTCGCCGACCGTTAGGCCATCCGGGGGCACCGGGTTACCGGTGGGGTCAAGGATGGAAAGGTCTTCCTGGGTGATGCAGGGCACGCCCTGGTGGGCCATCAGGCGGGCGCGCTCAGGCAGGGGCAGGCCGGCCCAATCGGGTTGGGCCTCGCAGGTGCCGGACGGGCCATAAACCTCGGTGAGGCCATAAACATGCTGCACCGCAAAGCCCAGTAGTTCCGCCCCCGCGATGATAGCGCTCGGCGGGGCGGCTCCGGCGGTGGCGAGCACCACCTTATGCGGCAGCGGTTTTTGCAAGGCTTTGGGCGCGTTGATGAGCAGGCCGAGCACGATCGGCGCACCGCACATATGGGTGACATTGTGGCGGACGATATGCTCAAAAATCGCGCCGGGTTCGACCTTGCGCAAACATACATGCGTGCCACCCAGCGCGGTGACAGCCCAGGTAAGGGTCCAGCCCGAGCAATGAAACATCGGCAGGGTCCACAGATAACGGCTCTCAGAGGTGAGGGTCATGGCGAGCGCGATGCCGAGAGCACCAAGATACGCACCGCGATGGTGATACACCACGCCTTTGGGGTTGCCGGTGGTGCCGGAGGTGTAATTCACCGCAATCGCCTGCCACTCATCAGCGGGCAGGCCCCAGGCGTGCGGCTCGTGCGGGGCAATCCAGTCCTCATATTCCGGGGCGTTCAAAGTAAGGCCGGGTGGAGCGGCTTCATCGGCAATTTCAACCAGCGGGATTTTATGCGGCAGTAAGTCCAGTGCGGCGCGGGCGCGGGGCGCCCATTCGCGGTCCACCAGGAATAATTTGGCCTCGGCGTGTTCGAGGATGAAGGCGATGGCGGTGGGGTCCAGCAAGGTGTTGATCATGCCCAGCACAGCCCCGGCCAGTGGCACGGCGTAATGGGCTTCCAGCGGCACCGGGCCGTTGGGGGCGAGCACCGCCACGCACTCACCCGGTTTGACCCCGGCGGCCTTGATGGCGGTGGCGAATTTGCGGATGCGGGTGGAAAATTCCGCGTAGCTGTAGCGGCGGTCATGGTGGGTAACCGCGCATTTCTGCGGGAAGATGCGCTCGGCCCGGCGCAGGAAGCTGAGCGGTGAGAGCGGCACATGGTTGGCGTGGTTTTGCGGCAGCCCGGCTTCAAAAATCGAGTGTGAGATATCGGGCATGGGGCGTCTCCTGCAGGCTGGTTTATTGTTACGCCAAGCAGTCGCAGCTTCCGTGATGTGGATCAAGCGCGGATTAAATGATGCCGTCCTGCTGCCATTGGGCAAGCTCGGCCTCGCTGGCGCCGAGCTGCGTCGTGAGGATCTCGCGCGTGTGCTGGCCAAGCGTTGGCGGGGCAATGTCATCCTGCGTGGCGCTGCGCGAGAAGCGCATGGGGCTGGCGACACTGCGCATGGTCCCGCCGCTGGGATGGGCGATGGTTTTGAAAATACCGCGGGCGGCGACTTGCGCGTGGGTGTCAAGCTCCGGCAGTTGGTTGATCGGGCCGCACGGCACGGATGCCGGTTCAAGTTGTGAAATCCATTGGGCGGTGCTGCGGGTTTGCATGATGGCTTGCAGCAGCGGCACCAAAACATCGCGGTGTTTCACCCGCGCCGGGTTGGTTGCATAGGCGGGGTTATCGGCGAGTTCGGGGGCATGGGCGATGGCACAGAAGCGGCGGAATTGCTCGTCATTGCCGATGGCGAGAATGGCGTAACCATCCGACGTTTTGAACACCTGATAGGGCACGATGCTGGGGTGCGCGTTGCCGTGCCGGGGCGGCTGTTCGCCGGAGACCAGATACGAGCTGATCTGATTGGCCAGCGTCGCGATTTGGACATCGAATAACGCGATGTCGATATGCTGGCCGAGGCCGCTTACATGGCGCTCATTCAAGGCGGCCAGGATGGCGGTGGTAGCGTACATGCCGGTGAATACATCTGTTACCGCGACACCCACCTTCATCGGCTCGCCATCAGGCTCGCCAGTGAGGCTCATCAGGCCGCCCATGCCTTGCATCAAAAAATCATAGCCAGCGCGGGCGGCATAGGGGCCGGTTTGGCCGAAGCCGGTGATGGAACAGTAAATCAGGCGCGGGTTGAGGGTGAGGAGGTGCTCGGGGCCAAGGCCGAGTTTGGCAAGGCCACCGAGCTTGAAATTTTCCAGCACAACATCTGACTGCGCGGCGAGGCGTTTGATGAGGGCCTGGCCGGCGGGTTTGGCAAAGTCGATGGTGACGGATTTTTTGCCGCGGTTGGCAGCGAGGTAATAGGCGCTCTCCCCGCGGGCTTCGGGGTTTTGGGTGTCAGGCAGGAACGGCGGACCCCAGGCGCGCGTGTCATCGCCAAAGCCGGGGCGCTCGACTTTGATGACCTCGGCACCGAGATCAGCCAGGGTCTGGCCCGCCCAGGGACCAGCGAGGACGCGGCTGAGGTCGAGGATTCGGATGCCGTGCAGGGGGGCTCGTGCCGTGGTTGGGGGCGGTGTCATGGGGTTGGTTTGATACAAAAGCGGGGCGCTGAAAAGCGCTGGGATTAGCCGCGCCGGCTGGCGTGGACACTGACTTTCAGGCGGTAGGCATCGGGCAGCAGGTAGTGGAGGGTGCGCTCGAGCACGTGGTCGTGCGCGTCGTAGGAGACGCGGTCGAGTACCAGCAGCGGGCTGCTAGGGGAGATGCGGAGCGTGGCGGCGAGTTTGGAATCTGGCAGCTCGGTGCTGATGTTGAAAGTCGCGCGGGTGGGGATGACACCAAGGCGGTCCTTAAGGATTTGATAGACGCCCATACCGGCGGTGTCGGCGCGAGTGACTTTTTCGCCGAGGCCGGGGGGCAGCATGATACGGATAAGGGCGTGGGCCTTGCCCGCACTTTCATATAACCGGGCGTAGGTGAGCATCTCGCGGGCCTCGCCAAAGACGGCGGGTACATCTTCGCTGGTCCAATGGTAATCGACCACCGTGACGCTGACGGCCTCGCCGGCGGAGGCGATGGCGTCAAGGAAGGGGCCGAAGCGGTCGAGTTCGTAGATGAAACGGGGTGCCGGGGCAGCGAGGAAGGTGCCTTTGCCTTGCCGCCGGAGCAGCACGTTTTGTTCCACCAGCGTCTGGATGGCGCGGCGCACGGTGACGCGGCTGACGCCGTAGCGCTGGGTGAGGTCCTCCTCGGTGGGGATTTGCTGGCCTTGCGTGTAGTCGCGCAGCAAATCCTCACGCAGCCGGTCGCTGAGCTGCTGGTGCAGGGCGCGGGGGCTTTCGCGGCGGAGGTCGGCTTTTGGTTTGGCTTCGATGGTCAGAATCGCTTCCAGATTATTGTTGACGATAGCAAAGACGTACCATATTGTATTGAGATAATTCAAGCTCATTGGGTAAACCGAGTATAAGAGCGGAGGAAGCCATGAAAGTCCGGAAGCAATTTGGACATGTGGGAGCGTGCGTTGATGTTGGGCTGAGCAGCCGCAGGTCGGCGCTGGCGATGTTGGGAGCGGCTGGCGTGGTGGCGGCAATGCCGCCCGCCCGTGCGCAGGCCAAGGTGACGCTGCGGGTTTCTACCTGGGGGGCATCGAAAGCGCCGCAGGTTTCGGCATTTGTCGGGCCGTTTCAGAGCATGGTGGAGAAGGCCAGCAACGGGGCCATTGCGATTCAGAATTTTCCTGATGGGGCCTTGGTGAATGAGCGGGCGGTGCCGTCGGCCATTCAGTCCGATGTGGTGGATATTTCGCTGACTACGATGGGAAGCTGGGCTTCTATTGCGCCGGAAGCAGGGGTTTTGAATACGGTGTTCTTCAAGCCAACCGCCGGCAATTTTGAGAAAGTTATCGGCCCCGGAACGGCTTTGTTCAACCGGCTGGATACGGGGATGAGCAAGCACGGCGTTAAGATGCTGTGCGTGTTGTATAATGGCCCGGTGGTGTTGGTGTCGCGTCAGCCATTTACCACGCCGCAATCTTTTAAGGGCAAAACCGTGCGGGTGTTTGATAAATTGACGGCGAGCATCGTACAGACGCTGGGGGGCGCGCCTTCAACCATTGAAGTGGCCGATGTGTATCCCGCGTTGGAGCGCGGCACGGTGGAGGGCGCGATTGGCGGGCTGGAAGGTGCGATTGGGCTGAAAGAATATGAGGTGGCCAAAAATGCGCTGGCCACCAATGGGGTTTTTGGATTGTTGATCACCGGTTATGTGATGAATGCGGCCAAGTATAATGCGTTGCCGCCCGATTTGCAGAAGGTGGTGATTGATGCGGCGTATAAGGCCGGCACGCAGGCAAATGCGGCGATGGTGGCGGCTTATGCCGGGGAGTTGGATGAAATGCGTCAGCATGGCGTGACGGTGACCGTGCTGGAGCCCGGTACAGCGGTGTATCAGGCCTTTACGCAGGCGTTGGGGCCGTTGGCCAAAACGCAGGAGGCGGCGTTTGATCCGCAGTTGGTGGCGCAGGTTATTGCTGCGCAGAAATGAATCTCGCGGGTTCATCGGCCCCTAAGCCGGTTGCTGGGCGGTGGTGGCTGGCCGCGCAGTTGACGGTGGCGGCGCGCATGATTTGTGTTGTTTCAGCGATACTGACGCTGATTTTGCCGTTGCCGGTATTGTACGAAATCGTGATGGACCAGTTGCACACGCCGCCGGTGTGGGTTTTCGAGATGACCGGCTATGCGATTATCATGATAGCTTTTGCGGCATCGGGGTACGGGCTGACGACCGGGCATCATTTCAGGATCAACTTACTGGCGACAAAATTTCCGAAACTGGCGGTGCCGCTCTCGCTGCTGTCGGCATTTTTTGAGCTGGCGTTTGGGATGATTTTGCTGATCGCCGGTTGGAACCAGGCCTATGCGGCGTATAGTCAGGATTTACGCTCTGATACGCTTTTGCAGATTCCACAATGCTGGCCAGAGCTGGCGTTTCCTATAGGCGGGCTCGCGATTATTTTGCAAAGCCTGGCGCATGTGCTGGTGCCGGACCGCGGTAAGGTGAGTTAGCGTGATGGGTGATGGCAGCCTGTTTGCGCTGATCATCGGCATGTTTGCGCTGATGGCGCTGGGGATTCCGATATTTGTCTCGATCGGGGTGACGGCGTTTGCCGGATTGGCACTGATGTTTGGGTTTAACCAAGCGGCGGTCGATTTCACCTCATTTTTATGGCAGAGCCTGAACCGCTTTGAACTGGTGACGATACCTTTGTTCATATTCGCAGCGATGCTGGTGCAGGCGGCATCATTTGGCGACGAGCTATTTGAATTCGCGAAAGCTTGCATCGGCGCGGTGCCAAATGGGCTGGGCGTCGCGGTGATCTTAACCTGCGCGATATTTGCGGGGATCACCGGCTCCAGCCCGGTGACGGCGGTGACGGTGGGGCTGATCGCGCTGCCGGCGCTGGCGCGGGAGGGGTACTCCGACAAGGTGCGCGGGGCGCTGGTGGCAGGCGGCGGGACGTTGGGAATTCTGCTGCCGCCGAGCCTCCCTTTGATTATTTATGGGGTGCTGACCGAGACTTCTATAGGCAGTTTATTTATTGCCACGGTGATTCCGGGGTTGCTGCTTGCCGCGATGTTTTCGCTCTACGCGATATTCGCGCACCGGCCAGCGGTGCGAGTGCCGGGGTATAGGTGGGCGCAGCGGGTACCGATTATTCGGCGTGGCTTGCCGGTGGCGATATTGCCGGTGTTTATCATTGGCTCGATCTATTTTGGTTTGGTGACACCAACCGAAACCGGCGCGGTGGCGGCGGTGTATGTGTTGTTGCTGGGGCTGGCACGGCGGCGGCTGGATGTGAAAAAAATTCTGCACGCAGGGCAGATGGCGGCGCTGACGTCTTCGATGTTGCTGCTGATATTTGGAACCGGCTCGGTGTTTGCGCGCTATAGCGCGATGTTGCAGTTGCCGCAGCAGATTGCCGGGGCGGTGGGCAATCTGCCGGGCGGGCCGCTGCTGGTGTTCACCGGCATTGTGGTGACAGATTTGCTGCTGGGGACGTTTTTAGAATCCGGTGCACTGACGATTCTCACGATTCCAATTTTCTTTCCGATTGCGCAGGCGATAGGGATCGATCCGGTGCAGTTTGGGGTGATCATCGCAGTGAACCAGGAGATTGCGCAGATCCATCCGCCGGCGGGGCTGAATCTTGTTACGGTATCGGCAATTTCGGATATTCCGCTGACGCGAATGATGGTGAGCATTTTGCCGTTCATCGCGATTGAACTGGTGATGGTTTATGCGCTGTATTTTTTCCCGCAACTGACATTGTTTTTGCCGGGCCATATGGCGATGCCGTAGCGAGGGATGGTGAGTTTTGAATCGAGTCTGGCATGTTGGAGAGCTGCGATGAAAATGAATGATGAAGAACAGGCGATGGCGGCGGGGGAGTTTGGGCCTCTACGCCGGTGGGCGATTGAGCATCAGTTGAAGGTGGGCGGATATTTTGGCGCCGATGATTTTGTGCCGGTCGCGCAGGCGCATATTATGTGTGATACGGAATCGTTAGGCGATGCTGGGGTGGAATGGCTGGAGCGGTGGACAGGCTTGCCGCGTGAGCAGCGCAGGGTGCGAGTACCGACCATTACCGACCCGCGCGGGACTGATTTTGAAAAAGCCAACGGGCTGCGGCAGCAGGATTGGATGGTGACACGCGAGCGGCGGACGGTTGCGGCGCTCGAGGCGCTGGATGTGCTGATGACGAATACCTGCATTAACTACCAGACGATTATGCCGCCGCTGCTGGGAGACCATGTGGCTTACGGCGATACCGGCGTGGTGATTTACTGCAACAGCGTATTAGGGGCACGGTCGAACTTTGAGGGTGGGCCTTCGGCTTTGTCGGCGGGGTTGACTGGGCGGACGCCGCGCTATGGGTTTCATTTGGACAAAACGCGGCGCCCGAGTGTGCGGATTGATGTGAAATATACGCCGCGGGCGCTGAATGAATGGGGGGCGCTGGGAGCGCTGGTTGGGAAACTTGCGGGGGATTACTGGCATGTTCCAGTGGTAACTGGAATTGATATTGTGCCGGGTTCGGATGACATGAAGCATTTTGGCGCGGCGGCGGCGAGCTTTGGGTCGCTGGCGCTGTTTCATATCGCGGGAGTAACGCCGGAAGCGAAGGACCTGTCGTTCATGAAAGGTACCGAGGGTTTGCCAGTGCACAGCGTCACGCAAGATGATTTGAAAGTATTGCAGCGGCGCTATAGGCAGGATGATGGTGATATTGATCTGGTGGTGTTCTCGGCACCGCAATTGAGCATTGTCGAGATGCAGCAGGTGGCGGATTTGCTGGAGGGGCGGCATGTGAAAATGCCGTTGCTGGCAATCACCAGCCCGCAGGTGAAGCCCGACGCCGACCGGATGGGGATTACCAAACGGATCGAGGATGCGGGAGGCACGGTGCTTTCGGGCATGTGTTTTTATAACAGCTATGCGCGGGAAATGGCGGAGGCGAATAACTGGAAGCGGCTTGCTACCAATTCGGCGAAGCTGGTGAATATTATTGGAGGTTATGGCTATACGCCGACCTTGCTGGGGATGGAAAGTTGCGTTGATTTGGCGTGCAAAGGAAAAGTCAGACATGGGTAATCAGATATTTTATGCCACCCGCGCGATGGGCCATAAGTTACAGGCGCAGGCGCTGGTGGCGAAGGATGGGTTTTCGGCGCGGTATGACCTGGACCGGATCAAGGGGGTGTTTTCGAGGCCGGAACATAAACTCGTGGGGGAATCGTATGTTGGGAAAATATTGATCCTGGATGTGGCGAAGGGCGGCGTGGCGACGGCGTGGATGCTGTATGAGATGGCGGCGCGAAAGATGATTCCCGCCGCATTGGTGCTGAACGGGATGAATCCGATTATGGTGCAGGGAGCAGCGTTTGCGGATTTGCCGTTGATGTCGGATTTTGAATGCGACATCACTAGCGCCATTCCCAATGGCGCGATGGTGGAGATGGATCCAACGGCAGCCCGGCCTTATTTGCGGATTGTTTAAGGCACCGGCACGTAGAGTCGCTGGCCTGCCTCCTTGAACGCGGCGGTTTGAGCGTCTAGCCCAGCTTGGCGCTCGGCCTCGTTGCGGATTTCGTGACTGATTTTCATGGAGCAGAATTTTGGTCCGCACATGGAACAAAAATGCGCGGTTTTGTGGGCTTCCTTGGGCAGGGTTTCGTCGTGGAAGCTGCGGGCGGTGTCGGGGTCGAGGCTTAAATTGAACTGGTCCTCCCAGCGGAATTCGAAACGGGCGCGGGAGATGGCGTCGTCGCGCAGACGGGCGGCGGGGTGGCCTTTGGCGAGGTCTGCGGCGTGGGCGGCGAGGCGGTAGGTGATGACGCCGGTTTTCACATCCTCGCGGTTCGGCAGGCCGAGATGCTCCTTGGGGGTGACGTAGCAGAGCATGGCGGTGCCGAACCAGCCGATCATGGCGGCACCGATGGCGGAGGTGATGTGGTCATAGCCGGGGGCGATGTCGGTGGTCAGGGGCCCGAGTGTGTAGAAGGGGGCTTCGTGGCAGGTGGCGAGTTGTTTTTCCATGTTGGCTTTGATTTTGTGCATCGGCACATGGCCGGGGCCTTCGATCATCACCTGGCAGCCTTTGTGCCACGCAACCTTAGTCAGCTCACCTAGGGTTTCTAGTTCGGCGAATTGCGCGGCGTCATTGGCGTCGGCGTTGGAGCCGGGGCGCAGGCCATCGCCGAGAGAGAATGAAACATCGTATTTGCGCATGATGTCGCAGATTTCATCGAAGCGTTCGTACAGGAAACTTTCGCGGTGATGCGAGAGGCACCATTGCGCCATGATGGAACCGCCGCGCGAGACGATGCCGGTGACGCGGCGTGCGGTGAGCGGCACGTAGGCAAGGCGGACGCCGGCGTGGATGGTGAAGTAATCAACGCCTTGTTCAGCCTGTTCGATGAGCGTGTCCTTGAACACCTCCCAGTCAAGTTTTGAGGCGTCGCCACCGACTTTTTCAAGTGCCTGGTAAATGGGGACGGTGCCGATGGGGACCGGGGAGTTGCGCATGATCCAACTGCGGATGTTGTGGATGTTGCGGCCGGTGGAGAGGTCCATCACGGTGTCGGCGCCCCAGCGGATGGCCCAGACGAGTTTTTCAACTTCATCGGCGGCAGACGAGGTAACGGCGGAGTTGCCGATGTTGGCGTTGATTTTCACCAGGAAATTGCGGCCGATGATCACGGGCTCAAGTTCCGGGTGGTTGATGTTGGCGGGGATGATGGCGCGGCCCATGGCGATTTCCGCGCGCACAAATTCTGGCGTGACGAATTCGGGAATGGCGGCGCCGAAGGATTCGCCGTCTTCGAGGCGAGCGGCGGCATTTTGTAAAGCCTGGGTGCGGCCTAGGTTTTCGCGGTGTGCGACGTAGATCATTTCCTCGGTGATGATGCCGGCGCGGGCGAATTCATATTGGGTGACGAAGTTGCTGGCAGCACCATTGAAAATCTGATGCGGGGCCTGGCATTCGGGCACTAATAATTCGGCGGGGACGAAGCCGTTATCGGCGGGTTGCACGAGGCGGGCGTTGGTTTTGGTGAAGCCGCGCTGGGCCAGCCATGGGGTGCGTGGCCTTGGCAGGCCGCTGTCGAGATTGATGGATACGGAAGCGTCCGTATAGGGGCCTGAAGTATCGTAAAGGTGAAGCGGCGGCTCCTGGGCGGTGGGGTGCAGCGCCACCTCGCGGAAGGGGACGCGAATGTCAGGCCGGCAGGGTGGGCTGGAGAAGATTTTACACGACCCGATGATGGGGCCGGTGGTGACGTGGTTTGGCTGGGTGGTTGTTGTCATAGCAGTCTCCTTTCAAAAAAGGAGAGCCGGGTGTTGTGGTTTTAGTGAAACCCCCGTCCCTCCGCCGGTATGATCCGGATCAGGTTCAAAGGGTTTGCTGCGGTAGGGTTGCCCCCCAAGCTGCGTCTCAGTTCCTTCCGGAACACCCCTCGGTAGGGGCATCAGATGCCAGGAGGCGGGGTTTGTCAAATGCTGAAAATTTTCGGTGGTGGGGTTTGAGGGTATCGCGGTTTTGTGTTGGTTGATTTGAAATGAGGGCGCGCAAGAGGGCTAAAAATTATGTGAAGCTGTCACTATGTGGCGCCATATGCTCGGGCTTAATGCATGAGCATGACGGCGTGAAGCAACCCAACCAAATGATGAGGACTGCCATGACAAAAATGATGACCCTTGCCGTGCTGGCATTGCTGACAAGTGTTGGTGGGAGCGCGTTGGCAAAAACGACAGCGCCGTTACCGATCCGCGGGACGATTGATAGTGTGGCGGGATCAACGCTTGAAATTACTGAGATGTCGGGCGCGAAAATTGCGCTCACGCTGGCACCTGATTTGACGGTAATTGATGTCACCCCGGCATCATTGGCCGATGTTAAGCCAGGAACTTATGTGGGCACGGCGGCGCTGAAGCAGGCGAGTGGAGTTTACCGGGCGATGGAGTTGCAGATATTTCCGGATAGCATGAAGGGCGTTGGCCTGGGCACGAGGGCGTGGAACTTAAAGCCGCATAGCACCATGACCAACGGCACCGTGGGCGGGCTTACCAAGGCTGGTGGTACGGTTGGCACCGTGAGTGGGTCGGGCGATGTTACACTCACGGTAAATGACGGCAGTGGTGATAAGACCGTGCTGGTGCCTGCGGGTGTGCCGGTGGTGACGTTTGCACCAGGCACTGCGGCAGAATTACAGCCAGGCGCGCATGTGATGTTTTTCCCGATGCCAGCGACTGACGGCAAGCTTACGACGAAACGGATTAATGTGGGCAAAGATGGGTTAGTGCCGCCGATGTGAGGGGTGGATTGTTAGCGGTGGGTGGGGTTGGATTTGAAACGCTATATAAATTGTAGGGCGGATGAGCGCAGTGCTATCCGCCGCTTTTGGTGATGCGCTATGGTTCCATTCTGGTGAAGACAAAGTTTCTAAAGATGGTGGAAAGCGCTGCGCTTTTCCGCCCTAGGTTGGCTATTGCGCTCTAACTGGTAGCGGTAAGGTTGGGATGTATGCGCCTAGCTGGTCGACTGTTACATGAATCGGCCCACTGTAGCTTTGAGCACTCGCTGATTTGGTAAAATTCTGTCCAACTAAAAAGACTAAACACACCGCGATTACTGATAATACAAATTTTGTATAATGGTCGATCATGATTTCACCTTTTCCAAAAGAAGTTTTCTAAAAACGGCAGAGAGAGTAGACTTTTGATCTGAACCAGCCAGCGTCAGATGCCCGATAACTTTACCTTTCAATCCGATGATGTTTCCGTTTTGGATGGTGGCCACATGAAGGCCATCTGTCTCACGAAATACTTTGTTATTATCAATTGTAGCAATGCAAGTTCCATTTTCTGGATCATAAATAAAATCTTTTGTCACATCAAATCTTATGGTTGCAGGCGTCGAAAAATATTTTAGCTTTTACAGTATCAATTTATATCGAATCTATCGTTGATAGCAGTGAAATATTTATAGGTCGCTCTTCATTTTCTGTCGGACTTGTTCCAGAAAATCAGATCACCCTCTACCCCTTCTCCCCAATCTCATGCCCCGCCAGCATTTCCAGCACTTTTACCATCCCGGAATGATCCCACGCTTTCCCGCCATTGGCGGCGGCGGCGTTGAAGAGTTCTTGCGCGGTGGAGGTATTCGGCAAGCTGATGCCCAGCGCGCGCGCACCGGAGAGGGCGAGGTTGAGGTCCTTCTGGTGCAATTCAATGCGAAAGCCGGGCGTGAAATTGCGGTTGATCATGCGCTCGCCATGCACTTCGAGGATACGCGAATTGGCAAACCCACCCATCAGCGCTTGCCGCACGCGGGCGGGGTCAGCCCCGGCTTTGGAGGCGAAGAGCAGCGCTTCACCGACGGCTTCGATGGTCAGCGCCACGATGATCTGGTTGGCAACCTTGGTGGTCTGGCCATCACCATTGCCGCCGACGAGGGTGATGTTTTTGCCCATCAACTCAAATAAAGGCTTCACTTTGGCGAAGGCGGCCTCTGTGCCGCCCACCATGATGGTGAGCGAAGCCGCCTTGGCGCCAACCTCGCCGCCGGAGACCGGGGCATCCAGATACTCACACCCAAGTTCATTGATTTTGACGGCGAAGTTTTTGGTCTCGATCGGCGAGATCGAGCTCATATCAACCACGATCTTGCCAGGCGTGAGGCCCTCGGCGACGCCGTTTTCGCCAAACAAAACGGCCTCCACATTGGGGGTATCAGGCACCATCAGAAACATGATGTCGGATTGTTCAGCCACAGCGCGGCTGTTCGGGCATAGGGTGGCGCCCTGGTCGATCAGCGCTTGCGGGGTTTTGCCGTTGGCATAGAGAAATAATTTATGCCCGCCTGCGATAAGATGCGCCGCCATCGGCGTGCCCATAATACCGAGCCCGATGAAGCCGAGATTGCTCATGCTGAAAATTCCTTTGGATATATATTAAAGTTTGATGTGGTGGGCAGCGAGCCAGCCAAGCCCCTCGGTGGTGGCGGCTTTGGGTTTATATTCGCAGCCGACCCAGCCGGTATAACCCAACTCATCAAGTTTTTTGAAAAGATAATGATAGTTGATTTCGCCGGTGCCGGGTTCATGGCGGCCGGGATTATCGGCGAGTTGGATGTGGCCAATTTGGGCGAGGTTCGCCTCGATGGTGCGGGCGAGATTCCCTTCCATGATCTGCGCATGATAGATATCATATTGCAGTTTGAGATTGGGGGCGGCCACCTCGTTGATGATAGCGAGCGCCTGGGCCGAGCGGTTGACAAAAAAGCCTGGAATATCCTGGGTGTTTACCGGCTCCAGCAGCAGAGTTAATCCGGCCTTTTGTAAGGCGGCAGCGGCAAAGCCCAGATTTTCAATCAGCGTGGCGCGGGCGGTGGCGGCATTTTCGGGCTGCACGATGCCCGCGAGGCAATTGAGCTGCGGGCAGTTCAACGCGGTGGCGTAGCTGATGGCTTTGGCCACACCGTCGCGGAATTCACTGATGCGCTCAGGGGCGCAGGCGATGCCACGCTCGCCGCCGGCCCAGTTGCCAGCGGGCAGGTTGTGCAGAACCAGCGTGAGGTTGTTGGTACGCAGCGCGTCGTTAATGGCGGCGGGTTCGTAGTCATAGGGGAACATGAATTCCACCGCCGTAAAGCCAGCTTGCGCAGCGGCGGCGAAGCGTTCGAGGAAGGGGAGTTCGTTGAACAGCATCGTCAGGTTGGCAGCAAATTTTGGCATAGTTGGTCCTTGCAAGGCTAATGGGTTTGCAGAGGGGGATAAACCAGAATCGCGCGAGGGCGAAATTCGCTGTTACGCCCGCGCATCCTCAAGGATCATATCGGCGGCTTTTTCGCCGACCATGATGGCAGGGGCGTTGGTGTTGCCCGATGGGATGACCGGCATGATGGAGGCGTCGGCCACGCGCAGGTTACGAATGCCGCATACGCGTAGGCGCGGGTCTACCACTGACATCTCATCGATGCCCATTTTGCAGGTGCCGACCGGGTGGTAGATGGTGGTGGCGGTGTTGCGGATGGAGTCCAGTAACGCGGCATCGGTTTGTACCTGCGGCCCCGGCACCAGCTCACCTTTGACATATTGCGACAACGGTGGGGTGGCGGCGAGCCGGCGGGATAGTTTGACGCCCGCGACGATGACCTGCTGGTCGGTCTCAGTGGCGAGGTAATTGGGGTGGATGGCGGGCTGGGTACGCGCATCCGGTGAGGTGAATTTCAGCCAGCCGCGGCTTTCCGGGCGCAGCTGACAGATCGAGGCGGTGAAGGCGGCGTAGCGGTGCAGGCCTTTGCCCGGCGCGTCGGTGGAAACCGGCTGGATGTGGAATTGAATGTCGGGCCGGGTTAGGTCCGGGCTGGTGCGGGCAAATATGCATACCTGGCTGACACCCATCGCCATCGGGCCGCTGCGGTTGAAGATATATTGCAGGCCGATGCGGGCTTTCAGGAACGGGTTGTTCACCTCATTGTTCAGCGTGGGCACCGTGCTGGCGTAAATCGCGCGGGCCTGCAGATGGTCCTGCAAATTGCCGCCCACACCAGGGAGGTTTTCGATCACCTCGATGCCCGCCTGCGTGAGGTCCGCCGCCGGGCCGACGCCGGAGAGGGCGAGCAAATGCGGTGAATGGATGGCACCGGCGGAGAGGATAACTTCGCCCGCCGCATGGGCGGTGAAGTTCTGGCCGTTGACCTCGTAGGCGATGCCGGTGGCGGTGCGGTCCTCAATGATGATGCGTTTGACCAGGGCGTTGGTAACGATGCGTAAATTCGAGCGGTTTTTGATCGGGCGCAGGTAGCCGACAGCAGCACTGCAGCGCAGGCCGTTGCGCGCGGTGAGCTGGAAATAGCCAGCACCCTCCTGGGTGGCACCGTTGAAGTCGTTATTGGCGGGGATTTGCAAAGCCCCTGCGGCTTCGATGTAGGCATCGCAAATGTTGCGCTTTGCGCGAATGTCAGAGACCGCGAGCGGGCCGCCAGTGCCGTGATATTCACTCGGGCCGCGCTCCTGGTCCTCGGCGCGTTTGAACAAGGGCAGCACATCGGCATAGCCCCAGCCGGTGCAGCCGAGGGCGGCCCAGTCATCATAATCCTCGGCCTGCCCACGGATATAGAGCAGCCCGTTGATCGAGCTGGAGCCGCCTAGCACCCGGCCGCGCGGCCAATCCAGGCTGCGGCCGTTTAGGCCTGGGTCTGGTTCAGTGTGCAGGCACCAATCGGTTTTGGGATTGTGCATGGTTTTGAAGTAGCCGACCGGGATGTGAATCCAGGGGTAGGTGTCCTTCGGTCCGGCTTCAAGCAGCAGCACTTTGTTGGAAGGGTCGGCGGAGAGGCGGTTTGCGAGAACGCACCCCGCCGACCCAGCACCAACGACGATGTAGTCAAAAGTCTCAGCAGGCAGCATTAATCGGCGGCCCCGCCGAAGACCGGCACGGTGTCGAGGATGGCGTCGTTGGCATCGACCTTGGGGTTGGGGATCCGCATGGCGGTGACTGAGATAAAGCTGATGAGCCCAACCACGCCGATATAGGCGACGATGTACCAGGGTTTGCCGCCGTCATACCCAAGCAACAGGGTGGCGACGATGGGGGTGAGGCCGCTGGCGAAGATGCCGGAGAATTGGTACGCGAACGAAACGCCGGAGTAGCGCACCCGGGCATCAAATTGGGTGGCGAACAGTGAGGATTCGGTGGCGTACACCATGGGGTAGATGAACGACAGCGGCACGATGATGGCGAGCCACACTAAGCCTGGTGTGGTGCGGCCATAGGTTTCCATGACGTAGAAGGAGACCCCGGTGGCGATGGCGACAAGTAAGGCGCCGGTGCCGAACATGCGCTTGAGGCCGACGCGATCAGCGTAGGCGCCGTAGATGAAGATCATCGGGATCATCAGGCCGGAGGCGATGATAACGCCGTTGAGGGCAAAGCCGCGTGTAAGGTGCAGCGTGCCGGTAACATAGGCGAAAATAAACACGCCGAAGATGTTGAAGCAGGCGCCTTCAATGTAGCGTGCACCCAGGGTGAGGATGACTTCCACGGGGTATAGCTTGAACATCATGCCCGCGGGGAGTGCGGCTTCGCGCTTGGATTCTTTCACCGCCTGGAATTCCGGCGTCTCGCTGATGCGCAGGCGGATGAACAGGCCGACGGCGACCAGCAAGGCGCTGAGCATGAAGGCGGCGCGCCAGCCCCAGAGCAGGAACTGGTCGTTTGGCAGCAGGTTGAACAGAGCCACCGCGCCGGCGCTGGTCATCAGCCCGGCGGGCACGCCGACCTGCGGGAAGCTGCCGTAGAAGCTGCGGTGGCCTTTGGGCGCGTGCTCGATGGCCATGACCACCGCGCCGCCCCACTCGCCGCCGATGCCGATGCCCTGGAAGATGCGCAGCAGCAGCAGCAGGATGGGGGCGGCGACGCCAATGGTGGAATAGCCTGGCAGGCAGCCGATGAGGAAGGTGGCGACGCCCATGATCAATAGCGTGAGGATCAGGACGGTTTTGCGGCCGATGCGGTCGCCGAAATGGCCGAAGATAAGGCCGCCGACCGGGCGGGCAATGAAGCCGATGGCGAAGGTGGTGTAGGACAGCAAAGTGCCGATGAGCGGACTGAAGTTCGGGAAGAAAATGTGGTTCAGGACGATTGAGGCGACCACCCCGTAGAGGAAGAAGTCATACCACTCGATGGTGGTGCCGATGGCGCTTGCGTAGGCAATGCGGCGGATGCGTTTGGCTTCACTTTCACTGAGGCGAGTTGGCTGCATGACGAGACCTTTCCTTGACCGTTACTTATTATCATTCTCATTCAATGAGAATCTTTGCCCCTATGATGGGGTTTTAGTGAAAAAAGCATAATCAGCTATTGCGGGAATGTATAGATGGAACATATCGCTAATTGAGATTTTGTTAATCATTTATCACCTTAAAAGCTCAAAATAGGCGGTTTTTATGGGGTGCGGTGCAGCATACTATCATATTTTGATATAAAAATTCTTGACTGGTGAGAAGACTTGATCATCAGACGATTTTATATTATGGCTCCGCCCATGAGCGCGGTCTGAGCGGTCCGGCTCAGGCGTTTTGAATGGGCTTTGCGGCGGATGGTTTATCAAGGGGGAGAGAAATCCGATGAAAATGACGACTGAGGAAGCGTTTGTTAAAGTATTGCAGCGGCATGGGATTGAGCATGCCTTCGGCATTATTGGGTCGGCCTTTATGCCGATCTCCGATTTGTTTCCGCAGGCCGGAATAACCTTTTGGGATGTGGCGCATGAGACCAATGGCGGTTTGATCTGCGATGGTTACACGCGCTCGACCGGCAAGATTGCGATGGCGATTGCCCAGAACGGCCCCGGCGTGACCGGCTTTGTGACCGCGATCAAGACCGCCTACTGGAACCATACGCCGATGCTGCTGGTAACACCTCAGGCGGCCAACCGCACCATCGGCCAGGGCGGCTTCCAGGAAGTTGAGCAGATGGCGCTGTTCCGCGACATGGTATGCTACCAGGAAGAAGTGCGCGATGCCTCGCGGGTGGCCGAAGTGTTGAACCGGGTGATTTTGAAGGCCAAGCGGCTTTCGGCACCGGCGCAGATTAACATTCCGCGTGATTATTGGACGCAGGTGATCGACGTACCGATGCCGGCGATTGTGGAGTTTGAGCGTCCTTCCGGTGGCGCGCAGGCGATTGCCGAGGCAGCGCGGTTGCTGTCATCGGCGAAATTTCCGGTGATTTTATCAGGCGCTGGCGTGGTGCTGGCGAATGCGATTCCGGCGCTGGCGGCGTTGGCGGAGCGGTTGGATGCTCCGGTGTGCAATAACTATCAGCACAACGACAGCTTCATTGGCAGCCATAGGCTTGCCGTTGGCCCGCTCGGGTATAATGGCTCGAAGGCGGCGATGGAGCTGGTGGCGAAAGCCGATGTGGTGCTGGCGCTGGGAACCCGCTTGAATCCATTTTCCACACTGCCGGGCTACGGGATTGATTACTGGCCGAAAGAGGCGAAGATCATTCAGGTGGATATCAATGCCGACCGGATTGGTCTGACCAAGCCGGTGAGCGTTGGCATTTGTGGTGATGCCAAGATGGTGGCGGAAAGCCTGCTGGCGCAGTTGAGCCCCAGCGCTGGCGATGCCGGACGTGAAGAACGAAAGGCGCTGGTTCATCAGACCAAATCAGCCTGGTTGCAGACCCTGTCCAGCATGGACCATGAGCAGGATGATGAAGGTACCAGCTGGAACCATGATGCGCGCGAGCGTGACAAGGACCGGATGTCGCCACGCCAAGCCTGGCGGGCGATTCAGGCGGCGATGCCGCGGGATGCGATTATCTCAAGTGACATCGGCAATAACTGCGCGATTGGCAATGCCTATCCGATGTTTGAGCAGCCACGGAAGTATTTGGCGCCCGGCCTGTTTGGTCCGTGCGGCTATGGATTTCCCGCGATTATAGGCGCGAAAATTGGTAACCCGGATGTGCCTTGCATTGGCTTTGCCGGCGACGGCGCGTTTGGCATCTCGATGAGCGAAATGAGCTCGATTGGGCGCGAGGAATGGCCGGGCATTACCATGGTGATTTTCCGCAATTACCAATGGGGTGCGGAGAAGCGCAACACGACGTTGTGGTATGCCAACAATTTTGTGGGCACCGAGCTCGACCCGCATTTGAGCTACGCCAAGGTGGCGGAAGGTTGCGGTTTGCGCGGCGTGCAGGTGCGCACCCAAGCTGAATTGACGGCAGCGTTGCGAGAAGCCTGTGAATTGCAGAAGAAGCGGGTGACCACCTTTATTGAGGTGATTCTTAACCAGGAGCTGGGTGAGCCATTCCGGCGTGACGCGATGAAGAAACCCGTGGTGGTGGCTGGTATTGATCGGGCGGATATGCGCCCGCAGATGGCAGCCGAGTAAGCAGATGGGCGGCGGGGCGGTATTGGAAAATGCTGTCCCTGCCGTGCCGGATTATAAGTTGTGTATGCCGTGCGAAGGTAAGTTGACACGGCAAGAGAAGTTTTTAAGATTTGAATACGCCTTTCTCACTAGGTGAAATTATAAATGGATTTGTCTGAGACCAACCTGGATGTTACCGAGGTTAAATCTGCCGTTGAGCCAGATGACCGGCTGAAAGTGAATGTGTTCCAGCGCTCGTTTGCGGTGCTGGAATATGTGGTGCGAGCGGGGCACCCGGTGGCGCCTTCGGATATTGCCGAACATCTGCATTTGCCGAAGCCGACGGTGTACCGGATGATTGAAAGTTTTGAGGCGCAGGGGTTTTTGCGCCGGCAATTTGCGTCGCGCCGGATTGGCATCGGCCCGCGGCTGGCCGATTTTGGCTTTGACGTGGTGCGGGCATCAATCCAGCACGCGCCGCGCCGCTCGATTTTAAACGCGCTGGTCGCTGAGGTTGGCGAGACCTGCAATATCGGCACGCTTGAGGGCAATGAGATTGTGTATCTCGACCGCGTGGAAGCCAAACACTGGCCGCTGCGCTTGAATTTTCATATTGGCTCGCGGGTGCCGCTGCATTGCACGGCTATTGGTAAATTGTTTTTGGCGCATCTACCCGCCAATCAGCGGGAGAAATTATTGTCGGCGATGGATATGACCGCGCTGACACCGCACACGATTGTGGACCGCTCGGCGCTGGAGACGGAATTGCAGGCGATCGCCGTGGATGGACTGTCGGTGGATCGGGAAGAATATACCATCGGCGTGGTTTGTGTGGCGGCGCCGATTTTTAATAAAAAAGGTGAAATTCAGGCTGGCGTGGCGATTCAGGCGCCGGCGGCACGGATGTCGGTTGCTGATGCCGAGCGGCATCGTGAGGCGCTACTGCTGGCGGCGAAGGAAATTGGAGCCAGCTTTATGCTGAAGTGAACGCTTAAAAATTAGAGGGGAAAGTTGATGAATAAAAGATTGGCCGGAAAACCGGCAAAATGGCGAGTGGCGTAATTTGATGGCGGATGTGCCAGCAGATTTGGCGTATTTATGCCCTCCGGCGTTGTTGCTGCGAGCGCGGGCGATGGGCCGGGTGCCGGTGGCGGTGGCGGGCGCTAATGCGGTGCATGTGCTGGAAAGCATTAGCTGGGCGCGCGAGTTTGGCTTGATCGAGCCGATTTTGGTTGGTGATAAAGATTGGATTTTGCGGCACGTGGCGGCGTATGATCGCGCGTTGGCTGATGTGCGGATTGTTGCTGCGGTTGACGAGGAAGATGCAGCGCGGTTGGCGGTGAGTCTGGTGCATGGCGGTGAGGCCCAGTTGTTGATGAAAGGCCATATACATACGGATGTGCTGATGCGGGCGGTGTTGCAGCCAGCCGGTGGTTTGCGAACCGGCCGGCGCTTGAGCCATGTGTTTGCAATGATCTGGCCGGGGGCGGCGGACTATTTGCTGATTACCGATGCGGCTTTGAATGTGGCGCCGAACCCGGCCACCATGCTGCATATTGTGCGCCATGCGGTGATGGTGGCGAAGGTGCTGGATATGGCGGCGCCGCGGATTGCGATGCTCTCAGCGACTGAGGAGCGCAGCCCGGCGATGGCGTCATCAATGGCGGCCGGCGCGTTTGCCGATGCGTTTCAGGCTGAGGCTGCTGCACTGGGATGCGCTATTACTGGGCCGTTGGCGCTGGATGTGGCGATTTCAAAACATGCTGCGAAAATAAAAGGATTGCAGCATGATAAAGTGGCTGGTGCGGCGAATATATTGGTAGTGCCGAATATCGAGACCGGCAATGGGCTGTTTAAAATGCTGGTGCATATGAAGCAGGCGACGGCGATTGGGGTGGTGCTGGGCGCCAGCGTGCCGATTATTTTGAATTCGCGGGCAGACCCGGCTGAGGCCAAGCTTGCTTCGATTGCGTTGGCGCGGCTGGCGGCGGCGGAGATGGTTTAGGTTTTTTGATTAGGCGGGCAAGACCGCAACAGGAGGAAACAAATGGATCAGATGGCGTCGATAGATATGCAGAGTAAGGAAGCCGGGATTATTGCACCGATTGTGGCGCGAGCGCGGGCTGCTATGCAGCAAATCGCCAATTATGACCAGGCGCAGACAGATGAACTGGTGATTGCGTTGGCGTGGTCGTTGTACCAGCCAGAGCACGCTGAGCGGCTGGCGAAGCTGGCGGTGCAGGATACCGGGCTTGGGAATGTTCCTGACAAAATCATCAAGAACCAACGCAAGACATTTGGCACGTTGCGTGATTTGCTACGGGCAAAATCGGTTGGGGTGATTGAAGAGGATGCAGCACTCGGGCTGGTGAAGTTTGCCAAGCCGATTGGCATGGTGGCGGCGGTAACACCTTCGACCAACCCTTCGGCGACACCGGTGAACAAGGCCATGATGGCGTTGAAAGGCCGCAATGCAATAATTATTGCACCGTCGCCTGCGGGAAGCGAGACGACATCGCAAACTGTCGACGCGATGCGGGCCGAACTGAAGCGGATTGGAGCGCCGGAAGATTTGGTGCAGATTTTACCGCCGCCGCCTTCAAAGGCTTTGACGGAAGCGTTAATGAAGGCTGCCGATTTGGTGGTGGTGACCGGTTCACAGGATAATGTGCGCCGCGCCGCTATGAGCGGGACTCCGGCGATCGGCGTGGGTGCTGGCAACGTGCCGGTGATGATTGATGAGACTGCCGATTTTGATGATGCGGCGGGCAAAATTTTGGCCTCCAAGACATTTGATAATTCCACGTCATGCTCTTCAGAAAACGCCGTGGTGATTGTTGATGCTGGGTATGGCCAGGCGATTGCTGCGTTGGAAAAAGTGGGCGGGTATATGTGCACCGCCGAGGAAGCCAAGCGGATTGAATCGGTTCTCTGGCACAAGGGCAGTTTGAACCGGCATTTGATTGCCAAGGACCCGGCGATTTTGGCGGAGGCGTTTGGCCTGCCGAAAGCGGCGGCAAATGCTAAGTTTTTCATGGTGCCTGAGAGCGGCTATGGCAAGGCGCATCCGTTTTCGGGTGAGAAATTATCGCTGGTGCTGGCGGTGTATCGGGCTAAGGATTTTGATGATGGGCGCGATATCATCAAGCATATCCTGGATTATCAGGGACGTGGGCATTCGTGTGGGATTCATACGCGCGACTTTAGCCGGGCGTGGGTGATGGCTGAGACGCTGGATGTGGTGCGGGTGCTGGTAAATTTTGCCCATACGTTCGGCAATGGTGGCGGATTCAACAGCGGCTTGAATTTTACGCTCAGCATGGGCTGCGGGTCGTGGCAGAAAAACTCGATCAGTGAGAACCTCAGCTATAAGCAATTTCTCAATATCACACATCTGGTCAAGCCGATTCCCGAGGATAGACCGGCGGAAGCGGATTTATTTGGCAACTATTGGGCGAAGTACGGCAAATGATTTTAAATGAAGGCGATGCAAAAAAACTGGTGCTGGCTCCGGCTGGCATCAACCTGCTGCAGGGCGAAATATGCGCAACAGCCACCCAGGCCGCGGCGGCGGTACAACGGCTAGGGCGCTGCGTCATCAAGGCCCAGGTGCCGGCTGGCAAGCGCGGTAAGGCCGGTGGGATCAAGCTGGTTGCCACCGCTGCGGAAGCTGAAAAAGTCGCGGCGGATATTCTGGCGATGCGGATTGGCGATTATGCCGTGCAAGGCCTGCTGGTGGAGCAATGTGCGGCGATTGCCAAGGAATATTATGCAGCGGTTTTGCATGCACCGGTGGAGCGGGCCACGCTGATTTTGTTCTCAGCCGAAGGCGGCATGGATATTGAGGAACTAGCCGCGACCAAGCCAGAGGCAATCCGGCGATTTATCGTGCGCACACCAGATGATTTCAGCATTGAAGATGCGAAGTCAATGTTGACCGGATTGGACGTTGATATTGCCGGGATCAGCGATTTACTGGTGAAGCTGTATCAGCGCTACCGGCAGACGGATGCTGAGCTGGTGGAAATTAATCCGTTGGCGCTGCTGGAAGATGGCAGGCTGGTGGCGCTTGATTGCAAATTCATCCTCGATGATGCGGCAACCTACCGGCAAACTGAATTGGCGGCGGCGGCGGCTTCAGAGGAGCCGACGATGCTGGAGGCAAAGGGTGCGTCTCAGGGGCTGAAGTTTATTGAGTTGCCTGGCAATGTGGGCATTCTGGCCAATGGGGCCGGTTTGACGATGACGACGATGGATGTGGTGCAGCATCTGGGTGGTACGCCTGCCAACTTTATGGAAATTGGCGGTGATGCCTACACCAAGGGTGAGGCCGCACTGGCGCTGGTGCTGGCCAATCCGAACGTGAAAAGCCTGGTGGTGAATTTCTGCGGTGCCTTTGCCCGAACTGATGTGATGGCGAAGGGCGTCGCTGATGCCTGGAAGGTTTTGAAACCCGATGTCCCGGTGTTTTTCTCGGTGCACGGCACGGGTGAGGATGAGGCTGTGGCCTTGATCGAGGAACAATTTGGCGTCACGCCATTTGATTTTATGGAAGACGCCGTGCAGGCGGCGATTGCGGTGACAAAATGAACGATTTTCCGATTATTCGCCGTACCGACCGGGTGCTGGTGCAAGGCATGACCGGCGGCCAGGGGACCTTCTGGACAGAGAAGATGATTGAATGCGGTACCAAGGTGATAGGTGGTGTGAACCCGAAGCGGGCCGGCACCACGCATCTTGGCTTGCCGATCTATGGCTCGGTAGCAGAGGCTGTGAAGAGCGAGCAGGTTGATGTCACATTGATGTTCATTCCGCCGACACTGGCGAAGGATGCAGCCCTCGATGCGATAACTTCAGGTGTGCGTGGGATCGTGATTTTGACCGAGCATATTCCATCGCATGACGTGCTGGAAATTTTTGCGGCAGCGGCCAAGCATGGCACCAAGATCGTAGGGCCAAATACCGCCGGTCTGGTCACGCCAGGGGCCGGGTTTGTGGGTATTATGCCAGGCCATAACAGCAATATTTTCAAGCCTGGCCGGACCGGCGTAATTTCGCGCAGTGGCAGCTTGGGGACTTTGATTTGTTTGAACCTCACGCGCGCTGGGTTTGGACAGTCGAGTTTTATCGGCATTGGTGGTGATCCGATGATTGGGACCACCACCAAGGATGCACTGGTGGCGCTGGATCATGACCAGAATACTGATGCGGTGGTGATGGTGGGTGAAATTGGCGGTGGCATGGAGGAAGAGGCGGCGCGTTATGCGGCGATCATGAAGAAGCCGATTGTGGCCTTTATCGCGGGGCGTGCCGCACCTCCGGGAAAACGGATGGGGCACGCGGGCGCGATTACCGCAGGAGATGCCGGCAGCTATGCCGGTAAGCGCAAGGCGTTGGAGGATGCCGGCGTAATTGTTGTGGACACGCCGCGTGATATCGCCACGGCTTTGGCGCACGCGACGAAGAGGAAGAGTGCCTATAATACAGCGTAAAAATACGCAAATCAGGAGGATAAAAAATGCAAACGTCCAACGACCAAAGAGTTCCTGCAACAGCCGCGGCGCGGTTGGAGCGACTGCCTGTTACATGGCTGACCTGGCGAATTGTGCTGCTGGCGGGTCTGGCCTGGTTTACCGAAGCGCTCAGCATTGGGTCGCTCGGCGTTTCATTGCCGGCGTTGAAAGCCACGATGGGGCTGACGCCGAGCGATGTGGGGTTGCTGGTGGCGACGCAAACTTTGGGCGTGGTGGTTGGGCTGATTCCCGCCGGGCGTTTTGCCGATAAGTATGGCCGCAAGCGTGTGCTGATCGGCGGGATTATTGGTTATAGCCTCTTCACATTTATGTGTGCTTTTGCAACAAATTATGACAGCTTGCTGTTCATCCGGTTTCTTGCGGGTATTGGTATGGGGTCGATATTCCCGCTGCCATACGCGATCGTTTGTGAGTTTGTGCGGAAAAATCATCGGACCATGTTCAATGGGTTCATGGATGCCTGTTTGTCGATTGGGTATTTCATTGCGCCATTGCTGGGGTTTTTGGTGTTCCCGCATTTCAGCGCCGATGTTTCATGGCGCGTGTTTTTCATGATCGCAGCGGCGCCGATTTTCTATATCTGGTTCATTTATAAATATCTGCCGGAATCGCCGCGCTGGCTGGAACGCAATGGCCGGATGGCCGAAGCGGATGCGATTTTGTCGGAGATGGAGCGGGGCGCTGAGAAGAAGCTGGGCCATGCTTTGCCGCCATTGGCCGAGGTGCCGGTTGTTTCAACCGGTACGGCTTCGCTGCAGGCGGTTGCCGGGATATTCGGGCCGCGTTTGATTGGCCGCACGGTAGCACGCTGCATTTCTGCGACCGGCGTGTTTTTCATGTTCTACGTGGTGATGAGCTATATGCCCACGATTTTTGTGGCTGGTGGCTTTAAGTTTGCGACATCGCTGTTGTTTACGGCGATTATTATCGGGGTGTCGATTCCAGGTAAGTTGTTGAACGGCTGGTTCAGCGAAAAATTTGGCCGGCGTGCTGCTTACGTGGTGTTCATGGGTATTGCCGGGGCCGGCGCTTTGCTGTTCGCGGTGGCGGGGTCGGTTTTTGGCTCGGTTGGGTTTGCCTGCATCATGTCATTTTTTGGGCTGGGGGCGTTTCCTAGTCTCAAAATGTCGATGGCAGAGCAGTATCCGATGGCATTACGGGCAACCGGTGCGGCGACCATTGAATCCGTTGCCAGACTTTTGGGCGGCGTGGTGGGGTCGTATTCACTGCCGGTGCTGCTGCACGCCTATGGTGTGGGCGTGAGTTTTGCGACCATTGCCGTGGTGGCGTTCATTGGGGTGGCAACGGAGTTGACCGCCACTGTTGAAACTAAGGGAAAAACACTGGAAGAGTTGGAAGGCGAGGTTCAACAGGTGGCCGCACCGTTTGGACAGCCGGTACGTTCGGATGCCTGAAAACCCGTAGCGGTGTGTTAACGGCCAATAAGGGCTTTTAAGGCAAGTGGGCTAAGCTTCATGCGTCATGAAGCTTAGCCTTTTTTATGAGATGGTGCGGCCACCATCAACATAGAGAATTTGGCCGGTCAGGAATTGGGCGCCGGGAGCGAGTAAAAATACCACCGCGGCGAGCAGGTCATCTGGCGTGCCAAAGCGCTGCATGGGGATTTTTGCCAGAGCATTGCTGCGGGTTGCGGGATCGTCGATGATTTGTGCGGCCAGCGGCGTGGGTGTTACGGCGGGGCCGATGGCGTTGACCCGTACGCCCGCAGCGGCCCATTCCAGGGCGAGGACACGGGTTACATGGGCTGCCCCCGCTTTGCTGGCGGCGTAGGCGGCGTAGTTGGGGTTGGCAACACTGCTGGAGACCGAGGTGATGGTGATGATGCTGCCGGATTTTTGCGGCACCATCAGCGCGCCGGCAGCGCGGGCCAGTTGGAAGCTGCCGGTGAGGTTGATGTCGATGGAATTTTGCCAGTCCTGGTCGTTAAAGTTTAACGCAGGGCCGACGCGGTAGATACCGCTGGCATTGACCAGGCCGTCGAGGCGGCCCCAGCTTTTGGCAACGTGCTGGCAGGCGGCTTCGCATGAGGCGCGTTGCGTGACGTTCAGCCCAATGGCCAGCGCCTGGCCGCCGTTGTTTGATAGAGTTTCAGCACAGGCCGCGGCTTTTGTGGAATCAAGATCACCGATGGCGACATTGGCGCCGCGTTTTGAGAGTTCTTGCGCAATGGGCCAGCCCAGACCACCGGCACCTCCTGCGACGAAAATGTTTTGTCCAGCGATGGAAAACAGCGGGTCGAGCGTTAGTGACATGGTTGCCTCCTTAAATTTTATGTGGCGCGCTTGGCGGGCCTTGATGTGGTGAGGGTATCTTGGATTTTGGCGGCGGCTTCACGCAGGCGGGGGACATGTTGCAGCCCTTGTTGGAGTGACATGCGGGCCACCGGTGCTGACACCGCGATGGCCGCGACGACTGTGCCGTTATCCGCGTGAATTGGGACGGCGACACACACCACGCCTGCCAGAAATTCCTGATTATCAGTGGAGATTCCGGTTTTACGAATATTATCAAGCTCGCGCGTGAGGGCGGCGGCATCGGTTATGGTGGTGGCGGTGTAGGGGTGCAATGGGCGGGTGTTGATGAGCCGCCGCCGGGTTTCGGCCGGCATGTAGCTGAGGAAAAGTTTGCCCATGGAGGTGCAGTGTAATGGCACGCGCGAGCCAGCCTCGAAGCGCAGGCCGAATGGCCAGGCCGCCTCGACGCGGTCGAGATACACCAGATCGTTGCCGGATATAATGCCAAAATTGCAGGTTTCGCGCAGAGCTTGTGAAAGATCGCGCAAAATTGCTTGGCGGGGTGCTGAACGTACGGCTGCGGAGAGCAGTCCTAGACTTAAATTGGTAAGACGCTCGCCGGGGCCGTAGCGGCGGCTGCCGGGCTCGCGGATGAGCAGGCCCTCGGCGACGAGCATGTGGACGATGCGGTGCGCGGTGGGTTGCGGGATGTCGAGCAGCACGCTGAGGTCGAGAATGCTGAGCGGACGTTGGGCTTTAGCAACGGCTTCAAGAAAGGCAAAGGCCTTCATCGAGGGGGCAGCGGCTGGCTTGCCTTCAGTCTCGAAGGTGATTTCCGCGGATGTTTCGGGGGTTTCTTTCATTTTTGGGGTCACTTTCGGCCTTGGGCATGAATTATCAGAATATGAATAATATTTACTTGCAATACGGATTTTAGTTTGGCAAGTTTTTAAAGATCAAGTCAAAAAACAAATCGAGGAAGTCTTTGAAACGTGTCCTGGTTGCTAATCGAGGGGAAATTGCGCTTCGCATAATTCGCGCCTGCCGGAAGCTTGGGCTGCAGAGTGTGGCGGTTTATTCGGATGCCGATGAAAATGCCGCTCATATATGGGCGGCGGATAAGGCGGTGCGAATTGGACCACCAGCGGCGGCGAAGAGTTATTTAGATACAAGGATTATTCTGGAAGTTGCGAAAGCCACGGGGTGTGATGCGTTGCATCCGGGCTATGGATTTTTATCGGAACGAGCGGCGTTCGCGGCGGAATGCGCGGCGGAGGGGATCATATTTGTGGGGCCGTCGGCGGAAGCGATTTCGCTGATGGGCGATAAGGCCGAAGCGCGGCGCTCGGCGATGAAATGCGGTGTGCCGGTTGTTCCTGGCTCTGACGAGGCTTTTTCGGATGCTGAGGTGGCGGTGAAGGCGGCGCCTGGAATTGGGTTTCCGATATTGTTGAAGGCCAAGGCGGGAGGTGGCGGGCGCGGGATGCGGATTGCGCCGGATATGGCTTCGTTCCGCGCCGCTTTTGTGCAGGCCACCAGCGAGGCCGAGGCGGCGTTTGGTGACGGTGGGATTTATCTGGAGCGGTTCATCGGCCGGGTGCGGCATATTGAGGTGCAGGTGTTTGGCGATCATGCTGGGCGGGTTGTGCATCTGCTGGAGCGCGATTGCAGCGTGCAGCGGCGGCACCAGAAATTGGTGGAGGAAGGGCCTTCGCCAGTATTGGATGAGGGCGTGCGCCAAGCGATTTGCGCGGCGGCGGTGAAGCTGGCGTCGTCGATCAATTATGTGGGGGCCGGCACGGTTGAATTTATTTTTGACGTGGAGAGCCGGGATTTTTACTTCATCGAGATGAATACGCGGATTCAGGTGGAGCATCCGGTGACGGAGATGTTGACCGGGACGGATTTGGTGGCTGAGCAATTACTGGTGGCGGCGGGAGAGAAATTGTCGTTTCCGGAGGCGCCTTTCAAGGCCAATGGTCATGCGATTGAGTTGCGGATTAATGCCGAGGACCCGGCGCGTGGATTCATGCCAAGCCCGGGAGTTTTTACGCAGTGGCGGGTGCCCGAAATGCCGGGTGTTAGGTTTGATAGCCATGTTTACCGGGGCTATGAGATGCCGCCCTATTATGACTCGCTGCTTGGTAAGCTGATTGTGCATGCACCGGATCGGGTGCAATGCATTGCGCGCGCGCTGGATGCTCTGGATTGCTTCAAGGTTGCAGGTGTTGCCACAACCATTCCGTTTTTGCGGAAGTTGTTGACGACGCCGGATTTTATTGGATCGGCCATTCACACGCGCTGGGTTGAAACGGAATTTAATCATGCCGCTTAAAAACCGCCAGGTTGGGATTGTTGATGTCACGCTGCGTGATGCGCACCAATGCCTGTGGGCGACGCGGATGACCACCGCGATGATGCGCGATATTGCGCCGCGTTTGGATAATGCGGGGTTTGAGGCGATTGATCTGGTGGGCGGCGCGGTGTTTGACGTGGCGGTGCGGTATCTGCGCGAAGACCCGTGGGAGCGGATGCGGATATTGTCGCAATGGGTGACCAAGACGCCCCTGATTATTCATACGCGCGGGCAGAGTCTGTTCACGTTTGAGTTTTTTGCCGATGATGTGGTGGAACTGGCCGCCGAGCGGTTCGCGGCCAATGGGATGCGCTACCATACGCCGTATGATGCGTTGAACGATATGCGCAACTTGGAAATTCCGGTGAAAGCGGCGAAGCGGCATGGCATGTATGTGGTGGGCGGGTTGGTTTACACTTTTAGCCCCGTGCATACGGATGAGTATTACACCAAGAAGGCCAAGGAGCTATTGGCTTTGGGGGTTGATGCAATATTCTTGAAAGATGCCAGCGGGCTGCTGACGCCGGAGCGGGTGGCTACGTTGGTACCGGCGGTGAAAGCGGTGATGGGCGGCAAGCCACTACAGATTCATACGCACTGCAATTCGGGTCTCGCCCCTTATGTGGTGTTGCAGGCGGTCGAGCATGGGGTTGATATTGTTCACACCGCGACCTCAACTTTGGCCAATGGAGTTTCGCATTCGCCAACCGAGCGGGTGGTGCGTAATTTACGCCGCCGGGGATATCAGGTGCCGGTTGATCTGGCGCCGGTGGAGGAGGTGGCGGAGCTGTTAGCTTATATTGCCGCCAAGGAAGACAAACCTGTCGGTACACCCAACGAATATGATGATTTTCATTTTTTGCATCAGTGCCCCGGCGGGATGGTCTCGAACCTGGCGTATCAGCTTGAAACGATGGGGTTACGCGATAGGTTGGAGGAGATCCTCGAAGAAGCCTGGCATGTGCGGGAGGATTTAGGCTATCCGATCGTCGTGAGCCCCTTTGCGCAATATATTGTCACGCAATCAGTATTGAATGTTGTAGGGCGCGGGCAGGGGCGTGAGCGCTATGATACTGTGCCCGACGAGATAAGGCTGTATGTGCGCGGTGGCTATGGCGAGATCGCCGGGCCGATTGACCCGAATTTATACGACAAAATTACCAAGGGGGCGCCACAGATTACTGAGCGTCCGGGGGCGCTGGTACCGCCGGCTTTGCAAAATCTGCGGGCGGAGCGGGGGCCTTTTAAATCAGATGATGATTTATTGCTGGCGGCGTTTTATGATGACGGCAATTACCGGGCGTTGAAAGATGCCGGGCCGATCAATATTGAATATCCGATTATGGCGACCCCACTGGCGACCTTGATTAAGGAAATCAGTCAGCGGCCAGCGATTAAGTATTTTCACTTCAAACAGGGTGTCGCATGAGGCGATGACCAGCACAGCGAAAGAGACTGCGATGACACCGATTATTATCACCACCGCCATTACCGGCGCGATTCCGAGGAAGAAGGATAATCCGGCGTTGCCGGTGACGCCTTCGGAGCAGATAGAATCAACACATGCCGCCTATGAGGCGGGCTCGGCGCTAGTGCATATTCATGTGCGCGATGAGCAGGAGAATCCGTCCTCATCACCGGAGCTGTTTGCACAGGTGCAGGAGGGGGTACGCAAACATTGTCCGGGAATGATTATTCAGTTCTCAACCGGGGGGCGTGGGCGGGAGGCTGCCAAGCGCGGAGCCAGCCTGTATTTGAAGCCGGACATGGCATCGCTTACCACCGGGTCGGTTAATTTTCCGCAGCAGATTTATGAGAACGCGCCGGATTTTATTGATGAACTCTGCAAGGAGATGATGACCTATCACATCAAGCCAGAGATTGAGGTGTTTGATGCGGCTATGATGTATAATGCGGTAAATTTGGCAAAGCGCGGCATGATTGCCGAGCCGCTGCATGTGCAGTTTGTGATGGGTGTCCCGAATGCGATGCCGGTGCGGCGTAGTTTGCTGGAATTTTTATTAAGCGAGTTGAAGGTGATTGCACCAAACGCCACATGGTCGGCGCTGGGTATGGCGCGGCAGCAGTTGGAAGTGAATAAATGGTGCCTTGAATTGGGTGGCCATACGCGCACCGGCTTTGAAGATAATCTGCGGATCAGCAAGGACCGGCTGGCGAGCAGCAATGCGGAGTTGGTGTCGCTGGTGGTGGAAAATGCGGCTGCGTACGGACGTCGGCCCGCCACCCCGGCGGAAGCGCGCGAAATTCTTGGGCTGGCCGCATAGGGAGTGCTGACATGACGTTGAGCTACAAGGATGTTGCGGATATCATCAAGATTATCGATGCCAGTAGTTGCGATGAGGTGATTGTGGAACTGGCGGATGTAAAAATTGTGGTGCGCCGTGGAGGCGGGGGTACGCCAGCGATCGTGACTGCGCCGGTGACTGCGGTGCGGCCAGCGGCAATGCCGGTGCCATCAGCACCACCGCCGAAGGCCGTGCCGAGTGCGTTATCCGCACAGGATAGCGATGGCAGAGTGATCGTGCGTGCGCCGATGACCGGCACATTTTACCGCTCACCATCGCCGAAGGACCCGCCGTTTGTTGAAGTGGGCAGCGTGGTGAACGCCGGTGATGTTTTGTGCAGCATCGAGGTGATGAAGCTATTTACAACGATTACCGCCGAAGTTAGCGGTAAAGTGGTACGGATTTTTCCGGATAATGCCGTGCTGGTGCAGTTTGATCAACCGCTGTTCGCCATCGAAGTACAGACTTAAGGTTGTGCATTTTTAAATTAATGTAAAAGATATAATTTTCTCTTTTCAAGGGAGATCGTTTTGAAGTAGGTTTCATCCTGTGTATGAGACGGCCAGTGTATGAGACGGCCAGGCCGCCGCCGCAGATATGACGGGTAGAGCGTTACTGACTAACTGGCTGCGTTAAAAATCAAAAGATCGGGGAACCAATATGTCCGAAACCGCTGAACAATCCATCTATGCGCAAGAGAACCTGTTGGCTCGTCTTGACCGGATTCCGTTTAATCGAAAAATATTTTTTCTAACCTGCCTGCTCGGCATCGTGTGGCTACTGGAGGCGTTTGATATCGGCATCATTGCGCCGGTTCTGTTCCTGCTGAAATCCACTTGGCAGTTGGCTCCCAAACAGGTGGGGCTGGTGGCCAGTGCTGGAACATTGGGGATTGTGATTGGCCTGTTGCCGGCGGGGCGATTGGCGGACCGGTTTGGCCGCAAGACAACCTTGCTGGCGGGCATTGTCATCTTCAGTGTTGTGACATTTCTGGCTAGCTTTTCGCAGAACGTCGAGCAACTGGTGATCTGCCGATTTGTGGCAGGCTTGGGTCAGGGCGCGGTGTTTCCGGTGCCGTATTTGCTGCTATCGGAATTTGTTGGCAAAAGATGGCGCGGTACGGCGGTGGGATTATCCAACGCAATGTTGGGTTTTTCCTACGGGTTGAATACGCTGATCGGCGCGTTGATTGTCGGCAAGGTTCCTGACGCCGAAGCCTGGCGGATTTTGCTGATCCTAGGTGGCTGCACAATTTTCATTGTGCCGATCCTGATTAAATACCTCCCAGAGTCGCCACGGTTTTTGTTGAAGGCCGGACGAATTGATGTGGTACGTAAATTTGTTGAGGGGCTGGAAGATGTAAGCAGCCTCGCGCATGATACTTCGTTGATTGATAAATCATCGCTGCAGGTGCTGGAAGCGACGGCACATCGGCGCGTGTCGTTAGGCGATTTCCTGAAGCCGCCTTATCTGGCCCGCTGCATTATTTCATATGCATCGTTGTTGTCGCCGTTCATCGTATTTTATGTGATCACGATTTATGGACCGACGATTATTGCACGGATGGGAGCGACCAAGGCGGATGCATTGTATTATACGTCGGCATTGTTGTTCTTCACAGTGATTACCACAGCAGCCGCGGGGCTCGCGGGTGACAAGATCAGTCGCCGTGCGGGGCTGACGGTAATCATGACGCTGGCGGGTTTGGGGGCCATTGCGCTGGGGCAATCGCTGTCGCAAATCGGGACGATATTTGCGGCAATGGTGGTGTGGGGTCTGGTGTATGCGGCGTTCCCGCTGGCCAAGCTTTACATGGCTGAGCAATTCCCGACCAGATTGCGGGCTACGGGCTCGATGATTGGGGAGAGCATCACCAGGTTTTTGACCGGCGTGATTCTGGTTTACTATTTCCCAACACTGCAGGCTGATTTTTCGTCGAGCACCGTGTTTGCCTTTCTCGGCGTGCTCACTGTGATCGCCATTGTGCCGATTGCGCTGTTCGGTGTGCAGACATCGGGGCTTAGTGTTGAACAAACCGGGACTGATATTACGAAGCTGCAAACGCAGTCGTAGCATTATCCGTCGCGCATCGATGAGGGGTTCGTGCTGGCTTGTAGAAGACAGCATTGGGCCCTTCGTTGATTTTCATCGGCTGATGTTAGATAGCTGATGCCGATGTTCACGTTGCCGATTGATATTGCTGTTGGTCTTGTCATGCTGTTTGTGGCGGGGTTGGCGCGCGGCTTTACCGGGTTCGGTATGGGTATTGTGGCAATACCTTTGCTCAGCCTGATGATGCCGCCAACCGATGCGGTGGTGATCGTGTTGTTGTTGCAGGTTTATGTCAGTCTGTTGAATTTTCAGACTTCGGTGCGGCTTTGCCATTGGCCATTGGTGAACAGACTGACGATTGGGTCGATTGTTGCGACGCCGGTGGGCTCCTGGGCGTTGATATATTTGTCTGCCAATATGTTGCGGCTTTGTATTGCAGTGATCGTGCTTGCAACGGCGGTGACGTTAGCAGCCGGCTATCGCTTGAAAATGATTCCTTCGGGGCGAAAAGTTTTGGCGCTTGGTGTGGCCTCGGGGATTTTGAATGGCTTGGCGGGAATGTCCGGCCCGCCGGTAGTGGCGTTTTTTTTGGCAGCACCGTTGAGTGTGGCGGTGGCACGGGCCTCGATGATTATATTTTTCCTGATCAGCTCAATTTTGGCGCTCATTCCGTTGGCGATGTTCGGGAAATTTCACCTGTGGAGTATGGCGGGTTCGGTGGTTGGCCTGCCGGTGGTGTTGCTGGGGTCGGTGGCTGGCACGAAGCTTTATTTGTCCAGTCATGAGGGGCATTTCAGGTTCATATCCATTGGGTTGCTGGTGTTGGCGGCGGTGCTGGCTGGAATGCGGGCATTGGATGGCTTTATGGCCTGAATCCGGCCAGGGCGGTGTTGGAGATTAATTTGATCTATGGCCGGGCCAAAGCCGAATATGGCTTGCGCGGAAAATTTTAAGGAGGCTTTATAACGGTATATTTATTGCATGGTTAAGACATGGACATTGTGCACACGCCAAAACACCGCGCCGAATTGATGGATGAAGCCTTGCGTGATGATATTCGCCTGCTGGGCCGAATTTTGGGCGAGACCATCCGCGCTATCGAGGGCGAGGCGGTTTATCGGCAAATCGAAACGATCCGGCAGTTGGCGGTGCGGTTTCATCGTGATCAGGACCAAGCGGCACAGGCCGAATTGGAGGCGATTCTGGCCGGGTTGTCGGATGGCGAGATCAACAAGGTCACGCGCGCTTTTGGGTATTTTTCAATTCTGGCGAACATTGCCGAGGATCATCATCATACCAGGCGCTGGCGGGCGCATCAGGTGGCGGGTTCGCCGCCGCGTGAAGGTAGTTTGGCGGCGGGATTGGCGCTGGCCAGGGCAGTGGGGTTTGATAATGCGGCGTTGCAGGCGTTTTTCCGTAATGCCTATATCGCGCCGGTGCTGACGGCGCACCCGACCGAGGTGCAGCGCCGGAGTATTCTTAATAGTCTTGATGAAATCACGCGATTATTGAATCGGCGCGACCGGGGTGAGGAAACTGCCGAGGAGCGCGCTGAGATGGACCAAGGCTTGCGCAGGCTGGTCCTCACATTGTGGCAGACCCGGACATTGCGAACCAGCAAGCTCTCCGTGCTCGATGAGGTGGAGAACGCGCTGAGCTATTTCAGTGCCACATTTTTCGCCGAAGTGCCCAAGCTTTATGCCGCTGTGGAGCGGGCGATCGGCGTGACGGATGAAAAGCTGCCGGCGTTTTTGGAGATTGGCACCTGGATTGGCGGTGACCGTGACGGCAACCCATTCGTGGATGCCATCGTGCTCAGTGAGACGCTGGCCCGGCAATCGCAGCGGGCCATCGGGTTTTATATCGGCCAGGTGGCGAAGCTGCGTGGTGAGCTTTCGATTGCGGCATTGCTGGCGGATGTCACCCCGGACCTCAAGGCGCTGGCACAAGCCTCACCTGACAAATCTGACCATCGGGCTGACGAACCATACAGGCTGGCGCTGGCAACCATCGAAGCGCGATTGGTAGCGACGCAAAATCCGGTCAAAGCGGCGGCGGTGCCGTATGCGGCGCCGGAAGCCTTTATGGATGATCTCGCGGTGATCGAGCATTCTCTGCTGAACCATGGCGCCGGGCTGTTGGCACAGGGGCGGTTGGGTAATTTGCAGCGGGCCGTGCGGGTATTTGGCTGGACATTGGCGCCGCTCGACTTACGGCAGAACTCCGCGGTGCATGAGCAGAGCGTGGCGGAGTTGCTGGAGCGGGCTCATCCAGGCACCCGCTATCTGGAAAAAAATGAAGCGGGGCGCTGCGAAATTCTGCTGCGTGAACTGGCCACCAGCCGGCCTTTGGTATCGCGCCATATCACCTATAGCGCCGAGACCGCCAAGGAGCTGGCGATTTTCGATGCGGCACGGGCAGCGCATCAACGCTACGGGCTGCGGGCGATCCGCACCATGATCATCTCCAAAACCGATGATGTGTCGGACATGCTGGAGTTGGCGATTCTGCTGAAGGAGGCAGGCATTTTACGGCCTGATGAGCAGGCGCTCGATGTCAATATTGTGCCGCTGTTCGAGACCATTGATGATTTGCGGGCGGCGGCGCGGATTATGGAGGCGCTGTTCAGCGAGCCTTTGTACCGCGCGCTGCTGGCCAGACGGGGCGATACCCAAGAGGTGATGCTGGGCTATTCGGACAGCAACAAGGACGGCGGGTTTTTAACCTCCGGCTGGGAATTATATCGCGCCGAAGTCGGGTTGGTGGCGGTGTTCGCCAAACACGGCGTGCGGCTGCGGCTGTTCCATGGCCGTGGCGGCTCGGTAGGGCGCGGCGGCGGGCCGAGCTATCAGGCGATATTGGCACAGCCAAAGGGCGCGGTGCAGGGGCAAATACGTCTGACCGAGCAGGGCGAGGTAATCGCTGCCAAATATGGCAATGCCGAAGTTGGCAAGCGCAACCTAGAAGTTATGGTTGCAGCCAGCCTGGTGGCGACCGCCGAACCGGGGCTTGCAGAGCCGCTTTCGCCGAGCTTTGTGAATGCCATCACCGAACTTTCGGATGCGGCTTATGCAGCTTACCGGAATCTGGTTTATGAAACCTCGGGGTTTGAGGATTATTTTTGGCAATCGACGGTGATTGCCGAAATTGCAAGTCTGAATTTGGGGAGCCGGCCGGCGTCGCGCACCAAGGGCCGTTCAATTGATGATTTGCGAGCGATTCCCTGGGTGTTTTCATGGGCGCAATGCCGAGTGATGTTACCGGGCTGGTATGGGTTTGGCAGCGCTGTGGATGCCATGATTGCCAAGCATGGCGAGCGCGGTATGTGGCTGTTGCAGTCGATGTTTCAGGATTGGCCAGTGTTTTCCACGTTGCTGTTGAACATGGACATGGTGCTGGCGAAGGCTGATATGGGCATTGCGGTGCGTTATGCGGCGCTAGTGGAAGATAACGAACTGCGCGAGCGGATTTTTCCGCGCATCAAGGCCGAGTATGAGCGCACCTGTGCGCATCTGCTCAGCATCACCGGCCAGCGCGCGCTGCTTGACCGCAATCCGCTACTGCGCCGCTCGATTATGAACCGCTTTCCGTATTTGGACCCGCTGAACCATGTGCAGGTGGCGATGCTGCGGCGTTGCCGTGACCAGGCGGCAGACGGCCCCGGTGAGGTCAGCGAAAGGCTGAGGCGCGGCGTGCATATTTCCATCAACAGCATCGCCGCGGCCTTGCGCAACAGCGGCTAAAAACCTTACGGAAACAGCCCGCGCATTTGTTTGGCGGCGTAAACCTTCTCAACCCCGATCGCCATGGCGGCGGTACGGTGGCTGATGCGCTCGCGGGTGACGCGGGCCAGCATTTGCTCGAAGGCGCGGTCGAGAATTTGGGCGAGGCGGCTGTTCACCTCCGTCTCCTCCCAGAAAAATTGCTGTAAATCCTGCACCCATTCAAAATAGCTCACCACCACGCCGCCGGCGTTGCAGAGAATATCGGGCAGCACGAAAATTTCGTCCTGGCGCTGCTCCAGCACTAAATCGGCCTCTGGGGTGGTCGGGCCATTGGCACCTTCGGCCAGAATCCGGCAGCGCAGTTTTGCCGCCATAGCGGCGTCGATGACGCGCTCCAGCGCGGCGGGCACCAGAATATCGCAAGGTTGTGCCAGCAAAGCGGCGGGATCGAAGGCGGCTTGGGTGGAGAAGCCCGCCAGCACGCCATGGGTGGCGGTATGTTTGAAAATCGCCTCCATCGGCAGGCCGCCGTCGTCAAACAGGCAAGCCGTGTGGTCGCTGATGCCGATGATTTTAACGCCGCGGGCCACCAACTCGGCGGCGGTGATGGCACCGACATTGCCGAAGCCTTGTACAATGGCGGTGGCACCCTTGGGGTTCAATCCGATTTTTTTAGCCGCCCGCATTGCCAGATGCACCACACCCCGGCCGGTGGCCTCGCGCCGGCCCACCGTGCCGCCGGTGGCGACCGGCTTGCCGGTGACAATTTCAGTGACAGTTTTGCCCTGGTAGGCGGAATACGTGTCCATGAACCAGGCCATCACCTGCTCATTGGTGCCCATGTCAGGCGCCATCACGTCAGTATGCGGGCCGACAAAGGGGATCATCTCCTGCATATAGCGGCGCGATAACGCCTCCAGTTCGCGGCGCGAAAGGCTGTGCGGGTCCACCGTCACGCCGCCTTTGGCGCCGCCGTAGGGCAGGCCCACCAGGGCGCATTTCCAGCTCATCCACACCGCCAGGGCGGCGACCTCGCCGATATCGACGGAAGCGGCGAAGCGGGTGCCGCCTTTGGTGGGGCCAAGTGTGAGGTGATGCTGCACGCGGTAGCCCTGAAAAACGGCGGTGCTGCCGTCGTCGCGGTGAATCGGGCAGGAGACGGTGATAGCCCGCTTGGGGTAGAGCAGCCGGTCCCGCTCGTCGGCCGGGATGTTGATATGGTCGGCGATCACCTGAAACTGCCGCCGCGCCATATCGAAAACCGGACCGGTATAGATGCTCATGACGTGTCTCCTGGGGTTTTATGGTGGAGCCTGGCTTGGTGAATGTGGGCGCTCGGTCGGCGGAAGGGAAGGAGGTTCCCCATATCCATCCATTACGCTAAGGCACTGGGACAACCGGCGGCATTACAATTTAACCTGATAGCGGTGGATCATGATTAAATTTCCCTTTGAAAACATCAGCGATTGCATCTTTCACCATGCCGTTTGGCAGCCTGCGGCACCGGCGCTGATTCAGGGGCATGAAACGGTCTCGTACCAGGCACTGGCAAATCTGGTTGAGCAGGCTGCGGTTTATCTGACAGAAAAGGGTGTGAAGCCGGGGGATCGCGTCGGCATCGCCATGACCAACTGTATTGACCGGGTGGTGGTCTCGTTCGCCTGCCTGCGGATGGGGGCGGTGACGCTGGAATTGCCGACCGATATCACGGCGCCGGTCCTGGCATCGTATGTCGCCCGTTTCGGCATGGCGGCCACGATTGTCGAAATCGGTGGCCCGAATTCAACCGCGCGGATTGCGCTGTGCCTGGGGCTGGATTGGCGCCATGAGCTTGCCAATTTTTCAGGCGATGCCCGTTATCAGGGCGACTCCAGCCAGTTGACGTTTATTATTCTCAGCTCGGGCAGTACCGGCCTTCCCAAGGGCACCATCACCACCCATCGGCAGCGGATCTTCCGCTCGGAGGTGTATGCCAATCATGCCGGGTTTTATACCGAGGAAAATCCCGGCGTCTTGTTGCTGGCGGCCCCGGCCAGCACCAGCCTGGTGGCACAGTTCCTTACAACACAATTACTGATCGGCGGGGCCACGGTGTTGCTGCCCGTATGGAGGTATCTGATCGAGTTGGTGCGCGAAGTTGCTGCCTGGGAGGACGCGATTTGCCCGGTGCCGCCGGTCATCGCCAAGAGTTTCATGTCATGTGCAGCGCAATCGGGAATCATATTTCCTAAAATGCGGGCTTTGGCGATCAGCGGCCAGCCTTTGCCCAGCCATGACAAGGTTGAGATGGTGAAACGCCTGACCCCTAATCTTTATGATATTTACGGCTGCGCCGGGCTCGGGCTGATCGCGTGCATTGGCCCCGCTGAAATTGCCAAACAGTCAGAATCGGTGGGTAAACCAGTCGCGCTTCCGGGCGTTGATATCGAGATTGCCGGGCCGGATGGCCGAAAATTGTCGACTGGGACGATTGGGCAGTTGCGGGTGCGCGGGCCGAATGCGGCCAGTGGCTTTTATCACCCGGAGGATAATAACCGCGGCACCGAGCGGT
>JARLIK010000009.1 GCA_031291755.1 Acidocella sp. | reverse complement strand
GGCGGATACACCGGACTTTGCGGGTCATAGATGAGAACGAGGTCAATGTCGGATGAGTAGTTCAACTCGAAGGCACCAAGCTTGCCGAGCGCGAGCGCCACAAAACCAGATTTCAGGTCCGGTTCCGCTGGGTTCGGGAGCGTGATACTGGCTTGATCATGCAGACTACGCAGCAGATGACGAAACGCCACCCGCAGACTGGTCTCGGCCAGGGCGGAGAGCGCCAAGGTGACCTGGGTGAGCGGCCAGGCTCCGCCAATGTCAGCCACAGCGATGGTAAGTGCGGCCTGACGTTTGGCGATGCGGAGTTTTTTGGAAATTTCGGCACGGCTGATGGTGGGCGGGATTTTGCCCAGGCGGGCCAGCAGATCATCCATGACCGTTTGCGGATGAGCCAGCGCCTGCATCAGGATTTTTGGTTCCGCCAAGGCAAGGTCAGCGAGATACGGCGCGTTGCCGCCGAGGGCATTCAGCACCACCGCGCCTTGGGCAGAGTGAGCAAATTTAGACTCGGCACGGCCCAATGCCGCAAATTCAGTGAGCAGCCGGACGGCGGCTTGCGCGTCAGCAGGGGGCGGCCAGAGGGCGTTGGTGCTCTTCATGTGCGGGACAAGACAGGATGAAGCGGCTTCCGGGTCAAGCCGGGCGGACCATCGGCTATTTCCTGCACCATACCGGCGTGCTGATGCTCGAGATATTCCTGGTGCTGGCGCTCGGCATAGGAGGACTGGCCTACCGGCTGTCGGAGGGACCTATTCAGATACCCTGGCTGACCACCAAGCTTGCCAATCTGGTGTCTGGTCAGGGGTTGGATATTCAGATCAAGCAGGCGGCCCTGGCGTGGGGCGGCTTCAAGAACGGCCCCGGGGTGCCGCTGTATTTTCAACTCGGCGGGGTCACGGCCCGCAACGCCGCCGGGGTAGCGCTGGTGACCATCCCCTCCGCCCGGTTGGTGTTTTTGCCCGCGGCACTGGTGGGGTCCGGTGCGCCGATTGCGGTGACCAGCCAGGATGCGCTGCTCGCCGGGTCAAACGTGCCGGTTTCATTGCAGGCGAATATCATCCTGGGGTTTATGCGGGTTGACGAAGCGGATTTGAATTTCACCCTGGGCAGCGGGTTGCTTGGGGCGGGCGATATAACCTTCCCGATCAGCGGCGGCAGCTTCAACGTGGCGATTTCACCGGGCAATGTAATGCTGCAACAGGGCAAGGTGACTTTGATGCCGGTGGACGGCAGTGCGCCGGTGATCGGCTTCAGTGGCAATGCTAGGCTAAAAAAATCCTGGGAGGCCCAGGTGAACGCGACCGTGGATCAGGTGCAGGCTGCGCAACTGCCCAGCTATTGGCCGGCGGCGCTGGTGCCGCTGACGCGCACCTGGGTGACCCGCAATATCACCGCGGGTCTGGCCAAGGATGCTGATTTTACGTTTGGCCTGAGTGCGGCGGCGGATTTGACCAGCGTGAAGCTCACCCAGGCAAGCGGGCATTTTAACGGCGAGCATGTGACGGTGGGCTGGGTGCCCAAGGCCGCGCCGATTACCGGCGTGGACGGCGTTTTTACGCTGGTTGATATGGACGATATTCTGATCACCGCGACCGCCGGGCAGTTGGGCGGCATTAAAGTGACCGGCGGCCAGATGAAGATCGGGCAGTTAACGCAGAAGGACCAGCCCGCCGAGGTAAGCGTGCCGGTGAGCGCAACGGTGGCCGCCGCGATGGCGGTGTTGAATGCACCGCCGCTGAATTTGCTGAAAACCGCGCCACCGATATTGCTGCAAGCCAATGGGGCGGTGGTTGCCGACGTGACGGCGAATTTTCCGTTGAAAAACGATTTGAAGCTGGAACAAGTTGATTTGCATGTGGCAGCGCATCTGACCGGCGTGACCTTACCGACGCCCTTGGAAGGCTTGGAATTTAAGCAGGGGGATGTGGCGCTGCAAGCTACCATCGCCGGACTGCAAGCCAAAGGCACCGCCACGCTGGATGGGCAGGCAGCGGAAATAACGGCGACAGCGGGGTTCGATTCCAAGCAGCCGGTGATTAATTTCAGCCTGCAAACGACTGCCGGAAACACCATGCTGCGCCGCTTCGGGTTGGATTCCGGTAGCCGGGGCAAGCAGGGAATTACCGGGACGGTGCCGTTGAGCGTGCAGATTATGCAGGACCCGCACGGCCAGTCCGCAATGACCTTGAAAGCCGATTTAACCAATGCGGCACTGGGCGTGACAGCACTGGGCTGGTCGAAGCCCTTAGGCAGTAAGGGAAGTCTCGACGTAGCGGCGCGGCTTGATGAACCTGCGGGCTTTTCGATCCAAAAAATCTCAGCACACGCGCCGGGGTTGGCGATTGAGGCTGCCATTGCACCGGCTGTGCCCGAACGGTTGAATATCAGCCAGTTGGAAATTGGAGCGACGGTTGGCAGCGGGTATGTTGTGGCACCAGAGCACAGCCAGGGGACCTGGTTGATTGACCTGAGCGGGCCGGCGCTGGATGTGACCGGGATTGTTAACCCGAGCGAGGTAAATGGGGGAGTAAAAAAATCAGTGCCTGCTGCCAGCCCGGCTACAGGCACCACAGCCAAAGCGGCACCGCCCAAGCCGGCACCGCCGAGCGGACCGTTATGGCGGGCCACGCTGAAATTTAACCGGTTGCTGATGGCCGCAGCGCCCGCGCCCGCGTTGCAAAATTTGGTGTTTACCGGCGATGGCCAGGGCGGTTCGCTGTTTGATGGGCAGGCCAGCGCAACCGGTGAGGCCAACCAGACTGTGAAATTCAGTCTGATCCGGACGGCAACGCCGCCGCATCTCGAGACGCTGCATGTTGCAACGGATGACGGCGGTTATCTGCTGCGCTGCCTTGACGAATATCAGAACCTGCAAGGCGGCGTGACCAGCCTGGATGCCACCTATGACGACCAGACCGATTTGAACGGGCAGATCACGATCCATAAATTCCGGCTGCTGCGGGCACCGATTTTGGGGAAAATTTTGCAGGGGCTATCGCTTTACGGCGTGCTGGAAGCCACCTCCGGCCCGGGGCTGGAGTTCGACCAACTGACCGCGCCGTTTGCCATCAGCAACGAGGTTCTGACCCTGAAGAATGCCCGGGCGTTTTCCAGCTCGCTGGGGCTGACGGCATCAGGCACCATTGGTTTGGATGACGGGACAATCGACTTGGATACCACGGTAATTCCCGCCTACGCGCTGAATTCGGCGCCAGGTAAAATTCCGTTTCTCGGCAAATTATTCAGCGCCGAGAAAGGCGGCGGGCTGTTCGCGGTCCGCGCCAGCATTACCGGCCAGCGCAGTGATCCTTCGGTGACCATCAACCCGCTATCAGCGCTGACGCCAGGACTGCTGCGCAGCCTGTTCGGGCTGGGCAGTAGCAACCCGTAAGATTTATTGGCCAGTAAAACTCGAGTTAGGGTCGGGCGCTTTGGCAACCACCACCATCGCCGGACGCAATAGCCGGCCATTCAGCATCCAGCATTGGCTCCAGGCCTGCAGCACCGTGCCGGGCGGATAGTTGGTGGTGACCTGCTCGGCCATCGCCTGATGCATTTCAGGGTTGAAGTTCGAGCCGGTGGGGTCAATGCGCAGAATACCGTTGCGTTCCAGCAACGCCACGAAAGAACGCTCGATGCCCTCAAAACCATCACGGATTTTGGTGACGATTTCCGGCTCGCCATAGGTCCGCCCCGGCAGGCTTTCAATGCCGCGGCGCAGGTTCTCAGCAGCTTCCACCACATCCTTGGCGAATTTCTGCACCGCATAGGCGCGGCCATCCTCAATCTGGCGCTTGGTGCGCTGGCGCAGATTGGCTTGTTCAGCCTCTGAGCGCATCCAGCGGTCCTTCATCTCCTGCAGCTCGGCCTCAAGCTCGGCAATCCGCTGGGCGGGGTTCTGCGTTACAGGCGCCTCGGCTTCGGGGTTAGTTTCGGTCGCGTAGATATTATCGGGTTCTTCAATCATGAGGTAGAATTAAGCCAGGGCGGAGCCTGAAACAAGGGTGCCACAGCAGTTGGTGTTATGTCTTGTGATGCGCCTGATCGACATGCCAACTCGCGGCGTTATCCCGCACAGTGTGAGCTTGCGCCTGTTGCAGAGCGGCAATCGCGCGGGCCAGCAGGGTTTCAGGATCCTCCGCACTGCCAGGCCAGCGGGTAGCCAGCCCCAGTGACAGCAGGCTTTGGCCGGGCAAGGCGGTGGGCAAATATTTGCAAAGCCGGGTGGCGCGCTCGGCGCCGGTCAAATGGTCCATCCCGTCGCACCACAGCGCGACAATGGCCGGGGCAATGCGGCCTAGCAGGTCAGTCGGGCGGATGATCTCGCGCAGTTCGGCGGCAATGCTGACAGCGATCGGCGTGTGCAGCGCCACTTGCGCAGCGCCAAAGCCGAGCAGAATCAGCGTGCCGGGACGGTCCTCCACGTCCAGCCGGTCAAACCGGCGGGCGATTTGCTCGGTAAAACTGGCCAGCAGCCATAGGCCGGTAGCGGGACAAAGCGGTGAGGCCGGAGCGCCAGGACGGGTTGTATCAGGCAGCGGACGCGGCTCCGCCTCAAGATTGATCAGCAGACCCGTCACCACAGTTTGGGTAAGGAATCGGCCAGCCCGCAAGGCCATGGCCAGACGGTACTGGCGCCGCTCAGCATCGGCGCGGCGTAGCGTAAGCTGACCCTGCCACTGGCCACCGCTAGAGGGTAGCCCGCCAATGATACCGGCCAGATAGCCAGAATAACCAAACAGCGAATCGATGGCGGTGCCCAGCAGCGGACGCGCCTCGAACCCAAGAAACCGCGCGTCGCCAAAAGCGGTAAAATTGCCGCGCAGGTCAGTCTCGAACACGGCATCCGCCAGCCGGGCAGCAGGGGTCAGCCAGGACGGCAGGGTGGCGAATGATTTGATTGCCATGCCGCAAGCTGTATGCCGGATAGGTAAAGAAGCTATTACTGCGAACGCCGCAAACGGCTATTTGACAGGCCGGTCGGGGCTTGAGCATGGTCCGGCGCGTTATAGCCCACAGTTTTAAGGACCGGTTTATGAACAGCATCACCGCACATTCACCCCTGCAGACCGCCATCGAGACCGCCTGGGAGCGGCGTGCGGCCTTGAGCCCCGCCAGCAAAGGGGCTGACCGCGATGCGGTGGAGGCGGCTCTGGAAATGCTCGATGCCGGGACCGCGCGGGTGGCTGAACCGGGCCCGAATGGCTGGGTGGTGCATCAATGGCTGAAGCAGGCGGTACTATTGTCATTCCGGCTGTATGCCAACGCGCCGCTGGGCGGCACCCTGCCCGCGTATGATAAGGTGGCGCTGAAATTTGCCGGCTGGGATGAAGCCCGCTTTGCCGCCGCCGGGGTGCGGGCAGTGCCAGGGGCTGTGGTGCGGCGCTCGGCCTTCATTGCGCCAGGCGTGGTGCTAATGCCCTGCTTTGTGAACGTTGGTGCCCGGGTGGGTGAGGACACCATGATCGACACCTGGTCCACGGTTGGCTCCTGTGCCCAGGTGGGCAAAAACTGTCATATCAGCGGCGGTGTTGGCCTCGGCGGCGTGCTGGAGCCGTTGCAGGCGAATCCGGTGGTAATTGAGGATGATTGCTTCATCGGGGCACGCTCCGAGGTGGCGGAAGGCGTGATTGTGGAGCGCGGCGCGGTGCTCTCGATGGGGGTGTTCCTGGGCGCTTCCACCAAAATTATCGACCGTGACACCGGCGAGATTATTTATGGCCGCGTGCCGGCTTATTCGGTGGTGGTGCCGGGCAGCCTGCCGGGCAAGCCATTGGCGGATGGCACGCCGGGGCCGAGCCTGAATTGCGCCGTCATCGTCAAGCGGGTGGATGCGCAGACCCGCAGCAAGACCTCGATTAACGAGTTGCTCCGCGCTTGATAGACCCGCTGCCCCTGGCGCAGGCGTTGTTGCGGTGTCCTTCAGTGACGCCCAAGGACGCCGGGGCGCAAGCGTATCTGGCGGCGGAACTGGAGGCTTACGGTTTTAGCGTGACCCGGCTGAAATTTGGCGGGATTGAAAATCTCTATGCCGAACGTGGCTCAATCGGGCCGCGTTTATGTTTTGCCGGGCATACCGATGTGGTGCCGCCGGGCAATGGCGCCTGGCGGCATGATCCGTTTGGCGGCGTGGTGGACAACGGCGTGCTGTACGGGCGCGGCGCTTGCGACATGAAGGGCGCGGTGGCGGCCTTTGTAGCGGCGGCGGCGCAGGCCGACCAGCGCCAGCGGCTTTCACTGTTGATTACCGGCGATGAAGAAGGCGACGCGGTGGATGGCACGGTGCAGGTGCTGGCTTGGATGGACACCCAGGGAAAAATTCCGGATTTTTGCATTGTGGGTGAGCCAACCTGCAAAGTTAAATTGGGCGATACCGTAAAAATTGGCCGGCGCGGCAGTTTGAATGCTGATATCAGTCTGCAGGGGCGGCAAGGCCATGCGGCGTATCCGCAGTTAGCCGATAACCCGATCCATAAATTGCTCCCCGCCCTGGCGGCATTGGCCGCGCACCGGCTGGATGAGGGCACGCCATGGTTTGAGCCGTCATCATTACAGATTACCAGTGTGGATGTGGGGAATTCAGCGCGCAACGTGATCCCGCCGCAGATCAGCGCGAAGCTGAACATCCGGTTTAATGATTTGCATACTGAAGCCAGCCTGAGTGATTTTTTAACCGAGATTCTGGCGTTGTATGCGCCCCAGGCGGATTTGCAAATTCATTGCTCAGGTGAAGCGTTTCTGACAGAGCCCGGAGCGGCGGTGGAGCGGCTGACCACGGCGATAGCAGCGGCCAGCGGCGTGACGCCGAAGCTGGATACCGGCGGTGGCACTTCCGATGCGCGGTTCATCGCACGTTATTGTCCGGTGGCGGAATTCGGGCTGGTGGGGGTTACCATGCATCAGGTTGACGAATGCGTGCCGGTAGCCGAGTTACGGCGTTTAAGCGAAATTTATTTGAGAGTCATTGAAAGTTTTGCAGCATGAATGCCAGCGGTAAAATTTTGCGCGGGCTATTTTTGCTGGTGCGCGGCAAGGCTGCGGGGGTGGTGGAATTTGCCAATACCAACAACGCGCTGACCGCCTCGATGGCACCGCTGATTGCATTTCCGCTGGTCGGCGCGATCCTGGTGGCGATGCGGGGGGATATCAATGATGCTCTGGTGTCATTCATCGCGCAGCTTTGCGTGGCGCTGGCGCCATCGCTGCTGATTTATGAATTTGCCCGCCGTTGGCAAGCGGAGGCCAACTGGCTGCGCACCGCCAGCGCTTTGAACTGGTCATTCTGGGTGGCGTTGCCACTGCTTTTACTGGGCGCGCTGCTGGCCTCGATGCTGGTGACATTCGGTGCCAGCGAGACCGTGGCGGAGGCGATCGTCATTGGGCTGATAGGCGGCTATTTGATGTGGCTGCACTGGTTCATTGTGCGCAAGGGGCTGAACATAGGCGTCTGGCAGGCGATATTGTTAGTATTTGTTACCAACATCGTGCTGGGGCTGCTGGTGGTCGGGCCGGATTTAATCAACCTCGCCATGGGCGGGAAAATGAGTGCGTTTATGACCGGCTGAGATTACTCCGCCATCGCTGATGCATCAGAGCGTGTCGCCCCGACGCGGGCGGCCAATGAAGCGGCCATGAAGGGGTCGAGATTGCCATCGAGCACCGCTGCCGGGTTGCCGGTTTCATGCCCGGTGCGCAAATCCTTCACCAGCTGATACGGCGCCAGCACATAGGAGCGGATTTGGTGGCCCCAGCCGATGTCGGTTTTGGCGGCTTCAATGCTGGCTGATGCGGCCTCACGTTTTTGCAATTCCATCTCATACATCCGGGCCTTCAGCATGTTCATGGCGGTGGCGCGGTTGCGATGCTGGCTGCGGTCGGTCTGGCAAGCCACGATGATGCCGGTGGGCACATGGGTAATGCGGATGGCGGATTCGGTTTTATTCACATGCTGACCGCCCGCACCCGAGGCGCGGAAGGTATCAACCTTCAAATCCGCCGGATTGATATCGATTTCGATGGTGTCATCGACCACCGGATACACCCACACCGAGGAAAAGCTGGTATGGCGGCGGGCGGCGGAATCGAACGGTGAAATCCGCACCAGCCGATGCACACCGGATTCGGTTTTCAGCCAGCCATAAGCGTTGGCGCCGGTGATCTGCATGGTGATGGATTTGATCCCGGCTTGCTCACCCTCGGATTGATCGAGGATTTCCACCTTGAATTTGCGGGCCTCGGCCCAGCGCATATACATGCGGGCCAGCATCTGCGCCCAGTCCTGCGCCTCGGTGCCACCGGAGCCGGCGTTGATTTCCATGAAGGCGTCACGGCCATCGGCCTCGCCGGACAGCAGACTTTCGATTTCGCGTTTTTTGGCTTCCTCGGCCAGAGCGGTCAGGGTGGCGATAGCGTCCTTCACCACGCCCTCATCGCCCTCGGCCTCGGCCATTTCGATCAGCTCAAGCGCGTCCTGGCGCTCACGCTCCAGCGCGTGCACGCCATCAACCAGCCCGGCGATGCGGCCACGTTCGCGCATCATTTCCTGGGCGGCCGCGGCGTCATTCCAGAGGGTGGGGTCTTCGGCGCGGGAATCTAGTTCGGCAAGGCGGATGACAGCAGCATCCCAGTCAAAGATGCCTCCGCAGCAAAGCCACCGACTGGGAGATTTGTTCGTTCAATTGGTCTGATTCAGCTGACATCTCAATAATCCTTCGGCGGGCGTTATACGGGATGTGAAAGCGGAAGGCCAGCACACTTGCCTGCCCCCCGCTGATACGTCTAGTTAACCTTAGAGGCTGTTTCAGAGTGTTTTTTTAAGGGAGCCATGGTGTTTTATGGATACGCCGGAATCTGCCCGCCCGCGCGCATCGGTGATTATCAGCACCTACAACGCGCCAGAAGCTCTGGAAATCAGCCTGGAATCCTTCCGCCATCAGCGGGAAAAAAATTTCGAGATCATTGTTGCTGATGATGGTTCCACGCCGGCAACAGCGGAACTGATCAAGCGGATCGCCGCCAATTTCCCTGTGCCTATCAAGCATGTTTGGCACCCTGATGAAGGCTTCCGCCTGAGTGCCATTCGTAATCTGGCGGCGGCGCAGGCCAGCAGCGATTATATTATCTTCATTGATGGCGACTGTTTGGTGCTGAAGAATTTTGTATCGCAACATCTGCGGCTGCGTGAGCCTGGTATGTTTCTGAGTGGCCGCCGCACCTGGCTGGGGCGGGTGATCACCAGGCGCATATTGGCCAGGCGCAAACCAGGCTCTGGCTATTGGCCTTATTGGTTCATGTGGGCGCTGGCCGGCCAGGTGACCGGCCCGTTCGAACTGCTGACCGCTCCGGCGAAGCTGTCATTCCGCTACCGGCTGCGTGGTAGATATGAACGCGCCCAAACCTGCAATCTGGCCGTCTGGAAAGCCGATTTCATGGCCATTGGCGGGTTTGATGAACGCTACCAGGCGCATGGGTTTGAGGATTCCGATTTTGTGGTCCGGCTGATCCGCTCGGGCGTGCCGCGCAAGGAGGGCGTGTTTGGCTCAATTGTTTTGCATTTGAATCACCCACGTCCGTCCCGCAAACCCTCGCCCAACGCCGGAATGTTTGCCGAGCTACAGGCATCAGAGCGGGTGATGGCAGGGCATATTTATTTTGCCGGTGACCAGAGCGGTGCATAAACCCTATATAATTACCTAATGGAGACGATCTCAGCGAAGGCGCGCTACCGGGTTTGGGTCAATGCGTTGTTCGTGGACCATGGCTTGCTACGCACGGTGTGGACGAATTTCCATGTGGTGAAGCCGCAGGTGCTGTACCGCTCGAATCACCCGACACCGGGAAATCTCCGGCGCTTCGTGCGCCAAGCCGGGATTAAAACCCTCATCAATTTGCGCGGCCGTACCACCACCGGCGCTGATACGCTCTCACGCGAGGCAGCCCGCAAGATCGGGCTGGATTTTTTGGATGTGCCGATGCGCAGCAGCGTGGCCCCGCAGCGCGAAGCCATATTACAACTGGCCGAGGCGTTCAGCAGCATGCGCAAGCCGGCGCTGGTGCATTGCAAATCAGGGGCCGACAGAGCCGGGTTCGCATCGGCGATTTTCCTGCTGCTGGAAGGTGAAACCCCAGCCCACGCCAAAACCCAACTCGCCCTGCGTTATGGGCATTTGAAATACGCCCGAGCCGGAATCCTCGATAAATTTATCGACGCCTGGGCGGCCAGCGAGGGGAAAAAACCCTTCCTGAACTGGGTGGCGGAGGATTACGACGCCGCTGAGCTGCAAGCCGCATTCAAATCCAATACCATGGCCCGGTTCCTCAATGATCGCATCCTGCGCCGGGAGTAGCTTGTTTCAGTACAGCCCGCCTAGTTGTTTATCAACTGACGGGGCCGGGGCCGCAGGCTGACCAGGTTGCGCCGGGGCAGCAACGGGCGTTGCTGCCGGGCTGCCGGCCAGCAAGTTGTCATTGGTCTGAGCGCCCGGCGACTGGCCAGTTTTGAAAGCCTCAGTCACGCCGCCGGTTTGTTGGAGACTATCGCCGGGGGGCACCACAAAATCTGTATCCGGCTGGCCGTCCAGGGCCGTTTTCATGAATTCATTCCAGATCGGGCCGCACACCGCGCCACCGGTCTGGTCATTGCCAAGGCTTTGCGGCTTGTCATACCCAACCCAGCAGCCGGTCAGCACGCCAGGGGTAAAGCCGATAAACCAGGTGTCGTTGAAATCATTGGTGGTGCCGGTCTTGCCAGCCACCGGCTGTTTGATGCCCACCACCGCCGGCGTGCCGGTGCCGCGCAGCACCACGCCCTTCATCATGGTGATATCTTGAAACACGCTGTCAGGGTCAGCCAATTGCTGGCCTGAATAGGTCAGTTGCGGCGGCTGTGCCGGATTACCGGCGGCGCAATTATCGCAGGCCGGTCCGGTGTCGGCCTGATAGAGAATTTTGCCGTCCGGGTCGGTGACGCTGTCGATTAAGGTTGGGGTGACCTGGCGGCCATATTCATCGAGCGCGGCATAACCGGTGACCATTTTCCAAAGCGTGGTGTCGATGGCGCCGATGGCGGAAGGATAATACGGCGGCATCTGGTTGATGATGCCGAAGCTCTCGAAGTTTTTGGCAATATTATCCAGCCCCACCGTGCGGGCGAGATTGAGGGTGGCGAGGTTCATCGAGAGTTCGAGCGCGTGATAAATCGGCACCGGGCCTTGGAAGTTGTCCTCGAAATTGCCGGGGCGGTAGGTGGTACCATCGGGCATCTGCTGCACAAAGGGGGCATCGAGCACCGGCGCATCGGGCTGGATATTTTGTTCCATGGCTGTGAGATAGACGAAAGGCTTCACCGAGGAACCAGGCTGACGCTGCGCCTGGGTGGCGCGGTTATAGGGGCTGAGATCGTGGCTCCAACCGCCCACCATCGCCAGCACCCGGCCGGTGCGGGGGTCCATGCAGATCAGCGCGCCTTGTACGTTGGGAATTTGCTCCAGCATCAGGCTATCCGGTTTGCTGCCGGGAGAGACCATCACGAAATCGCCGGGGTTGAGCACTTGGCCCATGGTATGCGGCGGCGCCCCCGGCGTGCCGTTCACCAGCGGGCGGGCCCAGCGGATGTCCGCCAAGGCGATGTCACCCAGATGTGCGGTGCTGGCCCCGGTTGCGCCGGAATTATCGGTGTAACCCAGCTTGGCAGAGGTTGTGGTGACGGAAAGCACCACTGCCAGATGCCAATTTTCACGCATCCCCGGCGGGGTTGGCTGCTTACCGAGGTCAGCCTGCCAGTTTTGTTCAAGTGTTGGGTCGTCGACATGGCCGACCAGCCCGTGCCAGCCGCCGAACCGTTGATCATAACGCTGCAAACCATCGCGCACGGCATTCTCGGCGGCAGCCTGTAATTTTGGCTCCAGGCTGGTGCGGATGATCAGCCCGCCCTGGCTGGCCATGTCAGCGCCAAAGCGGTCCACCACCTGCTGCTGGACGGCATCAGCAAAGTAACCGGCATGCTGCACGGTGAGTTTTTCGCCGCCGGCGCGCGGCAGCAGCGGCTCAGCCATCGCCGTCTTGGCTTGATCGGCGGTGATCGCGCCATCGGCCAGCATCCGGCCAATCACCCAGTTACGGCGGTCCAGTGCCTGTTGCGGGTGGCGGAAGGGGTCATACGAACTGGGCGCCTTCGGCAACGCCCCTAATGATGCGGCTTGCGCGATGGTGAGCTGGTCCAAAGGCTTGTCGAAATACGCCTGGGCGGCAGCGGCCACGCCGTACGAATTGCTGCCAAGGTAAATTTCATTGAGATAGATGGTGAGGATTTGCTGCTTGCTCATCACGCCGCTGATCCGCACCGCGAGGATGGCCTCCTTGATCTTGCGGGCAAAGTTGATGCGGTTGTTCAGCAGCATGTTTTTGACCACCTGCTGGGTGATGGTCGAGGCACCAAGCGGGCGGCGGTCAGAGCCCATGCGCATCATGTCGGTGAAGCCGGCGCGGATGATGGCGACGGGGTCGATGCCGGGGTCGATCCAGAAATTACGGTCCTCGGCTGAGATGAAGGCTTGCGCGACGACCGGCGGAATGCGGTCGTACGGCACATAGATACGGTGCTGGTCCGCCAGCTCCGAGACCAGTTGGAAATTGCTGGCGTACACCCGGCTTTCCAACGGCGGGCGATAATCCTTTAATGAATCGACTGACGGCAGATCGGCATTCAGCACATAAAAACCGCCGCCGCCCACCAGCACCGCCAGCACAATGGCGATGAGGCCGAAGCGGTACAGGCCGGTGACGAAAAATCCTGCCAGAAACCCTAAAAAACTGCGATGCTTGCGCGGCGGGCGCTGCTTGCCCGGCCTGCCGGGCGGCTTGGCTTTAGGGTTACGTGAGGGTTCGCCACGGTTAGGGGAGAGGCGTTCGCCAGCGGAAATCGGGCCTGTGGGATCGGACATGCGGGCTTATTAGCATCGCCCGTGGATGACCGCGAGGCGCGGGGGCTTAAATTGTCTCAATATCACGTGTCCGCCACGCTCCAACCTTCAGCTTGTCCGCCAACTGGCTTTATGCGGCCGGCTCTCGTGCGGCTTTGGCGATGGCGCGTGATTGTCGAAGTATAAATCGATGGCTGCGGTCAAGCGATCCGCCAATTCCTTGCGGTGCTTGGGGCTACGCAATAGTTTTTCATCGAGCGGGTTGGTCAGGCAGCCCATCTCCAGCAAGGTACTGGGCACCGAAGGGTCACGCAGCACCGCGAAATCGGCGCTGCGCAGCGGGTCCGGCAGCAATGGCACGACACCTTTGAAAGAACTGCGGATATCATGTGCAAAATTGGCAGAGCTGATGCGCATGGCCCGGGTTTCCAGGCTGGCGAGCACATTGGCCACCTGCGGCGTCACGCCCGGCATGTTGGGGCCGGCAAAATTGTCGGCCTGATTTTCATCGGCGGCGATACTGGCGGCCAGACCATCGGAGGCATTGGACGACAAGGTGAAAATGCTGGCACCGCGCAAATCCGCCTCTGGCAGATGGTCGCAATGCAGGGCGATAAACAGATCCGCCTTGGCACCAACGGCGATGGCAACTCTTTGTTCCAGCGCGATAAACTGGTCATGCGTGCGGGTCATCGCCACCCGGTAGCGGCCGGTGGCCAGCAGCGCCTTATGCAGGGCAAAGCCCGCCGACAGGGTGATGGTTTTTTCCTCGGTCCCGTCAGGTGCCATCGCGCCGGGGTCATGACCGCCATGACCGGGGTCCAGCATCACCAGAGGCAGCGGATGGGCAGGCAGCGCCTCGGCGACCAGAGGACGGGAGATAGCCATGCCCGCGCCAAGACCCAAAAGGGCCTGGCCAAAATCCCGCCGTTTCATGTTACAGAGCCTGCACATCTCAGGACACTTAACATATTGGCTTCACTTTTGGCTATGAATAATTGATATCATGAGGTTTTTTAATTTTTTAAGGTTCTAGACCCTGCCCCGGCCCGCGCATGTTAAATTTGCCGCCCTGCCGCCCCTTGCCGCGCGGCGGTGGCTTCGGCTATAGGGCGGGCATCGGAGTGTAGCTCAGCCTGGTTAGAGTACTGTGTTCGGAACGCAGGGGCCGGAGGTTCGAATCCTCTCACTCCGACCACTTCCCAACCTTAAAAATTTTAAGAGTTATTAACTATTTGCAACCGACTCCTTTGCGGTTACTGTCGCGCGAATACGACACAAGCGGAGGAAAATATGTCGGGTACAATCACGGAAGATCTGCGACGGTCACGTAACGTCGTTATCGCGGCGTTTTTAGGGTGGACGCTTGATGCGTTCGACTTTTTCATTCTCATTTTCACCTTTGCCGCCGTTGCCAAGGAATTTGGCGTCAGCGTGACCTCCATCACCTTCGCGATCACCGTCACGCTTGGCACCCGCGCCATCGGGGCGCTGATTTTTGGCCGCTTGGCCGATATCTATGGCCGTAAACCAATCCTTATGCTGGTGATCGTGCTGTATTCATTGTTCGAGGCCCTGAGCGGTTTTGCTTGGTCGTTCGCCTCGTTCCTCGTCATTCGTACCCTATTCGGCATTGCCATGGGCGGCGAATGGGGCGTGGGCAGCTCGCTGGCTATGGAAACCATTCCGGTGCGTTGGCGCGGCTGGGTCTCCGGTCTGCTGCAAGCCGGCTACCCCACCGGCTATCTGCTCGCGACCTTGCTGTTCGGCTTTGTCTATCAATATGTGGGCTGGCGCGGAATGTTCTTCATCGGCGCAACCCCGGCCTTGCTGGTGTTCTTCATCAACAGTCAGGTTGAAGAAAGCCCGGCGTTCCGGAAAATCCATACCGGGCCTCAAGTTTCTCTCATGCGCGTGCTGACCGGCAACGCCAAGCTGGTGATCTACGGCGTGCTGATGATGACCGCCTTCAACTTCTTCTCACACGGCACCCAGGATATTTATCCGCTGCTGTATCTGGGCAAGCAGATGAAATTTGATCACGGCACGCTGACCAATATCGTGATCGTCTATAATATCGGCGCGATCCTGGGCGGCATTGCCTTTGGTCTGCTGAGCCAGAAGATTGGCCGCCGCTGGGCCATTGGCTTGGCCTGCGCCATGTCACTCTGCGCGGTGTATTCATGGTCGCACGGCACGTCTGCTGTCACCATCGCCATCGCTGCCTTCGTGATGCAGTTTGCGGTGCAAGGGGCCTGGGGCGTGGTACCTGCCCACCTTAACGAACTCTCACCCTCTGAAATCCGCGGAGTGTTCCCTGGGTTCGTTTACCAGTTGGGCAACTTCATCGCCTCTTTCAACGGTCCCATCCAGGCCGGAATCGGCGCCAGCCATGGCGGCGACTACGGCTACGCCCTCATGGTGGTGGCCAGTACCGTCGCTGTGGTGCTGATTGTTCTGATGATCTTCGGCCCCGAACGGCAGAATGTCTCGATGGCTGCAAAGTCAGCCGTTTAGGTGAAGAAAGTCCAGGGGGCTTTGCCCCCTGGACCGCCACTCAGGGCACAGCCCTTAGAACCTTAACACTAGAAAAAGGGGCCGTTTGTTGGTGTTTCAACACCAACAAACGGCCCCTTTTTCTAGTCTTCAAAAATAGATTCCTAAGGCTCAGCCTTAAGCGGGGTTCCAAGGGGCAGAGCCCCTTGGAATTCCCTCAACGTAAACGACGGACTTAGAAGTCCATATCGCCCATGCCACCCATACCACCCATGCCGCCACCTGGGCCGCCTTGGGCTTTCTTCTCAGGGCGCTCAACCACACCGGCTTCGGTGGTGATGATCAACGCGGCCACCGAGGCAGCGTCCTGCAAAGCGGTACGCACAACCTTGGTCGGGTCGATGATGCCGGCCTTGACCATGTCCTTGAACTCACCGGACTGGGCGTCGAAGCCGTAGGAATATTCGTCCTTATCGAGCACTTTGCCAGCGATGACCGCACCGTCTTCACCAGCGTTTTCAGCAATCTGGCGCAACGGCACCTGGATAGCCTTACGGATGATTTCGATACCGACGCGCTGGTCTTCGTTCTCAGCCTTCAGCTTGGCAAGGATGAGGGAAGCGCGGGCCAGAGCGACGCCGCCGCCCGGAACGATGCCTTCTTCAACCGCCGCACGGGTAGCGTGCAGAGCATCGTCAACGCGGTCCTTGCGTTCCTTCACTTCAACTTCAGACGCACCGCCGACGCGGATCACGGCAACGCCGCCGGCCAGCTTGGCCAGACGTTCCTGCAGCTTCTCACGGTCGTAGTCAGAGGTGGTTTCCTCGATCTGCGCGCGGATCTGGTTGACGCGGCCGGTAATGTCGGCCTTCTTGCCAGCGCCTTCGATGATCGTGGTGTTTTCCTTCTCGATGAGAACCTTCTTGGCCCGGCCGAGCATGGCGAGGGTGACGGTTTCCAGCTTAATGCCGAGGTCTTCGGAGATCACCTGGCCACCGGTGAGGATGGCGATGTCTTCGAGAATGGCCTTGCGGCGGTCGCCGAAGCCAGGCGCCTTAACGGCAGCGATTTTCAGGCCGCCGCGCAGCTTGTTCACAACCAGGGTCGCGAGAGCTTCGCCTTCAACGTCCTCGGCAATGATCAGCAACGGCTTGCCGGTCTGCACGATGGCTTCGAGCAGCGGCAGCATCGGCTGCAGGCCAGAGAGCTTCTTCTCGAAAATCAGGATGTACGGGCTGTCGAGGTCCGCAATCATCTTTTCCGGGTTGGTGATGAAGTACGGGGACACGTAACCACGGTCGAACTGCATGCCTTCAACAACGTCGAGCTCGGTCTGGATGCCCTTGGCTTCTTCAACCGTGATGACGCCCTCATTGCCGACTTTCTGCATCGCCTTGGAGATCATCTCGCCGATTTCGGTCTCGCCGTTAGCGGAAATGGTGCCAACCTGAGCGGTTTCGGACGGGGTGGTGATCTTCTTGGTGCGCTTCTTCAGTTCTTCAACAACAGCGGCAACCGCCTTGTCGATACCGCGGCGCAAATCCATCGGGTTCAGGCCGGCAGCAACTGCCTTAACGCCTTCACGCACGATCGACTGAGCCAGAACGGTGGCAGTGGTGGTGCCGTCACCGGCGAGGTCGTTGGTCTTGGAGGCGACTTCGCGGATCAGCTGAGCGCCAAGGTTTTCAAACTTATCGGAAAGCTCGATTTCCTTGGCAACGGTGACACCGTCCTTCGTGATGCGCGGGGCGCCGAAGGATTTTTCAATCACAACGTTACGGCCTTTCGGGCCGAGGGTGACTTTCACAGCGTTGGCGAGAATATCTACGCCGCGCAGCATGCGGTCCCGTGCATCGGGGCCAAAACGTACGTCTTTAGCAGCCATTATGTTATCTCCTTCGGAGAAAGCGGCCCGATTCAGACTACGCGGCGACGCCGCTTCGTCATCAGGACGCTAGGTTACGGGGGTTATTAAATTAAGCGGCTTTTTTCTTCGGGGCCGGGGTGCTCTCGACGATGCCGAGAATGTCCGATTCCTTCATGATCAGCAGGTCTTCACCGTCGATTTTGACTTCGGTGCCGGACCATTTGCCGAACAGAACGCGGTCACCCGCCTTGACTTCCAAAGCCACCAGATGGCCGGCTTCGTTACGGGCACCGGGGCCGGCAGCGACGATTTCGCCTTCCATCGGCTTTTCTTTGGCGGTGTCGGGGATGATGATGCCGCCAGCGGTCTTTTCCTCGGCATTCAGCCGGCGGACCACGACGCGGTCATGCAATGGGCGGAATTTTGCCATATGGATCGCTCCTAATCAGATAATCTTGCAAGACTATCAGCCTGTCCGGCCCTAAAGAGGCACCGCGGCTGTTAGCACTCCCGTTTGGAGAGTGCCAAGGATTTAGGGCCAGGGCGGATGGATGTCAAGAACGGCAGCACTCCCGGATGGCGAGTGCCAAGTTACTGAAATCGCGCATTTTTTTGTTGATTTTGGGGCGGGGTTTCGTGGCAGATTTGTGAATACGGGGAAAGACGCCATCGAAACCTGATGGAGAGTGATAATGAGCCTGGCCTTACAAATGCGTAAGCGTCCGGCCTTCGGCGTGTAGCGGGGTATGACGCTGTGGGTGCATTTGCTGATCTCTGGAGGCTGTCTCTGGTCTCCAGAAGGAGGCGTTTTGAAGAAGGTCGAGATTTTGGCACCGTCTAGCCGGCGGCGTGTTC
>JARLIK010000008.1 GCA_031291755.1 Acidocella sp. | reverse complement strand
TCGGCCTGCTGTTTGAGGATTTCTGGGCCGATGCGCAAATCTTCCGAGGTATCGGAATTCATCACCCACAGGCGCAAAATATCCGCGCCGTATTTATCGTTCACCTCTTGCGGCGCCGTCACGTTGCCCATCGATTTCGACATTTTGCGGCCCTGCTCATCGAGCACAAAGCCATCCGTCACGATCGCCTTGAACGGCGCGAAACCTTGGGAGCCCACCGATTCCAGCAACGACGCTTGGAACCAGCCACGATGCTGGTCCGAGCCTTCGAGATACACATCCGCCGGCACCGGCAAGCCACGGGCTTTCAGCACAAACGCATGGGTGGAGCCGGATTCAAACCAGACATCGACCACGTCTTTGATCTGCTCGTAGTCGTCAGCTTTATATTTGTCGCCGAGGAAATCCTGCGCCGGGCGGGCGTACCAGGCATCGGCCCCTTCGTGGGAGAAAATCTCCACGATGCGGGCCATCACCTCGGCGTCGCGCAGCGGTTCGTGCGTGTGTCTATCAACAAAAATCGCAATCGGCACGCCCCAGGCGCGTTGCCGGGAGATGCACCAGTCAGGCCGCGATTCCACCATCGAGCGGATCCGGTTGCGGCCAATTTCCGGCACAAAATGCGTGGCATCAATGGCGGCGAGAGCATGCTCGCGGATTGTCTCCGGCCCATCCATGCGGATAAACCAGTTCGGCGTGGCGCGATAAATCAGCGGCGCCTTCGAGCGCCAGGAATGCGGGTAGGAATGCACGAAGTCGGCGCGATGCAGCAGTGCGCCCGCTTCAATCAACGCCGCGCAAACCGGGTCGGCGGCTTTGTAAACATGCAGGCCCGCAAACAGGGGAACAGATGGATAGTAAGTCCCATCACCCTGCACGGTATCCGGCACCGCAATGCCGTTGGCGCGGCATAGGAAGAAGTCATCCTCACCGTGGCCGGGGGCCATGTGAACAATGCCGGTACCTACTTCTGTCGTAACGAAATCACCAAATAGAAGTTTAACTTCACCAATATTAGCATCCGGCTTTCCAAGCGGAAATTTAGACTCATGCAGGGGGTGTAAAAGGTGGACGCCGTTAAAAGCTTCGCCTTTGACCTGTCCGTAGGAGTGATATTTCGTAATGCCAACTGTCGAACAGAAAGCCGACAAAAGCTCGGTTGCAATCACAAGTTCTTCACCAACAATTGCCGATGAATTATCGGCAATGTCTTCCACGCCGATCAATGAGTATTCAATCTCAGAATTGCAAGCTAGTGCTTGGTTCCCTGGGATCGTCCATGGTGTTGTAGTCCAAATAACAAAAGATGCTTTGTTCCAAGGGCGATTAAAAGGATATCCAGGGCCGGAGGAGACAGGGTTCGAGACCTTAAACCGCACATAAATCGCAGTATCCTTCTTATCGTGATACTCCACCTCCGCCTCGGCCAGCGCGGTCTTTTCCACCGGGCTCCACATCACTGGCCGCAAGCCGCGATACAGCGCGCCATTCAGCAAAAACTTGCCAATCTCCCCGGCAATCAGCGCCTCGGATTCAAAATCCATCGTCGCATAACGATGCGCCCAATCCCCCGCCACACCGAGCCGCTTGAATTCTGCCGCCTGCACATCCAGCCAATGCTGCGCATACTCGCGGCATTCACGCCGGAACTCCAAAACCGGCACCTCGTCCTTATCAAGTTTTTTGGCGCGGTATTTTTCCTCAACCTTCCACTCAATCGGCAGGCCGTGGCAGTCCCAGCCGGGAATGTAATTCGCATCGCGCCCGGCCATCTGCTGGGCGCGGTTGATGACGTCCTTATGAATTTTATTGAGCGCGTGGCCGATGTGCAGATTGCCGTTCGCATAAGGCGGGCCGTCATGCAGAATAAACAATTCGCGCCCGGCAGCGGCAGCGCGCAGCTTGCCCCACATGCCCATCGCCTCCCAGCGGGCTAGCGCCTGCGGCTCACGGGTGGGTAAATCCCCGCGCATCGGGAACTCCGTGCGGGGTAGGAAAACGGTCGATTTATAGTCAGCGGTCGTATCACTCATGGCGCAAGGGGATTGAGGGGAACGGCTTACTTGTCAAGCATCGCCCGCGCCTGGGCTGCATCGCGCAAAATTTGCCCCTTCAATTCCTCAAATGAGCCGAATTTCTTTTCCTCGCGCAGGAAATGATGCAGCGCCACGCTCACCTCGGCGCCGTACAAATCCCCGGCATAGTCAAACAAATGCGCCTCCAGCCTCGGCTCCAACCCGCCCACGGTGGGGCGCTGGCCGATATTGGCTACCCCTTTCACCACCTGCCCGCCCGGCAATTGCGCGGTGATGGCATACACCCCCCGGCAGGGCTCCAGATGCTGGTGCAGGTAGATATTGGCGGTGGGGAACCCGATGGTGCGGCCCCGCGCATCGCCATGCACCACCTCACCCCTGATGGTATGCGCCCGCCCCAGCAAAGCCGCCGCCCGCTCGGGGTAGCCATCCTGCAACAGCCGGCGGATACGGGTCGAGGAAATCGGCCCCTCGGCGTCGCTCACCGCCGGCACGATGCTCAAACCCATGCCCAGCGCCTCAGCCTCCTGGCCCAAAAACGCCACATCACCGCCGCGCCGGTGGCCAAAGGCGAAATCCGCCCCGCAGGCCAGATGCGCCGCCCCCAGCCCCTCAAAAAGCACCTCACGCACAAATTGCGCGGCGGTGAGGTGCGAGAACGCTTCATCAAAACGCAGCTCGTAAACATACGCCACCCCCAGCGCCGCCAGTGCCGCCGCCTTCTCGTGGCTCAGCGTGAGGCGGAACGGCGCATCCTGCGGGCGGAAGAACTGCCTGGGGTGCGGCTCGAAGGTCAGCACCGCCAGTTTGAGGTCAGGCCGGGCGGCGTGCACCGCCCGCACCACCGCCGCGTGGCCCAGATGCACGCCATCAAAATTACCCAGCGCCACGGCCGCCCCGCGTGCTGCGGACTGCAAGTCCCGCCAATCATTAAAAATTCGCATCAAATTCCAACCTTACGCCTTGCAACCAAAGGCCAAACCCTTGGCCGCCGGTCAATAGTACCGCATAATGAAGCTAATATCGGGCTGAGCCTACTGGGAGACAATCATGCGTGGCATTTTGAAATTTCTGCTCAGCCTACTGGTCCTGCTGGTGTTCGCCTGGGTGGGGTTATGGTGGTACGCGCAAGGCCGCATCGCCAGCGGCTTCCAGGCCTGGGCCGAGACCCAGGCCACCAACGGACTCAAGATCAGCTATTCCAGCTTGCAGTCGGGCACCTCGCCTATACAGGCGCTGGTTACTATCACCAACCTGGTCATCACCCTGCCGCCCACCGGCGATGGTCAGAGCGGCACGGTCACGCTGCCCACGCTCGGCTTGCGGATCAACGCCGCCAACCCGACGGTTTTCTATACCGATTTACCGAACAAAATCGCCATCGCCATTGATAACGACGTCGATGCCGTCATCAACACCGGCAGCATTTCGGTGAGCGAAACGCTCGACTCGAACGCGCTGTTCAACAAAACCATCTATCCGTTCCGCAGCGGTGACCTGGCCGCCAGCAATATCGATATTCTGGCCAGCCAGGGCAGCCTGCTGGTCATGCATATCGACAGCCTGACCGGCCATTCCGACCTGAATTTGACCGCTGACGCCGGCAGCCCGGCGGTGGTCAGCACCACCACGATCGACGGCATGGCCCTTTCGCCCATCCTGACGCGCATCGCCTCGATCCCGTTTGACGGCAAAATCACCCATCTGGGCATCGGCATCTCGCTCTCCGGCCCGGTGCCGCCAAATCTGATGGATATCGTCAACCAGTTGCGCGCCGTGCAGACCGATCCGGTGGCGGAACAAAAACTCATGATACCGCTGGTCCATAAATGGGCCGCCGCGGGGGGCAACGGCAGCATGAATCTTGCACTCACCGTGGGCCCGACCGCCGCCGCCGCCGATGCCGCGCTGAAATTTGATGCGAACTTGCAACCTACCGGCACCGCCAACCTCACCGCCATCCATCTGGATGCCTTCACCAACGCCATCACCAGCGCCTATCCCGGCACCCAGGCCAGCGTGGCGGCGGCGCAAGCATTGCTGTCGCCGTACCTGACCACCTCGCCCACCGACGGCCAAAGCTTGGCCATGCACGCCATTTTTGGTGACGGTGCTGTCAATTTGAACGGCAAAAAAGTTAGCGACCTGCCGAAGCTGGACTGGACCGCGCTGGAAAACCCCAGCGCACCCGCAACCACGCCGCCCGCTGTACCGCAGACCGGCCCAGCGCAATAACCCGCGTTACGGCGTGGGTGTCAGCAGCCGGTGGTAATATTGATGGGTCTGGGCAGCGGCGGGCTTGGCATCCTGCTGGATGATCTGCTGCTGAATGGCGGCGGCCGGGTTGGCGTGGTCAGGGTTGAAGTTGGGGTCGGATTGCTCATCGGGTAAGCCATCCTCAGCATCACCGTTATCATCCTGCCCCGCAGCCTCGCCAGGATTGAGGGAAATCTGCTGCTTCGCCGCTTTCGCCAGGGCCGCAGCGGCGTCCTGCAAACTTTTGATGGCGGCAGTTTCGGCGGGGACGGCGCGGTTTGGGTCGCTCGCCGTCAGCGCGGATTTGGCGTTGCCCATCGCGGCACCGGCTGGTTGCAGCCCCGGCAGGTTAAGCCCAGCCTTCGCAAGACTCTGGCGCGTGGCATCCAACTGAGCCTTGATCACGCCTTGCGCATCAGCGCTGCCGGTGCCCGCGTTGGTGGCATCCAAAAGAGCGGCCTCGGCCTTGGTCATGGTGGCGATCGCCTGCGCCGCCGCGCTGGCCGCCTTGGATTGCGCCATTTCCGCCGCACTCATGGGCCGGGCATTCTGCAAGGCGTTTAATACGCGCTGAAATAATTTCAGCTCCTGTGCCGCCTGCTCGGTGCGTCCGGCGGCTTCATCCTGCGCAATTTTCTGCGCCAATTCATCCAGGGCCGAGAGCTGCATAGGCTTGCCATCCTGCCCGGCGGCGGCCTGCAAGGCAGCAATATGGCGGGCCGCCGCCGCTTCCATCGCTTGCAATAATTTTTGCAAGGTGGCGGCGTTCGGCGGAGCACCGTGCAGCCCGGCCCGCAAGGCCGCCAGCAGCGCCTGGTTGCTGGCGGCCAATTGCTGAGCCGGCAGAAAATCTGGACCAGCCTCTATTTCCAGCGCCAGCGCCAGCAACCGGTCCACCACATCCGCCACATTGGTCGTGCCCAGCCCGATGCTGGCGCCAAGGGCGGCCAACTGCACATCCGCCGCCGGGCTGATGGCACTTAACGGCTGGCGGCTCAATTGCTGCACGTTCATCATATCAAAGCCGGTGCTGCCTTCACCGTTGGCAATCTGACGGCGCAGCTTCAGCAGCGCGGCGGCGGTGGCGTCATGCAGGGGCAGGCCCGGCAAGATGAAGTTCTGCGCCGGGCTGTCGCTACCCGTCGCTCCGGCCAGATTACGGGCAGTCACACTCAGCGTCACCGGTTCGCCATCAAAGGGCGAGCGCGTCAGATCAACCATCGCCTGGCCATCACCGGTCTTGGCGGGCAGGACAAAACTGAAACTCAGCGCTTGCGGATACCCCACCGGCTTGAACGAAACCACCAGCGAAGTCAGCCCGTAGGGGTCTGCCACATGCCAGCGCAGCTTGATGATATTGCCCTGCGCGACGTCGGCCTGCGTCACCTGCACCACCGGTGCGGCGGGCGGTACGGCGGTGACGTCCCAATGCGCCAGCCGGTGCCACCACGGCCCCACTGTCAGCACGGCAGAGCCGGTGATGGTGGCATCGGCGCGATGGCTGGTGTCGCTTAAAGTGCTGGTGATAACAGCATCGTTACCAATTCGTACCTTCGGCGCCCGGGCCGGGCCATCGGTAATCACGGTCAGTTGCGAACCCGCCAGCGTGCTGACGGCCTCGCCTTTGGCGAGCACATGCGGAGGGGCGCCGGTGTAGCTTGGTGGCGTCACCCACGCCGTGACATGCGGGCCGGGGAACGGCCAGTCCGGCAGAGAAAATGCTGCGGCGATCCGCAGCGGTGCCTGCGCACCCGCCACCACAATGCCCACCAGCAACCCGGCCAGCAGCAAACCCCGCAGAGCAAATTTATCACGCGCCGCCGCCTGTACGTTGAAGGCTGGATACGTGGCCGACGCCAGAGCCTTCTCCGCTCGCCGCTGATGCGCCGCCCAAATATCATTGGCAGCATCTGCATCGTTTTCAGGTACGTCATGAAGGGCGGCAAGCGGCCGATGCGGCAGATGCGATGCCGCTTCAATCCGTCTATCAATTTCAGCGGCGGCGGGGGGCTTAAACTGCCGCAGCCCCCGAAGCAGCAATCCCGCCGATAAAATCAGCACGGCGACCAACAGCCAACCGTTCCCCAGCCCCAGCAACCCCAGCACCGCATAGGCCAGCAGCACCGCAACACCTGGCGCCAGCGCCAAAGTCAACGCCTCAGCCCACAGCACCCAAGCCGCAACCCGGCGCAGCCTGTTCAGCCGGGAATGATCTCGTGTGCCCATAAATCCGATTGTGTTTGCCTGGGAGAAATCAAATGCGCCTGCCCGCCATCCAGCAGCACCGCCGCCGCGCGCGGCCTGGCATTATAGCTGCTGCTCATCACCGCGCCGTAGGCCCCGGCATCGAGCAGCGCCACCCGCGCCCCTGGCTTGAAACTGGGCAGCACGCGGTCGATGGCGAATGTATCGCCGGTTTCACATACCGGCCCCACCACATCCACGGGCGACGCAGGGCGCACAAAATCCACCGCACTGACCGGCAAAATCCCGTGATAGGATTCATACAAAGCGGGCCGGAGCAGATCATTCATCGCCGCATCAAGCACCACAAACCTTTTGACGCTGCCTTGCTTTTGTAAAATCACCGAGGCCAGCAACAAGCCCGCTGGCCCCACCAGATAGCGCCCCGGCTCCAGCAATAATCGCACACCCAGATCACCCACGGTGGCCCGCACCATCGCGGCAAACGCCGCCAGCGAAATGCCGGGCTCATCATAATAACCAATGCCCAGCCCGCCGCCTAAATCCAGCACCGAAACCACCTGCCCCGCTGCCCGCAACGCCCGCACCATGTCAGCGGCCTTGGCATAGGCCGTGGCATACGGCGCGGGATTGAGAATCTGGCTGCCGATATGCAGCGCGATGCCCACCGGCCTGATCCCCGGCAATTGCGCCGCATGCGCGTATAATTGCACAATATCATGCGCCGCGATGCCAAACTTATTGTCGGCCAAGCCGGTGGTGATTTTGGCGTGCGTGCCGGCATCCACATCGGGGTTCATCCGCAACACGATGTTGGCAATTTTTCCGGTTTTCACGGCAACTTCGGAAAGAACGCTAAGTTCCTCGGCGCTCTCCACATTAATCTGCCCAATGCCGGCCGCCAGCGCCGCCGCCATTTCGACCGGCGATTTACCGACGCCCGAGAACACAATATCCGCCGCCGCCACACCGGCCTTTTGCGCCCGCATGAATTCACCCAGGCTGACCACATCGGCGCCCGCTCCGGCGGTGCGCAATACTGACAGCACCGCCAGATGATCATTGGCCTTCACCGCGTAATGGATATGCGGGGGCAGCCCCACCGCCTCGAAGGCCGCCGCCAGTGCCGCATAACGCGCCCGCATGCTGGCCGCGCCATACACCCAAGTCGGCGTGCCAAACTCATCGGCGATGGCGTTTAGCGCCACGCCTTCAAAACACAGACCATCCTGCGCATGCATCCGCAAAGCGGGCCGGGCCGCCAGCAAATCGGCAATCTCAGGCTCAAATTCGCGCCGTTCCGCCACCGCCATGTTACGGCGCCGGATAGGTACGCGGATAATGCACGTCAGCCGCCGGACCAGGCGGGCTGGGCGGGCCATATTTTCCGCAACTGGCCAGTGAGACCGCGATCATCACTGATAAAACCAAAACCCTCATGCCAAAACCTCCAGCCATTTCGCCGCCGCTGCCGCTACATTCGCCGGTGCCGTGCCGCCATAACTACTGCGCGACGCCACCGAGGCTGTCACCGTCAGCACCTCATACACCACCGCCGTGATCCGCGGTTCAACCGCCTGCATGTCCGCCAGTTTCACCTCCGGCAGATCAACTCCCTTATCCTCGGCCAGCTTCACAATCCGGCCAGTGACATGATGCGCATCACGGAACGGCATCCCCAGAACCCGCACCAGCCAATCGGCTAAATCGGTCGCGGTGGAAAACCCGCTACCCGCCAGTGCGGCCATCCGAGCCGTGTCGGCCTGCATATCACGCACCATCCCGGCGGTGGCGGCAAGACAAAGCGAAATCGCGTCAGTGGCGTCAAACACCGGCTCCTTATCCTCCTGCATATCCTTGGCATAGGCCATCGGCAGGCCCTTCATCACGGTCAGCAGCCCTAGCAACGCGCCAAAAATCCGGCCGGTTTTGGCGCGGGTCAGTTCAGCGGCATCCGGGTTGCGCTTCTGCGGCATGATCGAACTGCCGGTGGTGAAGGCGTCCGTCAGGCTGATGAGCCTGTAGGGCGACGAACACCAGATAATGATTTCCTCGGCAAAGCGCGACAGATGCATCGCCAAAATCGCCAGCGCCGATAAATATTCCAGCGCGAAATCGCGGTCCGACACTGAATCCAGTGAATTGGCGGTGGGGCGGTCAAACCCTAACGCCTGCGCCGTCATGTGCCGGTCAATCGGGAATGAGGTGCCGGCCAAAGCTGCCGCCCCCAAAGGACATTCATTCAACCGCGCCCGCGCATCGGCCAGCCGCCCGGCATCGCGCGACAGCATTTCCACATAGGCCAGCAGATGATGCCCGAACGTCACCGGCTGGGCGGTCTGCAAATGGGTGAAGCCCGGCATCACGCTGGCGGCATGTTCCGCCGCCCGCGCCGCCAACGCCTGCATCAAATCCTTCACCTGCGCCGTCACGCCATCAATCGCACCGCGCACCCACAGTTTGAAGTCGGTCGCCACTTGGTCATTGCGGCTGCGCGCCGTGTGCAGCCGCCGTGCCGCCTCGCCGACCCTATCGGTCAGCCGCACCTCGATATTGGTATGGATATCCTCCAGCGCGTCGATGAAGCCAAAGCGTCCGGCCTCAATCTCCTCGGCAATCGCCGCCAGCCCCTCGTCAATCGCGGTCACGTCGGCAGCGCTCAGGATGCCCTGCGCCCCCAGCATCGCGGCATGAGCCCGGCTGCCTGCGATATCCTGTTGCCATAATTTGCGGTCGAACCCAATTGAGACGTTAATGGCTTGCATCACGGCGTCCGGTCCGGCACCAAACCGCCCGCCCCACTGTAAAGCCTGCCCTACTGGAGTGTTCGTCTTGTCCTTGCTCAAACCAACCCGCCCCTTACTCACGCGCCGATCCATCATCGCCGCCGCCACAGGCTTAGCCGTCAGCGCCGCGCGGGGCAATTATGCTGATGCCCAGATCAGACCCGAAGACCTGCCGGACGCCTCAACCGGCGTGCAGCAAATCATGCCCAGCACCGAACCCAACCTCAAATTCACCGACCAGACCGGCCACCCGCTTAGCCTGACGGATTACCGCGGCTCCGGGCTGCTGGTGAATATCTGGGCCACCTGGTGCGGCCCTTGCGTGGCGGAACTGCCCAGCATCGCCGCCTTGGCCCCCAAGCTAGTGCCCTATAAAATCCTGGTGCTGCCGATCTCGGTTGATGCCGAGGGGTTGGCGGCGGTGCAGCCGTTCTATAAATCCCACAACATCACCACCCTGCCGATCCTGCTCAACCCGGACGGTGACGCCCCTGACATCCTCGAATCCAACGGCATCCCGCTGACCGTGCTGATCGACCCGGCGGGCCGCATGGTGGCCCGGCTGGAAGGCGGTGCGGACTGGAACACCCAAAACAGCATCAGCCTGATCACCAAGCTGATCGGCACCCAACCTGCGGCCGCCAAACCCAATCTCAATATCCATCCCTCCTGACCTTCCCGCCGCGCATACCCGCGGGCTTGTCAGAGTGCTGGTGGGTTGCCAGATGTTGAGCCATGGAAAATCCAAATGACCCGATTGGGTGGCACGGCACGACGATCCTTTGCGTTCGCCGTGACGGCAAAGTAGCACTGGCTGGTGACGGCCAGGTATCTCTCGGCAATACGGTGGTAAAGGGCAACGCCCGCAAAGTGCGCCGCATCGGCAACGGCGCGGTGCTGGCCGGTTTTGCCGGCGCCACTGCCGATGCCTTCACCCTGCTGGAGCGGCTGGAGACCAAACTCGAGCGCTTCCCCAACCAGTTGGAACGCGCCTGCGTGGAGCTGGCAAAGGACTGGCGGACTGACCGTTATTTGCGCCGCCTGGAAGCCATGCTGATCGTGGCGGATGCCGAACGCAGCTTCACCCTCACCGGCAATGGCGACGTGCTGGAACCCTCGGACGGCGTGGTCGCCATCGGCTCGGGTGGCAATTTCGCCCTCTCGGCGGCGCGCGCCTTGATGACCGTCCCCGAGCTCAGCGCCGAGGAGATCGCCCGCCGGGCCATGAAAATTGCCGCTGACATCTGCATCTACACCAACGAAAACCTGATTGTTGAAACATTGTGATTGACGTTCCCATCTATTCCCCGCGTGAAATCGTCTCCGAACTTGACCGCTTCATCATTGGCCAGAATGACGCCAAACGGGCTGTGGCCATTGCGCTGCGTAACCGCTGGCGGCGGCTGCAACTGCCCGAAGCCATGCGCGATGAGGTGGTGCCCAAAAACATCCTCATGATCGGCCCGACGGGGTGCGGCAAAACCGAGATCGCCCGGCGGCTGGCCAAGCTGGCGCAGGCGCCCTTCATCAAGGTCGAAGCCACCAAATTCACCGAAGTCGGCTATGTGGGCCGCGATGTGGAAAGCATCGTGCGCGACCTGGTGGAAGCCTCAATCACCATGCTGCGCGAGCAAAACCGCAAGGGTGTGCAGGTGAAGGCCGAAGCCGCCGCCGAGGAGCGAATTCTTACCGCCCTGGTGGGCGATGGCGCCTCCGCCGACACGCGGGTAAAATTCAAGCGTATGCTGCGGGCCGGTGAGTTGGAGGACAAGGAAATCGAAGTGGCGCTGAGCGATGCGCCCGCCGGCATGCCGATCGGCATGATGGATATGCCGGGGGCCCCGCAGAACGGCGCGATCAACCTCGGCGAGATGATGAAGGGCATGTTTGGCCGCCAGCCAACCAAGCGCAAGCTACCGCTGCCGGAAGCCCGCGCCGCCCTGGAGCGCGAGGAAGCCGACCGCCTGCTGGACACTGACGCGCTGACCAAGGACGCGCTGCGCCACGCCGAAAACAACGGCATAGTGTTTTTGGACGAGATCGACAAAATCTGCGCCAAAACCGAAGGCGGCTTCCGCGGCGGCGATGTTTCGCGCGAGGGCGTGCAGCGCGATTTATTGCCCTTGATCGAAGGCACCACGGTTTCAACCAAATACGGCCCGATCAAAACTGACTATATTTTGTTCATCGCCTCGGGTGCCTTCCATGTCGCCAAGCCGGCGGATTTGCTGCCCGAGCTGCAAGGCCGGCTGCCGATCCGGGTGGAATTATCCTCGCTCTCGCGCGATGATTTCAAGCGCATCCTGACCGAGCCCGAGCATTCGCTGCTCAAGCAATATACCGCGCTGCTCGGCACCGAAGGGGTGAACCTGGAATTCGCCGAAGATGCTGTCGATGCGCTGGCTGACCTCGCCTATGACATCAATGACCGGATCGAAAACATCGGCGCCCGCCGCCTCGCCACGGTGATCGAGAAACTGCTGGAAGAGATCAGCTTCACCGCCACCGACCGCGGCGGCGACAGCGTTGTTGTCACCGCAGCCTATGTGAATGAGCGAGTGGCACCTCTCGCCGCCAAGGGTGATTTGAGCCGTTTCATACTATGATTTGAGATGGATTAATGGTAAGGCGGCCGCCATGCATCAAACCGGATTCGTAACACAGGCTGGATTTGTCGTTCGCCCGATTCCAGTTTCAAAATACAATTTTGGATTGCGCGCGTGAGCCATCGCGTTGCCGCCCTGCTGGTTATACTGGGCGGCGCGGCGGCGCTGGCGATGGCCTACTGGGCGCAATATGTCGAAGGGCTGGTGCCTTGCCCGCTTTGCCTTTTGGAACGCTGGCCGTACCGTATCATCATCGCGCTGGGTTTGATTGCCCTGCTTTGCCGCCCGCCCACAGGGCGATTTGTGCTGGGGTTGGCGGTTCTCACCATGCTGGGCGGTGCTGCCATCGCCAGTGTGCATGTGGGGGTGGAGCTGCATCTATGGCTCAGCCCGCTGCCCGAATGTAACGGCAATTTCAGCCCCGGCATGGCCTTGCCGATGACCCCGGCCATCCCGTGCGACAAACCGGTCTATTTCATCCCCGGCCTGCCGGTTTCAATGGCCGTGATGGATTTATTCTACGAGCTGCTGTTAGCACTGCTCACCGTATCTTATATTTCCCGCAAACCCCGCCGCTTCATCCGATAGGGCTGCCATGAGTGATCAAATCAAGCGTTTCATCCGCGTTGACCATGCCGGCGAATACGGCGCCGCCCGCATCTATGCCGGACAGTTGGCCGTGCTGGGGCGCGGCCCCCATGGCCCCACCTTGCGGCATATGAAGGAGCAGGAACAACATCACCTGGATACCTTCGCCAAGCTGATTACCGAACGCCGGGTGCGCCCCACCGCGATGCTGCCGTTATGGCACATTGCCGGGTTTGCCCTAGGCGCTGCCACCGCCGCACTAGGCTCGCGCGCCGCCATGGCCTGCACGGTAGCGGTGGAGGAAACCATCAATGATCATTACCTTGCCCAGGAAGCGGCCCTGGACGAAACTGAAGCTCCGCTGCGCGCCACCATCGCCGAGTTCCGCGCCGAAGAATTGGAGCATCGCGATATCGGCCTGGCGAACGAGGCCGAGCAAGCGCCGGGCTACCGCATTCTCGTGGCGCTGATTAAATCCGGCTGCAAAGCCGCGATTAAAATTTCCGAGCAGATTTAGGTATTACTTCAGAAGGCGCGTTCCATGCGGCAAGCCATCAAAGCCGCACTATTCCTGGCCGCTTCACTGCTCACCGCCCTCCCCCTTCCCGGCACCGCCTTAGCGCAGGCCAGCAGCCCGGACGTTGCCACCGGCGCCACGTTGTATGCCGACCATTGCGCCAAATGCCACATGGCCAACGGCGCCGGCGGCAAAATGTTCGGCAGCGTCGCCTCGGCTGACCTGCGCGCCCCTGGGCTGGAGCAAACCTACCACAACAATGACAATTTGATCCTGCGTGCCGTCCTGGAAGCCAAAGACCAGGACGACGTGCCCCTGAACAAGCCGATGCACGCCTGGAAAGGCAAGCTCACCACGACACAGGCCCGCGATATCATCGCGTATCTACACACGCTGCGGTCATAACGCGGCATTTATAAATACGGTCTCACCGCCGTTACATACGCCATCCTGTCGGTACAAACACGATCGCCAGATTCGATGGCGGGGCGCATACCGTGTTCAAAAATCCGCCGTTCTTCAGCATCAAATTGCGCCTGCATAATTTCCGCTAATGTCGGCGCCAGCGGATGCAGTGAGGTGTTGATGAACACCTCCCACGGGATCGGTTCAGCCTCGCCAACATCGATGTGAAATTCCAAGTGAATATGACCAAACCCCGCCTGTTGCAGAAACCTCACCAGATCACGCTCGCTGTAGTTGGTCAGGGGGTGCTGCGCGATGGCATCCGGCGTATCCGGAAACTGCGCCGCCTGCCAGCGCTGCACCAGAGGCATCAGACGATCAGGATGATCCACCACCCGCGCCGCCAAAACCTGGCTCAAAGCCGCTGCCGCCAGCGCCTCATCGCGGAACACCGGCTCGCCGATTGAAATCCGTCCACCCGGCTTCAATACCCGAAAACACTCCCGCAACGCCGCCAATTTATCCGGCACATAAGCCAGCACCGCACGGCTGGTCACCGCATCCACCGAAGCATCGGCAACCGGGACCATATGTTCCACCGATGCCTGCAAAAACCGGCATTGCGAGGCCACGCCCGCACATAGCGCCAGCGCCTCAGCATGGCGCAGCAGGGAAGGCGAAATATCAATGAACAGAACCTTCAACCGCGCACCTAAGCGCTCAATCGCGGCCAGCCCCACCGCCCCTTCGCCCGCCCCGATATCAAGTAATGTCATGCCCGGCCATAATTCAGCACCGTCCAGCACGCGCTTTACATACACCGCCACCCGGCTGCGAACGTTGCGTTCGTAATCGGCATCGCCGCCATAGCGATGGTTGCGCAGCCAATTCGACCATAAGTCAGTTTCAAAACCTAACGGACCCTCCATATCACCAGTCCTAACGGACGATGGTTAATCCAAGGTTTCCCGATAGGCTTTCACCGCGACCACCCCGATTACCACAATAAATAAAATAATCGGCCATAATTGCGGCCAGATCGCCACGAACCCGTCGCCCTTCAACAGCACGCTGCGCATCACCCGCAACGCGTGCGTCACCGGAAATATCTGGCCGATCCATTGCGCCCAAACCGGCATGCCTTTGAACGGGAATAAGAACCCCGAAAGGATAAACGACGGCATCAGCACGAACATCGCCATCTGGATCGCCTGCATCTGGTTACGGGCAATCGTCGAGATAGTGACTCCCAATAACAGATTGCTGGTGATAAACAGCCCAAGCGCCAGCGCCACCAGCAGCACCGAGCCGCGCACCGGCAGCCCGAACACCACCACCGCGATGGTCATGATAATCGCCACCTGCACGTAGCCGATGACGATATACGGCACCACCTTGGCCAGCATCACCTCAGCCGGCCGCAGCGGCATGGCGAGTAAATTCTCCATCGTGCCACGCTCGGTCTCGCGGGTGATGGCGAGCGTGGTGACAAATAAGGTCGAGAAAATCAGCACAATGCATATCAGCCCCGGCACCACGTTCAGCACCGTCAATGCCTCGGGATTATAGCGGGCGTGCACCACCACCTGAAACGGCGTTACCGCCGGTTGCGAACGCAAATTCGGCGGCAGGTCGCGGTCCAGCACGTTGCTCAACCCGGCCAGGGCTGCGGTGGCATTACCGATCGCCGAAGGGTCGGTGGCGTCGGCATCCACGAGTATGGCAGGCTTGTCACCACGGTCCACCAGCCGGTCAAAATCTGGTGGAATATTCACCACAAACAACAAGCTGCCATCGGCCAAACCCTGCTCGCCCTGCGCCTCAGAATCCAATGGGATAATATTATAATAGCCGGTGTTTTGCAGCGCCGCGATCAGTGTGCGTTCATCCTGCGAATGATCCGCCGTGATCAGCCCGGTGGGCAGATGTTTTGGATTGGTGTTGATCGCATAGCCGAACAAAAACAATTGCAGCACCGGCAGCAGAACAATCATCCGCAGGGTGAAATAATCCCGCCGAATTTGCAACCACTCCTTGCGCAGCACCGCGCGGAAGCGGCGGAAGGAAAACCCGTTCATGTCTTAGACTCGCTGAGCAAATGAATGAACACGTCTTCCAGCATCGGCGGCACCTCATGCCAGGTCAGCGCCGCACCGGTTGGCGATGTCTTGGCTTGTTCCAGTGCCGCGCGGTCCATCCCGGCAATATGCATCTGCGCGCCAAACACCGCCGCTGATTCCACCCCCGGCATGCTGCGCAACTTTACCGCCGTAGCATCGAGGTTGGCGCCGGTGGCCACATAGGTGATCAGCTTGCTCGATTGCACCACCTCATCGGGCGTGCCCTGCACCACCAATTTACCTTCCGAGAGATACACGATGCGCGAGCAGCGCGCCGCCTCATCCATGTAATGGGTGGAGACCAGCACCGTCAGCCCCTCGCCGGCCATGTCATGAATCAGATCCCAAAATTCCCGGCGGGCCTTGGCATCCACGCCGGAGGTTGGCTCATCGAGCAGCAGCAGTTTTGGTTTGTGCAAAACACACGCCGCCAACGCCAGACGTTGCTTCCAGCCGCCCGATAATTCCCCCGCCAACTGGTCCGCCCGGTCACCCAGACTCATCCGCTCCAGAATACCCGCCACCGCCTGGCTAGGATTCGCCATGTCGTAAACCTCGGCAACAAATTCGAGATTTTCCGTCACGGTCAGGTCATCGTAAAAACTGAACCGTTGCGTCATGTAACCAATCTGCCGGCGAATTTTCTGGGCGTCGGTCAGAATATCCATACCCAGGCATGTGCCGCCGCCGGAATCCGGTTTCACCAGCCCGCACAGCATCCGGATGGTGGTGGTTTTGCCGCTGCCGTTGGCGCCGAGAAACCCGCAAATCTGGCCGGGCGTCACCGCCAGCGTCAATCCATCGACCACCTTGCGCGCGCCATAGGTTTTATGCAGATCACGCGCATCAATGACGAGCGTTTCGCTCACGGCGATTTTGCGGCGACCGGCTGCACCTCAACCGGCTCGCCGGGATTCAACAAAGCCGCTTGCGCCAGAGAAGGCCGCGCCTCAATGAGGAATACCAATTTGCTCTTGCTGGAATCACTGTAGATCAGCGGCGGCGTATATTCTGCCTGCGGCGAAATGAATGAGATTTTAGCGGTCAGATTGGCGGCGCAGCCATCGCAATGCAGCGCCACCTCATCGCCCAGATGCACCGTTGAGGCCGCCGCCTCCGGCACGAAGAACCGCACGAAAATATTTCCCGGCGGCAGCAATGAAACCACAGGCGCGCCGGCCTGCATCGTTTCACCAGGTTGCGCCAGCACATCCGCCACCTGGGCCGCCACCGGCGCACTCACCACCCGCTGCGATAGATGCCACTGCGCCATCGTCAACGCCGCCTGATCCGCCGCGACGGCGGTGCGCTGGTCAGCAATTTCCTGCGCCCGGCCCAGTGGCTGTTGCGATTGCGCCAAAGCCGCCTGCGCCGCTGCCAGTTTGGCCTGCGCGGATAAATAAGCCGCCTGCAACTGGTCAACTGATTGTTTTGATACCGCACCAGAATGCAGCAGTGCCAAACCACGCTGGTAATCAGTTGAGGTTTGGGTGGCGGTGGCTTGCGCATCAGCCAGTTGCGCCTGCGCTTGGGCAATTTCTGTCGCCTTGCCGCCGGCCAGCAAATTCGCCAGTTGTGCCTGCGCCCCGGCCAGCACCTGCGCCGCCTGATCACGCGCCGCGCTATCGAACGTGGCATCCTGCGCGAACAATAACGCGCCTTGTGCCACACTATCACCGCGCTGCACCGCCACCTGCGTTAACAACCCCTGCTGAGTGGGCCCCACCAGCACAAAATCAGCTTCGGCATAACCCTGCCAGATGGTGGGTCCTGGCGTTTGCGATACAATCCACCAAACACCCCCCGCAACGGCAATCACCACAAACCCGCCAACCGCCAGCCATTTGCGAGGGCTCATCTCACCCGTCCAGATGCCGCAACAAGGCCGCGCGAATTTCCAGCGGCACGGTTTTTTCCACCGCCTCATTCAACCGGCGCATCTGACGGCGCAAATCATACAACTGGTCGAGCAATGAGAGCACCGTCGGCAGCGCCGGCTCACCAACCTCCAGCTCATCACGCAATGTCATGATTAACTTAATGCGCGCGACATCGATCTCCTGGAACTGATACGCCCCCGGCACACCCAACGGGCGCACCAGATTCTCCGCGATCCAGCGGTTTAAATCCTCCGGTGATAATTCACGAATTTCTACAAATATCCGCTCGAAGCTGATCATTTCGCCGCCTCCATCCCGGCCCGTGGATCATGCGGATGCTCGGGCTTCCAGTCCCGCAAAAACGCCTCCAGCGCCGCGTCCGGCTTGCCCACCATCACCCGCAAATTCACATATAAGTCGCCCACCGGATAATCCCCGTGCGCCGGCACCCCTCGGCCACGCAGCCGCAACTGCGTGCCGCTATCACTATGCGGCTTGATGGTCATCGCCACCGGGCCAGCCGGGGTCGGCACCGTCACCTTAGCCCCAAGCACCGCCTCGCTCAGCGTGATTGGCAAATCCAGCCGGATCGTCTGGCCGTCGCGGGTATAGAATTTATGCGGTGCGATGTTGATCTCGATCATCGCATCGCCCGCCGGACCATTGGCCCGCCCCGGATTGCCGCGCCCGCGCAGCCGCAGCATGTCGCCCTCTGAGGTACCGGGCGGGATTTTCACATCCAGAGTCTGGCCATCCGGCAAGATCAACCGCTTGGTGGCGCCGTTCACCGCTTCGAGAAATTCCGCGGTCAGCACGTAATGCGCATCCTGCCCACGCGCCGGGCCGCTAGCCCCGCCGCCAGCCCGATTGCTGAAAATGGTGGAAAATAAATCCTCAAAATTCTCACCACCAAATCCCGCTCCACCAGCGCCCGCATTGCCGCCCGCCCCATAGCGCTGCCCGGCAGCGCTGTCGGCATATTGGCGATAGTTGTATTTCGGCGCTTTCTCAGCGCCGCTCTCGTCAATCTCACCGGCATCGTAACGTGCCCGCTTGGCGGGGTCGGACAAAATTTCGTTCGCTGCTGACACCAGCTTGAATTTTTCTTCAGCCGCTTTGTTGCCGGGGTTTAAATCCGGGTGATGCTGCTTGGCGAGCTTGCGATACGCCTTGCGGATATCATCCACGCTGGCCGCCTTCGTCACCCCCAGAACTTTATAGAGATCCTCAGCCATTTTTTCCTCAAAAGTTACTCGTCATAAGGTGGTGATTGCGAATAGCGCGGCAAGTCATCGGCCAGTGTGAACCAGTCAATGCGTTCGCTATACCAGCCATGAACCGTTGGCGGCATGATATAAGGCAAGTCCAGCGTGGCTAATGTCACGCCAACCGACTTACCCGCCGAATCGGTCATGTAAAGCTGGCTGCCGCAGGTCTCGCAAAACCAGCGGGTGGCGTCAGCTGAGGATTGATAGGCCTTGGCAACGCCGCAGGTAAGCCTGAACCGCTCCGGCTGCACCTGCACCCAGGCCAGCACCGGCGCTCCGCTGCTCAACTGGCATTGGCGGCAATGGCAGTAATCGGCCACCTCGCCGCCAGCCACCGAAATTTGGTAGCGAATGGCAGCACAGGCGCATCCTCCGGTCAAATCCATGGTTATAATCCGTGTTATAAACCTGCCATCAACTATCACCCACAAGGAGCGCAATGCCAAATCACCTGAAATTCTACATTGACGGCGCCTGGGTTGACCCGCTGCTAGCGAACCGCATTGCGGTCATCAACCCCGCCACCGAGGAGGCTTTTGCCGAAATCTCCGGCGGCAGCGCCCTCGATGTCAACCGCGCGGTGGCCGCCGCCAAGGCCGCCTTCCCCGGCTTTGCCCGAACCACCAAGGCGGAGCGAATGGAGTTGCTCAAAACCATCCTGGCTATTTATGAGCGCCGGATGGACGAGATCGCGGCGGCCTGCTGCGCCGAAATGGGTGCCCCCATCGGTTTTGCCCGTGACGCCCAGGCGTTTGTCGGCCAGGCGCACTTCAAGGCGCTGATCCAGGTGTATGAGGATTTTGCCTTCACCGAACAGCGCGGCACCACCCTGGTGGTGAAGGAGCCCATCGGCGTGTGCGGTCTCATCACCCCCTGGAACTGGCCGCTCAACCAGATCGTCTGCAAGGTCGCGCCCGCCCTGGCGGGCGGCAACACCATGGTGCTGAAGCCCAGCGAGATTGCGCCGCTGAACGCCATCATCTTCGCCGAGATCATCCACGAGGCGGGCGTGCCCAAGGGCGTGTTCAACCTGGTCAATGGCGATGGCCCCTCGGTGGGGCAAAAACTGGCGGAACACCCGGATGTGGCGATGATGTCCTTCACCGGCTCCACCCGCGCCGGCATCATCGTGGCCAAGGCGGCGGCGGATACAGTCAAGCGGGTTTGTCAGGAGCTCGGCGGTAAATCCGCCAACATATTGCTCCCCGATGTCGATTTAGACTCCGCGGTGCGCGGCGGCATTGCCGCCTGCTTTATCAACTCCGGCCAGTCCTGCGATGCCGCCACCCGCATGCTGGTGCCGCGCCATCTGCATGATACCGCCATGGCGATTGCCGCCGATGAGGCCAACAAACAAACCACCGGCGACCCGCATGACCCCAACACTGTCCTCGGCCCGCTGGTCAGCCAAATCCAGTTTGACAAGGTGCAGCGGCTGATCAAATCCGGCATCGATGAGGGCGCCACTTTGGCCGCTGGCGGCCTGGGCCGCCCGCCCGGGCTGAACAAGGGCTATTATGCCCGCCCCACAGTGTTCGGGAATGTGACACGCAGCATGACCATCGCGGTTGAGGAAATTTTCGGCCCGGTGCTCTCCATCATCCCTTATGATTCGCTTGAGGAAGCCATCGAGATCGCCAATGACACCGTGTATGGTCTGGCCGCCTATATTCAGGGCAAAAATACCGCGCAAGTGCGCGAGGTGGCAGCCCAGATGCGGGCCGGCAGCGTGTATCTCAACTACCCGGACAGTGACTTCATCGCCCCGTTCGGTGGCTACAAACAATCCGGCAATGGCCGCGAATATGCCGATTTTGCGCTCAATGATTTCCTGGAGATCAAGGGTATTGTAGGCTATGGGAACTGACACAAAATCATCACCTGCAAGCCCCGGCTGATGGTTTAAGGCGGCGGCAGAGATTTTATGGAGCTATCCGATGAAACTTTCCCGCCGCCACCTGCTCGCCAGTTCCGCCACCCTCACCGCTGGCGCCGCTTTGCCGCTGGCGCCCGCCACCGCCGATGCCGCGCCGCTGATTTTTGTACTGATCGGTGATTGGGGCCGCAAAGGCCATGATGACCAAACCAACGTGGCGGTGCAGATGGGCAAAACCGCCGCCGCCATCAACAGCCAGTTCACCATCTCATTGGGCGATAATTTCTACGAAAATGGCGTCGAGAGCGTCACCGACCCGCATTGGCAAAAATCCTTCGAGCAGGTTTATACCGCGCCCTCGCTGCAATCGCCCTGGAAGATCATGCTGGGCAACCATGATTATCGCGGCAGCATCCAGGCGCAGTTTGACTATGCCAAGCTGAGCAAGCGTTGGCAGCTACCGGCCCGCTACTACCAGGAGACCCTGGCCCTGCCGGACGGTGGCAAGGCGGATGTGTTTTATCTCGACACCTCACCCTTCATCAAAGCCTATATCGGCACCAGGGTTGATATTACCGGCCAGGATACTGACGCGCAGTTGCATTGGCTGGATACCGCACTGGCCGCCTCCACCGCGCCCTGGAAGATCGTCATCGGCCACCACCCGATTTATACGGCGGTCACCGGCGATGAGCATGACCAGCCGGATTTGATCGCGAGGCTCGACCCGATTTTGCGCAAGCATGACATCAAAATTTACATCAACGGCCACGACCATTGCTTCCAGGTGGTGAAAGTCAACGGCCTGACCTATGTCACCAACGGTTCCGGCTCTGAAACCTATGACCCCGGCGTTGCCAAGCGCGATGGTTTTGCCTCCGGTGCGCATGGTTTCATGACCATGGCCCTGACATCGCAGAAACTTGAATTTTCCCTCATCGATATGACCGGCAAGGTGCTATATCAGGATACGCTAACCAATACGTAAACACTTAGGGGAACTGCCGTGGTCATCGTCCATCATCTGAACAACTCGCGTTCGCAGCGCGTGATCTGGCTGCTTGAGGAGTTGGGCGTTCCCTATGAGGTCAAACGCTATGAGCGCGATGCCAAAACCATGCTGGCCCCGGCGGAACTGCGAGCGGTGCATCCGCTGGGTAAATCGCCGGTGATTACCGATGAGGGTAAAACCATCGCCGAGACCGGCGCGATTGTGGAGTACCTGATTGAGACCTATGGGCATGGCCGATTGATCCCGGCGCGTGGCACGCCGGAACGCCTGCGCTATACTTACTGGATGCATTATGCCGAAGGTTCGGCGATGCCGCTGTTGGTGATGAAGCTGGTGTTCGGCGCGATCCCGAAATCCCCGCAACTGCCGTTTTTCATCAAGCCGGTGGCGCGGATGATCACGCAAGGGGTCATCAAATCCTATCTCGACCCGCAGATTAAAACCCACATCGCGTTCTGGGATGCCGAACTTGGCGCGGCACCGTATTTTGCCGGTCATGAATTGACCGGTGCTGACATCATGATGAGCTTCCCGCTGCAAGCCGCTTCCACCCGCAGCACCCTCACCCCCAAACTCGCCACCTACCTCACCAGCCTCGAATCCCGCCCAGCCTACCAAAAAGCCCTGGACGCGGGCGGGCCATTTGAATTGATGGGGTAAGCAGGGGCCGCCGCCGTCATTGCGAGCCCCGCGCAAGCGGGGCGCGGCAAGCCATCTTTCTCCCTCGGCAAGTGTAGGATGGGTGAGCGTAGCGCTACCCATCGTTTCGAAAAGACATTGCTCAAACTCAGTTTATCAAGCCTAATCTGATAATGACCGATTATCGACGCAACCGGGTTCCAGGGGGAACCTATTTCTTCACGGTCAATCTTTATGATCGGCACAGCGGCCTTTTAACACGCAATATCGATATTTTGCGCGAGGCCGTGCGAAAGGTGCGGACAAGAGCGCCGTTCCATATTGATGCATGGGCCGTGTTGCCCGACCATTTACATTGCCTCTGGACCTTGCCGGAAGATGATACAAACTTCTCAGCACGGTGGCAGGCAATTAAAACGGCGTTCTCAAAGCAAATACCGCAGGGCGAGTTTCGCTCGGCCAGCCGGTCGGGAAAGGGCGAACGGGGCATTTGGCAAAGACGATTTTGGGAACACACAATCCGCGATGACCGTGATTACGCAGCCCATTTTGATTATATTCACTTCAATCCGGTCAAGCACGGATTGGTTGCCAATGCCGTCGAGTGGCCATACTCTTCGTTTCACCGCGCGGTAACCTTGGGGCTCTATCCGCCGGATTGGGCAGACGCCGGTGGGGTGGCATTAAATGATGCAGGTGAGGCTTGGTAAGTTACGGATGTAAGGGATTGATGAGTAGCGCTACGCTCACCCATCTTACGCTTGCTAATAAAGTCGTCTAATTATATGCGACACAGAAATTTGTCATTACCGATGGTGAATCAAGCGCAATTGGCGCGAAATTTTATAAGACTTACAATGGTTGCCTCAATGGTAGTTCTTGGGATGGCCTCAGTTTCGGCCGCCAAAGCCCAGGTTCTGGTTCCAGCAGTTAACTGCTCAGGACAGCTTTCACCCCGACAAGGAACTCTGCCCAACAGCAAAACAGTGGCTATCGATATCCCACTGCCTCAGGCAAATCAGATTGCGATGTACGTGTTCAACGGCGGTATGTTGATGGGACCGCGCGGATGGGAATGTCATTCCCAAGTTGGCGTACAGGCGTCAGCGATCGCGCTTATGCCCATCGGTTCATTCGATAAATCTCAAGGCGAAGTTTACGTTACGATTATTGGAGACACGCAAACTAGCGATGACCAAGGAAGATACGTTGGAGCAGAGGGAAGCATGTCGCCTTGGGCGAACACTTATTTTTCAGAAGAAATGGTGAAGGAAGCTGATGCAGGGTATGGTCGGAAAACGACCATCAAGCTGCATCGTTATAACACGGATACCATAATATATCCGCCACCGCAGTCGGTCACGATTACAGATAACATCTTTGGTAATGTTCAACACTATACTTATACTGACTTACTGGCAGCATATACGACGCCGGAAGGCCATTATGGTGTGGGCGGCGAGATATTGCTTGGATTTGGGCATGATTTACTGGGATACGGCTTTATGGGTTATCGATATCATGGCCTGATGCCAACTCAAACTGCTAACCGTCTGTCGATACATGGATATATAAAACTGCAATTGTATCCCGGTGGCGCAGCCGAGAAGATTAGTCTTTTTGCTCTAGCCCTTTCAAAATCCCAATCAAATTTGACACCATTTATTTTGAGTTACGCAAAGAATTTACAAAGCACATTCTAAAAAATTATAACGTTACATATGAAGGAAAACACCGATGTCTACTGCAGAATCAGCCGAAAAAATTGGTGGCGGTACAGTAACAAGCTTGATTGCCGCGCCGCGCGTTGCGCGGCTCGCAATGACGGGCGTCGGGCTGGCGTTGCTACGAAACCGCCCGTCGCCCCGCCCACGGCTGCGCTGCTTCCAACTGGCTGGCCAACCGGAACAACAGCCCCTCAGCGCCAAACTTCGCGGAAAACTGCACACCCACCGGCATGCCATCCGCGCCCCAATGCAGTGGCACTGACATTGCCGGGCAGAACGTCATGTTCGCCAGTTGCGTGAACGGCGTGCGCTGCAAATTCTCGAACGCCAGTTTATCCACAATGCCGGACTTCAGCAGCAGCCCACCACCGTGCGCCGCCACCAGCAGTTTCACCAATTGCTGCTGCAATTTGGGTGTTTCCAAACTGCCAATTTTCGCCGGGCCCATCGCAGTGGTGGGGGTGAGGTACACATCGTAGGTTTCATGAAACGCCCCGACCGCGCGAGCAAACTCATTCCACTCGGCCCGCATGGTCACGAATTCTTCCGCTGACATTGAACGCCCCAGCAGCGCCACCGCCCGCGTATCGGGGTGGTATGAATGCTCCGCAGCGCCCGTTAGTTTTTCAAACTTTTTCACCGCCGCCGCCACATGGCCAAAATACATGGCCATGTAGCAGCGCGACAATGCCGCACCGTTCACCGCGGGGGCGGCTTCCTCAACAATATGCCCCAGCGATTCCAGCAATTTTGCCGCACCCTGCACCGCCTGCACCATCTCGGGCTCCACCACCCCGCCCACAGGTGAGGCGCAAGAAAACCCCACGCGCAAACGTTCCAGTTTCGCACCCATTTCAGCCACATAAGGCCGCTCAGGCGGGGCAATGATAAACGGATCGCCCGGCATCGGCCCTGCCAGCGCATCCAGCAGCGCAGCCGAATCGCGCACCGAGCGCGAGACCCCGAGTGTCACATCACAGCCATCCCATTTCTCCCCCACCGCCGGGCCGGAGGGTACGCGCCCGCGTGAGGGTTTCAGGCCAAACAACCCGCAATAGGAAGCGGGAATCCGTATCGAACCACCGCCATCCGCCGCCGCCGCCATCGGCAAATATCCCGCCGCCACCGCCGCGCCTGAGCCACCGGAGGAGCCACCCGGCGTGCAGGTCAAATTCCAGGGGTTGCGGGTGGCGCCATGCAGCGCGGTTTCGGTGGTGGCTTTCAGGGCTAGTTCCGGCGTGGTGGTGCTGCCCATAATCACCAACCCCGCCGCCAGGTATCGCTTCACAATCTCTGAGGTTTCAGTGGGCTTGTAGTCACGCAGCGCCACCGCCCCGCAGGTAAGGCGCTCGCCGGCGTAGGTTAAATCCATATCCTTCAGCAAAAACGGCACCCCGGCGAAGGGGCCGCTCAGCGGTGCCTCCAGCTGCGCCTTGGCGCGGCTGCGCATATCCACGGCGATGGTATTAAACCTCGCCTCGCCAGCGTCGATTTTGGCAAGTGCTGCCGCCAGCACCTCGGCGGCGGTTACCTGGCCAGAGGCAACCAGCCCGGCCAGCCCTGTCGCATCATATTGGTCATATTCGGTAAACATGGCTTCCCCCTGCCGCTTTGGGCAGAGGATGGCCGATTACGGCTTGGCACGCCAGAATAATAATCGCGCCTTGCCATGCACCCGCTCGGCTAAAATTTCCGCCGGGGCCAGTTCATCCTCGGGTCCCAGCTCCGCCACCAGGATCGCCCCCGGCGCGATCCAGCCGGTGAGGCTCAGCGCGTGCAGGGCGCGGGGAATCAAATTCTGCCCGTAGGGAGGGTCAAAAAACACCAGCTCATGCGGATGCCCCGGCGGTGGCCGTAGCGCATCAGCGCCCATCACCCGGGTTTTTGCCTCAACCTTGCAGGCCAGAATATTGGCTTTGATCACCGCCTGAGCGTCACGCGACAATTCAATAAACGTCGCCGCCGCCGCCCCACGTGAGAGCGCTTCCAGCCCAAACGCGCCGGTGCCGGCAAACACATCCAGCACCCGGGCTTTTTGCATGAACCCCACCCCGGCCCAAGGTGCGTGCAGCAGAATATCAAACGCCGCCTGGCGCGCCCGCCCGCTGGTGGGCCGAGTGGCCAGCCCCGCGGGCGTAGCCAATTTCTTGCCCTTCAGCGTGCCTGCGATAATCCGCGGGCTGGTCATTTCTTCAAACCGGGGACCTGCTCGCGCAAAATCTTGCCATTCACTTCCTCCACCGCGCCGCGCTCCAAATTACCCAACTGGAACGGCCCATACGCCACCCGTATGAGGCGCGTGACCGGCAGCAGCAGCGCATCCATCACCCGGCGGATCTCACGGTTTTTGCCTTCCTTCAATGACATGCTCAGCCAGGTATTGGCGCGCTGCACGGAATCCACCGCCGCCTCGATCGGCCCGAACTGCTCGCCGTCCACCACCATGCCGTCAGCCAGACGCCGCAATTTATCCGGCGCCACGCCGCCATGCACCCGCACCCGGTAGCGCCGCAGCCAGCCAGTGGCGGGCAATTCCAACTGGCGCGAGAGGGCGCCGTCGTTGGTTAGTAGCAGCAGCCCTTCGGAGGTTAAATCCAGCCGCCCCACGCTGATCACGCGCGGCAAATCCGGCGGCAGTTTTTCAAACACGGTGGGGCGGCCTTCGGGGTCCTTATGGGTGGTCACCAGGCCGTCGGGCTTATGGTAGCGCCATAGCCGGGTTCGCTCGGGCTGGCTTACCGGTTTGCCATTCACCACCACCATGTCACCAGGGTTCACAAACACCGCCGGGTGGGTGACATTCTCATTATTCATCCGCACCTTGCCCGCCGCGATCAGCGCCTCAGCATCTCGCCGGCTGGCGATACCGGCACGCGAGAGATATTTGGCAATGCGCTCACCACGCGGCGCGTCATTAGCGGGAGTGTCATCAGTCATTGTGCGGCTCCTATCAGGGCGGCAAATATTCGGGTGTCACCAGCATCGATCAAATATTCCGGGTGCCACTGCACGCCGAGGCAAAATTTATAGGCGGCATCTTCAATACCTTCGATCACGCCGTCCGCCGCCAGCGCATTCACGGTGGCGCGGCCAGCCTCCCGCACCGCCTGATGGTGCGAGGTGTTCACCTGCATCACATCGGCACCGACGATTTTATGCAGCAACGTGCCGGGCAGAATTTTCACCGGGTGGCCGGGTTCGTAATGCGAGGTGGTTTGCTCATGCGCCATCGCATCGGCCACGGAGTCCGGAATATGCTGGATCAACGTGCCGCCCAGCGCCACAGCCAGCAGTTGCTCGCCACCGCAAATGCCCAGCACCGGCATGTTGCGGGCCAGTGCACCCTTGAGCAGCGCCATCTCCGCCTCGGTGCGCCCTGCCTTTAGCGCCACCGTGCCATGCCGTTCGGCATCGCCATACAAAGCCGGGTCCACATCGAATGCCCCGCCGGTCACGATCAGCGCATCCAGCCGGTCCAGATACGCTGCCGCCAAACCCGGGTCATGCGGAATCGCCACCGCCAAGCCGCCAGCCGCCGCCACCGCTTGCGTGTAATTTTGCCGGAGCGCGTACCAGGGATATTTTGAGTAGCCGCCGGGTTGCTCGGCATCGAGCGTCAGCCCGACCAAAGGAAGTTTTGCCATGCGCTGACCTAGTATCGTCTTTTAATGAAAGCCGATACTAGGTTTGATTTTCTGAGCCGCCGGTTCACGCGGAGGTCAGCACCACCACGATCGGATGCTGGACCTTGCGGCGGGGGCAAGGCAAGAAAGTGCCATGAGCGCCCCAGAAACCCCTATGGAGATCGCCCTGGCCGAAGCCCAAGCCGCCGCCGCGCGGGGCGAGGTGCCGGTGGGAGCGGTCATCACCGATGCCAGCGGTAAGGTCATCGCCAAGGCCGGCAATAGGGTGGAGGCGGAAAACAACCCGGCCCGCCACGCCGAAATGCTGGTGCTGGCCGCTGCTAGCGCCGCGCTGGGAGAGCGATACCTCAGCGAGCACACACTCACCGTCACGCTGGAGCCCTGTGCGATGTGCGCCGGGGCCATCGCGGCCTACCGGGTAAAAAAGCTCGTATTCGCCGCCTATGATGCAAAATCGGGTGCGGTGGACCACGGCCCGCGCGTATTCGCGCACGGCACCACCCACCATAAGCCGGAAATCATTGGCGGCGTGGGAGAGCAGGCGGCAAGCGAAATGCTCCGGGCGTTTTTCGAAGGGCGGCGGGGGTAATCCCCTAACTCTTCTTTACCTCAAACTTATACGGACTCGCACTCGTGGTGCCGGTGTCCAACGTCAGCCGATGCGCGATCGGCGGAAACGCCCGTGAACGGCAGTCTTGCCGGTCGCACAGGCGGCATGACAGCCCGATGCCAACCGCTGCCTTCGCGATATCAATGCCATCGGCATAAACCAGCTCGCTGGCGTGGCTGACATCACAGCCCATGGCCACCACCCGCACCGGCGGCGGCTCGCCCCAGCGGGCCGGGCGGCCGGTGACGGCGCGGGCGAAGCAGAGGAACGTCTGACCATCCGGCAATTGCGCGATCTGGACGCGGGTGGTGCCCGGTGTTGCGAAGGCGGAATGGACGATCCAGCGCGGGCAGGTGCCACCGAAGCGCATGAAGGGAAAGCCCGCCGCCGAAAACCGCTTGCTCACATTGCCGGCGGGGTCCACCCGCAGGAAGAAAAACGGCACACCGCGGGCACCACTGCGTTGCAAAGTTGATAGCCTATGGCAGGCTTGTTCGTAACTCACCCCAAACCGCGCGGCGATCGCGTCCACGTCATAACGCACCTCGCGGACAGCTTGCAGCACCGCGCCATAGGGCATCATAATCGCGCCGGCGATATAATTCAGCAGCCCAATCCGCATCAGCTCCGCCGCATCTCGCGAGGTCGGGGCGGTTTCCTTCACCAGTTTTTCCACTGTGTCGCGGCATTCCAGCAACGCTAATTGAAACGCCATCTGAAAGCCCCGGCTTTCGCGCGGCAAGGCTTCCGAAAGGGTCAGCAACCGCGCCTTGGCATCGAAAATCCTGAGCGCGCCCGGCAGCGGTTTGACACTGACCACCAGCCCATGGTCGCGCCGCAGCCGTTCCGCCAGCGCGTGGTTCATGCCCAGGGTCTCGGCGTTCAGCGTCGTGCCAATCGCCTCGGCGCTCAACTCCAGCGCTGTGAAGTGATTCTCATGCTCATGGAAAAAATCCCGCACCTCTTCATTAGGCAGTAAAATTTTACGCCCCGAGGGCAGGGTGATCCCGCCGGATTCCTCGCGCGCCCCCGCCCAGGCCCGGTGCAGCGCCAATATCGCCCGAACGCCATTGGGGGCCGAGGCCGCCAGAGCCTGAATTTCCGCCTCCGGCACCGGGTCGGTCCCCAGCAGCGGGTCGCCGAACACCTCGCGCAAGCCAACCTCAAACTGCCGCTCCTGCACGCCCGAGAGCGAGGCGAGGTCAACTTTCAGGATATCGGTGAGCTTAAACAGCAGGCTGGCGGTCACGCCGCGCTGGTCATGCTCGACCAAATTCAAATAACTAGTTGAAATGCCGAGCTTTTGCGCCAGCCCCTGCTGAGAAAACCCTTGCTCCATCCGCAGCCGGCGGATGGTTTTACCAATGACGGTCTTTGACATGATTTACAATTAGCAAAGTTTTACAGTCAAGTCATCTACTGATTTCGGTAAAACGGGGGTTTTTGGGGCCATTTAGCGCGTGACATTCGGTCTGGATGTGTAAATAATTCACTCATCGCCAAACGCATCGCTCCACGGCCTCGCTAAAGGATTTTGACCATGTTGACTCAGACCCGCATCAATCACACGTCCCACGGCCACACCGATCATGACGACGGCCTGGTGCACAGCCATTCCTGGACCTCCGCCGAGGCTCCGCACGCCGGCCGCCGCCGCGCCGCTATGGAAAAGCAGGCCGCCGCTGCCCGCCCTCAGCACCACGACCATGATGATGGTCTTGTGCACAGCCATTCCTGGGCCGTATCCTCACCGGAACGCTAAGCCCGCTAGAGTATAATACAAAAGGCTGATTCACGATTTCGGTTGCCGCGCGGTGCGCGTTCACCTCAAACGATCAGGCCCTAACCAACTCCCGACAAGATCAAATAAGCGCGTATAAACGCTAACTCTTCAGGAAACGTCCGAAGTACCCCGGGTAGCAATACCCGGGGTATATTTTTGCCCGCCGCAAGCGTTGCGGTTGTTTCACTTCTCCGAATCCACGCACCATGGCAGGCTTGCCCCATGTCAGCCCGGTCTTTTGTCCTCACCGCCGACCTGCTGCTCCGGGCCTACCGGCTGGGGATGTTCCCGATGGCGGAATCACGCGCCAGCCGGGCGCTGCACTGGCTCGACCCGGAGGCACGAGGTGTGCTGCCGCTTGATAAATTCCATCTGCCACGCAGCCTGATGAAAACCCTGCGCAGCGGCAAATTCAGCGTCACCGCTGATACCCAGTTCGCCGCCATCATCGCCGCCTGTGCCGCCGCCCGCGCCAACCGCCCTGAAACCTGGATCAACCTCGAGATCGAGCGGCTGTTCATTGACCTTTTCGCGCTAGGCTTTGCCCATAGTGTCGAGGTATGGGCTGATGGAACATTGGCCGGTGGGCTGTACGGCGCCTCGCTCGGCGGGGCGTTTTTCGGTGAGAGCATGTTCTCCACCGCCACCGACGCTTCAAAAATCGCCCTGGTGCATCTGGTGGCCAGGCTGCGCCTGGGCGGCTTCGTGCTGCTCGATACCCAGTTCATCACCGCCCATCTCACCCGCTTCGGGGCGGTGGAAGTGCCGCGCGATGACTACCATGTACTGCTGGCCGGTGCGGTTGAAATCCCCGCCCGCTTTCAACCGATACCCGAGCCCACCTTATTGGCCGCAGAAATTGCCGCCATGTACGCCCACTCCCGAGAGGAACATTTGTGTTGAAATTTATCGGCCCCGCCCTGCTGCTCCTCAGCGCCAATGCCGCCTTGGCAAACACACCGGCCTATCTGCCGACCCGCGATGTCAGCATCACCTATAACCTCTCGGTGCCGGGCCATCAGGATGCCACCTACCAACTGGCCTATGATGCCGCCGGCCAACGCGCCCGCATCGACGACCCCGCCCAGGGCACCTACTTCCTCGTCAACCTGCCTGATGGCACGGCGCAACTGGTGGTCCCGGCATTACACAGCACCGTTAACGCGCCGGACCTCTCAGCCTTGACCCGGCAGCTCAACACCGCCGGGCAGGCCCGCTTCACCGCCCTCGGCCTAGGCCATTATGCAGGACTGGCTTGCGAAAAATACCTCATCCTCAACGAGCAAGGCACCGGCACGGCGTGCCTGACTCCGGATGGGGTGATTTTGCATTTCGCCGGCCATGATTCCCACGGCTCAGCCGATATCACTGCCACTTCAGTCACCTACCAGCACAACCCCGGCTATTTATTCGCGCCGCCGCAAGGTAATTCCAGCATCAATCTGCCACCCGGCATGTTGCAGCAATTATTGGGGAAATGAGGCGGCGCGGCAGTCTTTCATAGCAGCCAGCAAAAAATCCTCTGTCCGGGCACGCGCCTGCACCATACAGGAAGATGATGTCTCAATCAGCGACCCTGATCCCTGATAGCGCCCATGACGGCCTGTTCGGCGGTGCCCGCAACCGGGCGATGTTCGCCGTGGCGATGTCGGTGCTGCTCTCGGTACTCGACTACGCGATTGTCAACGTAGCACTGCCCAGCATCGCCAGCAGCATCCACACCACCGCCTCGGCCTCGATCTGGGTGGTCAATGCCTACCAGCTTGCCAGTGTCATTTCATTGTTACCCCTGGCAGCGATGGGCGACCGGGTTGGCCACGCCCGCATGTGCCGGATCGGGCTAGTATTGTTCGTGGTTGCCTCAGTGCTGTGCGCGATTTCCAAAACCCTGCCGGAGCTGGCCGCCGCCCGCGGCCTACAAGGTTTCGGCGGCGCCTGCATCATGAGTGTGAATGCGGCGCTTGTACGGTTCATCTATCCGGCCAAAATTTTGGGCCGCGGCATTGCGCTGAACGGCATCGTGGTGGCAGCCGGCGTGGCGCTTGGCCCCACCGTGGCGGCGGGCGTGCTGTCAGTCACCACCTGGCCATGGCTGTTTCTCATCAATCTGCCGCTCGGCGGTGCCGCATTGTATTTCGCCATGACCGCACTGCCAAAAACCCCCACCACTGGCGGCAAGTTCGACTATCTCAGCACCATCCTCATTGCCCTGTCGTTTGGCTCACTGATCATCGGCGGCGACAGCTTCGCCCACGCCTCCAGCCTGCTGTTTTCGCTCAGTCTGCTCGCCATCGGCAGCGTCAGCCTCGTCGTGCTGGTGCAACGCCAGCGTGGCCGCGCCGACCCGCTGTTGCCCATCGACCTGCTGGCACGACTCGGCTTCACCACCGCTTTCCTCACCGGATTTTTCGGCTTCGTTTCGTCCAACTTCTTCATTATCTCGATGCCCTTCAACCTGATGGGCGTGCTGGGCCGCAGTGCGGTGGCCACCGGCCTGCTGATGACGCCCTGGCCGGTGGCGATCATGGCGGTCGGGCCATTGGTGGGCCGGCTGACCGACCGCTATCCGGCGGCGTTGCTCTCCACCATCGGCCTGTGTATCACCGCCGCCGGATTTTTATTGCTGCGGCTGATGCCGCCCAACCCTTCGAATTTCGATATCGCCTGGCGGATTGCGGTGGCAGGCGCCGGGTTTGGCATTTATCAGCCCCCCAACAACAAAGCGATGATCACCACCGCCCCCTTGAACCGCACCGGCAGCGCCAGCGGCATGATCTCGGTGGCACGGCTGCTGGGCCAGACCGTCGGCGGCATGCTGGTGGCCCTTACCTTGGGGCTGGTAATGCAAGGCGGCACCGCCACTTGCCTGACGCTGGGGGCCGCCACCGGGTTTTTTGCGGCTTCCATCAGCACCAGCCGGTTTGTGCTTTTGGGCAAAAGACAATCCAAACATTGACGGGAGTGCTTCCCCCCGCCTATATGCCGCTTCCCCAAGGCTGAGCCACTCAAGGTTCGGCTCTGAACTTGTTTTTATCGCCTATTACTGCCGGAGTTTTTGAACGTGAAACGGACCTATCAACCTTCCAAACTTGTCCGCAAGCGCCGGCATGGTTTTCGCGCCCGCATGGCAACTGTTGGTGGCCGCAAGGTCATCGCCAATCGCCGCGCCAAGGGCCGCGCTAAACTCTCCGCCTGATTTCTGCGTTCCCCGAGGGCCTGAATTTGGTTTCATACGCCCCGCCGGATACTTTTTCGCTCCGTGCTGATTTTCTGCGCATGGCGTCGCGTGGGCGCAAGCTGGCGCGGCCCGGCTTTGTGCTGCAGGCCATGAAAGCCGCGCCCGACGCGCCGGTACGGGTGGGCTACACCGCCACCAAAAAAATCGGCAACGCCGTGGCCCGCAACCGGGCGCGCCGCCGCCTGAAGGAAGCCGCGCGGCTGACCCTGGGCGACATGGGGCTTACTGGCATGGAATTGGTATTCATCTGCCGACAGGAAACCGCCACGCTGCCGTTCACGGCACTCTGCCAAAACCTCAAAACCGCTCTGCGCGAGGTTAGCCAATGAGCCCCGCCGCCACCATGCTCTCCGGCGCGGTACGGGTGTACCAGCTGACCCTACGCCCGCTGATCGGCGATAATTGCCGCTTTGCGCCATCGTGCAGCGCTTATGCCCGTGAGGCGCTGGCCGTGCATGGCGCTGGCCGCGGCAGTTGGCTGGCGGTCAAACGCATCTGTTCTTGTCATCCCTGGCATCCGGGCGGTTACGACCCGGTGCCGCCCCCCACTTCGGAAGCTTAAAACCCATGGACCAAAAGCGGATTTTTATGGCGCTGGCGATATCGGCCGTGATTCTCATCGCGTTCCAATTCATCCAGGCTGAGTTTTTGCCGCACCCGCCACCGCCCGCCGTGGTAGCGAGCCAGAGCCAGCCGGACGCCGCCAGCACGCCTGCCGCGGCTGCCGCCAATGCGCCTGGTGCCAGCGGCACCGCTGGTACTGTTGCCAACGCCAGTGCCGTTGCCGCCGCCAATGGCCCGCGCCTGCAAATTGACACCCCTAACATCATCGGTAGCATGGCGCTCACCGGCGCGGTACTCGATGATGTGCAGTTGAAGGCCTACCACGAAACCACCGCCAAAAATTCCCCGCTGGTGCAAATCCTTGGCCGCCGCGACAGCAAAACGCCGTTTTACACCCAATTTGGCTGGACCAACCCAGCCGGCAGCAACATCGCCGTGCCCACCGACAGCACAGTGTGGACTGCTTCCGCCAACACTTTAACCCCCGATGCGCCAGTCACTCTCTCGTGGGACAACGGTGCCGGTGTCATCTTCCAGCAAGTGCTGAGCGTGGACGATAAATTCATGTTCTCGGTCACCCAGCATGTGATCAACCACACCAGCGCGCCGATCAAGCTGTATGATTGGGGCCGGGTGGCGCGCGACTACCTGCCGGTCGAGCAGAAGAGCTACATTCTGTATGATGGCCCGCTCGGCGTCATTAACGGCACGCTCAAGCAAATCTCCTACGCCTCAACCAAATCCGACGGCACCCATAGCGCCGACGGCACTGCCTATTCCGAGACCAGCAACGGCGGCTGGCTTGGCATCACCGATAAATACTGGCTGACCGCGCTCATCCCCGCGCAGGATGCCAACTTAAACGGCGCGGTGCGCTATTTGCCGACCACTTTGGGCGACGGCCATGCCTACCAAACCGACTTCATCAGCAACGCGCCCGAAACCATTGCGCCGGGGGCAACTTCGGCTGATTCCATGCATCTGTTCACCGGCGCCAAGGTTGTCAAAACCCTCGATGCCTATGAAACCCAATATAATATCCCAAGCTTCGACCACGCGGTGGATTTTGGCCATCTCTATCTGATCACCAAACCGATCTTCTTCTGCCTCGATTGGTTGAACAGCCAGATCGGCAATTTCGGTCTCGCCATCATGGTGTTCACTGTGGGTGTTAAGGCACTGTTCTTCCCGCTCGCGAGCTACTCCTATCGTTCGATGGGCAAAATGAAAGCGGCGGCACCGAAGATCAAAGCGCTCAAGGAACTCTACAAAGACGACAACACCAAAATCCAGCAGGAAACCATGGCGTTGTACAAGGCCGAGAAGATCAACCCCGCCTCGGGATGTTTGCCGATGCTGGTGCAGATTCCGGTGTTCTTTGCGCTGTATAAAGTTATTTATATCACCATCGAAATGCGCCAGGCGCCGTTCTATGGCTGGATCCACGATCTTTCGGCCCCTGACCCCACCAACATCTTCAACCTGTTTGGCCTGATCCCGTTCGACCCCACCGTGATCTCGCCGTATCTCGGCCTGGGCGCGCTGCCGATCATCATGGGCTTCACCATGTTCCTGCAGCAAAAACTCAACCCCGCCCCGCCTGACCCGGTGCAGGCGCGGATGTTCCAGTTCATGCCGATCATCTTCACTTTCATGCTGGCACGCTTTCCGGCCGGGCTGGTGCTATACTGGACCTGGAACAACCTTCTCTCAGTAGGACAACAATGGCTGATCATGCGCCGGGCAGCCGGCCCGAAGACGACGAAGACGGTGCTGGCGAAAACCTAGAGCACGTCTTCGCGCCGCAGGAATTCAGCCCTGAACAGCTGGAATCCGGGCGGGTGCTGTTTGCCGGGGCCTGTGAGTTTTTCTACGCCGCCCAGGCGCTTGAGCATCTGCCCGCGCCGCGCGGGATTGAGGTGGCATTTGCCGGGCGCTCCAACGTTGGCAAATCCTCGCTGCTGAATGCGCTCACCGGGCGCCATGCGCTGGCCCGCGTCTCGCACCAGCCAGGCCGCACCAGGCAGTTGAATTTCTTCCAGATGGAAGCTGCCCCTTTGGTGCTGGTGGATATGCCCGGGTACGGCTACGCCGAAGCCCCCAAAGCCATCAAGCGCGACTGGCAGGGGCTGATGCTGGATTATTTGCGCGGCCGGCCAAACCTGCGCCGCGTGCTGCTGCTGCTCGATGCCCGCATCGAGGTGAAAACCTCCGACGAAACCGTGCTGGAATTGCTCGACCAAGCCGCCGTGGCGTATCAGATTGTTCTCACCAAAGCGGATTCGGTAAAGCCCGCCGCCTTGGCCCGCAAGCAGGACGAAATTCGCGCCCTCGCCGCCGCCCACCCGGCGGCGATGCATAATATCATCACCACCAGCAGCAACACCGGCTTTGGCATGGATGAACTCCGCGCCAACATCGCTGCTCTCGCCAAGGATTGATCATGGATAAAGCCACCATGGAGAAGGCCGCCGAACAGGCCCAAATCGTCGCCCGCGTCCTGCCGTACCTACGCCGCTACGCCGGGGCCACCATCGTCGTGAAATACGGCGGGCACGCCATGGAGGAAGGCCACCTGGCCTCGCAATTTGGCAACGACATCGCGCTGCTCAAGCAGGTTGGCATCAACCCGGTCATCGTGCATGGCGGCGGGCCGCAGATCAACGCCATGCTGTCGCGGCTTGAGATCAAATCACACTTCGTTGATGGCCTGCGCATCACCGATGCCGCGATGGTGGAAGTGGTGGAGATGGTGCTCTCCGGCACTGTCAACAAACAGGTCGCGGGGCTGATCAATAAAGCCGGGGCGCTGGCCGTTGGCATTTCCGGCAAGGATGGCGGGTTGATCCGCGCCCGCAAATTATCGCGCACCAAGCGCGACCCCGGCTCGAACATCGAGAGCGTGCTCGACCTCGGGTTTGTCGGCGAACCTTCGCATATCGACACCCGCGTCATCCACGCCCTCACCGGCGCTGGCTTGATCCCGGTCATCGCGCCGGTGGGTGTGGGCGAGGACGGCCAGACTTACAACATCAATGCCGACACCGCCGCCGGCGCCATCGCCGGGGCCCTGAACGCCAACCGGTTGCTGATGCTGACCGACGTGCCCGGCGTGCTGGACAAGCAGAAAAATTTGCTCACCGATTTATCGCTGGCTGACATCCAGCGGCTGATTGCGGATGAAACCATCTCCGGCGGCATGATCCCAAAAGTGCTGACCTGCCTGGAAGCCGTAACGCAAGGTGTAAAAGGTGCTACAATTTTAGACGGCCGCGTGCCCCACGCGCTGCTGCTAGAATTGTTCACCGAGGGCGGGATTGGGACGCTGATACATAAGTAGGGCCAGCCGGACTCCCGGCTCTCGGCAACGGCCATAATTCCGCCTACACTCGCCCCCATGCTCATCCTCATCCTCGGCCTGTTCCTGTTCCTTGGCGTCCACAGCTTTACCATGTCACGCCGCTGGCGGGCCTGGGCGATCGATAAAGTGGGGCTGCGCTATTACAAATTCTCCTACATGGCGAAGTCCTTCATCGGGCTGGGGCTGATCATCTGGGGCTTCATCCGTTACCGCCATGCCGGGCTGATAACAGTCTGGAACCCGCCTTACGTGCTGCATTATTTGAATTTTGTGTTGATGTGGCTGGCCATCGTCAGCCTGTTCAGCATCGGCCCCAACCCCAGCAAGATCCGCGGCTGGGTGCGCCACCCGATGATTACCGCGGTGAAATTCTGGGCGCTGGCGCATCTGCTGGTAAACGGCGACTTAGGCGGCATCATCCTGTTCGGCAGCTTCCTCGCCTGGGCCGTGGCGGACCGAATTTCACTGAAGAAGCGCGGCGACTACGGCGCACCCCGCAACAAAAAATTCACCCAGGCAGATTTGCAAGCCGTGGCGCTGGGCAGCGCCATCTACGGCATTATCATCTTCCTGCACCCGTATCTGTTCGGGGTGGTGGCGATGAACTGGTAGAGGTGCCTTGGCGAAAAGCGGCACCTGTGCTCAACTGCTCTCCTTAACGGCAGAAGCATAACGCCGAGGGAAACCGCCATGGACCGTAATTATTTGGCCGAAGACCCGTATAGCCTGGCACTGGGCGACATCGACCCGGCCCAGCCGATATTATTCCAGCATGATACCATGTGGCCGTATTTTGAACGGCTTCGCCGCGAAGCCCCGGTGCATTATTCCAAGGCAGGCATGTTTGGCGCCTATTGGTCGATCACCAAATACCGGCACATCATGAAGATCGAGGCGAACCATGAGGTGTTCTCCTCGGATGTGAAATACGGCGGCATCACATTGCGCGACCAGCCGCTGGATTTTGTGCTGCCGATGTTCATCGCCATGGACCCGCCGCGCCACGATGCCCAACGCGCGGCGGTGGAAGGCATTGTAGGAGCGCCGAGCCTGGCTCAGCTTGAAATCCTCATCCGCACGCGGGCACAGGCGGTGCTTGATAACCTGCCGATTGGTGAGACCTTCGACTGGGCCAAAAAAGTTTCGATCGAACTGACCACCCAACTACTCGCCACGCTGCTGGATTTTCCATGGGAGGACCGGCGCAAACTCACCCGCTGGTCGGATGTGGCCACCGCCGTGCCGGGTGGCGGAATTATCAATAACGAGGACGAGCGCCGCGTTGAGCTTCTGGAGTGCCTTGGCTATTTCACGCAACTTTGGAATGAGCGCGTCAATGCCCCACCGCGCGGTGACCTTATTTCGATGATGGCGCATTCTGATGCCACGCGGCACCAAAGCCCGATGGAATATCTCGGCAATATTTTGCTCCTGATCGTCGGCGGCAATGACACCACCCGCAATTCGATCACCGGCGGGTTGTATGCGCTCAATAAATTCCCTGATGAATACAGCAAACTTCTAGCTGACCCCAGCTTAATTCCCAACATGGTGCCGGAGATCATCCGCTGGCAAACCCCGCTCGCCCACATGCGCCGTACCGCAACACGGGATTTTGAATTCGAGGGTAAGAAAATCCGCGCCGGTGATCGGGTCGTGCTATGGTATGTGTCCGGTAACCGTGATGAGGAATTTATCCCGCAAGCTCACCGTTTGATTGTGGACCGCGACAAGCCCCGCCGGCATTTATCGTTCGGCTTCGGGTTGCACCGCTGCTTGGGCGAGCGGCTGGCGGATATGCAGTTGCGCATCTGCTGGGAGGAAATTCTGCAGCGGTTTGGCAGGATTGAAGTTGTTGAAGAGCCACAGAGGGTTTTTTCAACGTTTGTTAAAGGGTATGTGAATCTGAATGTGCAGATTCCGGCAAACGCGGTACGCAGACACTAACAAAAAAGGGGAGCAAAAGCCCCCCTTTTCCATAACCGGCCTAAAAAATTAAGCCGAGTAATACATCTCAAACTCAACCGGGTGCGGTGTGTGCTCGAAACGATACACATCCTTCCACTTCAGTTCGATATAGCTCTCAATCTGTTCCTTGCTAAACACGTCGCCTGCTAGCAGGAATTCATGGTTGGCTTCCAAATTCACCAACGCTTCACGCAATGACCCGCAAACCGTCGGGATGCCCTTCAGCTCTTCCGGCGGCAGATCGTACAGATCCTTGTCCATCGGGTCGCCCGGGTGGATTTTGTTCTTGATACCGTCGAGGCCGGCCATCGCGATGGCGGAGAATGCCAGATACGGGTTGGCGGTCGGGTCGGGGAAGCGCACTTCAACGCGCTTGGCCTTCGGCGATGTGGTGTAGGGAATCCGGCAGGATGCCGAACGGTTACGGGCCGAATAGGCCAGCAGCACCGGCGCCTCAAAACCCGGGATCAACCTTTTGTAGCTGTTGGTCGAGGGGTTGGTGAAGGCGTTGATCGACTTCGCGTGCTTGATGATGCCGCCAATGAAATACAGGCACATCTCGGAGAGGTCAGCATAACCGTTACCCGCAAACAACGGCTTGCCGGCTTTCCAGATCGACTGGTGGGTATGCATGCCCGAGCCGTTATCGCCATAGATCGGCTTCGGCATAAACGTCGCAGTCTTGCCGTAGCTATGCGCCACGTTGTGCACGCAGTATTTATAAATCTGCATCTGGTCGGCCATCTTGGTCAGCGTACCAAACCTTGTGCCGAGCTCGTGCTGGCTCTGCGCCACCTCATGGTGATGCTTCTCAATCGGCAGCCCCATTTCGCCCATCGCGGAGAGCATTTCAGCGCGCAGGTCGGAATCGCCATCCACCGGCGGCACCGGGAAGTAACCACCTTTAACAGCCGGGCGGTGACCCATGTTGCCTTCTGGGTAGTCCTTCATCGAGGAGCCGGGGCCTTCGATGCTGTCCACCTGATAGGTGCCAAAGTTGCCGCCGGTGCCGAACTTCACGCTATCAAAAATGAAGAACTCGGCTTCAGCGCCCACCACGATGGAATCACCGATGCCGGTTGATTTCACATAGGCCTCAACTTTCTTGGCGGTCGAGCGCGGGTCACGGGCGTAGCCCTGGCCGGTCGAGGGCTCGATGATGTCGCAGAACAAAATCAGGCTCGGCTTGGCCGCAAACGGGTCCATTACCGCGGTGTCCAGGTCCGGCTGCAAGATCATGTCGGATTCATTGATGGCTTTCCAGCCGGCGATGGAGGAACCATCGAACATGAAGCCATCGCGCAGCGAGTCTGCATCGACGGTTGAAATATACTGGGCGGTGTGCTGCCACTTGCCCTTCGGGTCAGTGAAACGAAGATCGACGTATTCGACGCCGTTCTCCTTAATCATCTCTAAAACTTTTGCGATACCGTCGTCAGTTCCAGCGGGCTTCTTCGCCATGCTCTATCCCCGTTTAAATCAAAGGTTATTTGTCCACGCGCAGCAAAACCGCACCATGCGGCATTTGCTGCCCACTATCCTCTGTGCAACGCCGGGCACGGCATAGCAAGCCGCCATGCCGCGCCCACAGCTGAACAATCAACGAAACGGCTAGATGGCCGCATCGCCCTTTTCACCAGTCCGGATCCGGATGGCTTCTTCAACGCTGGAGATGAAGATCTTGCCATCACCGATGCGCCCGGTGCGGGCGGCATTGGTAATTGCCTCAACGGCGCGGTCCACCAAGGCATCTTCACAGATCACCTCAATTTTCACCTTCGGCAGGAAATCCACCACATATTCGGCGCCGCGATACAGCTCGGTATGGCCTTTTTGGCGGCCAAAACCCTTGGCCTCAACCACCGTAATGCCTTGCAGCCCTACTTCATGCAGAGCCTCTTTCACTTCGTCGAGCTTAAACGGCTTAATGATCGCTTCGATCTTTTTCATCTGGTCCACGCCCGGCAAATACAGGCGTCCTCCTCTATAATTCGTGCGGCCAGCGCGGATGCGCGCCAGCCAATGGGCTGGCAGTGCATAGCCTTGCATGAGGCGTGCCAGCTTGCAATCACGCTTGTCATTGTGGCTTGGAGCAACCCCCGGTTAGGAACGCGGTAACGTTCTGCCCACACAGCGGCTTTTGATTGCTTAAATTATAGGCAAATTTGCCTCATCGCAACAGGGCAGCTAATTTGTCCGCATCTTCACCCAAGGACACGCCGTGAAATCCCCTAACAATCTGCTGAGCCAGACCGGCACCACCATCTTCACCATCATGTCGGCGCTGGCGGTACAGCATGAGGCCATTAATCTCGGTCAGGGCTTCCCTGACGTGCAAGGCCCGGCAGACGTGGTGCAAGCTGCCGCCGACGCGCTGTTAGACAACCGTAACCAATACCCGCCGATGACCGGCGTGCCTGAGCTTCGCCAGGCGGTGGCGGCGGCGAATAAGCGGTTTTATGATCTCGATATCGATCCGAACGGCGGCGTGGTGGTCACCTCCGGCGCCACCGAGGCCATTACCGCCTGCCTGACTGCGCTGATCAACCCCGGCGATGAAGTGGTGGCGATCGAGCCTTTGTATGACACCTACCTGCCGGTGATTAAGCTGCTGGGCGGCATCCCGAAGCTGGTGCGCCTCAACCCGCCGGACTGGACCCTGCCGCACAACGAACTGGCCGCAGCTTTCTCACCCCGCACCAAATTGCTGCTGCTGAACTCGCCGATGAACCCCTGCGGCAAGGTATTCACCCGTGCCGAATTAAACTTCATCGCGGACTTACTGGAGCAGCACGATGCCTATGCCGTGTGCGACGAGGTTTACGAGCATCTAGTGTTCGCCCCCGCCACCCATATTCCGTTGATGACGCTGCCCGGCATGGCGGCGCGGACATTACGGATCGGCAGTGCCGGCAAAACCTTTTCCCTCACCGGCTGGAAGATCGGCTATGTCTCCGGCCCCAATGAATTGGTGGGCGTGGTTGCCAAGGCGCACCAGAACCTCACCTTCACAAGTGCGCCTAACCTGCAACGCGCGGTGGCGCTGGGGCTGGCCAAACCGGATGAGTACTTCACCGCCTTAGGTGCCACTTTGGCCGCCAAGCGCGATTTGTTGGCCGCTGGCCTGGCCGGCCTCGGCTTTGGTGTGCTGCCGGCGGATGGCAGCTATTTCATTACCGCCGACATCGCCCCGCTTGGGTTTGAGGGCGATGACATGCAATTCTGCCGCACCATCACCACGCAGGCTAGGGTGGCCGCCATCCCGCTCTCAGCCTTTTACGACAGCGACGGCCCAACAAATTTTGTGCGCTTTGCCTTCTGCAAACAGGATTCGGTGCTCAATGATGCCCTCGCCCGGCTGGAAAATTGGTTAACGCCGGTACAAACATTGACGGCGACCGCTTGAGCGCAGTACCACCCAGCTCTGGTCAGAGCACCTGATGGCGGACGTAGCTCAGTTGGTAGAGCGCCGGTTTGTGGTACCGGTTGTCGCGGGTTCAATCCCCGTCGTTCGCCCCATCTCCCTCCTGCTTATAACAGCATGATCGCCGCCCTCATTTTGGCCGGTGGCCAAGGCACCAGGCTCGGCGGTGCCGACAAGGCCTTCGTGACGCTCGATGGCATCCCGTTAATCAGTCATTTGCTCACCCGCCTCACCCCGCAGGTGCATCGTATCGCCATCAGCGCCAATGGTGACGCCGCGCGCTTCGCTGAGTTTGGCCTGCCGGTGCTGCCAGACCTTCACCAAGGCAAAGGCCCGCTGGCAGGCGTCGCCGCCGGGCTGGCCTGGGCCGCGGACATCGGGGCTGCCGCCCTTCTCACCGTTCCAGTGGATACACCCTTCATTCCGCATAACCTCGCTGAGCGGCTCAGCCCAGCACCATCGGTGGGCTGCTACCAGGGCCGCCAGCACCATCTGGCCGCGTTGTGGCCGGTTGATTGCCTGCCCATGCTGGAGCGGTTTTTGGAACCGGAAGGCAAATACAAGGTGCGGGATTTCCTGAAGCTCATCCACGCCCGGCAGGTTTCATTCAACGCGCCCTATGATCCGTTTATGAACATCAACACGCCCGACGACTTGGCCGCCGCATCATGGGCCGAGCATTCGTAGCCATAAATCCAGCGCCACCAGCACCACCAGCAGCACCGGCGGGGTGATGCTGAGGCCGACTTTCATATACTGCCCCCATGAAATGCTAATACCTTTGCGCCCCAGCACGTTCAGCCACAGTAATGTAGCCAGGCTGCCAATGGGGGTGAATTTGGGGCCTAAATCGCACCCGATGACATTTGCATAGATCATCAATTCCCGCGTCAGCGGCGGCAAGTTTGCCGCTTGCTCGATAGAGAGCGTGCCCACCAGCACACCGGGCATGTTATTCATCACCGAGGATAACAGCGCCGCGCCAAAGCCGGTGCCAATGGTGGCCACCATATCGCCGCGCCCCGCCAGCCATTCCAGCCCATGCGCCAGATAAGCTGTAAGGCCCGCATTGCGCAGCCCATACACCACCAGATACATACCGAGCGAAAAAATCACGATCTGCCAGGGCGCGTGGCGCATCACTTTACGCACCGAAATCACATGCCCTTTGGCTGCAATAACAAATAATATCGCCGCACCACCGCAGGTCACCACCGAAACCGGCACACCTAAGGGGGCAAATACAAAATACGCAATTAACAATAAACCGAGTATGGGAAAAGCAGCTTTGAAGATCACCCGGTCACGAATCGCGTGCACTGGGTCTTCGATGTTAGCGAGGTCATAATGCACCGGCATCACCCGCGCATAAAATGCCCATAACACCGCCAGCGTGGCACCCAAGGAAATTACATCAACCGGCACCATCACCAGCGCATAACGGTTGAAAGTGATATTAAAATAATTGGCGCTGACGATATTGACGAGATTGGAAATGATCAGCGGCAGGCTGGTGGTGTCCGCCACAAACCCGCAGGCCACCACAAAAGCCAAGGTCTGCACCGGGGTAAATTCCAGCCGCAGTAAAATCGCCACCATGATGGGGGTGAGCAGCAAAGCCGCGCCGTCATTGGCGAACACCGCCGAAATGGCCGCGCCCAGCAATACCACCAGCGGAAACAAAAACCGCCCGCGGCCACCGCCCCAACGCGCCACATGCAGCGCCGCCCATTCAAAAAACCCAGCTTCATCCAGCAATAATGAAATGATGATCAGTGCGACGAAGGTGAAGGTGGCGTCCCACACGATGTGCCACACCACACCGATATCATGCCAATGCACCACCCCGGTCACCAACGCCACCGCCGCTCCGCCCATGGCGCTCCAGCCAATGCCGAGACCGCGTGGCTGCCAGATGACGAAGACCAAGGTTAGTAAAAATATCGCCAGCGCCAGCATCGGCGTCTCCTCAAATCGTCAGGTGTTGCCGAAATTTAGCGAACGCGCTGACCCGTTGCGTCCACCACCGCTTCGCCATCTTCCTTGGAAAATGCTGCTTTTTGCGTCGCCGGTAGCAAATCCAGCACCAGTTCCGAAGGCCGGCACAGCCGCACACCCAGCGGAGTCACCACAATCGGGCGGTTGAGCAAAATCGGGTGCTGCTCGATGGCATCAAGCAATTCATCATCGCTCAGCGCCGGATTATCCAGGCCAAGCTCAGCATAGGGCGTGTCTTTCTCGCGCAGCCAGTCGCGGATCGTCACTCCCGCCCGCGCCGTCAATTGCCGTAACACTTCGCGTGATGGCGGGGTTTTTAAATATTCGATGATATGCGGCTCAATGCCGGCATTGCGGATCATCGCCAGCACATTGCGGGCGGTACCGCATTTCGGATTGAAATAGATCACCACTTCAGCAGCACTCATCACGCAACACCGGGGCGCGGCGAGCTTGTACCCTCAAGCCTGCCAATTTCACGCAATTTGGTGCCAAGCGCCATTTGATCGATGCTGGCGAGCGGCAGGCTGAGGAACACGCTAATGCGCGTGCGTAAATATTTGAAGGCCTGCACAAAGGCTTTTTCCTTTTCAATATCCGGCCCCTGCACCGAAGCCGGGTCATCGATCCCCCAATGCGCCGTCATCGGGTGCCCCGGCCAGACCGGACAAACTTCACCGGCGGCGTTGTCACATACCGTGAATACAAAATCCATCACCGGCGCATCCGGGCCGGAGAACTCATCCCAGCTTTTGGAGCGCGCCCCCACCGCGGAATAACCATAACTCTGTAGTACCTTCAGCGCGAACGGATTAACCGTGCCGTTGGGGAAACTGCCCGCCGAGTAGGCGCGGAAATGGCCACCGCCATCGCGTTGTAAAATCGCTTCCGCCATGATCGAGCGGGCTGAATTGCCGGTGCACAGAAACATCACATTATAAGTTCTATCAGGCATGAAACCTCTCCTCGTCACAGCAAGGCATTAAATCCGCCACCAGCGGCGCACATAAGTCGGCATTGCCACCACAACAATCCGCCGCCAGAAACACGATTACCTCGCGCAGTCTGGTGATCTCCGCACGGTAGATGATCGAGCGGCTGTCACGGCGGCTGCTCACCAGCCCGGCCCGCGCCAGTACCGAAAGATGCGCCGACATGGTGTTGGCCGGCACACCCAAATCCCGCGCCAAGTCTCCCGCCGCGATCCCCGCCGGCTCAGCCCGCACCAGGGCGCGAAACACCGCCAAGCGCGTCTCCTGGGCGAGCGCCGCAAAGGCTGAAATGGCGTCATTTGATTCCATAATTCCAGATATATTGAAATAATGACGTGCGTCAAGTGCCAAAACACCCCTTGAATCTCACGTCCCCCGTCGTCCGAACATCGTCTCCAATTCCGCCCGCGTCAGCTTGAGGAACGTCGGACGTCCATGACTACATGTTCCGGCCCGGGGCGTGGCTTCCATCTCGCGCAGCAGCGCTGCCATCTCCGCCGGTGCCAGCCGCCGCCCGGCGCGGATTGAGCGGTGGCAGGCCAGCCGCGCCAACGCGGAATCCAGCTTCGCCTCCAGCGCCACCGGCGTCTCGCTCTCGCCAAACTCTTCGGCCAAATCCCGCAGCAAAGCCGCCGCATCCGGCTCCTTCAAGGCCGCTGGCACCGCGCGCACCAGCACCGCGCCTGGCCCAAACGCCTCAATCTCCAGCCCCAGGTTTTGCAGCACGCTGGCCTGCGCCAGCAGCCGCGCCGCCTCGGCGGGCATGAAATCCACCACCACTGGCAATAACAACGGCTGGCTCGCCACCCGCCCGGCCTGAAATTCTGCTCGCAAGCGCTCCTCGGTCAGGCGTTCATGCGCGGCATGCTGGTCCACAATCACCAGGCTGCCATCCGCCGCCACCGCCAGGATATAGGTATCCAGAATCTGCGCCACCGGGGCGCCCAGCGGGTGGTCTGGCAGCGGTTCCAGCGGCTCAAACTGCCGCGCCTCGGGCGGGGTTAGCAGGGTAAATTCCGCCTCGGCGAAGCCCCTGGCCTGCAGGCTGGGGCGGGTGGGCAAATTCAACGTGGGGCGCTGGCCGGAAAGCGGGGCATAAACCGGCGGTGCGCCCGCCAGAGACACCGGCCGTTCCAGCAACCGCCCGATGGCGCCGATGACCAGGCTGCGCACCCCGTTGGCATCAGCGAAGCGCAACTCGGTTTTGGCCGGGTGTACATTCACATCCAGCGCCTCCGGCGGCACCTCCAGCCTGAGCGCCGCCACCGGGTGCCGCCCGGCGGGAATAACATCGCGGTAGGCTAGACGCAGCGCCATCCGCAGCAGCGGGTCCTGCACCGGCCGGCCATTCACCACAAAGCTCTGCAAGGCGGTGGTGGCGCGGGAAAGGCTGGCCGGGCCGGCCAGCCCCAGCAGCCGCACGCCATCACGCTCGGCCTCCAGCGCCAGCAACCCGCCGGCGGTTTCCCGGCCAAACAGCGCCGCCACCCGGGCTGCCTCATCCTGAACCGCCACGTCAAACATCACCCGCTCATCGGAGACCAGCCGGAACGCTACCTGCGGGGCGGAAAGTGCCAGCCGCCACACCGCCCGCTCCGCCGCATCGGCCTCCGCCGCCGGTTTGCGCAAAAACTTCCGCCGGGCCGGGGTGGCGTAGAATAACTCCTCCACAATCGCCCGTGTGCCGTCAGGGCCAGAGGCCGGAGCCACGGCCGACACCTCACCCCCCGCGACTGCAATTTTATACGCGCCATCCTGGCCTTTGGGGCGGCTGATCAATATCAGCTTGGCTGCCGCGCCGATGCTGGGCAGCGCCTCACCGCGAAACCCCAGAGTGGCGATCCGCACCAGGGTTTCATCGCTCAGCTTTGAGGTGGCGTGGCGTTCAATGGCGAGGCCCAATTCATCACGGGCGATGCCGCTGCCATCGTCGATCACCTCGATGCGGGTGATGCCGCCGCCCACCAGAATCACCTCAATCCGGCGTGCCCCGGCATCCAGCGCGTTCTCCACCAGCTCCTTCACCGCCGCCGCCGGGCGTTCGATCACCTCACCGGCGGCGATACGGTTTACGATATTGGGGGACAGCAGACGGATGGGCATGGGCGGCAATCTCGAACCAACCGGGGTAAACCGCAAGGCGATATCGTGCCGCAAAATCATCGCCGCGCTGCAAAAGTCTCTTTCCCAATGCAAAATTACCGGTAAGATACTAAGTTTATGACCAGGAAATTTTCCTCAGCACCTGCCGATGCGTGAGATCGTCAAAACCACCTGCCCGCGAGACTGCTATGACGCCTGTGGCATTGCGGTGGTGAAGCATGACGGGCTGATTACCAAGGTGCTGGGCGACCCGGAGCACCCGGTCTCGCGCGGTGCTTTGTGCGGCAAATGTGCGCTGGCCTATAACGGCATCTGGCGCGACGAAGCCGCCCGGCTGACCACACCGCTTAAGCGCATCGGCAACAAGGGCGAGGGGAAATTTGCCGCCGCCAGTTGGGATGAGGCGCTGCGCGACATCGCGGCCCGGCTAAATGAAATCCGCGCTGAAAACCCTGCGAAAATTCTGCACACCCATTACACCGGCACTGTCGCGATGCTGGCCGGCAGCTTTGGGGTGCGGTTTTTCAACGCCATCGGCGCGACCGAGGTGGACCCGGATTCGGTGTGCAACAAAGCCGGGCATGTGGCGCTGAACTGGACGCTGGGTGATAGCTGCACCGGCTTTGACCCCCGCGCCGCCGCTCAGGCAGCCTGCATCATGGTATGGGGGGCCAACCCGTTCGCCAGTGCGCCGCATATGCACAAGCATTGGCTGGCCGAAGCACCGGGCAAGATTATCGTGATCGACCCGATCCGCCACCCTACCGCTGAACGCGCGCATCTGCACCTGCAACTCCGGCCGGGGTCAGATGCGGCGCTGGCGTTCGGCTTCATGCATATCGCCAAGCGGGATGGGCTGCTGGATGCGGAGTTTATCGATAATCATGTCATCGGCTGGGATGATCTGGCTGACGAGGTTGCCAAAGCCACCCCGGAATGGACCGCAGCCGTAACTGATGTACCCGTGGCACTGATCGAGCAGGCCGCAAGGCTTTATGCCACCGGGCCATCGTTGCTGTGGCTCGGCCAGGGCGTGCAACGCCAGCCCAAGGGCGGCAACGTGTTCCGCGCCGCCGCTGCCCTCGCCGCCGTCACCGGCAACCTCGCCAAACCCGATGCCGGGCTGTGCTACCTCAACGGCCCCGCCACCCGCGGGGTGGATATGGGCAGGCTCACCGCCGCGCATCTGGCCGGGCCGGATGGTGCGCCTTCGATCTCACATCTCGATTTGGCCGCAACATTGGGCGACCCGGCGCGGGCTTCGGCGCTGCTGTGCTGGAACAATAATATTCTGGCCTCCTCGCCGCGTCAGGCGATGCTACGGCAAGCGCTGGCCCGCGAGGATTTATTCCACGTCTGCCTGGACTTATTCTCCACCGACACCACCGACTATGCCGACTGGATTCTCCCCGCCGCCAGCTTCCTGGAGTTTGATGATCTGGTGCTGCCATATTTCAACCTCACCGTCAGCGCCCAGGTAAAAGCCGCCGCGCCGATGGGAGAGGCGCTCCCGAACCAGGAGATTTTCCGGCGCTTAAGCCGTGCCATGGGGTTGAATGCGCCGGAGCTTTACGAGAGCGATGCGCAACTGCTGGACAGCCTCACCGCCGCCACCGGCGTTGCGGAAAATTTTGCTGGGCTGGTGGCCAGCGGCTGCCAAGAATTTTCCAAAACCATCATCACGCCCTTTGCCAATAAAATCTTCCCCACGCCCTCGGGCAAAGTGGAAATTTCCTCCGAACAGGCGCTGGCCGCCGGTGCGCCCAAACTCCCCTACGCCCATGCCGATGCGCCCGCCGCCGGTGACAGGCTGCGCGTGCTCTCCCCAGCTTCGCCCTGGACCATGAACAGCGCCTATGGGAATGATTTGAAAATCCGCGAAAAACTCGGGGATGCCATTGTCAGCCTGCATCCCGATGACGCTGCCGCTCGCAACCTCTTCGAGGGCAGCTTGGTGCATCTACGCAACCATGAAAATGAGATCACAATGAAACTGCATCTTGATGCCAGTTTGCCGCGCGGCGTGGCGCTGGCCCCCAAAGGCCGCTGGCCGCGCTTCTCGCAGGGTGCCAACATCAATGCGCTGTATAATGGAGCGCATGCCGATATCGGTGAGAGCACCGCTGTCCATGGGGTCGAAGCGGAGATTGTGGCAGCATGAGAATTCTGGTTTTCCAGCATATCGCCTCCGAGCATCCCGGCAGCTTCCGCGATGTCATGCAAGCCTACGGCCATACCTGGGAGGCCGTTGAGCTCGATGAGGGCGAGGACATTCCGCCGCTCGATGATTATGATGCGCTGCTGGTGATGGGCGGCCCGATGGATGTGTGGGAGGAGGCCGAACACCCCTGGCTGGTGGCCGAAAAAGCCGCCATCCGCGACTGGGTGATGGCAGGCCGCCCTTATTTGGGCATGTGCCTCGGCCACCAACTACTGGCCGACGCCTGCGGTGGCGAAGCCAAACTGATGACCGCCCCGCCGGAAGTCGGCATGAGCAACGTCACCCTCAGCCCCAACCCGCTGTTTGAGGATGTCGGCGAGGTTTGCGCCTGTTTTCAGTGGCACGGCGCGGAGGTGACCAAACTGCCGCCCGGTGGCCGCGTGATCGCCACCTCGCCCGGCTGCGCGATCCAGGCGCAGGCCGTCGGCAGCCACGCCTATGGGCTGCAATTTCACATGGAACTCACCCACACCACCGCCGCCGAATGGGGCGCCATTCCGCAATATATTGCGGCTCTGGAACGGGTGAAGGGGCCCGGCGCGCTGCCCGGCATCCAGGAGGACGTTGCACAGAATTTCGCCGCATTGCACAGTGCCGCCACCACGATCTTCAGCAACTTCCTGAACATCGCGGCCCGCACCATCAGCGCCCAACAAGCCGCATAGGGACTCCCGCAATGTCACTGCCGTATTTTCATCACACGCCCGAAACCGCCAGCAATTTCGCCCAGAATTTACGCGAAAACTCGGTGGAATATGTCCGCTTTGAACTGCCCGACCTGGCCGGACTGTCGCGCGGCAAGACCGTGCCGATGAACCATGTGGAAAGCTACACGCTGAACGGGCTGAACCTGTATGGCGGCGCGGTGACACTGGATTCCGCCTCGATCCCGATTCAAGGCACCGGCTATAATGAGGATATCAATTTCGCTGACTGCCTGATGGTGCCGGACCCCGATACCGTGAGCAATGTGCCCTGGCTGGCCAACACCGCCCGGGTGATTTGCGATACCAAATGGTACGATGGCCGCCCGCAGCCGGCGGCTCCGCGCACCGTGCTGAAGAATATCCTGAGCCTCGCCGCCGCCATGGGTTACGGCGTGAAGATGGGCCATGAGTATGAATTTTACGTGGTGGATGCCGCCACCCGCAAACCGCTTTACACCGGCCAGCCGATCTTCGTGACCTCGCTACTGCATCAGCATCCGGCGCTCGATAAACTAATGCGCGTGCTCAACCTCAGCGGCGTGGATATGATCACCGCCAACGGCGAATATGGCCCCAGCCAATGGGAGCTGAACTTCGCCGCCGCTGACGGCATTGCCGCGGCTGACCGCGCCTTTGTGTTCAAAAACACCGTCAAGGAATTTTTGCACACCGAGGGCCTGCTGGCCACCTTCATGACCAAGCCGTATAAAGGTCTTGCAGGCTCTTGCTCGCATTTTCATATTTCGCTGTATGAGCTGGCGAGCGGGCGCAACGTGTTTTTGGATGCCGCTGACAAGGACGGCATGAGCCCGATCATGAAGCAATTCACCGCCGGGATTCTCGAACACGCCGCCGCCGCGCAGGCGATTTGGAACCCCACGCCGAACTGCTACCGCCGCATCCGCCCGCATACATTTGCGCCCTCCAATGTCTCCTGGGGCGTGGAAGACCGTTCGGCGTCCGTGCGGATCAAGGCCAGCAAGGATAAGCGCCAGCATCTCGAAGTGCGGGTGCCCTCGGCGCTCTCCAACCCTTACCTCACCGCCGCCGCCACCATCGCCGCCGGGCTGCTGGGGATGCAGCATGAGAGCGTGTTGGCGCCGGAACGTTCGGGCTTGAAGGAAGCCGATGACAGCTTCAAAAAACTGCCGACCGAGATGCATGAATCGCTCGCCGCCTTGGCGGCCGATACCGATTTCATCCACATGCTGGGCTCGGAATTCGTGCATGTGTTCCAGACGGTAAAAACCGCCGAGATATTGCGCCTGCGCGAGGATATTCCCGCCGCCGAGACCAACGAATATTTCGATTTATATTGATGGCCATCCCCGCCGTCATCCCCGCGCCCTTCGTCATCCCCGCGCAAGCGGGGACCTTCTCACCGAAGGGCATCGCATGAACTTCATCTTCATGCTCACCCGCGATGACCGCACCATTCCCAACTGCCTCGATATCATTGAGCAAATCATCCCGCTCAACATCCGTCACATCGGCTTCAAGGACATCGGCGCCGATCTGGAAACCCTGAGAACCCTCAATCAAAAAATCCAAGCCAGCGGTGCGGTCAGCTACCTCGAAGTGGTCGCGACCTCACCGCAAGCGGCGCTAAACTCAGCCCGCATGGCACTAGAAATCGGAGTCGATCACCTGCTTGGCGGCACCATGGTTGCGGAAACCTTGGAGATTTTGAACGGCTCAAATATCAGCTACTACCCGTTTCCCGGCACCCCCATCGGCCACCCCACCAAACTCGGCGGCACGCCTGAGCAAATCCATGCCCACACCTGCGATTTCTTAGCGCAGGGCTGCGCCGGGGTGGATTTGCTGGCCTATCGCGCCACCGAGGCCGAGCCGGTGGCGTTGATCGAAGCCGCCCGGCAAGCGCTGGGGCATAAAACCCTGATCGTCGCCGGCGATATCAACAGCCCGGAGCGCATCACCGCCGTCCGCGACGCCGGGGCCGATGCTTTCACCATCGGCTCCGCCGCCTTCAACCTATCCTTCTGCGCCGCCACCACCCTCAATGGCCAGTTGCAGGCCATTGTGGAGTGCGTGGGGTAACTTACGCCCGCGGCACGGAACCGGGGCCGCTGTAGGAGGGTGATGCCGGCATCGTGCCCTGGTTCATCGCGGGCACATTCAGTGCCACAGAAGCGCCTAGCGCGTTGGCCATATCAGTCGGCACCAATATCGTCACGCCGCGGTCTTTGTTCATATCGTAGATCAACCCCATCTGGCGGATTTGCAGCGCCACCGGGTTCTGATGATAAATCTGGCTGGCTTCGGCGATCTGTTGGGCAATCGCCACTTCGGCGCTCGCCAATGTCACACGCGCCTGCTTTTCCTTTTCGGCCTGAGCGTTGCGGCTCATCGCGTCGTTCAGTTCCGGCGGAATTTTCACATCGCGGATTTCCACCGAAATTTCCCCGATGCCCCAGCCCATGGATTTTTTGGTGATATATTCGCGCAACGTCGCATCCATGGCTTCGCGTTCCGAGAGAATATTATTCAGCGTGGTTGAGCTGATCACCTCGCGCAAGCTGGTTTGCGCCACCTGCGCGATCATGCCGCGATAATCGGTGAGTTCAGTAGCGGCACGTTTTACATCCTGCACGCGCCAGAACATAATTGAATCCATCGTCACAGAAACCGCATCGGCGGTCAGCGTATCCTCGGCTGAAATGCGGGTGCTTTGGCGGCGGGTATCAACGGTGGCGTACACAGTTTCAATCGCAGGGATGAGGAAATACAACCCCGGCCCGCGCACCCCGGCGAAGCGGCCAAAGCGCAACACCACGGCGCGCTCCCATTCGGCTGCGATACGGAATGTCAATCCGAAGATCACGCCGATGAGAATAATAACGAGGCCCGGCACTTGCAGGTTCAGCAGTGCAAACACCACCGCCCCGATAACGACAATGATAAAAGCGATAACAGCAACCGCGCTATTCATGGCATATTCCTTTATTTATTTCGCATCGGCACTATAGCCGAACTTTTCATCTCCTGCACCGGCTCACCGTGCTGGTTCAGCGTTATCATTTTATTTGTAATAATTCCCCAGCCTGGCTTGCTGGTGCTGGCCCGCACCGCCAGCAATTCCACCCGCAGCCGCAAGCTGTCACCCGGGCGCACCGGCTTCAGCCATTTCAGTGAGTCAAACCCCAGCCCCACCGTGCCGGGTGCCGGCTGATAAATCCGCCCCGTCACCAGCAGCCGCATGGTCAGGCTGGCGGTGTGCCAGCCGCTGGCGATCAACCCGCCGGTAATCGATGCCGCGGCCACCGGGTCAATATGAATCGGCTGAGGGTCGAACTGCTTACCAAATTCAATTATATCGGTCTCACTCACAGAAATCGGACCAGCCTCGGTCACCTGACCAGGAGCAAAATCCTCAAAATACATCGGCTCGATCATTCTCTCTCCCTCGCGGCACGGCAGCTTTGTGGCTAACATATGGGTATGAGCACTGAAGTATTACTACTGGCGTTGATTATCGCGGCGGTTTTGCTGGCGGCGGTGCTGGCCTGGGCCTCCTGGCGGGCCGCCGAGCAGTCGCCCGAGAAGCTGCGCCTGCTGCTGGAGCAGAACCTGGCCGCCAACCGCGCCGAGGCCGAGACCACCCGCGTCATCCTGGCCGCGATGGAAGGCCGCCTGGCCGCCGCCATCCAGTCCGGCACCACCGAGGCGCTCTCGAAGGCGTTTGAGCAGATCAATACCGCCGTGCAAGCGGTGGCCGTTACCACTGACCAGCTCCGCAAGCAGGCCGCCGAGGACAACCAGAAAACGCTGGCGATGCTGGAGACGCGCCTCACCACCATCCAGACCTCGGTGAACGAAAAACTGCACGAGGCGGTGGAGCAGCAAATGACCAACAGCTTCGCCCGCGTGCTGGAGCAATTCGCGCAGGTGCAGCAGGCGATGGGTGAGGTGCAATCCGCCGCCGCCCAGATCGGTGACCTCAAGCGGATATTCTCCAATGTCAAAACCCGGGGCGGCTGGGGCGAGGCGCAACTGGGCGCGATGCTGGAGCAGGTGCTGCCGCCCGGCGCGTTTGAGCGTAATTTCGCGGTGCAGGAAGGCTCGCGCGAGCGGGTGGATTTTGCCATCCGCATGCCATCCCGCAGCCTGCTGTGGCTGCCGGTGGATAGTAAATTCCCAACCGAGGATTATGAGCGCCTGCTGCTGGCCGCCGAAACCGCTGACCTTGAGGCCGAGCGCTCTGCCCGCGACAACATCGCGATTCGCATCCGGCTGGAAGCCAAAAAAATTCGCGAAAAATACATCTGCCCGCCTGATACCGTGGATTTCGGTGTGATGTATCTGCCTTCCGATGGCCTATTCGCGGAGGTGGCCCGCATCCCCAACCTGATCGATGAAATCCGGGTGCGCGAAAAAGTGATCATCCTGGGGCCAACCCTGCTGCCCGCCATGCTGCAGACCATTCATCTGGGCCACATCACGCTGGATTTGGAAAAACGCGCCGGCGAGATCGGCAAGCTGCTCGGCGCCACCCGCACCGAGATGACCAAAATGGACGATATTCTTGGCAAGCTGGCTGCCAATGCCTCGGCGATGTCCTCCAACATCGAGCGCGCCCGTACCCGCACCCGCGCCGTCAGCCGGGTGCTGCGCACCGTCGAGATGGTGGAGTCCGGCCCCGCCCAGACAATGCTGGGGCTGGACGCGCAAGACCCCGAGCCGCTTGCACAAGAGTAAATCCCGTCCGATATCACGCCCATGATTTTCTCTCTCCGCTACGGCCGTTCCGCCCTTGCCGCTGCCGCCCTGCTGCTGCTGTCGGCCTGCCACAAGGATTTGTCGGATCAGGATGTCAGCATCCAGGGGCTGGTGCCGCCGCTGTCGCTCTCGATGCAGGATGTCACCACCAATAAACCCGTCACTGCCGCCGATTTCCTCGGGAAAACCACGCTGCTGTATTTCGGCTATACCAACTGCCCGGATGTCTGCCCGTTCACGTTGGGCAATCTCGATAAAATCCTCAAGCAGCTTGGGCCGCTGGCCAATGACGTCACGGTGCTGTTCGTCACCGTCGACCCGGACCGCGACACACCCGCCACGCTGGCGCAATACGCCGCATTATTTGGCCCCAACGTGCAGGGGCTGCGCGGCACGCCGGACCAGCTCTACAGCCTGGCGCGGCGCTACCGGGTGGTGTTCTCAGTCACCAAACCTACCGCCACCACGCCTTATGCGGTCACGCACTCGGCAGCGGTTTATGTGTTCAACGCCAAGGGTGACGCCCAATTCCTGATCGCCGGGCTGGACACCGATAAACCCGATATTGCCGGCATCACCGATGATTTACGCGGCGTCATCGACCAAAACGCGCACGTCTCGCTGCTAAGCTGGTTGGAAAACCTTACTTCAAGCTAGATAGATAGGCTGCCACAGCGTCAATTTCCGCCGGACTCAGCGCCTGCGCGACATATTGCATCGAGGCATTACCGCCCCCGCCACCGGCAAAGTTCGCTAATGCGGATTTAATCACCCCCGCTGAAAGCCCCGCCAGTTTCGGCGCACCGATGGACGTATTGCCGTCCGCATCCACCCCATGGCACGCCGCACACGGCATCGCGCCCGCACCATTCCCGTGCAGGAAAATCTGCTGACCGTCAGGGGAATCCGCAAAGGCCGGGGCAATAACCGTCATGGCCGCGAAAAGCGCCATCCACGCCGTTAACTTCATGGCGAACTCTGCGCCCCATACACCGGCAAGCTGGCAGAGACGGTGCTGCCGTCCTGCAAGCTCAGCGTCACCGGTACGTTGTCACCCAGCTTCATCGCAGGCTGCATGCACATCAAATGATAGCCGCCCGGCGCGAGAGTCACGCTGCCATGCGCGGGCACCGTAATGCTTGGCACATCCATCATCATCGCCATGCCGCTGGTATCAGTGCTTTTATGCAGCATGAGCATCCCGCAGGCCGGCGAGGCCGCCCCGGTGATCACCACATCTGCGGCACCCGGATTTTGCAGCTCCATGTAGCCAGCCGCTGGAATGCTCGGCAGCAAATAGCGCATCCAGGGTTTTTCCACGGTCAATTCAGGCGTTGCCGCGCGGGCAGCCACCGGCAGCAAAACCAGGCACGCAACCAATAAAAATCTCATAGCAAGCTCCATGGGCAGCGGTGTTGATCTCACCGCACCGCTGCCATAGACCAAACCTTATCCCATAGGAAGGTTACTTCGTCACCAGTTATTTAGGTTACTTCGTCACCAGCATCTGCGCCCACGCTTCACCCATCGGGGCCGCCTTGGTGTGCAGGTTCACATAGGTTTTGCCGGCCTCCAGAATTTTCTCCTGGGCCTTGGTCACCTTCAGGCTGCCGGTCATGCCGCTCGCCTAAGGGGCAGGGATCGGGATAAGCACTTTAGCTGATTCACCGGCACTAGCCGGACCATGAAAATGCGCCGCCAGCACCGGACCAGTCAGGCCAGCATAGGAAATCGAGCATTTCAGCATATCGGTGCTGGTATCCAACGTTGCATTGACCCTCCCGGAGGGGCTGGAGACAGCCTTGCCCTCAGTACCGAAGTAACCGGTCAGGTTAATGGTTTTGGCCATCGCCACGCCGCTAAACGCCAGCATCGCCGCTGCTACCAGCGGCAGCACCTTATTTTTGTAAGACGCATTATAAAATCCCCCTTGTTAATCACGCGGCTTGGTTTAGCCACTTCTCATATATGGGCTGCTATGCCCTGGCATGAAGGGTTTTCCCGTTGCACAAGCCGGCATCGCAGCGCACAAGTTCATGGCATGGAACAAACCCGCCTCGCTGACGCCGCCCGCGCCACACGCCACATGTTCATCCGAGACCTGGTGCTCAACGCCTCGATCGGCGTGCATAAGCACGAGCACGATGTTAGCCAGCGCATCCGCATCAATCTGGACCTCGCCATCCTCGACGATTCCGGGGCAAAACTCTCCCGCCCCGCCGTTGGCCACGACGATCTGGCCCGGGTGGTGGACTACGAAGCCATCGTCAACCGCACCCGCGCCATTGTGGCCGCCGGTCATGTGCAGTTGGTGGAAACCCTCGCCGAGCGGCTGGCGGCATCCTGCCTTACCGACCCAAGGGTTGTGCTGGTGCGCGTCCGGGTTGAAAAACTCGATGTTTTCGCAGATGCAGCATCGGCGGGCGTTGAAATCGAACGGCGGAATTGTTAGTTTTCCACTATAAAAAATTCGTCAATATCAAAAGGGTTTATCCCCTCATCTTAACATAATTGTGACAGCCTCTTCACTTATATATTCAGTAAAATCAGCATGTTAACTGAAAATCACCGAACACCTTTCGTTTTCGTTCCGGTCCGCGGAAATCCCGCATTAAACTGTATCCTTTGCTCTTTCCCACAGACTTATCCACAGATAAAACCCCTTGACCGTGGATAACATTTCCCCGCCAACGGGCGTAGGCGTTATCGAGACCGCGCTGGAGACCATGCCGGCGAACCCCGGCGTGTACCGGATGCTCGATGCCAAGGGCGATGCGCTTTACGTTGGTAAGGCCAAAAATCTCAAAAAACGCGTGGTCTCCTACACCCAGGTTTCGCGCCTGCCCGAGCGCCTGCGCCGAATGGTGGCTGACACCGCCGCCATGGAAATTCTTACCACCCACACCGAAGCCGAAGCGCTGCTGCTGGAAGCCAACCTGATCAAGCGCCTCAAGCCGCGCTATAACATCCTGTTAAGGGACGATAAATCATACGCCTGGCTGATGCTGACCGAGGATAATGCCTTCCCGCAAATCGCCAAACATCGCGGTGCCCGGGTGCGCAAGGCCAGCTACTGGGGGCCGTTTGCGTCCGGCTGGTCGGTGAACCAGACGGTGCAGGCGATCCAGCGGGTGTTCCTAATCCGCAACTGCCCCGACACGGTTTTTGCCAACCGCACCCGCCCCTGCTTGCTGTACCAGATCAAACGCTGCTCGGCGCCGTGCGTTGGCCGCATCTCGGAAGCCGATTACGTTTTGTTAGTGAACCAGGCCAAAGCGTTCCTGTCAGGAAAATCTGGTGCGGTGCAAAAAGAACTCGCTACCGAAATGGAACAGGCCGCCGAAAAACTTGAATTTGAACGCGCCGCCGCTATCCGCGACCGCATCCGCGGCCTCACCTATATTCAGGGCTCGGATGTCATCAACCCGGCCAGCCTGACCGATGCCGACGTGATTGCGCTGCATCAGGAGGCCGGACAATCCTGTGTGCAGGTGTTCTTCATTCGCGGTGGCCGCAACAACGGCAACCGCAGCGTCTTTCCGGTGCATAGCAAGGGCGAGGAGCCCGCCCAGGTGATGGCCGCCTTCATTGCGCAATTTTATGATGATAAACCACCGCCGCCGCTGCTGCTGCTTTCGCACGAACCCGAGGATGCTGGATTACTGGCTGAGGCTTTATCATTAAAGGCCGAGCATAAAATAAGCCTCGTGGTGCCGCAGCGTGGCGAGAAATACGATGTGGTAAAACATGCGGCAACCAACGCCCGCGAGGCGCTGGAACGCAAGCTGGCCGAGACCGCCGGGCAAGGCAAATTGCTTGCTGCTGTCATGGAAGTTTTCAACTTACCCGAGCCGCCAACGCGCATCGAGACCTATGATAATTCGCATATCATGGGTACTTCGGCTTATGGCGTGATGGTGGCCGCCGGGCCGGAGGGGTTTATCAAATCCGCCTATCGTAAATTCGCCATCAAAACGGTAATCACGCCGGGCGATGATTTCGCGATGATGCGCGAGGTACTGCAACGCCGCTTCTCGCGCGCGCTGGCGGAAAACCCTGACCGCTCGGATGAAACCTGGCCGTCGTTGATTCTCATCGATGGCGGCGCCGGCCAGCTCTCAGCGGTCAGCGGCATTATGGCGGACCTCGGCCTCGCCGATATTCCGCTGGTGGCCATCGCCAAAGGCCCCGACCGCGATGCCGGGCGCGAATGGTTCCACACCGCTGGCCGCGAACCGTTCCAACTGCCGCCGCGCGACCCGGTATTGTATTTTCTGCAACGGCTGCGCGATGAAGCGCACCGCTTTGCCATCACCACCCACCGCAACGCGCGCTCCAAAAAGATTACGGTGAGCGAGTTAGATGATGTAGAGGGCATCGGCCCGGCCCGCAAAAAAGCTCTGCTCAATCATTTCGGTTCCGCCAGCGCGGTGAAGGCCGCCGGGCTGAAGGCGCTGGAAGCCGTGACGGGCATCAACAAAACTACCGCCCGCACCATTTACGCTTATTTCCATCCGGGGGTGTTGCTGGAGGAAACAAACGATGATTAGACCGCCTCTACCTTCTTGCAGGCGCAGGCCGGCATTCAAACTTTCCCGTGTTCCTCCGTCGCGTCATTCCCGTGTTCCTCCGTGACTCCCGCGCCCCCTCGTCATTCTCGCGCAGGCGAGATTCTTCTGGCTTGATAAGAAGATACTCGCCTACGCGAGTATGACGAAGGCGAGGCTTGTACCAAGGAGGCCATTCGTTGCTTTGACGTGGATAATTAGCGCGTAATCTGATACAGAATGGGTAATTCTTTATCAATAATTCTGAAAATTTCAGCAAGTTGGACTTCATCATAGCTAGCGGCGGACCAGGCGATCATCCAGGACTTACTCAAGAACAAACTTGAGCAGGTCAAAGTCGATTCCGGCGGATGGCTAAGATTGTATAAGCATCGTGATTCAGGCGACTTCTGGGAATTGAGCTATCCGCAAGGCTAAATGCATGGCGGAGGACCAGGGATGCTCCGCTGTGTTTCACTGAGCCATGCTAATGACTGGATTAGGTCAGCCACCAGCCTGCCTCAGACAGAAAATTCTTCTCCTCGCTAACATGGGCCAGTTTTGATACATTTCTCGGGGAAACGATTTCAAACACCGTTGAAAGTAAGGCGTGGATGGTCGGGTCGATAGCCCGATCAAGTCGGGTCACGGCCGTGACGAGAGGAAATGACAAAGAGGCGGCGTCACTGGCTCGGTGTAATCACCACTGGCATGCCATTCGGTGCGGCTTGCGGAATCGCATCTGGGGCGTTCATTTGAATTACCTCAATCGCACTATTCACACTCATCTGCGGGGCCGTGGTACTGGTTGCCGGATTCGGAGCATCCGGCCGGGGCTGCAGGGCGATCTGGCCCGCCTTGGCATCGTACAGCACATCATTATAAAAAAACGGCAGAAACCCGCTGAGGATATAGCTCTGCTGGGTATCAGCGGCCTGCTGCAACAAGCCGGTGCCGGGGTTTTCGTCCACCTTGAATGGCATCGTCAGGCTGGTCTGGTTGGCGGCTGAAAAACTCAACGAGGCGTTTTCGCCGGGGTTCCACAGCGTGGTGTTCACCGCATTGGGAATATACACAATCATCCCCGGCGAGCCGGTATCGAGAATCGTCGGTCCACAAACCTGCTGGGTGGTGCTGAGATTATTCAAACATCCTGGCAACGTATCCTGCCAGCCGCTGCCGTTGTGCACCAGGGCAAAACTTTGCGCATTATGCACATCGTTATCATCGGGGTTGATAATCAACGCCCCGGTTTGATGGCTGTTCGGCTCTGGCAGTTCAATCAGCCAGCGTTTTGCTCCCATATGCATCAGCGGGTTTTCGCTATCGCTGCCCGTCTGCAGGCTGATGCCGAGAATTGCCTGGAACCCCTGGCCCGCGATGCCATCACCACCAATGCCATAATCACGCGCCGCCAGGGTTGCGGCACCGCAACGGGGCCGGAAATCCATACACGCGGCCTGGTCCACCAGTTCAAAACGCACTGGCGCATCGGTGCTAGCATTACCGATACTAAGCGGCGCGGTGCCGATGGTGCCGGTGAGCCTATCACCCGCGCTGAACGATGAGACGCTGGGTAAATGAGTATCCTGATAATTTTGCGCGGGCAGCATGGCGCGAAATACCCGCAAACCGGTTGAACCGGTATCCAGCAAGGCCGGAAACGGCGCCGCACCACCCACGCTCACCGGCACGCTGTAGCGCAAATCACCATTCGGCAGAATCACCTCGGAAATTGGCACCACCACCCGCGTTGCATCCGCCATCGCCAGATGCGGCAGCAGCAACAGCAGGGCGATGAGAATTTTCATGCGGGGGCCCGGCGGTCCTCAGGCGGGTAATAGCGTAAGATCACCAGCAATAACCCCAATGCTGGCACGGCGGCGAAACTGGTCATGATGAAAAATGGAATAAACCCCATCGCCGCCGCCATAAAGCCCGAAAGCCCGCCGATGGTGCGCAGCGCCAGCGGTGCCAGTGAGGACAGCAGCGCATATTGGGTGGCGGTGAATTGCCGGTTGCACAGGCCCGACATGTAGGTGAGGAAAGTGGCATCCTGAAACCCTTCTGCGAAGGATTCCAGCACCGAGGTGATCACCAGCATATGCGGCTGGCCGGGAAACAGCCCCAAAGCCGGATACATCAGCAGCGCCAGCGTTTGAAATAACGTTGTCAGCAGCAGGGCTTTTCCCACGCCGATGCGGGTGACCAGCCAGCCGCCCAGCGCGGTGCCGATCAAGGTCGCCGCCAGTGAAATCGGCCCATTCGCCACCGCGATCACGGCGCGGTTAAAGCCCAGCGAGGTGTAATAGGGCGCCAGCATCACCCCGGCGAGCGCCTCGCCCAACCGGAACGAGATAATAAACGCCACCATCACCAGCGCCCCGCGCCGCGAGAGAAATTCCTGCAATGGCGCCACCACTGCCTCGGCGAAGCGGGCCGCAAAACCGTGCGTGTGCGGCAACACCGGCACCACCGGTTCGGTGGCCAGCAAGGTGGCCAACGGTCCCAGCAAAGCCAGCCCGGCCACCAGCAAAATCGCCTCATGCCAACCGGTTTGCACCGAAAGAGCTATCACACCGGCACCTGAGATCAGCATCGCCGCCCGGTAGCCCCACACGTAGCAGGCCAGCGCCACACCTTGCTGGTCAAGCGCAAGGGTTTCGATCCGCCAGGCGTCGATGAGTATATCCTGGCTGGCGGAAACAAACGCCAGCGCCGCGCCAAACGCCAGCGTGCCGGCGATGCTGGCCGCCGGGTCTGAGAGCGCTAGCCCGGCGATCGCCACCACCAATGCGCCCTGCACCAGCAGCAGCCAGCCCCGCCGGCGCCCCAGGCGCCATGTAACGGGTGCTGCCAACTCATCAAACACCGGCGCCCACAGGAATTTTAATGTGTAAGCCAGCCCGATATTGGCGGTCAGCCCAATCACCCCGAGTGCCAAATGCTCGGAGGACAACCACATCCGCAAGGTAAAGCCGGAGAGCGCCAGAGGCAGGCCGGAGGCAAACCCCAGCATCGTCATCAACGCCAGATTTTTAAGCGAAATTCCTGAGCTGATTTCGCTCACCCCATCACCTTGACGGCATCCCTACTGATTGGTGGAATCGTTGACGTTATCGGCCTTCACAAACTGGCCGTTTTCAATGTCGCCTTCATCGCCGGGCTGCATGCCGGCCAGGCATGGCCCCTGAAATTTCATTTCGGCGTTCACATGCACGGTACCGCTGGCGCTGGTCACGCTGCCCACCAGTTCAACCGTCTCGCTATCGGTATAGTTCAGGCTGGTGTGAAATTTCACCGGCTTGCCTTGTTCCTTGCACGCACCGTTGATCTGATAGCTGGTGCCCGACCCGCTGATATTCATGCTGGTGCAGGCGCTGCCCTCAAATGTGAAAAACTTCAAATCACTCGCCGGGTCCACGCAACTAACTGTCACCACCGGCGCGCCGTTACGGTATTTGCTGCCGTTGGCCAAGGTGACCACGGTGCTGCTTTGCCAAAGCCCAGACTGGCGCGGCGGCAAGGTTGCCGCCGCCGCAGGATGAGCGGCGGACATGCCAAATCCTAAGACAAACGTTGCAACAATAAAACAGCCAAACCCATCACAACGCATGTCGAATCCCCTAATCCCTTATGGGGTCTTTGGCATGTCATTTACATTTGTCAATTTCTTAAAAACGCCGTTTACCATCCGGCCCACATCACCCGGCACCAACCCTGCCGGGCAAGCGCCCTGCCATTTGGAATCACCGGTCATATCGCCGGTGATGTGCGCTGAACTGGTGTGCGATTCCATGTGCATCGTATTATCGCCTACATAAGTCATCGTCGTATGGGTCAGAATCGGCACGCCGCCACCCATCGGATCGGCGCATTTCGAAGTCACTGTATAGCTGCCATCGCCGCCCTCAACCTGCAAAGGGTCGCACTTGCCCATCGCCCCCATCCGCATATTCATGGTCTTTAAATCGGTGGCGGGGTCGGTGCACATCGCGGTAATCATCGGCGTGCTGTCGTTATCAGGAGCCTGCCCCGCCATCTGCATATGCATGACCATGGTGGTCACCCAAAAACCGGCCTTGCGCGGCGGCAGGGTGGTATCCGCCCGCGCCATACTGGCTGATAACATAATCAACCCGAAAGCCATCAAAATAAACCGCATTACAGCCCCCCTACCGCGTGATTGCACGGTAAATTGCATGGCGAGGGCTATTTAAGCAACGGCAATATGAGGTGACGGATGGTTTCAGCCACCCATCACCTCGGGCAATTAAGCCGCGTCGTCGGATTTTTTATCGGCGCGCTTGCGGGCGTTGGGGTCCAGATGCTTTTTGCGCAACCGCACCGCGCCCGGGGTCACTTCCACCAGCTCGTCATCCTCGACATAGGCGATGGCTTGTTCCAGCGTCATCCGGCGGGGCGGCACCAGCAGCAGGGCTTCGTCCTTACCGGCGGCGCGGATGTTGGTGAGCTTCTTTTCCTTGACCGGATTGATGTCGAGATCGTTCTCGCGGCTATGCTCACCGAGGATCATGCCGACGTAAACTTTTTCACCCGGGTTGACGAACATCACGCCGCGTTCCTGCAAGGCGAACAAGGCATATTGCACGGCTTCGCCATCTTCCGAGGAGATCAACGCGCCGTTGCGGCGGCCTTCGATCGCGCCTTTCCAGGGGCCGTAGCCGGCGAACATCCGGTTCATGACGCCCGAGCCGCGGGTGTCGGTGAGGAACTCACCATGATACCCGATGAGGCCGCGCGAGGGGATGCGGAAGGTGAGGCGCTGCTTGCCACCGCCGGAGGGGCGGATGTCCTGCAGCTCGCCCTTACGGCGCGACATTTTCTCGACCACCACGCCGGCATAGGGCTCATCGACATCGATGAGGGTGTCTTCATACGGCTCTTCGCGCTCGCCGGTTTCCGGGTTGCGGCGGGTCAGCACTTTTGGGCGGCCGATGGTCAGCTCAAAGCCTTCACGGCGCATTTGCTCGATCAACACGCCGAGCTGCAATTCGCCGCGGCCTGAGACTTCAAACGCATCGGTCTCGGTGGAATCCTGCACATGGATGGCGACGTTGCCTTCGGCTTCGCGGTACAAACGGTCACGGATCTGGCGCGAGGTGACTTTTTTGCCTTCGCGGCCGGCCAGCGGGCCGTCATTGATGCGGAAGGTCATCGCCAGGGTTGGCGGGTCGATCGGGGTGGCGGGCAGCGGGCCGGGCAGGTCCGGTGAGCCGATGGTTTCCGGCACGGTGGCATCGGTCAGGCCGGCGACGGCGATGATATCACCCGCCGAAACCTCATCCACCGCCACGCGCTCCAGGCCACGGAAGGAGAGCAATTTGGTCAGGCGGCCGGTTTCCACCACGGTGCCATCCAGACGATACACCTTCACCGGCATGTTCAACGTGGCGCGGCCTTGCTCGACACGGCCGGTCAGCACGCGGCCGAGGAAAGTGTCGGATTCCAGAATCGAGGCCACCATGCCGAACGGCGCGGTTGGGTCCAAATCCGGGGCCGGAACATGGCTCAGGATCAGGTCAAACAGCGGGTTGAGATTGGTGCGCTCGTCGGTGAGTTCCTTCACAGCCCAGCCTTGCCGGCCGGAGGCGAATAGCATCGGGAAATCGAGCTGCTCATCGGACGCGCCGAGGGCGGCGAAAAGGTCAAAAATTTCGTTATGCACGTCATCCGGGCGGGCGTCCTGACGGTCAATTTTATTGACCACCACGATCGGGCGCAGGCCTTGCGCGAGGGCCTTGCCCAGCACGAACTTGGTCTGCGGCAGCACGCCTTCGGCGGCGTCCACCAAAATCACCGCGCCATCCACCATGTTCAAAATCCGCTCCACCTCGCCGCCGAAATCGGCGTGGCCGGGGGTGTCAACGATGTTGATGCGGGTGTCGTTCCAGACCACCGAAGCCACTTTGGCGAGAATGGTGATGCCACGCTCTTTTTCGAGATCGTTGCGGTCAAGCGCGCGCTCGGTCAGCGCCTGATGGGCGGCGAAGGCACCGGATTGACGCAGCAACTGGTCAACAAGAGTGGTTTTGCCATGATCGACGTGGGCGATGATGGCGACGTTACGGATATTCAGAACGGACATTTTTAAGGGCAACCTGCTAGTTTCGCTGCCCGCATAGCCATATTGCGGCGCAAAAGCGAGTGGCAAAAGAAAATGGGCGCCATGCAGCGCCCATTTCCGCCAAAATCATCGATATTTAACGAAATCAGCTTGCCGTGGGCATCATCGCCCGGTGGGTCAGATGCGCGGCCTGGCCAAAATCACCGCTGGCCAGCGCGGCTCTCGCTTGCTCGATAATCTCCACCCGGGAAGAATGATCAACCGGAATCCCGGCTGATTGCGGCACCGAGCGGGTTAAAACCAAGGTCTCGGCGTGCGAGAGCGCATCATCGGCCCTCGCCTTGTCGCGCCCGTGAATCGCCTTCTCGGCAATCCGCAAATAGGTCTGCACGTTGGCATCCTGGGGAAGAGGCCCATTATTCATCATCTGATGCTGCATTGGCATCGCCCCCATCGGCGGCGTGGTGGAGGCGACATTCTGGTCCCCTGGCGGGGCGGATTGTGCGCAAGCCATACCGGCGGAAAGCACGATTGCAGCCGAAGCCAGCCATAGTGAACGCATAGCGATCTCCTGAGTTTTATATAATTCATCGCGGCCGCGCCTGATGAGGCGCCGCCCGTCTTCAAAAAATGGGCAGCGCCGCGTCACAACTCAAGATTATTCACCTCTCCCCCCGATTAAACCCTCGTCATCCACCTGCTTTTAACGTTATGAACCACTTATGACCCGTTTGCTGATCATTTTCGGGCCGCCCTTTTGGGTGCTCTGGATCCTCGGCCTGGCAACCCCAGCCGCCGCCAGCGTACCCATCGCCGCGCCCGCCAGCTCTTGCGCTGCCGCCGGCAACGCCGCCGAGACCGCCGCTACCCTGCCCGCCAATATCCTGGTCTCGATCGGCATGGTGGAATCCGGCCGGGTTGACGCCCTCACCGGCCACGTCGCCCCCTGGCCATGGACCGTGAATATCGACGGTGCCGGGCATTATTTCGCCAGCAAGCAGGACGCCATCGCCTTCACCCGCCTCGCGCAATCCTCCGGTGCCAATGATATCGACGTCGGCTGCTTCCAGGTGAGCCTGAAATACCACCCGGACGCCTTCCCCGACCTAGACACCGCCTTCGACCCCGCCGCCAACGCCACCTACGCCGCCGGTTATCTCTCGCAACTCAAAGCCCAGACCGGCTCCTGGAACACCGCCATCGCCGATTACCATTCAGCAGTGCCGGACCTCGGCTTGCCCTACCAGCGCCGGGTGCTGGCCGCCTGGCACGGCATCGGTAACATCCCGTCCGCCATCAACGATATCAACATCGACGCCCCTGACCCGGTGGTGATCATGCAGGCCCCCGCGGCCCGGCTGGTGCGCGTCATCACCATGGAGTCTCTGGCCGCTGAGCAAAGCCGGCCTGGGATGCCACGGGTGATCACGCCATAACCGCCCCGCCGGTTTTTTTATTAAAAACGCGCACGGACGATGCGGCGTTAATAAAGTAGAAAACCCCCGGCCTGCATCCTGCCCAGGACGGATCCGCCCGTGATGCACAGGGACCGACGGATCGCCCGAAACATTCGGCACGCAGTCAAACATCAGCGTTGACGTTGCTTCAGGTGCCGCCATGTCCTCCAGCCAGTCCCAGTTTAACCCAAGCCGCCCGTTGCCAATGCCGCAGGCTCCCTCCGGCCTGCTTGCCAGACAGAGCTTCATCGGCTTCGCCGCCGACGCCGCCACTGCCGCCCTGCTGGAGAGCAGTTTTGAAGGCACGCTCACCAACGGCGGCACCTTTCATGTGGTGGATTTCCGCAAAACCCTCGCCATCCTCAGCCGTATCCCCTGCCCGCAAACGCTGCTGGTGGATTTGACCGGCGAGGAGCAGCCGCTGTCAGCCATGCTGGAACTGGCCGAGCTGGTGGAGCCGGGAACCAATGTGCTGGTGATCGGCCCGGCGCGTGAGCTGAGCTTCTACCGCGCCGTGGTCAACGGCATGGGGGTGCGTGAATATCTCGCCAAACCGCTGACCAAGCCTGACGTGATCAAGCTGCTGCTGCCGCATATCCAGCCTGACCCCAAACCCACCGTCGCCCCCCTTACCGGCCATATCATCGCCCTCACCGGGGCCCGTGGCGGGGTGGGCACCACCACCATCGCCGCCAACCTGGCCTGGATCATCGGCCATGATCTGCATCGCCACACTATTTTGCTCGATACCGACCTGCAAACCGGCACCGCCGCCCTGGCCCTCAATGTCGACCCCAGCTGGGGCCTCGCCGCCGCCCTGCAATCGCCCGAACGCATGGATTCCATGCTGATTGAGCGCGTCGCCCAGCCCGCCGGGGACCGGCTGCATGTGCTGGCCGGCCAGGAATCCCTCACCCAGCGCCTCGACTACCCCGAAGGTGCCGCCAAAACCCTCACCAAAGCCCTGCTGGGCCGCTTCAAATTCGTGATCGCCGATACCGGGGCGCGCCGCCTGCCGTTCGCCCGCGATATCCTCGAACTGGCCCAGCAGCGCGTCATCATCCTTGACCCCAGCATCATGAGCCTGCGCAACTTCGAGCGCCTCACCGCCCAGCCCGCCAATCCCGGCACCCGCACCACCCTGGTCCTCAACCAGGCCGGCAGACCCTACGGGCTGACCCAGAAATTCATGGAACAATCGCTCTCACTCAAATTCGACATCGTCATCCCGGACCTGCCCCGCATCATCCCCAAAGCCGAGAAATTCGGCGAAATGGGCACCAGCATCAAAGGCCCGTTCCGCGACGCCATCACCAAACTCGCCCACCAGCTCGGCGCCGCCGAACCCGCCGAACGCGCCTTCCCGAAAGTCGCCGTGAACGCCTGAGGGTGGGGACGTAAGCAAGGTCAGGGGACGCTGTCCCCTGGACCCCTGCCAAAGGCTGAGCCTTTGGAATCCATAAGTGAAGGGTCAGAAAAGGGGACCACACCGGGATGTTTCAACGCCAGAGGGTGGTCCCCTTTTCTGACCCTTAAATGGTTCTAAGGGCTGTGCCCTTAGCGGGGATCCAAGGGGCAGAGCCCCTTGGCCTGACTTACCTCCCAACCTTTGGCTTTCACGGCGGTTTCGTGTAGGTTGGTGGTTCGTGAGCGGTTGTTGGAGCGTTGATTTTTATGAGTGAGCCTGTGTTGCCTGAGGTCCCGAAGGACGAAGCGTATGATGCGGCGTCGATTAGTGTTTTGAAGGGGCTGGATGCGGTTCGCAAGCGCCCTGGGATGTATATTGGCGACACTGATGATGGCTCGGGCCTGCATCACATGGGTTTTGAGATTATTGATAACGCGGTGGACGAGGCGCAGGCGGGGTATGCCTCGCGGGTTGAGGCGGTTTTGAATGGCGATGGGTCGATGACCGTGACCGATGACGGGCGCGGGATTCCCACCGATATTCATGTTGAGGAAGGCATTTCGGCGGCTGAGGTGGTGCTGACCAAATTGCATGCCGGCGGCAAGTTCAACCAGAATTCCTACAAGGTTTCGGGTGGCTTGCATGGTGTGGGGGCGGCGGTGGTCAATGCGCTGTCAGAATGGATGGAAGTGCGGATTTGGCGCGAGGGGGTGGAGCATTTCATCCGCTTTGAGCATGGCGAGACGGTGGCACCTTTGACGGTGGTTGGCCCGGCGGACCATGCCAACGGCACTGAGGTCACGTTCAAACCATCCAGCGGCACCTTTACGCATGTTGACTTTGACTATGCGGTATTTGAGCGCCGGTTGCGCGAGCTGGCATTTTTAAATTCCGGCTTGACGATTATTCTGCGCGACGAGCGGCACGCGCCGCATGTAGAGGCAAATTTTTGCTACAAGGGCGGCGTTGCGGAATTTACGTTATGGCTCGACCGCGCCAAGACTCCGATTCTCGCCACGCCGATTACATCAATCGGTGAAGCCAAGGAACATGGTATCCGGGTTGAGTTCGCGCTGACCTGGAATGATTCCTACCATGAGACGATGTTGTGTTTCACCAACAACATCACCCAGCGCGACGGCGGCACGCATCTGGCCGGATTTCGCGCGGCGCTGACCCGTGTGGTTTCAAAATATGCCCAGGGCATGAGCAAGAAGGACAATTTGGAGCTATCCGGCGAGGATATGCGCGAGGGCATGACCGCGGTGCTTTCAGTGAAGGTGCCAGACCCGAAATTCTCCTCTCAGACCAAGGACAAGTTGATTTCTTCCGAGGTTCAGCCGGTGGTGCAATCCGCCGTGGCGGACGCGCTCAGCCATTGGTTTGAAACGCACCCGAAGGAAGCAAGGTCCATCGTCCAGAAAGTGATGGACGCTGCCTCCGCCCGCGAGGCCGCCCGTAAGGCGCGCGAACTCACCCGGCGCAAGGGGGTGCTGGATATCTCGTCATTGCCCGGCAAGCTGGCTGACTGCCAGGAGCGCGACCCGGCAAAATCTGAACTCTTCCTGGTCGAGGGTGACAGCGCCGGCGGCTCCGCCAAACAGGGACGTGACCGTAAATTCCAGGCGATTTTGCCGCTGAAGGGTAAAATCCTCAATGTTGAGCGGGCGCGCTTTGATAAGATGCTGGGCTCGGCGGAAATTGGCACGCTGATTACGGCGCTTGGCACCGGCATTGGCCGTGGCGAGCCGGAGCAAGGCGGGTTCGATGAGAGCAAGTTACGTTACCACCGCATTGTCATTATGACGGACGCGGATGTTGACGGCTCGCACATCCGCACGCTGCTGCTCACCTTCTTCTACCGCCAGATGCCTAAGCTGATTGAGCATGGGTATTTGTACATCGCGCAGCCGCCTTTGTATCGTGCCAAGCGCGGTAACGATGAAACCTATTTGAAAGATGACGACGCGCTGGAGTTATTCCTGCTGGAGCGCGCCCTTGGGCAGGCCACATTACGCGCCGCTGATGGCACGATCTATGCGGGTGATGAGCTGCGCGGCCAGATGGCATGGCTGCGCGAATCGGTAAACCGCTTCAACGCGCTCTCGCGTTTGCTGCCGGTGCATTACCTTGAGCAGCTCGCCATCACCGGCCTGCTGGCCACCTCTGCATTGGGCCAGCCGGAGCGCGACCAGGCGCTGGCGACACGCCTGAACGAGCTTGCCATCCCCACCGAACGCGGCTGGGTTGTCACCTCCGACGCGGCCGGCGTTACGCTTGGGCGCATGGTGCGCGGTGTGGCGGAACGCTACCATGTGGACGCCGCCGTACTGCGCACCACCGAAGCCCGCTGGCTGGCCGAGCACACCGCCGGCTTGGCCGCGATGTTTGGCACCGATGCCACGCTGACCATCGACGGCCCGGCCAAACCCATCCACGGCCCGGCGGAATTATGGGAAACCATGCTGATTTATGGCCGCAAGGGCCTCGCCATCAACCGCTTCAAAGGGTTGGGCGAAATGAACCCGGAACAGCTCTGGGAAACCACCCTGAATCCGCAAATCCGCCGCTTACTGCAGGTGAAAATCAACGACGCCGAGGACACCGACCAGATTTTCTCAACACTGATGGGCGACATTGTAGAGCCACGCCGCGATTTCATCGTGACAAACGCGCTGAAGGTGGCGAATCTCGATACGTAACAAATAAATTTGGTCTGGAAAAAGCCGCAATCCCCGCGTTTTTAGCGGGGCTTGCTGCCAGATTTCAGAGTCCTGAGCGCCATCGTCTCAGCTTGATTCACGGACATGCAGTGTAAAGCCCAAGTCCAGGCACTGCGTTTCGGGCACCCGTCCGGCCATTAATTCCAGCAGCATCCCGGCGGCTTTTCGCCCTACCGATTCGCGCGGCGTCTCTACAGTGGTTAGCGCCGGGCTGGTCCAGGCCGAGGCGGGAAGGTCATTGAACCCGCAAATCGCCAAACGTTCCGGCACCGCAATTCCCAAACGCTGACAATGAAACAGCGCGCCCTGCGCCAGATCATCATTGCAGAAAAACAACGCCTCAACATCGGGATGCGCCCGTAATATGCGGTCCAGCAGCGCTGCCCCCAGCGCGATCGAAGAGCGCTCCGGCGTCAGCAACTCCCAAGGCGGCGCCCAGCCCGCCTCCCGCAGCGCCTGATTGAACCCGGCCCTGCGGGCCAATGTGCGCGGGTCAAGCTGTGCTGCCACAAAACCGGTCCGCCGGAAGCCTCGTTCGATAAAGTGCCGCGCCACCGCTGCCCCGCCTTGCTCCTGTGAGAAACCCACCGAGTAGCTGTCCGCCCGGTTGTTCAATTCCATCATATGCACGGCTGGCAGAACTGGATTTTCCAGCAGGCGCAGCGTCTGCGGCAAATGGTCGATACCGGTCAGCAGTACGCCATCCGGGTGAAACGCCAGCAACCCACGTAAAAGCCGCAGCTCCTCAGAGGCGGTATAGCCAGTGGTGGCGATGATCATCTGATACCCCTGTGCTGAGAGCACCTCGTCAATCCCTGCCAACATCTCGACAAACACCAGATTGGTGATCGAGGGGATCAACACCGCCACATTCATGGACCGTGCTGAAGCCAGTGCGCTGGCGGCCCGGTCAGGCACATACCCCAGGAGGGCTGCTGCCTCCTCGATCCTGGCACGCAAGCCCGGGCTGACCAGGGCGGGTTCACGAAACGTGCGTGACACGCTGATCATGCTGGTGCCGGCGGCGGCGGCCACCTGTTGCATTCTCACGCGCCCCGAGGCGGTTGCGCGTGATTTCCGGCTGGTCACAGTCACTGCTCCTCCAGTTTTGGCTTTACTATCATACATGTTAGCGCTAACAACGCCGTAACAACAAGCCTATCAGGAGGAAACATGACTGGACTTTCAACGCAAATACCCAGGCGTCGCTGGATGATCGGCGGGTTGCTCGGAACCGGCGTGCTTATCAATTATATCGACCGGATCAATCTCTCCGTGGCGGCCCCGCAATTGAAAGCGGAGTTTCACCTGACCACCGGTGACCTGGGGCTGCTGTTCAGCGCCTTCTTCTGGTCCTACGCCCTGGCACAAATCCCCGTTGGATTGATCCTGGACCGGTTCGGCGTTTCCCGGGTTGGCCGTATCGGCACATTTCTGTGGTCCGTTGCCTCCGTGGCTGTGGCTTTCACCAGCGGCTTTGGCGGCATTTTCGCGGCCCGTATGCTGCTGGGGTTGGCTGAGGCACCTGGTTTTCCGGCCAGTTCCAAGGCTACCGGTTATTGGTTCCCGCGGCAGGAGCGTTCGCTCGCTACGTCGCTGTTTGATGCGGCAGCGAAGTTTTCCAACGTCATCGGCGTGCCGATGGTGGCGTTTGTCGTCGTCGGGTTTGGCTGGCGCTGGGGTTTTGCTGTTACCGCGTTACTGAGTTTTCTATATTTTGTTGCCTTCTATCTGCTCTATCGCGACCCCTCGGCGGACAGCCAACTCTCACCCGTCGAGCACGAGTATATCCTGCAAGGCGGCGCGACGCCGGAAGGTGAAGCCAGCGCCGGCCCCGGATCGATGCTTGCCTATTTGCTCCGCCAACCCAAAGTCTGGGGGCTCAGCCTGGGTTTTGCGGCCTATGGCTACACTTTCTATCTCTTCCTCACCTGGCTGCCGGGCTATCTGGTGCAAGCCATGCATATGAGCATCCTCAAGTCCGCCGGCTATTCTGCCATCCCGTGGGCCTGCGCGACTGTGGCCGACATTTTCATCGGCGGCCTGCTGGTGGACCGGCTGATTGCCGCCGGGCACGACGAGACCAAAGTGCGCAAGACCATCCTGGTGGCAGGCATGCTGTTCGGCCTGGCTGTGTTTGGAGCCACTCAGACCACTGACCCGCGTTGGGCGATTCTCTGGATCTCAATCGCTCTGTCCGGCCTGGCTGCCTCGGCGCCGATCGGCTGGTCGATTCCCTCGCTGATTGCCCCCAAGGGCGGCACCGGGACCATCGGCGGCATCATGAATTTTCTCAACAACATGATGGGCGTCATCGCGCCGATCGTCACCGGGTTTGTCGTGGGTGCCAGCGATAATTTCGAGACCGCCTTTCTGATCGCGGGCATCGTGCTGCTGGTGGGCATCTTTTTCTATATTGTGGTGCTGGGGCGGATCGAGCCGATCCCGCCACCAGAATGAGCGATCTGCGATACATCATCGTCATGGGTGTCTCCGGCTGTGGTAAATCCACGGTCGCGGCACTTTTGGCAGGGCGTCTGGGATGGGAATTCACCGAAGGCGATGCCCTGCACCCGGCCAGCAACGTTGAGAAAATGGCCCGGGGCATGCCGTTGGACGATTTTGACCGGGCCCCGTGGCTGCAGCAGATCGCCCGCACGATCCATACATGGCGCGCAACCGGCAAGCCCGGGGTCATCGCCTGTTCCTCGCTGCGCCGGCGGTACCGCGAAATCATTGCAGACGGTGCAGAGGATGTGCGCTTCGTTTATCTGCGCGGTGAATTCTCTCTCATCGAACAGCGCCTAGCTGCCCGGCAGGGCCATTACATGCCAGCCAGCCTGCTGGAGAGCCAGTTCGCCACGCTTGAGGAACCGGCAGGAGACGAGCCGGCCATCACCATGCCAGCCGGCGCACCCGTATCTGAACTCGTGAACGAGGTTTTGATCGCACTCAGCATGATCGGATATTGATCTAATCTCACCAACGGCTCCAGCGGCTGCGCCAGCCCCCGCGGCCCGAAACCACTCTGAGAATCACCAGCAGCAGCGCCGCCCCGATGGTGGCATTGAGAATCAGCGCCAGGATTCCAGTGCCAAAATGAATGTTCAATCTGGGCAACAACCAATCGCCAATAAACGCCCCGATGACGCCGACGATCAAATCGCCGATCAGACCGAAGCCGCCACCAGCGACGAATTTTCCCGCCAGCCAGCCTGCGAGAATGCCTACAAGTAAAATTGTCAGAAGGCTTTGGTTTGATAATTCCATGGGTGCTGCTTTCCGTGCGGGAGTTTCCATTGCACGAAATGGGTTAAGCGGAGCCGTTCGGATAGATACGGAAACTACCTACGCACCCTTACCCTTGCCACCACCCCCTGCCCTGTCTAGACAGCCCCCAGTAATTTGGAAGTAAACTCATGACCGACACCACCATCAATTTCCCCGAAGCCGCCCGCCGTCTGGGCGTGGCTTTGCGCGTTCTACGTGCCGCCATCCGGGCCGGTAAAATTCCGGCCCCGGCACAGAATACCGCCACCGCCAGCCTGTCCGCCGCTTGGCTTGCCAGCGCCGAAGCTGCCGTGAAGGCGACGCCCACCGCCCTCAACCGCGTTTCCCGCCAAAAGGTCCCGGCCTTTGCGCACTATGAAGGCACCTCCGCCTGGCGCAAATTCAGCCGCCGCGTGCGCGACTATAACAATTTCCAGGCCGCCTTCCGCTAAACCGGCCAACCCCCCGGCTGTTCCGCCCGCCAGATCGTGCCATAACGAACCGCAACAAAGCCGGTTCGCCGGCACGAACAGGGAGGCGGCTGCATGATAACAGAATTTCAACCGGCGCAGGCAACAATATCCGCGCCGACGGGGCCCCGCGCCACCCATCATGCCGCACTCACCATTTTGACGGCGGTGTTTTTCATGTGGGGATTCATTACCGTCCTCAATGATATTCTGGTGCCGCACCTGAAGGCGGTGTTCGAGCTGAGCTACGCGCAATCGATGCTGATTCAGTTCGTGTTTTTCGGTGCCTATTTCCTGATGGCGCTGCCGGCGGCCAAACTGCTGGAGCGCACCGGTTATAAAAACGCCATCGCGCTGGGGCTGATCACCACCGGCATCGGCGCCTTGATGTTCGTGCCCGCCGCCAGCATCCCCTCCTACCCGATGTTCCTCAGCGGGCTGTTCGTGCTGGCCACCGGCATCACCATTTTGCAGGTGGCCGCCAACCCCTATGTCACACTGCTCGGCCCGCCCGCCACCGCATCCTCGCGGTTGAACCTGGTGCAGGCGTTCAACTCACTAGGCACCACCGTCGGCCCGGCTTTCGGCGGTCTTTTGATCCTCGCCCATAGCGCCTCCGGCACCACCCAAAACGCCGACGCCGTGTTCAGCCTCGACCAGCGCATGGCCGACGCGCTGCAAGTGCGGCTGCCGTACACCGGCATCGCCGGCGTGCTGTTTTTGCTGGCCCTGGTGATTTTTCTCTGGCGGCTGCCCGCCCTATCCACCCGCCCGGCGGCACGCGAGGCCGCGCACGACAGCGTATGGCGGCATTCGCGGCTGGTGGCCGGGCTGGGCGCCATCTTTTTCTACGTGGGGGCCGAGGTTTCGGTCGGCAGTTTTCTCATAAGCTACATCTCATCGCCCCGGGTTGGCGCCATGAGCCATGCCGGCGCTTCATCCTATGTCAGCCTGTTCTGGGGCGGCGCGATGCTAGGGCGGTTTGTTGGTTCCGGGATCATGCGCAAAATCCCGGCGGCCTCGGTGCTTGCTGCGGTTGCCTTGGGCGCCATGGTCCTGCTGGCCACCACCATGCTGGCCTCCGGCAATCTGGCCTTGTGGGCGGTGGTGGCGGTGGGGCTGATGAACTCCATCATGTTCCCCACCATTTTCTCGCTCGCCATCGAGGGGCTGGGCAAGCTCACTGCGCAAGGCTCGGCTTTGCTGATCATGGCCATCGTCGGCGGCGCCCTGGTGCCGCTGCTGCAAGGGAGCTTAAGCGACCATTTCGGCCTCCGTCTCGCCTTCATCCTGCCGTTGGGCTGTTATTTGTATATATTGTTCTTTGCGAGCCTTTGCCGCCTCCCGGTAACGCAAACCTGATACACAACTGAAACCTTTGAATGGCAAGTCATACCGCCCCTTCTAACATCGTGGCAGAAATACAACAGCCGCCGGTTTTTTGTTGTTTCAAAGCATTATAGGTATGAGCAACTGCAGGACAATAGACTACTAACCGATTACTATTCTGTATCTTTTGAATGAGGTGAATTGTGAAACTCCGTTTACTCCTAGCCGCCGCCACCTGCCTTGCTTTGCCGCTGGCAGCCCATGCTCAGCCGGTCACCGGCCCTTACGTCGGCCTCGAGGCCGGCGCTAATCTCCTGAACAGCATTAATACCAACTACGCCTACGATACATATCCGGGCCACCTGGAAACCAACCTCGGCTTCGCCGGCGTCGGCTCGATCGGTTATGGCTTCGGCAATGGCTTCCGGGTCCAGCTCGACGGCGTGTTCAGCCAGAACAGCGTGCACTCGTTCGTCGAGTACGGTACGCACTACCATGGCTCAGGAAACATCCAGTCCTACGGCCCGATGGTGAACGCGCTGTACGACTTCAGCGTCGGGCTGCCGGTGTTCCCGTATCTGGGGGCTGGTGTGGGTTACCAGCTAACCACCTTGTCGCCGCATCTTTATGACTCGGGCTATAACACTGAAAACTCTGGTACTGAAGGCAGCTTCGCTTTCGATGTGATCGCTGGTCTGTCCTACCCGATCGCGGCTGTGCCTGGCCTGTCAGTCACCGGTGAGTACCGTTTCACCGATATGGTTGAGGGTCGCAACTACAAGGCAATTTATGCCGATGGCGGCTACAACTATTCGCCCTTCCACATGGGTGCGATCACCGAGAACAGCTTCATGGTTGGCCTGCGCTACCAGCTCTTCAACGCCCCCGCGGCCCCGGCTCCGATGGCGGCTCCGATGGCGGCTCCGGCTCCGGCGCCAGCCAAAACCTACCTGGTGTTCTTCGATTGGGATAAATACAACCTGACCCCGCGCGCCACGCAGATCATCGCGGAAGCGGCGACCGATTCCAAAACCACCAAGGTCACCACCATCAACGTTTCGGGTTACACCGATACGTCGGGCACACCCACCTATAACCAGGGT
>JARLIK010000007.1 GCA_031291755.1 Acidocella sp. | reverse complement strand
TGGCGTCCCGTAGGGGATTCGAACCCCTGTTACCGCCGTGAGAGGGCAGCGTCCTGGGCCTCTAGACGAACGGGACGAGGCACGCCCTGCCTACCCCCAGCCCTGGCAGGGGTCAAGCCGGGGCGGCGTCGGTGATGAAGAACCCGGCGGTGACCCGGCCGTTCCAGCTTTCCGCCCGTAAATGACCGGCCAGGTGCAAAGGTGCGCCGCCCACACGCAATAGGGCGCTCGCCAGTTCATCCTCTTTGGCGCGAAACAGCAGCGCTTTCAGCCGGCCACCGCCCTCGCCTTCAACCATCATCCTAATGGTCGCGGCATCCTTGCCAATCCGGTCAGACCTCACCACCCGCACCCTAGGCAACACGAACAAAGGTTCCTCATTGTCGTTGCCAAACGGACCCAGCTTGCCCACCATCTCGGCCAGCCCGGCATCGGCGCCTGCCACTGCCAGCACTGCCTCCAGGGTCAGGTCTGTGGCGCTCGGCAGGGTGCTGGCCTGTGCCAGGCGTTCATCGAGAAACGCATGAAACGCAATCAAGTCTGCCGCCGCCAGCCCAAATCCGGCAGCCATCGCATGACCCCCACCAGTTTTCAAAAGCCCCGACTGCCGCGCCGCGATCACTGCCGCTCCTAAATCCACGCCCGGCACCGACCGGCCCGAGCCCTTGGCAACACCATCGGCAATGCCCGCCACCAGCGCCGGCCGGTTAAATTTTTCCTTGATCCGCCCTGCCACAATACCAACAACGCCAGGGTGCCAGTCTGCTTGCGCCACCAAAACAACCGCGTGCCCGGCGGCAATCTGCGCCTCTGCCAGCGCCATAGCGGTTTGCAAAATGCCGGCTTCAACGGTCTGGCGCTGCCGGTTCACGGTATCGAGGGTGTTGGCTAAGTCCGTGGCCTCTCCAACATCATCCGCCAGCAACAGTCGCAGACCCATATCGGGCTCTGCAATGCGACCAGAAGCGTTAATGCGTGGGCCTAGGGCAAACCCGCAATTCATCGCAGTGGGGGCATTGCTCAGCTTTGCCACGTCCAATAACGCCGCGATGCCGGGGCGGTTACGCTTGGCCATCACCCGCAACCCTTGCGCCACAAATGCCCGGTTCAATCCGGTCAGCGGCATCACATCACAAATCGTCGCCAGCGCAACCAAATCCAGCAACTCGCGCAAATCAGGCTCGGCGCGGCCCGCAAAAAACCCGCGCCCCCGCAACGCACGCAGCAGCGCGATACATCCCATGAACGCCACCGCCGTTGCGCAGATATTCCCTAAACCAGACTCACAATCCAGCCGGTTTGGGTTCACTAAAGCGGCAATCTGCGGCGGTAACCCCTCCGATTTATGATGATCAAACACCACCACATCGGCGATGTTATGCAGTGGCGCAAACGCGTCATGGCCGGTGGTTCCGCAATCCACACAAACAATCAATTGCGCGCCGCGTTCGGCCATGCCACGCAACGCCGCCGCATTCGGCCCATAACCCTCCAAAATCCGGTCCGGCACATGGTGCAAAACCTCGCAACCCAGACCACGCAAAACGCTCACCATCAGGGCAGCACTGCACGCACCATCCACATCGTAATCGCCGAACACACCAACACAGGTGCTAGCTTGCACGGCGTCCGCCAAACGTGCCGCCGCTTTATCCATATCCTGCAAACTTGAAGGATCAGGCAACAACGCCCGCAAAGTGGGGTCGAGAAAATCCGGTGCCTGTGCGAGCGTAACCCCCCGCCCGGCCAGCAGCCTGCCCACCAATTCCGGCACGCCCAGTTGCTGCGCGATCGCCTGGCCAATCCGCTCTTCCACCGGGCGCCAAACCCACCGCCGTCCCGTCAGGCTCTGTTCAACGCCTAAGGCCGTCAAAAAGCTCAGTCCGGCGACCATGTTTTAGTATCGAAATTATGATGCGCTTCCACATAGCGTACCGTGCCAGATTTACTACGCATCACGATCGAATATGTCACCGCCTTGCTGCCGGTACGATGCACCCCGCGCAGCATCGGGCCGGTGGTTACGCCAGTGGCGGCAAACATCACATCGCCCTTGGCCATATCAGCGGTATTATAAATCCGGTGCGGGTCAGTAATACCCATGCTGCGCGCCCGCTCAATCTGCCCCTCATCCTCAAACAGCAACCGGCCCTGCATCTGCCCGCCGATACAACGCAAAGCTGCCGCCGACAGTACGCCCTCTGGGGCGCCACCCGAGCCAAGATAAATATCAATGCCGGTATCAGGCTGCGACACCGCAATCACCCCGGCCACATCGCCATCGCCGATCAACACAATCCGCGCCCCAGCTTCCCGGCATTTGGCGATGATCTCCTCATGGCGCTCGCGCTCCAGCATGCACACCATCAAATCCGAAATGTCGCATTTTTTGGCCTGCGCCAAACTACGCAAATTCTGCCCCACCGAAGCATCGAGCGAAACGACACCTTCGGGCAGCCCGCCGCCCACCGCAATTTTATCCATATAAATATCCGGCGCATGTAAAAAATTGCCATGCTCGGCCAGCGCGACAGTCGCAATAGAATTAGGCGCACCCTTGGCCGTAATGGAAGTGCCCTCCAACGGGTCCACCGCGATATCCATCGCAGGGCCACCCATGCCGACTTTCTCGCCGATATACAGCATCGGTGCTTCATCCATCTCGCCTTCGCCGATCACCACAGTGCCATCAATCGCCACCGTATCGAACGCCTTGCGCATGGCCTCCACCGCCGCACCATCGGCTTCGTTCTTTTTGCCCCGGCCAATCCAGCGCGACGCCGCCAAAGCTGCCGCCTCGGTCACACGCACCAATTCCAACGCCAAATTGCGATCCCAGATATCTTCCGGCTTCCTGCTACCCATTTTATTTTTCCTTGTTGTCAATTCGCTTCAATACGAATCAGCGCCGGGGTTTCCAGAACCGATTCAAGCCGGGAAATTCCGGCAATCGCGTGCATAATCGCCGCTTCATTCGTCTCATGCGTCACCAGCACAATCGGCACCGCCTCGCCCGGCTTACGGCCATGCTGCAGCATCGATTCCAGCGAAATCCCATGGTCGCGCAATATCGCCGTCACATCGGCCAGCACACCTGGCTGGTCCACCACCATCAGGCGCAGGAAATACGGCCCAACATGCGCTGCCATCGGCACCACAGCCGCCGCTGATAAATGCGCGGCTTGAGCACCCCAAACCGGAATATGGCTGCCACGCGCTATGTCAATCAAATCAGCCACCACCGCTGACGCCGTTGGCCCCGCTCCCGCGCCGCGCCCTTGCAAAAATACCGGGCCGACAAAATCACCTTCCGCCAGCACCGCATTGAACACGCCATCAACCGCCGCCAGCAAAGTCTCCTTGGGCACCATCGCCGGATGCACCCGCACCGAAACCCCCGCCGGCGTTTCCCGCGCAATACCGAGCAATTTAATCCGGTAGCCCAGTTCTTCGGCAAAGATGATATCCAACGCGCTTACACGGCGAATACCTTCAATATGCACGGCGTCAAAATCCACTGAGCGGCCAAACGCCAACGCCGCCAAAATTGAGAGCTTATGCGCGGCATCAATCCCATCAATATCAAACGACGGATCGGTTTCGGCGTAACCCAGTCTCTGCGCATCGGCCAGCACATCATGAAAATCGCGTTTCTCTTCGCGCATCACGGTAAGAATGTAATTGCAGGTGCCGTTCAAAATCCCGGCCACCCGGGAAATCCGGTTTCCTGCCAATCCCTCACGCAGCGCCTTGATCACCGGAATCCCACCCGCCACGGCGGATTCAAACCCCAACGGCACCCCGGCTTTTTCCGCCGCCAACCCCAGCGCCGCCCCATGCACCGCCAGCAGCGCCTTGTTCGCCGTCACCAGCGGCTTGCCCGCCGCCAGTGTGGCCTCGGCCAGTTCCCGCGCTGTGCCTTCAGAGCCGCCGATCAACTCCACCACCACATCCACATGCGGGTCATTCGCCAGGCCCACTGCGTCATTATGCCAGCCGAACCCTTCCAACGAGACGCCCCGGTCGCGGGTTTTATCGCGCGCTGACACAGCGGTAACCGTAATCTTCCGCCCGGCCCGCACCTCAATCAGCGCCGCATTATCATGCAACAGTTTGACCACACCCGCGCCCACCGTGCCGAGCCCGGCGATGCCGATTTGCAGACTATGTTTCATGCTGAAGCGCCGTCGACCGTCTCATCAACCGGCCCGCCGTTATCGGCCAGCAGGAAGCCCCGGATATTACGAATGGCTTGGCGCAGCCGGTGATTATTTTCCACAAACGCTATCCGCACATGGCCATCGCCATACTCGCCGAACCCAATGCCCGGCGCCACCGCCACCTTGGCTTTTTCAAGCAGTAGTTTGCTGAACCCAACGCTGCCCAGATGCGCAAAACGCGGCGGAATCGGCGCCCAGGCGAACATCGAGCCTTGCGGGATCGGCAAATCCCAGCCGGCGCTCGTCAGTCCCTTCACCACAATATCGCGGCGCTCTTTATAAATTTCGCGCACCTCGGCCACGCAATCCTGTGGACCATTCAGCGCCGCCGTCGCCGCCACCTGAATCGGGGTGAACGCACCGTAATCGAGATATGATTTCATCCGCGCCAACGCCGAGATCAACCGCGGGTTACCCGCCGCAAACCCCATCCGCCAGCCCGGCATCGAATAGGTTTTCGACATCGAGGTGAATTCCACCGTGATGTCCTTGGCCCCCGGCACCTGCAACACCGACGGCGGCGGCTTGCCGTCAAAATAAATCTCGGCATAGGCAAGGTCGGAAATAATGAACAAATCATGCCGCTTGGCTAGCGCCACCAAATCCTTATAGAACTCCAATTCCGCCATATGCGCGGTCGGGTTCGAGGGGAAATTCACGATCAGCGCGGTCGGCTTGGGCACCGAATGGCGCACCGCCCGGTCAATCGCCTGCAGCATCTCATCACCCGGTTCCGCCGGAATCGAGCGCACCGAAGCGCCCGCGATGATGAAGCCAAACTGATGGATCGGATAGGACGGGTTCGGCACCAAAATGGTATCGCCCGGGCTGGTAATGGCGGCGGAGAGGTTTGCGAGGCCCTCTTTCGAGCCCAAAGTCGCGATCACCTCGGTCTCAGGGTCCAATTTCACCCCAAAACGGCGGTCATAATAGCCCGCCAAAGCCCGGCGTAGGCCCGGAATCCCCTTGCTGGTGGAATAGCGATGGCTGCGCGGGTCGGCCACGGTCTCGATCAGCTTGGCCACGATATGCGGCGGCGTCGGGCTGTCGGGGTTGCCCATGCCCAAATCAATAATATCCTCGGCGGCCGCACGCGCCTTGGCCTTGGCCTGATTGACCTCAGCAAACACATAGGGCGGCAGACGGCGGATACGATGGAATTCTTCGGTCATGGATAACTCTCTTTAAGGCTAGGACAGGCGCAGTCTAATAAACCAGTTGCACAAAGCCGCCAGACCCGGCGGCGGCGGCCTGCAAAACAATCACCCCCGGCGGCACGCCATCGGCGGTCAGCGCATCGGCAATCGCCCGGGCACGATCGAGCGCCAGATCGAGCGATCCTTCATCCGGCCCATCGGCGGATTCGTTGCCAAATCCGCCGGCCAGCACTTTGGCTGAACCCCGGCTCGCGGTAAAATGCTGAATTTCCATAAGTGTTGCCGTGCTGAGAATCGCTGAGCCAGGCTGAAACCCGATGGCCAGCGGCACGCCCTCATGCGGCTTGACGGCCACCGCAGCCGGCACTGCAGACTCGGGCGCGGCAGCCGGTGGCAAGGCGGGAATGCTCACTCCGGGCAAATCCGGCACCGGCGGCGGCGCGGCGGGCAGAGACAATCCGGCTAAAGCCGCCGGATTCGGCTCGGTCGCCGCGATCGTCGGGCTGTTTTCATTTAAACGAGCTGCCAGCGCATCCTGCTGCGCCTGGCTCAGCGGCTTGGGGGCAGCGGGCACCGAGGCGAGATTCGGGTATGGCAAATCGGCCCCTGGCGGGGCTTGCCGGGGCTGGTCAATCGCGCCACCCTGAACATCATGGTAAAACCCTACCGGAGAGCCGCAACCACCCAAGGTCAACGCCACAACCAACGAAACGCCGCCTAGCAACCTCATCTTGTTTAACAAAAACGCCTCGATCATGCAGTTTATCCCCTATCTGCCCCAGATCAGCGGCCACGGAAAGGATCGCTAATGTCCAAGTCGCCAACGCCCGGTGAACCCGGCGATATCATGTTGCCGGATGCCGCCCATCTGACCCGCTCAATGGCCGATGTCGCCAGCCGCTCACAGCGCCTGGTGAACGACTGGATCAAGCGCCAAACCAAGGAGGGCATGGCCCTCGACCCCTTGAATATCGGCGGCGCCTTCACCGAAATGACCGCCCGGCTGATGGCCAACCCCGGCGCCCTGTTCGAGGCGCAACTGCATCTGTGGCAGGACTATCTCACCCTCTGGCAACACACCACCAAGCGCATTATGGGCGAGGACACCGCGCCGGTGATCGAGAGCGACCCGCGCGACAAGCGCTTTGCCGACCAGGCCTGGAAGCAGAATGAGGTTTTCGACTTCATCAAGCAGTCCTATTTGCTCTCGGCCCGCTATATCAACGATGTCATCACCAAGGCTGATGGCCTAAACCCGAAAACCGCCCAAAAGGTGGATTTTTACGCCCGTCAGTTCATCAGCGCGCTCAGCCCCTCCAATTTCGTCCTCACCAACCCCGAGGTGCTGCGCAAAACCCGTGAGACCGGCGGCGAAAATCTCATCAAGGGCCTGAACAACCTGCTCACCGACTTGGAACGCGGCAACGGCAATCTACGCATCAAAATGACCGACACTGAAGCCTTCGATGTCGGTGGCAACATCGCCGTCTCCGAGGGCAAGGTGGTATTTCAGAATGATCTCATCCAGCTGATCCAATACAGCCCCGCCACCGAAACTGTGTTCACCCGCCCGCTGGTGATTTTCCCGCCCTGGATCAATAAATTCTACATCCTGGACCTGCGCCCGAAAAACTCCCTGGTACGCTATCTGGTCAACCAGGGCCACACGGTTTTCATGGTAAGCTGGGTCAACCCGGACGCCTCACATGCCGAGAAAAACTTCGATGACTACATGACCGGCGGCGTCTTCGCAGCGCTCACCGCCATCGAGAAAGCCACCGGCCAGAAAGAGGTCAACGCCATCGGCTACTGCCTGGGCGGCACCTTACTGGCCTCCTCGCTCGCCTATATGAAAAAGCAGGGCGACGAGCGCATCAAATCCGCCACCTTCTTCGTCACCCTCACTGACTTCACCGACGCCGGCGAACTCAGCGTGTTCATCGACGAGGCGCAAATCACCGCGCTTGAGGAAAAAATGACCCGGCAAGGCTATCTCGAAGGCGGCGACATGGCGGCCAGCTTCAACATGCTGCGCGCCAATGATTTAATCTGGAGCTTTGTGGTCAACAATTATTTGCTCGGCAACGAACCCTTCCCGTTCGACCTATTGTATTGGAATTCCGACGCCACCCGCATGCCGCCGAAAATGCATTCGTTTTATCTGCGCAATATGTACCAAAAAAACCTGCTGATCCAACCGGATGGTATTTCGATGAAGGGCGTGCCGATTGATTTGCGCGACATCGATATCCCCACCTATTTCCTGTCCTGCCGGGAAGACCATATCGCACCCTGGAAGAGCACCTATAAAGGCGCACTGACCATGGGCGGCAAAAACCGCTTCGTGCTGGCCGCCTCCGGCCATATCGCCGGGGTAGTGAACCCGCCGGAGAGCGGCAAATATAATCATTTCATCAACCAAAACCTGCCGGAAAACCCCGACGACTGGTTCGAGGGCGCCACCGAAGTTTCCGGCTCCTGGTGGCCAGACTGGCAGCATTGGGTGACCAGCTTCGATAAAACCCAAGTCCCCGCCCGCATCCCCGGCAAGGGTAAGCTCAAAGCCATCGAGCCAGCCCCTGGTTCATATGTGAAGGTGCGGATTTAACCTGCGAACCGGCGCCCGGCTCGCCTCTGAAAGTCCATATCCCGATGAAACCATCCGTCGCAATGATTCTACATGCGCGAGAAAATTTCTCGCCTTTGGCGGCTGGGGCGATTTCTCTGATCGCCGAGCGTTTTGCCCGGGTGACACCCGGCGCTGTGGTGATCGGTTTTCCTTATACTAACCCAACCTTTCAGGGCATCGCCTTCCGGCCCGCCCGCAACACGCTCGCCATTTTCCGCCTGCTGCGGCGGCTGCAACCGGAATCGGCTGACGTCTATCAAAGCCCGCGTCTGGCGATGTGGATTGCGCGGCTATTTCCCAAAACCCGCGTGATCTTGAACCTGCAAAATGACCCCCTTATGATGCGCGGCCTGAAATCCGTGCCGGAGCGGCAGCGCGCGCTGCGCCGCCTGCATTGCGTGGCCTGCAACTCCGAATATCTGAGAAGCCGCTACATGACCGGACTGACCGGGCCCGGGCCCGCGGTGCTGTATAACCCGCTGACGCTGGCCGCCCTGCCGCCGCGCGCCGCCGAGCGCAGACCAGAAATTCTGTTCGTGGGCCGCATCGTGCGCGACAAAGGCCCAGATGTGTTCATTTCGGCCGCCGCGCAGGCACTGCCGCAACTGCCCGGCTGGTCGGCCCGCCTGCTGGGTGGCGACCGGTTTGGGCCGGACAGCCCGCAAACGCCCTTTATCATCGCCATCGCCCAGCACGCCGCCGCTGCCGGCATCGCCATTTATGGGCCGGTGCCGCATGCCGAGGTTCTCAACGCCATGGCCCAGGCCGCTATTGTCGTGGTGCCCTCGCGCTGGGCCGAGCCGTTTGGCCTGACCGCGCTGGAAGCCATGGCGAGCGGTGCGGTGCTGATCACCACCCCCCAAGGCGGCCTGCCGGAAGTGGGCGGCGGGGCGGCTGTCTATGTGACGGCTGACGACCCCGGCGCCCTCGCCGAAGCGATTGTAAATCTGGCGCAAAACCCCGCATTGCGCACGAGCCACGCCACCGCCGGACTGACGCAGGCACGATTGTTCGACACGCCGATCATTGCCGCCAGGCTGGCGTACTTGCGGAATGCCCGCCCAGCGGTATGAACCGCGTCATGCGACTTCTAAGCCCTAAGTTTATGCGGCAAATCGCCTTGCTCGCCACCCTGCTGGTGCCACTGGGCCTGCTGCACGCCTTTGTGCTGGCGGAAATTTGTATTGCCGATACTGATATATTGTTCCTGGTGGAAAGCGGGCGCACCCGCAACTTCACCTGGGCCCGCCAGCCCTGGTTTATCGCCGCCCTGATCTGGTGGGGCTGGCTGGTGTTATGCACTCTCCCATGGCCGGGCGTCACCACCGCCGGTTGGGTGATGGGGGTGGTACAAGCGCTCGTCATTATCCGGCTATTGGTGTTCGCCGCCGCCCTGCAAAGCTGGGTGCTCACCACACCCGCCGCGCGGCGGGCCCTCTGGCTGGCTCTGGCACTCTCGATGCTGTGGATTGGCCTGGAAAGCTGGCAGCAATATTTCACCGGTACAAACATCTTCGGCAACCCGCGCTGGAGCGATGGCTCATTGACCGGGCCGTTCTGGAAACCCCGCGCCGGAGCGGCTTACGGCCATCTCATCATAGTGGCGGTCCTGGTTCCGGCGACGGCGCTGCTCACCCGCCCTGGCCGCGCCTGGCAAATAGCGGGCATGGGCTTGATGGCGCTGGCAGTGGCCACCTCCATTTTGATCGGCCAGCGCATGGGCGCGGCCTTCACTTTGTTCAGCCTGGCGCTGGCCGGACTCCTTCTCAAACCGCTGCGCCGCGCCACCGCCATTGCATTCGTTACGGCGGCACTGGTGCTGCTGGCCACCCCCCTCATCTCGCCGCCGACCCATGCCAAGCTGGTGAATGAAACCGCTACCAATATGGATCATTTCAGCCAAAGCCCTTACGGCGAGCTTTACACCCGCGCCACCATCATGGGCCTCGCCTCACCCTGGCATGGCTGGGGCTACAATGGCTTCCGCGAATTCTGCCCGCAGGACCGTTTCGGCGGCGGCATCCCAGCGTTGCACATTCCGCCGACCCAGATTGGCCTGGGCGCCTGCAACCTGCATCCGCATAATTTTTATTTACAAGCCCTTACCGATGCCGGGTTCCCTGGCCTCGCGCTATTTATCATCATGAACCTCACTTGGCTGGCGGCGGCGTGGCGCGGCATCTGGCGGCAGCGCGATGCGCTGCGCGTCGCCTTGTTCATCGGAGTCGCCACCTTCGTCTGGCCAATCGCCTCAACCGATGAATACCCCACACTCTACGCATCCGGCTGGTTCTTTTTAATGCTTGGTCTTAGCCTCGCGGTTCCCTACATGAAGCCCAACTCAACTGAATTAGAGACTGAACATGCCTGACCTTATTCCTGTCACCATCCTCACCGGCTATCTCGGCGCCGGCAAAACCACCTTGCTCAACCGCATCCTCACTGAAAACCATGGCAAAAAATATGCCGTGATCATCAACGAATTCGGCGAACTGGGCGTCGATAACGACCTGGTGGTGGATTCCGATGAAGAAGTTTTCGAAATGAACAACGGCTGCATCTGCTGCACCGTGCGCGGCGATTTGATCCGCATCATCGGCGGGCTGATGAAGCGCGCGCAGAAATTCGACGGCATCATCGTCGAGACCACTGGTTTGGCAAATCCCGCCCCGGTGGCGCAGACATTCTTCGTCGATGAAGATGTAAAAGCCAAAACCCGGCTCGATGCGATTGTGACGGTGGTGGATGCCAAGCATCTGCTGGCGCGTTTGGATGACAGCCCCGAGGCCGCCGACCAGATTGCGTTTGCCGATGTGATCGTGCTGAACAAGCTGGATTTAGTGACACCAGAGGAATTGGCGCGTGTTGAGCCCCGCATCCGCAGCATCAACCGCTATGCTGAAATTCACCATGCCACCCGCGGCAATGTCGATGTCACCAAGCTGCTGGGGCTGAATGCGTTTGACTTAGGCCGCGTGCTGGAATCGGTGCCGGATTTTCTGGATGAAGATTCCCACACCCATAATGAGCATTTGAACTCGATCAGCCTCTCCTTGGACGCCCCGCTGGACCCGGAAAAATTCAACATCTGGATCGGCCATATTCTGCAAACCGAGGGCCAGAATATTCTGCGCACCAAGGGGATATTATCTTATAAACACGAAGACCGCCGCTTTGCGTTTCAGGCCGTGCATATGATCGCCGATGGTGATTTTGTGGCGCCCTGGAAAGCCGCCGACAAGCGCACCAGCCGCATCGTGTTCATTGGCCGCGACCTGAACCGCCCGCAGTTGCGCCGCGGTTTTGAATCCTGCGCCGCCTGACCAAACCATGAGCGATTTTGATGCGTTGCTGAAGGCCAGGGGTGTTAGCGAAACTCTCGGCGCAAATATCACCGCCGGGGTTTTCAACCGCGCCGGCAGCCATGCGGCGTTTGCGCTGGGCGACGGCAGCTTGCGTATTGCCGATGGTAAAGGCTGGAGCCGCATCAATGCGCATGAAGGCGCGGTATTGGCGCTGGCGCCAGATTGCAGCGTTAGCGGCTTTTTGAGCGGCGGCGATGATGGCAAGTTTCAGCGCGTGGGCGTTGAAGGCAGCGTGAGCGAAATTGCTGGTTTTGGCATGAAATGGGTGGATAACATCGCCTCGTTCGCGCACCCAAAATCCGGCTTGCTGGCCTGCACGGTTGGGAAATTTGTGCATCTGTTCAACGCCGATGGCAGCAAATTGCGCAGCCTTGCCCACCCCTCCACGGTTTCAGGCATCGCGTTTGATGCCAAGGGCAAGCGCATCGCCGCCTCGCATTATAATGGTGCCTCATTATGGTTCACCGCCTCCACTTCCGAGACGCCTCGGTTTTTTGAATGGAAAGGCAGCCATTTGGGCATTGCCATCCACCCGCTCGGCGAGGCAATTGTCACCTCGATGCAGGAAAACGCCCTGCATGGCTGGACCTTGCCGGAGGGCAAGCACATGCGGATGAGCGGCTACCCCAGCAAAACCGAGAGTTTTGGTTTCACCAAATCCGGCAAATGGCTGGCCACCGGCGGTGCCGATGCGATTGTGCTGTGGCCGTTTTTCGGCGGCGGGCCGATGGGCAAGCCAGCGGTGGAGCTGGGCATGAGCGATGGCGCGTTCATCAAGCGCATCGCCTGCCACCCGGAATTTGAAGTGGTGGCGGCTGGGTTTGACGATGGCTCGGTGATTGTGGCGGACATTGTGAAAGAAAAAATCCTGCCAGTATGCGGGCCAGGGCGCGGCCCGATTACCGCATTGGCGTGGAATGCTTCAGGCTCGCATTTAGCTTTCGGGACTGAGAGCGGATTTGCAGCACTCGTGGATTTTTCGCGGCAAGGGTGAAGGGTACACGTGTAACAATTTGGCGCGTCGCGTTTTATAACGTATTGTTAGTATAAGTTATTTCGCCGAAATCCGCCGAAAAAACTTACGAATCCCACACCGGGTCCTTCAGCCGCTTTACAAATTCCGCGTGCTTCTGCAACGCCTCCTCACTCACCACAATTGGCCGTGGCGTGCGGGTAGCGCTGCGTTCATATTGCGCGAAGGCCAGCGCCTGCTCGGTTTCCAATGTCAGCCCGCGCTGGCGGCCGCCGGTGAGTTCGACGTAAACTTCCGCCAGCAACTTGCAATCTAACAACGCGTTATGCGTGGTGCGGGCTGAGAGGTCGATCTCGAAGCGGCGGCATAGCGCATCAAGGCTATTGGGCATGCCGGGGAAGCGTTTTTTGGCGAGCACCAAAGTATCCACCATACGCTCATAGCCCAGTGCCGGTTTGCCGATGCGGGCGAGTTCGGCATCGATGAAACCAAAATCGAACGGCGCGTTATGCGCCACCAATTTCGAATCACCAAAGAATTCCAGCATTTTATCAGCAATCTCGGCAAATTTTGGTTTGCCTTCAACATGGAAATTGGTGATGCCGTGCACCCGCGTACTCTCGGTAGGGATATCGCGCTCGGGGTCCAGCAGCGCATGAAACTGATTTTCGGTCGGCAAATCATTGATCAATTCAATCGCGGCGATCTCAATCACGCGGTCGCCGGTCAGCGGGTCAAGGCCGGTGGTTTCAGTGTCAAATAATACCGAACGGCTCATAACCCCAACTCCTTGAATACCCGGTGCACCGCACGCACCGTGTTGAATTTTGAAAGCCCGGTGTGGATGACATAATCGGCCAGTGCGCGCTTTTGTTTATCGGGCATCTGGCGGGCGATGATGGTTGCAATCTGCTCAATATCCATGATCCCGCGCGACAGCACGCGGGCGATCTGCACATCCAGCGGTGCTGAAACCACGATGGTTTTATTCACCCGCAATTGTGCGCCGGTTTCAAACAGCAAAGGAATATCCAGTAACACCGCCTTGGCGCCCGCCCGGAACGCCTGCGCACGAAACAGCGCCTCCTCGCGATGCACCAGCGGATGCATGATCTGCTCCAGCCGGCGCATGGCGGCTGGGTCGTCCAGCACAAGCTCGCGCAGAGCGGCGCGGTTCAACACGCCATTTTCCACCGTGCCGGGAAACGCCGCATTCAGCAGCGCAATGGCCTTGCCACCAGGGGCTTGCAATTTATGCACGGCGTCATCAGCGTTGAAGGATGGCACCCCCAGGCTTGCGAACATTTTGGCGACCGTGGATTTTCCCATGCCGATCCCGCCGGTGAGGCCGAGCACCAGCACCTACAGCAAATCCCCGGCGGCGATGCGGTACAATTCATCGTCAACTTCCGGGGTGACGCCAAACCAGGCGGCAAAGCCCGGCACTGCCTGGTGCAGCAGCATGCCCAGCCCGCCAACAATTTGCAGACCATGCGATTGTGCCTGCATCAGCAAGGCGGTTTGCAAAGGCACATACACAATGTCCGCCACCACCAGATGCTTCGGCGCGGTCGATAAATCCATCTCCAGCGGCGGCTGTTTGGTCATGCCAAGCGAGGTGGTGTTCACCAGCAATGCATAATCCGCCAAGGCGGCTTCGCGCTGCGCCCAGGGCAGGGTTTTCAGGCCGGGCAATTGCTGCGCCAGTGCGGCGGCCCGCTCAGGGGTGCGGTTGCAAATGGTGACGCTGACACCTTCATCCTGCAAGGCAGCGCTGATGGCGCGGGCGGCGCCGCCAGCCCCCAGCAGCAGCGCCGGGCCGGCGGCGGGGTCAACGCCGTGGGCGCGCAGATTACCGATGAACCCGGCGCCGTCGGTGTTGCTGCCGGTGATTTTGCCGTCCTTGAAAATCAGGGTGTTCACCGCCCCGGCGCGGGCGGCGCTGGGGTCCACCACGTCACACAGCGCAAAGGCGGCCTCCTTATGGGGGATGGTGACATTCGCGCCCATGAACCCGGCTTTGACCAAAGCCTGCACCACGGCGGGGAAATCTGCCGGGGCGACTGGCAGCGGCACATAAGCGCCGTCAATATTATAGCGTGCCAGCCAGGTGCCGTGCAGCCTGGGAGAGCGGGAGTGAGCCACCGGCCAGCCGATAACACCGGCAAGCCGGGCAGAGCCGGTTAGGAGTCGCATGGCGCAACCGGACCACGGCGCAGGGCGCTTGCCAAGAGCAAGGCCAGGATGACCGGCACGGCGACGGCCACCGGCGGCAGCCATAGGACCAGTCCGGGAATGATCCAGGCGGCCAGAAACAAGGGCTTCTCGCCTGGCGCGAACCCCGTGACGAGGCGGTCTTGTACCAGCAGGGCCACCGCCAGGGCAGCGCAGAGCAAATCGTAACTATGTAGATACGGGCTGGCGAGCACCGCCAAAATCAACACCGGGGTGGTTTTTTTCACTAAGGCCGCCAAAATGACCGCTGCCAGCGACACCAGACCCTGGGCCGTAAAGGCAGCCGCCTCGCCGAGCGGGCGAACCGCAGCGAATACGCTGACCAAGCCGTTGAAAAAATCCGCCGGTTGGCCGGTGGTGAGCACCGCGGTCATCGCCGGGCGTGTGATGTGCCAGAATTGCACCCATGGCTGCGCCCCGAATGCCCAGAGCGCGGCGGCGGCCAGTAAAATGGCTGACAGTATGGCGTACAGCATCGCAATCGGTGCCCGCCGCGCCAGATGCAGCGGCAGCACCAGCCCGAGTTGCGGCTTAATGCTGGCCAGCCCCACCAGCACGCCGCCCAGGCGCGGGCGGGTGGGCAATAATAACAGCCCGCCGCCGATCAAAGCCGTGACCAAGGCGGCATTCTGGCCGGAGAGACAATTTTCCAGTGCCGCCGGGCTGAGCAGCACCGCAGCGATCAGCCACCAGGATTGTCCGGCCAGGCGCAGAACCAGCGCGAGAGTCATCAGGCTGAGCGCATCGAACAGGAGGATGGCATGCCAGGGCGATAACCCAGCAAAGCCGCTGACCAGCAGCAGATAATTGGGCGCATAGCTCCATATATGGACTGGCAGCGCACCAAAAGCGCCGTGCAGGAAGGCGCGGTAGGCCACCGGGTCGAACAACAGAGCCACCTCGCCATGCCTTGCGAGGAAGCCGCCAGCCCAGAAATCCACGCCGTCACGCAACGCTTTGCCGGAATAACCCTGGGCGATGCCCCAGGCCAGCACGGCGGCCTCACCAATCGCCGGGATGATCGAGACCAAAACGATCGCCACCAGGGGGATATGCGGCCCTTTGGCTGGCTTTGTTTGACTTTTCAGGCTCATATCCGCATAATTCCGTGCTTTCCGCCTTGAAAGCACATCCATGATCTCTGCGCTAATGCCGAACTACACCCGGGCCGATCTTGCTTTTGAGCATGGTGCCGGCGCGTATCTGTTCGACACTGCTGGGCGACGCTTTCTGGATTTCGGCGCGGGCATTGCCACCTCCTCGCTCGGGCATGGGCATCCGCATTTAACCGGCGAGATTGCCAAGCAGGCGGCCAAGGTGATGCACGTCTCGAATTTGTACCGGGTGCCGCAGGCGGAGCGGCTGGCGGCGCGGTATGTCGAGGTGACGTTTGCGGATTCGGTGTTTTTTTGTAACTCCGGCGCCGAGGCCAATGAAGGCTTGGTGAAGGCCATGCGCAAGACCATGGCCGATGCCGGCAAGCCGGAACGCTACCGGGTGATCTGCTTTGAGGGCGCGTTTCATGGCCGCACGCTGGCGATGATCGCCGCCACCGGCAACCCGAAATATCAGGCCGGGTTCGGGCCGGTGGTGGATGGGTTCGACCATGTGCCGTTTAATAATTTGAATGCGGTGCGCGCCGCGATTACCGCCGAAACCGCCGGTATTTTGGTGGAGCCGGTGCAAGGCGAAGGCGGCGTGCGCCCGGCACAATTGCAGTTTTTGCGGGATTTACGCGCCACCTGCGATGAGTTTGGCATTCTGCTCGGCATGGATGAAGTGCAGTGCGGCGTGGGGCGGACCGGTAAATTATTCGCCCATGAATGGGCCGGGATTGCGCCGGATGTGATGTCGGTGGCGAAGGGCATTGGCGGCGGCTTCCCCATGGGGGCGGTGCTGGCCAATGAGCGGGTGGCGAAATCGCTGGTGCCGGGCAGTCATGGCACCACCTTCGGCGGCAGCCCGCTGGCCTGCGCGGCGGGCAATGCGGTGCTGGACGTGATTTTGGCGCGTGGGTTCCTGGACGAGGTGGACGCCACCGCACGCTATTTATGGCGCGGGCTGGAAGCGTTGTGCGTTAAATACCCCACCGTGTTTACCGAGGCGCGGGGCGCTGGGTTGATCGTGGGGCTGAAATGCGCGGTGCCGAACGGCGAGGTGCAGAACGCCGCGATGGCCGAAGGGCTGCTAACGGTGGCGGCCGGCGATAATGTGCTGCGTCTGGTGCCGCCCTTAATTGTCCGTCAGGCCGAATGTGACGAGGCGCTGGCGCTGCTGGAGCGCACCGCGCGGCGCTGTATGCCAATGCCGGTGCAGGAGGCTGCGAAATGAGTGCAGTGTTGGAGATGCCTGCGACGGGGCCACGGCATTTTCTCGATATCAAGGATTTTTCCAGCGCCGAATTGCGGGACTTGATCACCGAGGCGGCGCGGCTGAAGCGCAGCCGGGGGGCGGGTAAAAAGCCGCTGGCGGGGAAAACCCTGGCGATGATTTTTGAGAAACCCTCCACCCGCACGCGCATTTCCTTCGAGGTGGCGATGCGCGAGCTGGGCGGCGATGTGATCGTGCTGTCCTCGCGCGATATGCAACTGGGCCGTGGCGAGACGGTTTACGATACCGCGCATGTGCTCTCGCGCTATGTGCATGGCATCATGCTGCGTACCGATTCCGCCGCCAAGCTGCATGATCTGGCGACCCATGCCAGTATTCCGGTGATCAACGGGCTGACCGAGTTGACGCACCCGTGCCAGGTGATGGCGGATGTACTGACCTTTGAGGAGCATTGCGGCCCGATTGCCGGGCAGATTGTGGCCTGGGTGGGCGATGGCAATAATGTTGCGGCCTCATGGATTGAGGCGGCGGCAAAGTTTGGCTTTACGCTGCGGCTGGCCTGCCCGGATGGCTACAAGCCAAACGCCAAAATTCTGGCCTGGGCCAAGCGGGAGGGCGCCGATGTGAGCGTGACCACTGACCCCATAGCCGCCGTGCAAGACGCAAAATGCGTGGTCACCGATGCCTGGCTGAGCATGGCCGATGCCGAAGAGGAATCGATGGCCCGTGCGCTGGCGCTGGCACCTTATCAGGTCACCCCGGCGCTGATGGCGCAAGCCGCCAAGGGCGCGATTTTCATGCATTGCCTGCCGGCGCATCGGGGCGAGGAAATGACCGCTGATGTGATCGACGGACCGGCCTCGGTGGTGTTCGATGAAGCCGAGAACCGGCTGCATGCGCAGAAGGCGATTTTGGCTTGGTGTTTGGGCTAAACCCATGAGCCTGCACCTGTACGCTGCGTTTGTGGCGGCGGTGGTGATTTTGATGCTGATCCCGGGGCCGAATGTGGCGCTGATTACCTCCAACAGCATCGCGCATGGGATGCGGCATGGGTTTGTGACGGTGGCGGGAACCGCCTCGGCGATGATGGTGCAACTGGCGATCACCGGGCTGGGGCTGGAGGCGGTGCTGGGCATTGCCAGCCTGTGGCTGGGCTGGCTGCGCTGGCTGGGCGTGCTGTATCTGATTTATCTGGGCGTCAAGCTATGGCGCACGCCACCGGTGGCGCTGGGTGCCAGTGTGCCGCCAAAATCAGCGCCCGCGACATTTGGGCGGGCGTTTGTGGTTTCATTGACCAACCCGAAAACGCTGTTTTTCTACAGTGCGTTTTTCCCGCAGTTTATTGTACCAGGTAGCGCTATGGCGGCGCAGATTGCGCTGCTCTCGGTAAGTTTCATGGTGGTGGCGCTGGTGATTGACAGTATCTGGGTGGTCAGCGCGCACCGGGCGCGGGTGTTTTTATCCCGCCAGGGCCGTTGGCAGAACCGGATCAGCGGCGGGCTGCTGATGGGCGCCGGGCTGGGGCTCGCGATCGCGCGGCAGAAATGATGGAGGTGTGAGATGGTTGAACGGCTGACTGCGGCTGAATTAACCGCCCTGCCCGGCTCCTGGACCTTGGCTGGTGATGGGAAATCGATCCGGCATTCGTTTAAGTTCAAGAATTTCCGGCAAGCGTGGGCGTTCATGTCGCAAGTGGCGCTGCTGGCGGAGGCGATGGATCATCACCCGGAATGGTCGAATGTTTATAACCGGGTTGAGATGACCCTGACCACTCATGATGCGGGCGGCGTGACCAAGCGGGATTTGAAGCTGGCGGCGGCGATTGATGACATTGCCTGATAAAGGATAATTCGAGAGAATTTCCTTGAACTGCTTTGATGGCCATGCCACAAAACTAGCCATGTTACAGTTATCCACCCCGGTTGCGCGTAGTTTGCAGGCAGAAATGCTGCTTCTATGTGCACGAATTGGTTTCAGCCCGCCCCGCATCTGACTTTTGATTGAGACCCGCAACCACGAGGCTGCGGCGCGTTCGAATTCAAAACAGAGCGGAGAGACAAAATGTTAGACGAAATCGGCGGATCGGTGGACTGGCGGGGGCTGGACGCTGCGCATCATTTGCACCCCTTCACCGACCATAAATCCCTGCACGAGAGCAAGGTACGGGTGATTACCAGTGCCGAAGGGGTGTTTTTACACGATGCGAGCGGGCATAAAATCCTCGACGGCATGGCCGGGCTTTGGTGCGTGGCAGCAGGCTATAGCCGCCGTGAGTTGGTAGAGGCCGCCGCCACCCAGATGGCGAAACTGCCATATTATAATACATTTTTCAAAACCACCACGCAGCCCACCGTGGCGCTGGCACAGCGGTTGGCGCAAATGGCGCCAGAGGGTTTGAACCACGCGTTCTTTGCCTGCTCAGGCTCGGAGGCAGTGGATACGGCGCTCAGGATGGCACGGGTGTATTGGCAAACCCTAGGCCAGCCCAACAAGAAAATCATTATTGGCCGGGAATATGGCTATCATGGTTCCACCACGTTAGGGGCTTCGGCGGGGGGCATGGTGGATATGCATCGCCAGGCTGGGGACATGCCGAATTTTGTGCAGGTGATGCCGCCTTACTGGTATGGCTATGGCGGCCAGATGCCGCCAGCCGAGTTTGGTACTTATGCGGCGCTGCAGGTCGAAGCAAAGATCAAAGAATTGGGCGCGGAAAATATCGCGGCCTTTATCGGCGAGCCTTTGCAGGGCGCCGGCGGGGTGATTATTCCGCCTGAAACTTACTGGCCGGAGATCAACCGGATTTGCAAAGAGCATAATATTTTGCTGATCGCCGATGAGGTGATTTGCGGATTCGGGCGCACCGGCAAAATGTTTGGCTCTGATACGTTCGGGATTAAACCTGATATGATGACGTTGGCGAAAGCCATTACCTCGGGCTATATTCCACTCTCAGCCGTGATGCTGCACGACCGCGTGGCGGATGTGCTGATCAACGAGACCGGTGAGTTTTATCATGGCTTTACCTACTCGGGGCATCCGGTAGCCTGCGCGGTGGCGCTGGCGAATTTGGATATCATCGCGCGTGAAGGGCTGGTGCTGCGCGCGGCGGACATGGGCGCGGTGATTCGTGAAAAACTGCACGCAGCACTTGATGATCATCCGATGGTGGGAGAGATTCGGGACGTCGGGATGATCGGCGCGATCGAGTTGACTGCTGACAAACGCACACGGAAATTTTTTGAAAAGCGTGGCCGGGTGGGCGTGATTTGCCGGGATTATTGTATCGAAAATGGTTTGATGCTGCGGGCAGTGCGCGACACCATGGTGTATTCGCCACCGCTGACCATTACGCTGGACGAGATTGATCTGCTGGTGGCGCGGCTGAGCAAAGCCATTGAGCAAACTTATGAAAAAGTTAAGGCGGAGGTGGCGCTTTGACAACGATGCTGGCCGACAAAGCGGCCTTGATGGCCGACAGCGAATTCATTGAAGCCTTCATCATTGATGTCAACGGCGTGCCGCGCGGCAAATGGTTGCAGCGCGACAAGGCCAAGGCGCTGCTGAGCACCGGCATCGCGATTCCGCGCTCGGCATTTTTGCTGGATATCTGGGGGCGCGATGTTGTGGAAGGCGGCATTGCCTATGATACCGGCGACCCGGATGGGCTGTGCGTGGCAGTGCCGCACTCCATCACCCGCATGGGCTGGGCCGAGGGTAATGCCTCACAAGCGTTGCTGACGATGCGTGAAGCCGACGGCAGCATATTTTATCTCGACCCGCGCGGCATACTCTCGCGCGTGCTGGAACGTTACGATGCCGCGGGGCTGACGCCGGCGCTGGGCGTGGAATTGGAATTTTATCTAGTGGACCCCGGCCATACCGGCGGGCAGCCGATTGCACCGCGCGGGGCCGATGAATCCGGCTGGCGCGGCTGGCAGATTGATGCTGTGGGCCTCGGCGAAATTCATGATTACGAGCCGATATTGCGCGAGATGATGGCCACCGCGAAGGCCCAGGAAATTACCCTGGAAACGCTGGTTTCCGAGAGCGGGCCAGGGCAGTTTGAAGTGACGCTGAAATACAGCACCGATGCGCTGCGGGTGGCGGATAGCGCGACGTTATTCAAGCGCACCATCAAGCATGTGGCGCGCAAGCATAACCTCACCGCGACCTTTATGGCCAAACCCTATGGCCAATGGGCGGGGTCGGGGATGCATGTGCATATGTCGGTATTGGATAAGGCCGGCAAGAATATATTTGTTGGCACGCCGACGCGGGCGGCGGATGTTTTGTATCATGCGCTGGGCGGGGTGATTGCGGCGATGCCCGATACCATGCTGACACTGGCGCCGCATGCCAATTCGTACCGGCGGTTTGCACCTGGCGTACACGCGCCGACCTACGGCGATTGGGGGCATGATAACCGCCTGGCCGCGGTGCGGGTAATTACCGCCGACCCGGCGGCATCGCGCATCGAACACCGGGTTGCCGGGGCCGATTGCAATCCGTATCTGGCCTTTGCAGCATTTTTGGGTTCCGCCTTGGATGGGATTGAAAATAAAACCGACCCTGGCCCGGAGACGTTTGGCGATAAGCGCAGCCCGTTGGCGCCGCCGCTGCCGATTGCATGGTCAGGTGCGGTGGACAAATTTGCCGCCTCACCGCATATCGCCGGGATTTTCGGCGCGGATTTTCAGCGGGTGTTTGCTGCCTGCAAGCGCCAGGAAATTAACGAGTTCCGCCGCCGGATCTCGGATGTTGAATATGATGCCTATTTGAAAAACGCGTGAGGTTTGCATGAGGAATGTGACGGTGGCCGCAACCCAGATGGCGTGCGGGGCTGACGCTGCGGTCAACATTGCCCGTGCGGAGGTGCTGGTGCGCCAGGCCGCCGCTGCCGGGGCACAGGTGATTTTGATTCAGGAGTTATTTGAGACACCGTATTTCTGCCAGGATGAAATTCACGAATATTTTAGTTTGGCCAAGCCGATTGCGGAGAACGCCGCGATTGCGCATTTTGCGCCAATTGCCAAAGAGCTTGGCGTGGTGCTGCCGATTTCGGTGTTTGAACGGGCGGGGCAGAGTTTTTTTAATTCGATTATGATTATTGACGCTGATAGCAGCCAATTGGGGATTTATCGCAAGTCGCATATTCCTGATGGGCCAGGCTATTCCGAGAAATTCTATTTTTCGCCCGGCGATACCGGCTTTAAAGTTTGGGATACGCGTTTTGGCCGGATTGGCGTTGGGATTTGCTGGGACCAATGGTTTCCCGAAACCGCCCGGGCGATGGCGCTGATGGGGGCGGAGCTGTTGTTGTTTCCAACCGCTATAGGCTCGGAGCCGCAGGATGCGAGCTTGGATTCGCGCGACCATTGGCAGCGCACCATGCAGGGCCATGCAGCGGCGAATCTGACGCCACTGATCGCTTCCAACCGGATTGGTACGGAACCGGGGCGGCATGGCACCGCGCTGACATTCTATGGTTCCTCCTTCATTGCCGACCACACCGGGGCCAAGGTGGCGGAGGCGAACCGCAGCGATGAGAGCGTGCTGACAGCGACATTCGATTTGGATGCGATTGCGCATATCCGCGCCTCATGGGGCGTGTTCCGTGACCGCCGCCCGGAACTATACGGGGCTTTGATGACACTCGATGGACATCTTAAACATCGCGGCGGAACCTAAGCTTTATGAAAACGCCGCGCGAAGATGGGTTTTTCATGCCGGCGGAATGGGCGCCACATGACGGCTGCTGGATGATATGGCCAGAGCGTACCGATAATTGGCGGCTGGGCGCTAAGCCGGCACAGGCAGCGTTTACCGCGGTGGCCAGCGCGATTGCGCAATATGAGCCCGTAACGATGATGGTGAGTGCGCGGCAATGGCACGCTGCCAGGGCGGCGCTGCCGGAGCGCGTGCGGGTGGTTGAGGTAAGCAGTAACGATGCCTGGGCGCGCGATGTGGGCGCCAGCTTCGTGGTGAATGGGGCTGGCGACCTGCGCGGCGTGGACTGGCCGTTCAATGCCTGGGGTGGCTTGCAAAATGGCCTGTATTTTCCATGGGATTTTGATGATGCGGTGGCGGCTAAAATGCTGCAGATCGAGCGTGCGCCGCGCTACCGGGCACCGAAAATTATCGAGGGCGGTGCCATTCATGTGGATGGCGAGGGCACGGTTTTGGTCACCGAGGTTTGCCTGCTGGCTGAGGACCGTAACCCCGGCATTACCAAGCCGGAGATGGAACGAGTTTTGAAAGATTATCTGGGGGCTTCACATATTGTGTGGCTAGGTGCTGGTGTGCCGCATGATGAGACCGGCGGGCATGTGGATAATCTGGCCTGCTTTGTGCGCCCTGGCGAAGTGCTGCTGAGTTGGTGCGATGATCCGGCGGACCCGCATTACCAAGTATCGCGCGATGCCGAGGCACGGTTGCTGGCCGCGCATGATGCCCAAGGCCGGAAATTAACGGTGCGGCATATTCCCATGCCGAAGGCGATGTTTTTTCAGACAGAAGAGGCGGCAGGAATAGACCAGACTGCCTACGGAATGAACCGCCGCGCCGGGGAGCGGCTGGCAGCGTCATATGTGAACTTCTATATCGCCAATGGCGCGATTATTGCACCGGAATTTGACGTTGAGACTGATGTCGAAGCGAAAAGAGTTCTGGCGGCACTGTTCCCGGGCCGTGAGATTATCATGATCCCCGGGCGTGAGATTTTACTGGGTGGCGGTAATATTCATTGCATCACCCAGCAGCAGCCAGCAGCAGCCAGCGAGATAATTTTCAGGAAAAGCAGCAAAAGGAGTACAGACCTATGAGTGTGGAATTAAAGGCTGATTCACTATCATTTTTCGAATCGATTATCATGGGTGTTGCAGGTAGCGCACCGGGGTTTTCGATTGCTGTGGCGATCGCCGGGTTGCTGGCCGCGGCGGGGTCAGTCTCGCCGAATGCGCTGCTGATTTTTGCCGTCCCGATGCTGGGCATTTCGGTGGCCTATAAAGGCTTAAACAAAAAAATGGCCAATGCCGGCGCTGCCTATGAATGGACCAAACAGGGGTTTGGTAAATTTTTCGGCTATTTCTCAGGCTGGGCATTATTGATCGCCGCCATCGTGTTCATGGTAACTGGAAGCGTTCCACTGGGCACCGCAACGATTGATTTGTTCGATGCTGATCTGGCCAGCAACGTATGGCTGACAACTTCGATCGGCGCGGTGTGGTTTATCGCCATCGGCGTGGTGTTGATTACCGGTATCGAACTGACCAGCAAAATTCAGGTGGTCATGAGTTCAATTGAACTGCTGATTCTGTTTGGCATCTCAATTGCCGCATTTCTCCACACCGGCGTCGGCGGCGCGGTGACGCCGTTTTCATGGTCATGGTTCGGCTTTAATTATCCGCCTGGCACGTTTGCTGCTTCAGCGCTGATCGTGGTGTTTTTATATTGGGGTTGGGATGTGACCTGCAATCTCAGCGAGGAAACCAAAGGCAAGCCGCCTAATGCGGCCGGCAATGGCGGGTTTTTATCCATTTTCATCACCATCGCCTCATTTGTTGCCTTCACGGTGGCGGCGCTGATGATGTTTACCTTGAAGGATGCATCAGGGTTTTCTGATAATCTGATCTATCATGTCGCGCTGCAAGCCGGACTTGGCAAGGCCGGTGGCTACGCGGCGTCACTGGCGTTAATTCTCTCGAGTGTCGCTACATTGGAAACCACCATGCTGCAATTCTCGCGCACCTTGTTCGCCATGGGCCGGGACCGCGCGTTACCGACAGCTTTTGGCGTGGTGCAGGAAAAGACTCTCACGCCGGTACGAACGATGTATCTGCTGCTGGTCCTCGGGCTGGTGCTGATTTTTGTATCAAGTTTCATGCCATCCATTGCCACCATTCTGGGCGATTCAGTGAGCGCCATCGCGGTGCAGGTATGTTACTATTACGGCTTGGCAGGATTAGTTTGTGCCTGGTCGTACCGCGATAGTTACAAGGAATCGATGGGAACCTTCCTGGGCTACGCGGCGTTCCCTTTGCTCAGCGCGCTGGCGCTGTTCGCGCTGGGGATTTACGCGATCACCACCTTTAACCTCACAACCCAGATTGTGGGCATCGGCGGGTTACTGGTCGGAATCGTGTTTTACCGCCCGAACGGTTACGGCAGGGCAACTCTAGCGCCGGCTGAATAATACAAGTCTGCGCGGGCATGATTGATAGGTGTTGCTGATTGATTATATAATAATCACTAGTAACACCTATGGATGATGATGAAGCAGAAATCGCTGGCCGGATTATCCCTGCGGGATTTGGAATATGTCGAGGCGGTGGCTGAGCTAAAGCATTTTGGCCGGGCAGCCGAGCGCTGCGGGGTAAGCCAGCCGGCGCTCTCCGAGCAGATCCGCAAGCTGGAAGCGCATCTGGGGGTGGTGTTTTTCGAGCGCACCCAGCGCCGGGTAGCGGTGACGCCGCAAGGGGCGCTGCTGCTGGCGCAGGTTGAACGGGTGCTGGCCGAGGCAAGGCATTTCATCGCCATGGGCGGGCAGCGGCAGGCGGCAGGGCTGTCCGGACTGCTGCAACTGGGGGCTATCGAAACACTGGGGCCCTATTATCTGCCGGGCGTATTGAAGCTGCTGCGCGAGGTAATGCCCGAGGTGGCGCTGCGGTTGACCGAGAACCGCACCGCCACGCTGATCGAGCGGTTACGCCATGGCATGCTGGATGTGGTGCTGATGGTGCCAGTGCCGCAAATGCCGGGGCTGGTGGCGGCTAATTTGTTTTTCGAGCCGTTTGTGCTGGCGACCCCAAAACTTCATCCGCTGGGGCATCTGCCGCGCATTACGCTGGATGCTCTGCCGATTGCGGATTTACTGCTGCTGGAGGAAGGCCATTGCCTGCGTGACCAGGCGCTGGCCCTATGCGCCGGAGCACCCGCCGCCACCAGGCACGCCACCAGCCTGGAGACGCTGTGGCACATGATCGCTGCCGGCGAGGGCTACTCACTGCTGCCAGCTTTGGCGGTAGCGGCACGGCCCGAGATCAGCGATCTGGTGCAGTGCCGTACCATGAACGAGCCAAACGCCGGGCGCAGCGTGGCCCTGGTATGGCGGGCCAGCGACCCGCGCGAGACGCAATTCCGCCAATTGGCAGCCTTACTGCGCCACCATGCGCCAGAGGTGGTGGAGCGGTGCAGCTAATTTGCAGCACCGCAACCCGGATTATGGCTTTGGTGCGCCTGATTTCAGCTTCGGAATATTCATCAGCTTGAGGAGATAAAGTTCAAAGAACGGCTCGCTCTTGCCGGATTTGACCTTGCTGAGGAAATATTTCTCGAACGCCACTTTGGCCAGATGCACCCATTTACCCTGGCTCGCCCAGTTGACATTGCGGGGCGGGATTTGCGGCTGGGCGACAAACGCCACGCCACCATCGCCAAAATCGGCCAGGCAGACGGCATTCCAGGTGGCTTTGGTCTCAGCGGGCTGATCGCGCAACAGGCTGCCGATGTTGTTGACCGTGGCGGTGACCATCGATTCAATCATGAAGCCGGTTTTCGGTACGCCGACCGGCACCGGTGTTGGGCCTGTCGGCGGAATCGCCACACAAACACCGACGCTGAAGATGTTTCTGAAGGTGGGGTTACGCTGGTGCGCATCAACCAGAATAAAGCCGCGCGGGTTGGTGAGACCCTCGATCCCCTTCACCGCTGGGATGCCCCGGAAAGCCGGCATCAGCATGCTGTAGGAGAATGGCAGCGTGTGCTCCTTCTTGATGCTGGCATCATCGTTCAGTTCTTCGGCGATGATCTGACCCTGGGTGACTTCCTTGACCCGGGTGTTGGTGAGCCATTTGATATGCCGGTTGCGCAACTCGCTTTCCAGTAAGCCCTTGGTATCACCGACACCGTCTAACCCGAGATGGCCGATGTATGGCTCCGGGGTGATGAAGGTCATCGGCACCTTGTCGCGCAACTTGCGCTTACGCAGCTCAGTATCGAGGATCAGGGCAAATTCATAGGCCGGACCGAAGCAGGAAACCCCCTGGGTGGCACCGATGATGATCGGGCTAGGGTTTTTACAAAACTCCTCGAAAGCGGTGTAAGCCTGAACAGCGTGGCCGGTCTCGCAGATTGACTGGGTGTGAGCATTCGGCCCGAGGCCGGGAATTTCATCGAAGGCGAGGTCCGGCCCGGTGGCGATGACGAGATAATCGTATGGCACCACTTCATCATCGGATAGTTTGACGTGGTTCTGCGCGGGGTCAACGCGCTGGGCGGGCGTGGTGATAAAGCGAATACGCTTTTTTTCCATCACGCTGGTAAGGTCGATCTCGATATCCTTGCGCTGCCGCCAGCCAACCGCCACCCAGGGATTGGAAGGATAGAATTGATAAGAGGCGCCTTTACCGATAACGGTAAGGTTATCCTCCTTGCGCAGTTTGGGCACCATTTCATAGGCAGCCAGCATGCCGCCAAGGCCGCATCCGAGAATCACAATTTCCGCCATGTTTCCTCCTTAGATTTTACTTTACCCTGCGTCTTACAGGCACGGCTTGGCAAGGGCTCGCGGGCCGATGGCAGGCTGTGGGGAGCGCCTACCACCGGCCCGTGCCGATCAGTGCTTGGTGACAACCTGCTGTTCCATCGGTGCCAAGATGGCGGTGAGATAGTTTTGGGCGCCTATCGGCACGTTCTGATCATCCATCGCTTTATCAAGGTCTTCATCGAGCGCGTTGAACGCTGCATCGGTGATGCCCATGCCTTCATGGGCAGCCGTCATGTCTTTGCCGGTATAGGTGCAAGGACCACCGGTGGCGTAGCACACCTGCTGCACCAGTTCGTATTTCAAATGCGGAATATTCGCATGGGCAAAGTAACCATTGATGCGCGGATCAGCCGCGACATAGCCGACAAACTTGTCAATCATGGTGGTGATACCAGTCTTGCCGCCGAACTGCTGATACATCTCATCGGAGGCCTGCGCCGGCTGCGCAACGGAAAGCATGAGGAAGCCGGTAAGGACGGTGGCGCTGAGCGCCCATTTCTGAAAACCTGACATTGATATGTTCCTTTGATTTAACAAGAGAGATCAGAAAGCGAGCTGAGCGGAAACGTAGAACGCATTCTCGTTCCTGGTGCGGCCCGGTATCGCGTCAACCGCTGGAGCCACGCTGCCCAGCATGGCATAGGCACCCACGATGGAAACGCCCTTCATCGGGAAATAAGCGAGGAACACGTCGCCCCAGTTGCTGGCCTTGCCGACCGACTTCATGTTCATCGGCATGGTGCGGAAATCACCACCGAGCACCAGTGAGCGGGTGATCAAAACCGCCGCCGAGCCGGCAAATTCCGCATGCAGGGAATTATTTGGATTGGCAGAGCCGTTGCCGCTGCCGAAGCCGAGCAGACCAAGCTGGTTGGCATTGGTGCCGATGATGTCAGCGTCGAGCAGCACGTCACGCCCGAACAGCACGTTGAACAGCACCTTGGTGGCGGCCAGATAATAGGTCTCACCGTCGGTCTTCGCGCCGATGGCGGTGACGAGTGTTTTGTTATCGCTCTGCTGAAACAGTACGCCGCCGGAAACTTCCGGCACATATTTGTCATAAACCGCATCGCCGAACAGGCGGACCTTGAGGCCTTCGATATTTTCGGAAATATTGTTACTGCCGTGGTTAACGGCGTTCAGCACCGGCTGAGACAGCGCCGAACCGGTGTTGAGATTAAGATGCGCAAACGAAAGCTCGACCCGGTTGAACAGGCCCACCGCCACGCCACCGTCGGTCACGGCCAGCTCGCTGGTGCCGGCGTAGGTGCCGAACGCGCTAGCGCCGATTTGGCGGTCGGTTCCATAGCCGGTGATCAACGCCCAGGGGGTGATGCCGCCGCCGCCTGCACCTTCAAGCTCGGTCACGCCGCCGGTAGCCAGTAATTTACCGCTGCCGAACAAATCCTTGCTGCTCATGAAATCCTGCGCATGCGCGGTGGCGATGCAACTGACCGAAACCAGCAATCCCAGAGCCAGTTTTTTTAGTAAATACATGTTTCTCTCCCATTTTTTGTTTAGCAAATTGTTAGAAGCAGCCCTGAGCGCGAATGCGCCACATGATATGAACGCACCCGAAATCAATTGACTTGCCAGCCCATCATTCCGACCGGGACCGCCTTGCAGCAGCACTTGTATTGAAGCTCTCTTCGATTGTGCCAAAACGCCTAGCCCCTGGCACAAATTGCCATATGCCGGATCATTCCACCAATAGTTAGTTATTTACATAATTACATTTTATTATTTTTTTCTGTACCCGAGGTATTGCAAAAGATCTTTTACAATTGTTGCTCACAGCGAATTAACATTGTCAATTTAATTTTGTAATTCATAGTTATACAGTTTTATTAATTATATATATTGCTGCGTTGCACAGATTCTGCCGACACAGCTTGATCCGTAATAGATGAGATAAATGCTGCATTAATACCGTGCTGCGTCGCCGCACGCAGACATCGTCAGCACATGGTTATATCGTATAAACAACAAAAATTTTACTATTCACTTACCGCGTCGGGCCAGCATGTTGCCGGAAAGGGACAAGGCTGCACGCAAACGTAATGTTAATATTGTTATCACCGATCGTATGCCGGCGCCGCAGGACGAATCGATGCCTCGTTAAGGAGCCGGAACCGCGAACAAAAACACCGAGATCAGACCTGTGTTTTTAAATGTCAGGCTACACGGAATGATGCCGCCAAACTGCACCGGAAAATGTGTGCCGGTAAGCTGCAGATGCGGGCCGTTGGCGGCGAGAATAACATCCTGTTTGGCGGGGATGCCGAGATTGGTGATCGGCTGATTATTGGGGCCGACCAGGCTGGTGGTATCAGCCAGCGGGCAGTTTGCGGCGGTCAGCGTATCAGCATCGCCGCTATTGTGGATTTGCAAAAAACCCTGAGTGGGATCACCAGCTTTTTCAGTCTGGTAGATGGTGCCATGATTAATGACGATACTGACCGTCGATGCGCCGGGCGGCGACGCAAAGGAGATCACCGCCGTAGCGAGCGCCAGCAAAAACGGGCTGAAAGGCATCAGGCAAGGCTTTCATATTTATCAAGCCGCCAGGAAGGGGGCTCATCCATCGCGAGCTGATACCACATATCCACCAAAGGATGTGCGCGCACCGCCTGGACATAGGATTGTGCAACGGCGGAGAGCGGCGGCTGAAAGGTGATAAAGCGGGCCACCACCGGCGCAAACATGGCATCTGCGGCGTTGAAACGGGTGCCGAACAGATACGACCCATCAGAGCCAAAAATGGCGCGGGCCTGGGTGAATATCTGGTCAATGCGGGCGATATCGGCGAGGCTCTCGGCATTCTGGCCAAGGCCCGCGTAGTCGCGGCCGAGGTTCATCGGCATGGCCTGCCGCAGGGCACGAAACCCGGCGTGCATTTCAGCGGCGATAGAGCGGGCATGGGCGCGGGCGATTTTATCAGCCGGCCACAGAGCGGGTTCAAACTCGGCGCAATATTCGGCAATGCCCAAGCTTTCCCAGATTTTGGCGCCCTGGTGTTCGAGGTAGGGCACCAGCCCGTTGGGGGACACCGCTTTAACCGCCGCCGTGGCACCCCCGGCGATGGGGATGACGACTTCCTCAACCGGCAATCCGGCCAGTTTGACCATCAGCCAGCCGCGCAGCGACCAGGAGGAATAACGCCGTGTTCCAAGGTATAGTTTATCAGCCACGCACCACCTCACCCTTCAGCGTCAAACGCGCTCCAGGTGTTAATCTATCACGGGTGCGGTCATCTCGGAACCGTTGCGGGAGTACTCACCAGCGATGCAGGCGGCGAGGAAGGCGAAGATGCCGGGGAACACCGGGGCGCGCCACGCGAACAAGGGTAACGCGGTTAGGATGATGTCGATATGGCTGAGCTTGGGGTAGATTTTGGTCTCCACCACGCCGCCAACATGCCGGAGCTTGGCGCCCAGCGCCGTGGTATTGCGCGGCAGGACCGTGGTGTCACGGCCACCGTGCAGCAGGAGCAAGGGCGGAGCCGACTCGCGGGCATAAGTGATGGGCTGGGTGAGCGTGATATCCGCCGGGGGGGAGAAGATGTCCTTGATGATGGGGTCGCGCAGCGGCAGGAAATCATACGGGCCCGAAATGCCGATAACGCCCGCCAGACGGTCTGGGCTGGTCCCGGCGTCGTTCAGAAATTGCGGGGCCAGAGCCAGCATGACGGCGTTATAGGCGCCGGCGGAGTGGCCGATCAGGAAAATCTCCTGCGCGTTGCCGCCGTGCTGGGCGATGTTGTTGATGATGAAGGCGGTGGCAGCGGCGCAATCAGCCAAAAAGTCAGGGAATTTGACCTGCGGGTAGAGCCGGTAGTCCGGCACCGCCACCACAAAGCCCCGTCTGGCCAGCAAGGCGGCCATGAACTGGTAGTCGGTACGGTGGCCATACTGCCAGGAGCCTCCATAGAAAAACACGATAACCGGCAATGGTCCGCGAGCTTGGGCGGGGCGGTAAATGTCGATTTTGTCGCGCTCGGCGGGGCCGTAGCTGATGTTGCGGGTGATGGTCAGCCCGGCGGTCCCGAAGGCCTTGTTGATCAGGTCGATGGGACGCGGCAGGAAACTCATGGAGTATAACCTAGCGCAACTTTGGCCATGTTGGAGAGAACATTTGATCACTCCCGCGTTATCAAGAGGGTTGTTGCAAGCCAGGCGGCACCACGCTACCGGCAAGGACATGGATAAATTGCAGTGGGCCGGGCTGGATTTGAGCACCCCGAAGGTGATGGGGATTCTCAATGTCACCCCGGATTCCTTCTCGGACGGCGGCAGCCTTGTGGATGCGCAAGCGGCGATTGCCCGCGGGCGGGAGATGCTGGCGGCCGGGGCGGATATTCTGGATGTGGGCGGCGAGAGCACCAGGCCGGGGGCGGCGGTGATTTCTGCCGATGAGGAGATCGCCCGGATATTGCCAGTGCTGCGGGCGCTGGCGGGCGAGGCGGTGATCTCGGTGGATACCCGCAATGGCGCCACCATGGCGGCAGCGCTGGAAGCCGGGGCCAGGATTATCAATGATGTGTCCGGCCTGCGCCATGACCCCAAGGCAGCGGCGCTGGTGGCGGCGGCCAATTGCCCGGTGGTGCTGATGCACATGCGGGGCTCGCCCATGACCATGAACTGTCAGGCGCATTATGCCGACGTGGCGCGTGAGGTGTTGGCCGAGCTGGTGGCCATTCGGGATGCCGCCGAGGCGGCGGGCGTTAAGCCTGCAAACATCGCACTCGACCCTGGGCTGGGGTTTGCCAAAATGGGGGCGCAGAATTTGGAATTGCTGCGCGAGACCTGGGCGTTTGTGGCGCTGGGGCATCCGCTGGTGATCGGGGTGTCGCGCAAGCGGTTTGTGGGGGAATTTGGTGAGGAGCCGGAGGCCGCCAGGCGCTTCCCCGGCTCGCTGGCCGCGGGCCTGTATGCCCTGAACCAGGGCGCGCATATTCTGCGGGTGCATGACGTGGGCGAGACGGTGCAGGGTGTTAAAATGTGGCAGCAATTGACGAACGGGCCCGCCGGGAGTGGAAAGAGCCTATGAATCACTCGCCCACCAAGCGCCGCCTCTTTGGCACTGACGGTATCCGCGGCACCGCCAACACCAGCCCGATGACCGCCGAGATGGCGCTGAAGCTGGGGCAGGCCGCCGGGCTGCTGTTTACCCGTGGCAACCATCGGCACCGGGTGATTATCGGCAAGGACACCAGGCTTTCCGGCTACATGCTGGAACCAGCGCTGACCGCCGGGTTCACCGGGGCGGGGATGAACGTAACGTTGGCCGGGCCGCTGCCGACCCCGGCGATTGCGATGCTGACGCGCAGTTTGCGGCTGGATTTGGGGGTGGTGATTTCGGCCAGCCATAACCCGTATGAGGATAACGGGATTAAATTGTTCGGCCCGGATGGCGCGAAACTCTCGGATGCCACCGAGATGGAGATCGAGGCGCTGATGGAGAGTGACCTCTCCGGCCGGCTGGCTCCGCCTGATCGGCTGGGGCGGGCCTCGCGGCTGGTGGATGCAGCGGGGCGCTACATCGAAGCGGCGAAATCCAGCCTGGAGCGGGGTTTGCGGCTGGATGGCCTGCGCATCGTGGTGGATTGCGCCCATGGCGCGGCCTACAAAGTGGCCCCGGCGGCGTTGTATGAGCTGGGGGCCACGGTCATCCCCATTGGGGTGGAGCCGGATGGCTATAATATCAACAAGGGCGTTGGTTCCACCGTGCCGGACCATCTCTGCGCGGCGGTGATCGAGCATCACGCGGACATTGGGATTGCGCTGGACGGCGATGCCGACCGGGTGATTCTGGCCGATGAGCGCGGCGAGATTGTCGATGGCGACCAGATTTTGGGCCTGATCGCGCGCGATATGTTTGAGCAAGGAAGACTCTCGAAGCCGGGCATTGTGGCGACGGTGATGTCGAATTTGGGGTTGGAGCGGTTTTTGGGTGGGCTGGGCATTGAATTGCTGCGGACCAAGGTGGGTGACCGCTATGTGGCGGAGACGATGCGGGCGGAGGGGATCAACCTGGGCGGCGAGCAATCCGGCCATGTGATTCTGTCGGATTTTGCCACCACCGGCGATGGGCTGATTGCGGCGTTGCAGGTGCTGGCGGTGCTGGTGCGCTCGGGGCGCAAAGCCTCGGAGGCGTGCCGGGTGTTTGCACCGCTGCCGCAACTGCTGCGCAATGTGCGCTATTCCGGTGTGTCGCCGCTGGTGCTGCCGGATATTCAGAGCGCCATTGCGCTGGCGAGCGAGCGGCTGGCGGCGACCGGGCGGGTGTTGATCCGCGCTTCCGGCACCGAGCCGTTGATACGGGTGATGGCGGAGGGCGAGGATTTCGCGCTGATCCAGGAAATTGTTGAAGGATTATGCGTGACGATTGCCCGCGCTGCATGATTAAGCGGGTATTGACGATTGCGGGCTCTGACTCCGGCGGCGGGGCGGGGATTGAGGCGGATATTAAAACCATCGCGGCCCTTGGGGGCTATGGCTGCACAACCATTACGGCGGTGACGGCGCAGAATACGCTGGGGGTGTTTGGCGTGCGCACGCTGCCGGCGGAATTTGTTCGCCTTTCAATCCAAACCGTGCTGGCGGATATCGGGGTGGATGCGGTGAAATTGGGCATGCTGGCGAATGCCGAAATTATCGCGGCGGTGGCCGAGAGCCTGCCGCGCGGGGTGCCGGTGGTGCTGGACCCGGTGATGGTGGCGACCTCCGGTGCTGTGCTGCTGCCCGATGACGCGATTGCCGGTGTGAAAAAACTGCTGATGCCGCTTGCCACGATTGTCACGCCAAATTTGCCGGAGGCGGCCAAGCTGACCGGGCTGACGTTGCGTGGGGCGGATGATTACCTGGCCGCCGGGCGGGCATTGCTGGCAATGGGGGCGAAAGCGGCGCTGATTAAAGGCGGCCATGGCGATGGCGATATGCTCACCGACACGCTGGTTTATGAAGGCGGTGTGGAGGTGTTTTCACACCCACGGATTCACACCAAAAACACCCATGGTACGGGGTGCACATTAGCCTCAGCCATTGCCACGGGGCTGGCGCAGGGGCTGGGTTTGGTGGATGCTGTAAGGCGGGCGCATGATTATTTACAAATGGCGATCAAACACGCGCCGGGATTTGGTAGCGGGCATGGGCCGGTTTGGCATGGGGTGAGGAGTAGCGGATGCTAACAAAGGTGGCGGAATGCGCTACTCAGACCCTTTCCCATCTTCGTCGCTTCTCAAAAGATCATCCAATTGGTCAGGCTTCATATTTTTGATTTTATTTTCTAAAGCACGGTCATACTTTCGATCGTTGGGCTCAATCCCTTTCTATGCCTTACGGGTATAGTTTTTCATAAACCGTTGTATGGTTCCCGCCATAAAGGCTCTTTTTTCATCCGCATTTAGCCTCTTGCGAGCTGGGCGATCAGAATTCATTTCACACTTATAAGTTTAGCCATCGATACTCGCCACTATTTTCTTGAACAAGAGCAGCAAGCAAGGGCGGGACAGCACCCACCTATGCGGGTGTAGGCTCCGCGCATTCCGCCATCTTCAGGGACGTTCCCCCAACCCTTTCGTCATTCTCGCGCAGACACAAAAAAACGTGGATGGCCGGGTCGAGCCCGGCCATGACGAGGGACGATGACGCCTATCGCGGTAGAAACCCGACAATACGTTCGGCTTCGTCCACGATCGGGTTGGCGATGGCGGCGGCGCGGCGGGCGCCGGATTGCAGGATCGATTCGAGATACACCGGCTCGGCCAGCAGATCGTTCGCGGCCTTGGTGATCGGGGCGATGTGCGCCACCAAAACTTCCGCGAGTTTTTCCTTGAACGGGCCGAAGCCGGAGCCTGCGAATTGTTGCAGCACCGCAGCGGAGGTTTGGTTAGTCATCGCGGCATACATGCCGACCAGGTTAGTGGCTTCCGCGCGGGGTTTCAGGGCCTCGATGTTATCCGGCAGCGGTTCCGGGTCGGTTTTGGCGCGGCGGATTTTTAACGCGATGGTGTCAGCATCGTCGGTCAGTTGAATCCGGCTTTGCTCGGAGGCATCGGACTTCGACATTTTCTTCAACCCATCGCGCAGGCTCATCACGCGGGCGGTTTCGGCTAAAATCAGCGGCTCGATGCGGGGGAAAAAATCCACGCTGTAATCATGGTTGAATTTTTCGGCGATGTCGTTAGCGAGTTCGAGATGCTGGCGCTGGTCATCGCCCACCGGCACCAGGGTTGCGTGATAGGCGTGAATGTCGGCGGCCATGAGATTGGGGTACACATACAGGCCGGTGGAAACCGCCTCGCGGTCCTTCCCCGCCTTGTCCTTGAACTGGGTCATGCGGTTGAGCCAGCCAACGCGGGCGACGCAGTTGAATATCCAGGCCAGGCGGGTGTGGGCGTGCACGGCGGATTGGTGAAACAATATTTGTTTTTCGGGGTCGATGCCGCAGGCGATCAAAATGGCGGCGTTTTGCAGGGTTTGCGCCCGCAACGCTTTGGGGTCCTGCGCCACGGTGATGGCGTGCAAATCCACCAGGCAGAAGATGCACTCGTTATCGGCCTGCAGCTTCACCCAATTTTGGATGGCGCCGAGGTAGTTGCCGAGATGCGCGATGCCGGTGGGCTGAATGCCTGAGAATATGCGTGTCATGGCCGGATGGTTAGCCGCGTGCGCGGCGGCGGGCAAGGATGGCGCGAAGCTGCTCCAGGTCAAACGCCCCCAGCAGGATGCCGCCGCCAACATAGGCAATGCCGCCTACCAGTGTGAGGAGCAAAAATTCCGGGATGCTGGTTTTGCCGGGGGGCAATAAATATTGCGTGCCGGCCAGGGCGGCGGCCATCAACAGGCTGGTAGCGAGGATGCGTGGCAGGCGTTGTTTGGCGGGCGAATCCAGTTTGAAGTGGCCGCGCTTGTGCAGCACCACCGTCAGCACCACGGCGTTGAAGGCGGCGGCCAGGCTGGTGGCCAAGGCCGGGCCGACAGCCTTCAGAGGGTGCATGAATACCAGATTCATCGCCAGATTCAGCAGCACGGCAGCGACGCCGATTTTTAACGGCGTCACGGTATCGCCCCGCGCGTAAAAGCCGGGGGTGAGGATTTTCACCAGCGCGAACACCGGCAGGCCGATGGCGAACGCCGCCAGCGAATGGCCGGCCAGCACCGCCGTATGCAGGCTGAAGGCACCGCGCACGAACAGCACGTCCATCACCGGCACGGCGGCCACCGAAAGCCCGATGGCGGCGGGCAAAGTGAGGATCAGCACCGATTCCAGCGCCCGGTTGAGGGTGGCGATCGCGCCCTCAGTGTCGTTAAGGGCAATCTGGCGGGCCACCAGCGGCAGCAGCGCGGTGCCCGCCGCCGTGCCGATGACACCGAGCGGCAGTTGGTTCACCCGGTCGGCGTAATACAGCAACGAAACCGACCCCGCGGGTAACAGGGTGCCGATGATGATGTCGATGGAGACGTTGAGCTGAGTCACCCCTGCCCCCACCAGCCCTGGGGCCATGCGGCGGAATAATTTGCGGATCCGCGGGGTGAGTTTGGGGCGTGGGACTCGCAGGCGCATGCCAACCCGCCGCAATGCCCAGACCAGCAGCCAAAGCTGCGCCACGCCCGAGACCGTAACACCCCAGGCCAGCGCGTAGCCGGGATTGGGCAAATACGGCGTGAGCAGCAGCATGAAGACGATGGAAAACACGTTGAACAGCAGCGGCGCGGCGGCGGCGGCGGCAAATTTATTCATGGCGTTCAGCACGCCGGACAGCAACGCCGCCAAGCAGACAAAAAACAGATACGGAAACATGATCCGCGTGAGCGCCACCGCCAGCGCAAATTTGCCCGGATTGCTGGAAAAACCCGGCGCCAGCACATACAGCACCCAGGGCATGAAAATCTCGCCCACCACCGTAATGGCACCCAGCCAGAACACCATGACGGCGGTGGTTTCCTCGGCGAATCCGGCGGCGGCTTGCGTGCCTTCGGTGTGCAGAATGGCGGAGATGGAGGGCACGAAGGCGGCATTGAACGCGCCCTCGCCAAATAAACGGCGGAACAGATTAGGCAGCCGCAGGGCCACGAAAAACGCATCGGCCACCGGGCCGGTGCCGAGGATGGCGGCGATGAGAATATCACGCGCAAAGCCGAGTACCCGGCTTGCCATGGTCCATAGTCCCACCGTGAAGGCGCTTCGTAACATGCCCATCCGCCTACATGGTTAATGCGGCAGGATAAACCCATCGGTGGGGTAAACCGTGGCACCCATTTCATTCACCGGCTCATACCAGACCCTTACCTCGGTCCAGTCATTGGCCGGGGAGACGTCGATGACCGGCTGGTTATTCTCAATCCGGTACGGCACCCAGTTGGATTGCGTGACCGCGATACGGCGGGAATCCAGCACCGAGGTCACCACCGCCAGATGGCCGCTGGTCATCGAGCCATAGGGCTTGAACACCAGTACCGCGCCCGGCGCTGGCGTCTGGCTGCGATTATACCGCCCAGCGGCCTCATTCCACCATTGTCCAGCATCACCCATCAGCTGAATCCCCGAGACTTCACGCGCATAGGGCACACAGGTGAGGTTGGTGGCGGTGCCTACATTGGGGTGCGGCCCGCCGCAGGCCGCGAGCATAACCAGCCAGGACAACGCCAGATAATGTTTGAGCCGCACCGCACCCCGCCATGACTGCCAGCCAAACCATGAACGGGAATTTCATCGCGCCGCAAGATTTTTTAAGCGGCATATTCCAACTCCGGCAGGACACTCACATCGGACGCTCCGGTCAGCGTGGCGATCAGCGCGACGGCGCTGTCAGCCCAGCACGGCGGCTGAAAATTCGCCGCGATATGCGCTTCCAGCGCCGCCACGCGCTCGGGCTGCATGATCAGCCCGGCGATGACACTCAAAGCCTCCGCGATATTTTCCGGATCAAAATAAACACAATAATCGCCGCCCGCTTCCGGGATCGAGGCGCGGTTGGAAGCGGCGACGGTTTTACCGAAACTTAGGGATTCAGTGACCGGCAGCCCCCAGCCTTCATACAAGGAAGGATACACGGTGAACAAACATTGCCGGTACAGCATGGCCAGTTCTGAATCGGACGGGCTTTCGATGAAGCGGATTTTGCCGTCCAGCCAGGCGGCATTGTGCATTTGGGCGAGAAAATCATCGATCAGCCAGCCGCGCTTGCCGGCGAATACCAGGTCCGGCACGCGCGATTCCGGATATTGCGCCATCAGCCGTTGCCAGACCTTGAAGAGCAGCGCGTGGTTTTTGCGGACCTCCAAGGTCGAGACCAGCAGCACAAAGGGCCGCGCCGGTTGGCGGCTAGTGTCAGGCGGTTGCAGGCCGCCCATCGGCAAAATAGCCACCGGCGGCAGCGTGCCATGCAGACCCTTAAGGCAGCTTTCAAGGTCGGCGGCGGTGTTGCGTGAATTGGCCAGCAGCAAATCCGCGCGCGGCAGGGTTTGATGCAGCCATTGCCGGTATTCCTGCAAAGTCTCATGCGTCGACCATTCGGGAAATAATTGCGGAATGAGGTCATGCACCAGCACCGCCAAGCGCCCGCCCTGGCGCTGCAGTGCCTCCAATGCGGCGCTCTCATACGGAACATTCCAGGAGCTGCCGAGATTGACCAGCCAATCACCATTGGTGAATTCAATATCCGGCCCGGCGGCATCGAACTGATCGAGGCCGAGCAAGCTGCCCTGGCGGCTGGCGGCGGCCTGGACCAGATCGCTCAGCGCCCATTTGATATCACGCAGCGCACGGAGGATCATCCGCAGGCTGCGCCGGGCACGGTGCGGCAGGCGCCGGGCACCACCAGCCAGCCAGCCGGTGCGGTGCGTACGGACCGGCAGCGGGGCAGCCGGCATCTGCATCAGCACCGTAACCCGCACCTCCAGCGCGCCAAAATCTACCCGGCGGAAGTACGGCGGGCTGGCTTGGCGGCGGCAGAACATGACAGGACCCGCCGGGTTGGCGCTACGCGAAAGCTGGCGGAACAGCTCAAAACTCAGCCGCTGGATGCCGGTGGGGCGGGCCGAGGTGGCAAAATACCGGATGAGATCATCAACGTCGAACCATAGCGCCATTTACACAACCTTAATGGTGTTATAACAATTAATAACTACTTAAGGATGTATTTCAAGCAAAACAATCCGGTTTGCTTCCCACCAGCCAAGCGGCTCTAATCTGCCTGAGACTACCCAATGACCAGCCGGAGCCTGAATTTATGAAAAAAGCCTTCATCACCGGAATTACAGGCCAGGACGGTGCCTATTTATCGAAGTTTTTGCTGGATAAAGGTTATCATGTCATTGGCATGATCCGCCGTTCGGCCTCTTCCGACATGATCGGCGAACGGTTGCGCTACCTTGGAATTATCGGCGAGGTCGAGCTAGTGGATGGTGATCTGATCGATCTCTCAAGCCTGGTGCGGCTGATGAGTACGTATAAGCCTGATGAGGTTTATAATCTGGCGGCGCAGAGCTTCGTGGCCACCTCCTGGCAGCAGCCGTTGCTGACCGGCGCTGTCACCGGCACCGGCGCGGTGAATATGCTGGAAGCATTGCGCCTCACCCATCCTTCGGCGCGGTTTTACCAGGCGTCGTCGTCGGAAATGTTCGGCAAGGCGCAAGCGCCGGTGCAAAATGAAAGCACGCCGTTTTACCCGCGCTCGCCCTATGCGGCGGCAAAATTATACGCCCACTGGATGACCGTGAATTACCGTGAGAGTTTTGATCTGCACGCCTCATCGGGCATTGCCTTCAACCATGAAAGCCCGCTGCGCGGTGTGGAGTTTGTCACCCGCCACATCAGCGACGGTGTGGCGAAGATTAAGCTGGGTCTGGCCAGCCAATTGAAGCTGGGCAATGTGAATGCCACCCGCGACTGGGGCCACGCCCGCGATTATGTGCAGGCGATGTGGCAGATGCTGCAGCAGGATGAACCCGATGATTACGTGCTGGCGACCGGCCGGGCGGTGAGCGTGCAGGGCTTTGCCGAAATGGCGTTTGCCCATGCCGGGCTGAACGCCGCCGATTACATCACCCATGACCCGGCAAGGCTGCGGCCCGCCGAGGTTGATGCGCTGCTGGGCGATGCTGCCAAGGCGGCGCAACAGCTTGGCTGGCGGGCGAACGTGAGCGTGGAGGAAATGGCGGCTGAGATGGTGGACGCCGACATCGCCCGGCACCGGCGCAAGGCGGGTTGATGCGCCGCATCCTCATCACCGGGGCGGAGGGGTTTGTGGGGCAGCATCTGCGCCACAGCCTGAGCATGGCGGGGGTGGGGGAGGAATATATTGGTACCAGCCTGGCCACACTTGATATTACCGATGCGGCGGCAGTGGACCAGCTGATCGGCAAGCTTCAGCCGGATGCTTGTATTCATCTGGCCGGGGTTGCTGCGGTTGATGATGCCAAACAAGCACCGGAACACGCCTGGGCGGTAAATTTCCATGGCGCATTGAATGTCGGCAACGCGATTTTAGCGCACGCGCCACAATGCCGGATGATATTTATTTCGAGTGCTGAATGTTACGGTGCCAGCTTCAAGACAGGAGCGGCCTTGGATGAAACGGCCCTGCTGGCGCCACTGAATTTATATGCGGCCACCAAGGCGGCGGCGGAAATGGCGCTGGGAGCATTGACCAGCGATGGCTTGCGGCTGCTGCGGCTGCGGCCGTTCAACCATACCGGGCCGGGCCAGCGCGAGGCATTTGTGGTGCCGGCCTTTGCCGGGCAGATCGCCCGCATCGAGGCCGGGCTGGCGCCGCCGGAAATCGGCGTCGGGGCGCTGGACCCTAGGCGGGATTTTCTGGACGTCCGCGATGTCTGCGCCGCCTATGGGCTGGCATTACAAAAATTTGACGCACTGCCCAATAACAGCGTTTTTAACATCGGCTCCGGGCAAGTTATCCGGATCAGCGACGTGCTGAGCATGCTCCTGGCGATGGCACGTTGCAAAATCAGCATCGTGACTGATCCAGCCCGGCTGCGCGGGGTCGAAATTGCCTGCGCGCTCGGCGATGCCGCACTGGCGCGGCAGGCGCTCGGCTGGCAACCGCGATACGGACTACAGGAAACTTTGGCGAGCGTGCTTGAGGCCGCCCGGCTGATGGTTCAGGGCGAATCGAGCTGAAATAAAATCGGAAACAGCACCACTGAGGCAACCGGCTTGCCGTTCATCATCGCCGGGTTGAACACCCAGTTCAGGGCGGTGTCCTGCGCCGCTTGGTCAAGAATCGCGTAGCCTGAGCTGCTGGTGATATCCACCTGCACCACCCGCCCATTGGCCGCCACATGGATGGAAAGCAGCACCCGGCCTTGCTCGCCATGCTCACGGGCGGCTTCCGGATATGGCGGCTTGTGGTTGAGGTTTTCATCGGAGGTGGCGACGATGATGCGGCCAAAGGCCTCGCCATGACCAACCGGCTGATTATCGCCCATATGCGCAATGGCTGGAGCCGTGGGTGCCGCGGTGTGGGAAGCCACATGCGGCAGCGTGGCAGGGCGCGGCGGCGGCGGGGCCGGTGGCGGCGGTATGGGCATCGGCGGCGCGGTATGGCTGGGCGGCGGCGGCGGAGGTGCTGGTGGCGGCGGGGCGGGCACCACCACCACCGGCGGGGCCGGTTGCGGTTTGGGCGCAGGGGTTGGGGCGGGTTTGGGCATCGGCAATTGCGCCGGTTTCACCACGTTTGGCCCGCTGCCCACATAGGGCGATTTATCCATCACCAGTTGCAACGTCGGCTCGGCGGGCGGCGGCGGCAGCGCCACCCCGCGCAGCACGAACAACACCAGTATCACCGGCGCGATGTGCAGCAGCAGGCCAAGCCCGCCAGCCCGCGTTTTATCAAAGTCCGGGCTGGTGATGGGCAGCTTGGTGGCAGGGTCGGCGTGCAGGGCCATCGTGGACTCTGGCGGCACGCCGCTGTCAGCCATGGATCAGCACGCCCTCGTGCTTGGCTTTTTCCGCCGGTTCGACATGGATGGTGATCACCACACCGGGCATTTCATCGCGCAAAGCTGCCTCGATGCGGTCGCAGATGACATGCGCGGCACTGACGCTCATGGCACCCGGCACCACCAGATGAAATTCCAAAAACGAGGCCGGACCAGCCTGGCGGATGCGGAAATCATGCGCCTCCAGAGCGCCGGTGCCCTTCTCGCGCACCAGGTCATTGATGCGGGCGGTGACGGCGGGCGGCGGCGCCTCATCGAGCAGGCCGCTCAAGGATTTCAGCACCGTCTGCCCACCCGCGTAAGCGATCTGGGTGGCAATGGCGAGCGCAATGATGGGGTCGAGAATCGGCAGACCAAACAGTGCCGCCGCCGCCAGCCCGGCGATGATACCGATGGTGGTAAGCACATCGGACAGCAGATGCTGTGCATCGGCGGCGAGCGCCGGAGAGCGGTATTTTTTGCCGGTGCGCCGCAACAGCAAAGCCCAAACGCCGATCAGCAGCCCAGCGGACGCATTCAGCGCCATGCCAAGGCCAAGCCCGCCGGTTAGTGGCGCCAGCGGCACCGGATGGAAGATGACGCTGAACGCGCGTTGAAAAATCAGCACCGCGGCGATCAGGATCATCGCCCCGGTGGCGACCGCGCTTAGCAATTCCAGCTTGGCATGGCCATAAGGATGCTGGCGGTCCGCCGGTTTGGCAGCCCCCACCAGCGCATACAAAGCCAGCAGCGAGGCCGCGACATTGACCAGCGACTCGAGCGCATCGGAAAACAGTGCGGTGGAGCCGCTGAGCCGGGCCGCCAGAAATTTCAGCGCCAATACCGCCAGCCCGACGAAAATGCTGCCGGCTGCAAATTTAATGACGGGTTTCATACCGCAATGTGCCCTAATGCGCCGGGATGGCCAGGACTTCAGGGTTTAGCAATTTTTCCTTGCTACCGGCAAATGCCGCAGTCGCGTGTTTTTGCGCCGCACCATGTGTCCTAACTGTCACAATAAGGTTATTTAGTGACGTAAGCGGTAACTAGTAATTGACATAGCCTCGCAATGCGTACGTGATGGGAGCAAGCGGGGTGAGATTTAATCACTTTGTAAGAAATTTTTTGGAGGAGAAGCGCCCATGTTCCAACGAGACCGTATTTTACGCACCTGCCTGTTCGCAGGCGCTTTGGCCTTGAGCGCCGGGTTCGCCGGCAAGGCGATGGCGTCTGACCCGCTGCCGGGGGACAGCATTGCACCGCCCGTCAATGTAAATATCGGGTTGATTTACAACCAATTTAACGATGCCGGCGATTTTGGCGGGTTGCAAGGAAACAACTACACAAACGGCACGTCGATTTCCCATCAAAATACCAAAATAGCTACGGATATTACCGTGCTGCGTTATATCCGCACGTTTGAAGTCCATGGTGTTGAAGCCGGTGTGCAGATTTATGAGCCGTATATTGGTTTTCTGGGGCCGCAACAATTGGGCATTAACGTTCCGCCTTACGGCCCGAGCAAGGCGCATTTGAGCGCGAATAGCGGTTTTGGGCAGCCAAACCTCAGCTTCTTCTTCTGGCCGGTGAACAACCCGGCGACCGGCACCTATTTGGTGGTGGCCCCTTGGTTCGCCCCACCAATCAGTAGCTTCAACAAGAGCGATATTTTGAACCCCGGCACCGATAGCTGGATGTATGAATTGGAAATCGGCGCACGGACCACCCTGATCGGCACGCCCAAAACACCTAACCTGCAAGTGGAAGTATGGGGTGAGGTTTACGGGTTTGGCGATAACAGCAGTTCGGCGGCGGATCAGCCGTTAGTGACCGCCAATAATTTCGGCGGCGCAGAACTCCAGGCGCCTGCGTCTTATGCGGCAACCTTCCATGAGCAGCCTTCGGAAGAATTCCGTATTTACTTCCCGTATAATTTTGCCCCGGCGATGGGGGCGTTCATTGCGCCCGGCTTCTATCAATCCTTCGGCGGCAAGCAGACCTACACGATTCACGGCATCGGCGCGAAAGTGGATTCCGGCAACCGCACCGAGGAATCGCAACTACGTCTGGTGGGCTCTACCTTCGTCAACCCGTCCACCCAAGTTATGTTGATGGGCGGCTACGATGTTGCAAACCATGGCGGTCCGCTGAACCGCCTCATCGAACTCCGCCTCGCAATGTTCTTCTAAAATCTTCCAAACTCACAAAACGGGCATCGCAAGATGCCCGTTTTTTTGTGCGTGTAAGACGCGTTGACTCGCCCGAGCCTGTCGTCATGGCCGGGCTTGACCTGGCCATGACGGGTTGGGTCTACTGAATCGTCGCCCGCACCCCGAACAGGAATGACTGGCCCGGTATCTGCAAACCATTCACCGGCTCGAAATGCGATTGAAACAGGTTCTTACCGTCAACAAACAATATCAGCTTCGGCGACAATCTATAATTCACTGACAGATTTGCAATGGTGCCCGGTTCGGCAAGGCCAACGCCATACGGGTTGCCGCCGGTGTAGGCTGTGCCGTCATTATTATACAAATAATCGCTGAAGCGGCCAATGTAGCTGACTTGTGGAACAATGCTGAGGCCCGGCAGCGGCGTAATGGTCAGCGTCGCACTGCCAGTATTTTCTGGCCGCCGGAGCAGCGGCGTCGCATCGGTGAGGTCGCGGGCATAAGTGTAGGTATAAGTGAAATCCGCGCTCAACCAGGCAGCCGGCGTGAACACCAATTCCGTCTCAACACCGCTGGTGCGGGCCTTGCCGACATTGGCCTCGGTCGAGGCGGTATTGTTGTCGATATCGACATTCTGGATCAGGTTGCTGATGTTATCGGCAAAATATGTTGCTGAAATACTGATGAAATCAGCCTGCCCAAAGGCCGGAATATCAAATTGCGGGCCAACTTCAAACCCGGTTCCCCGCTCAGGTTTGAGGTTGGGGTTGCCCATGTAAGGAAAGCCGGAATAGCTATCGACCCCATAGAGATCAAATAGCGACGGTGCCAAAAAGCTGGTGCCATACGATGTTTTCAAATGCAGGTCAGCTTCCGGAATCGCCAGCACACCGCCAACGCGGCCTGTGAACGCGCTGCCAAAACTCGAGACCGCATCATCGCGCAACGCGCCGGTCAGGGTCAGGCGATTGTAAAGTGTGGTCTGCACACCGGCATGGCCCGCGATCGAATGTTGCGAGGCATTGATACTGGCCACGAACGGCCCGCTGTCGTTGACCAATTCGGTGGCATGATCATTGATGTATTCGACCCCGAACAGCAATGATGAAAACTGCGCCGGACCGTAATCAGGCACATGAATGGTGTTGTTCCATTGCACATCGGTCCGGTAGCCGTGGTAATGATCCTCATTGCTCTGCGCGTTGGGGTCCGCCGCATCGAGCAGATTTTTATTCACATAATCATTTTGAAGCTGAGCGACGAAAAATTCCGTGGTTAGCAAGCCATTGAGCAAATTACTGGTGATGCCGAGTTTGCCGAAATAATTTTCGTTATAGAGAAAATTATTCGGGTCATCATACACCGAGACATAACCCAAATCTGGCGAGGCCGAAGTGGTTTGCTGGGCACGGAAAATGAGTGAAATGCGGGTGCCATCCACCGGCGAATAGCCGAGATTGAGCGAGCCGAGATTGGCGCGGTACGGGTCGCGGGTGCCATCGTAAGTACTTAAACGCCGCGCCGTATAATCAAACCCGGCCTCTTGGTCGGTGGCGGCGGTGAACGCGTAATCAAATTTGCCTGAGGCACCTGAGAGCGTAGCACCGGCCTGGCCCTGCGCCGGAAACCCGCCCGCCGCCGTCACGCTGAGCTTGGGCTTGCCGCTGCCTTGCATGGTAATGAGATTGATCACGCCACCCACGGCGTTTGAGCCATACAGGCCCGACATCGGCCCCCGCACCACCTCGATGCGGGCAATGTCGCTCACGGTGTAATTACCAAAATTGAATGCGCCATTGGGGTCCGACGGGTCATTCACAGGCACGCCGTCCAATAGCACCAGCACATCCTCGGAATCGGTACCACGAATAAACACGCTGGCCTCGCCGCCGGGACCGCCGGACTGCACCACGTTCAAGCCGGGCACCGCGGCCAGCGCGTCAACCAGAGTGGTGTCGCCCCGCGCCTGCATCTGCGCCTGGGTAATCACCGTGACGCCCGCCGGCACATCAGCAAGTGCTGTGGAAACCTCGGTGGCAGTCACGGTCATAACCGGCGCGGTACCATCGGCCCGCGCCAGAACCGGAATTGATAAAATTGTGGTGGTGAGCAGGCAGAGCCTGAGAGATTTTGAAACCAGCATGAACGCCTCCAGCCAGAACCGGACTCATGACAAGTCCGGCGCATAAAAATGGCGACAGAGGCTCAGGGTCTTTCTCCCTTCCGCAAATGGTGCATCCCGCCCATTTACGCGCAAATGTCTCGATGCTGGCCGGTCTCCTGGCTCGCGGGTCGGTGCTTGCTGCCGCCTTCTCACCCCAAAGGGATAATGGCCGATGGTTGCAAACTCGCCGCCTACAGTTGCGGGAGCAGCTGCGGTTTTTAACCGCATTCCCGTTTCAACCCTCGCGGGTCACCTGCATCTAAGGGGAAACTACTTGGTTTGAGGATGCTATGGCAAGACTCGCTTTGCGGCCCTAATCCCTGCCTTGAATTTACCGCACTACTCAGGCGTGGCCACCCCTGCCATCAAAGACTCATGGAAGCACCCATCACATTTACCTCCACCGGCTTCTGGCGCGGGGTCAGGCGCTCGCTGCCACTGGTGGCGGGGTTATCGCCGTTTGGGTTTGTGGTGGGGCTGATCACCCAGCATCATGGGCTGAACGTGGTCCAATGCATGGCGATGAACGCCTTTGTTTACGCCGGCGCCAGTGAATTGGTGGCGCTAGCCAACTGGACGCATCCGGCGCCGATCCTGGCCGCCGCCTTCGCCGCCTTGGTGGTGAATTTGCGTTTCGCGCTGATGGGACCGGTACTCGCACCCTGGCTTGCGGGCATCCAAACGCTGCCGCGCTATACGTCCCTGGCGGTGCTGGTGGACCATAGCTGGGCCATTTCGGTCACTGACATGCGCAACGGCGGCCGCGATTTCGGGCTGTATGTGGGGATCAGCGTGCCGCTGTGGCTGGGCTGGATGGCAGCCACTACCGCCGGATTTTTGAGCGCCAGTACGCTAAACCTGCCACCGCATCACCCGCTGTTTTTCGGCGCATTAGCGGCGTTTGTGGCGTTACTGGTGCCGCTGTGGCGCGGCAAAACCGATATTCTGCCCTGGTTGGTCGCAGCCGGCGTGGCCGTTACAGTGGCCTACGCGGTGCCACATACGTCCTGGTATATTGTCTCCGGCGCGATTAGCGGCTGCATCACTGGCGCTTTGTTGGAAACCAAACGCCATGAATAACAATGTGTCGATTTACCTCGCCATCGCAGCGATGGCGTTGGTGACATGGGCCTGCCGGTGCGGCGGATATTTGCTGTTTTCGCGCATCACGCCCTCACCGGCGCTACGCCGGGCGCTGGTGTATCTGCCGGGCTGCATTTTCATCGCCTACGTGGTTCCGGCACTGGTTTCAGGCCCGCCGCAAAACTGGGGCGGAGCGGCGGTGACGATGGCGACGATGGCCACCAGCCGGAACGTCGGCCTGAGCATCGCCGCCGGCGTCGTGGCCTTGTTTGCTATTGACGGTGTAACCGGATTTTTCAGCTAACCTCATTTATGGCATGACCGTCGCCTGTGCGATCGCCGCCACATGCGCCCGGCAATCCTGCCCAGCCTGCCAAAGTGCAACGATATAACGCGCCACCATCGATTGGCTGCTAGCTACCGGCACATCCGGGGCCGGAGCACAATGCAGCAAGCTGGCAGGAATCACCGGCATAACCGTAACAATCCGGGTAACCGGCGGTGCGGCCTGCGCGCAACCAGCCAGCAGCAGCCCCATCAGGAACGGTTTCATTGCTTGTTCTCCTGTAATTTTCCAATATCCGCCAAAGCCTGCGCCAGCACTGGCGCAACCGCCGCATCCGCACCGGGCGGCTGTGCCGCGATATGATCGTTAATAATGTGAAGCGCATAATCGCTGGTCTGAGTCTGCGCCCCCAGCGTATCAATTGCTGCATTCCATTTCACCGCCTGCGCCTGATATGCCGCAATCGCAGCCGCATTGGCCTGATTGGTTTGCTGCAACATCGCATTAGCGACGCTGGCCGCCGCCAGTTCGTGCCGCAGATGAACCATATAGGCTGAACCAGCCAGTGTTAAAAATGTCGCAATCAAATAAGGTGCCAGAGGTGCCAAAAATTTAGCGAGAATTCCTGCCATTGATATCTCCTATGTAGCGCCCGGTCACCGGGTCGATGTCCGGGCTGTCAGGTGCATCGGGCGTCCAACGCGCCCGCAGGCCAAACCCAGCCGAGGTGGCGCCGAGCAATGCCCCAATCCCGGCGCCAAAGCCAAACGGATCAAAATTCTCGCCACGCCAGGCCACCGAGTAGATTTCCAAGCCAAAGAAAACCGCAGCCCCCAGCAGCGAAATCAGCGCCTGCTCATCAATCTGACCATGACCATCGCTCAGCAGCTGACCAATCAAATTTTTCATGCTGTCAACGCGCCCGCCAGCGCGATGATCCGGCGCGACCAGCCAAGACCAAAGCTGGGCCAGGTGGAAAGCTGGGTCGAAAATTCCAGCCGCCGGACCAGCGCCTCGCGCGCCAGCAGCAACGCATCGCCACGGCGCAGCGCCGCCAGCGTGGCCGGGCCTAACACGCCGTCAGCGGGCTGCCCGGCGGCCAATTGCAACCAGTTCACCGCCCGCCGCGGCCCGGCATTCACCGCCGCATCAAACGCCACAATGGCGATCGGCAATGGCAATTCATCACCCTGCAACGTCGCCCAATAGTCGCGCCGGTAAATATCTTCAGCTTGCGGCTCAGTCAGATTGATAATATCCAGATGCGGATAAGCACTAGCGCTGACACCAAATTTCGTGCCCTTCAACTCACCGCGTCCCACCGCACCACCGGTCCAGTTGCCAGGATCTCCAGCATTATCCGAATAGCCGCCCTCGGCCCCCAGCGTAAAGGCAAAACAACGCGCAAAATTATCCATGTTTAAGGGCCGTGAAAAATATTGGTGGCTAGACCGCCGCACAGCGCTGATAGCAAGCCCACAATCGCGATGGTAATTCGCCCTTCAGAATCCCGCTCACCACGCATGCGAGCAAAATCCGCCCGCATGGCGCTGAGGTTTGCCACCAGTTCATCAACCTTGTTGAATAATTTTGCCACCACCTGCTCCTCCTGGCTAAGATAACGCTCACGCCAGTTCTCCAACGCATCAGCACGCGCTTCCAGCACGCCGATATTTTGCCGCACCGTCATCAAATCGCCGCGCATCGCGGCAACATCGGCACGCACCAACGACATATCCTCAGGCTCCATATCGTCTCCTCACTCATTGCGGCGTGTCGGACAAAGTTATCGGATAGGTTGTCGCTTGCAGCGGCATGTTCACCGACCACGCGCTTCCCAGATCATTGCCGATATTCCAGTTGGCCGGTGGTGAAATGCTCGAAGCATTGTCGGTCACCGCATTGCCACGCCCAATCTGCGTGCTCCCGTACGGATAGAAAAACGACACATCGCTTGATGGATTGCTGATGGCGCTAGCAAGCGTTACCGTAATATGCGTGGCATCAACACGCACCGCTGCAATCGCCGAAATAATCGGCCCTGGTGCTGCTACCGTGCCGCCATCCATCACTGCAAACCCGGCGCCATCCGCTGCTTGCAAAGGCAGCAGCAAATCATTGCCGGAATCATGCGCCACCGTCAGCACAAGGCTGGTATTCGAGGCACGATACACATGCGCAATTTGCGGCCCGCCTTTGGCCGGCAGACCCGTCGCCGGCAACGCTGATACTACGATGGAATCACTCAGCCCCTGCGCCACCGCCAGCCGTCCCGCCACATGCGCCCCAATACGGCCATAGCGCAGCAAATCCGGCTGATCCCGATGCTGCGGATCACCCCCAAAAAATACACCTGTCGCCGGATTATATATCGAATTCAGCGGATTCGAATCCGCGGTCTGATCAATAAACATCGAAATATTATTGACCGGATCAGCCGCCAGATCATTCATCGATTCACGCACCATCTGCACGCCATCGTTGGTCTCATAGGGAATCGCATTCCACGCCAGCAACGGCAATTGCGCAGCGCTGCGCCCCAACAGATTACGGGTCAACAAAAGCAGCCGCAGCACCGTCGCCTTGTATAAAGCCTTGTTGGCGTAAGGCATCGTGCTGTCTTGCTCGGACCAAGGCCAGAGAACGAAGCCGATATCTGCATCATCCATAACAGGAACAATCGCCGATGCCCCGTTCAGAAATGCCGTAACCGCCGCAAAATCCGGCCCTGCCGCCCACGTTGAGGGGTCGGACCCATCACCCGGATTGGTGATGAACGTGCCATTGGCAGCACCGACCGGAAATATCGGCGGCGAGGAATTGGAAATCGGATGCCCAAAAATCACCGTATAACGGTCCGGCGCGCTATATGTCCCAGAAAGTGATTCTGAAACAGCATAGGAGGCCGCACCACAATACCAGGCAATCCCCTGCGCCAACGCCAGCGCACCACCTGATACCCCAAACCACGCAGCATTCGACTGCCCCATCATCAGCAGATTCACACCCTTACGCGGCCCCAGCACCCAACGCGCCTGGCAAGCGACCAGACTCGCGATATCAGCTGCGCTTAACGCATGTTCCCAGGTTGCGGCTTCATGAAACCAGCATTGCGCCGAGCCTTGCGCCGTACCATCATGCAAAAATAATACCTGCCCATTGGCGGTAACACCCAGCGGATTCGCAATCGCGCTGGCCACTTGCACGCCATCCAGCCACACATCAACACCTACACCAGGTGTGTTGCGCATAATCACGGCATGGCTGTGCCGCCGGGTCACAGCAGTGCTGAGAACCGTCAGGCTGGCCGTCCCCGGAAATAACGTCAAGTTAGTCCCCGCACTATCCGTCTGCAGAATCGTGCTGTTGGACGCCGTGCAATGCACCAGCGGTATCGGCTCCGCATTTCCATAATAGGTGGCCTGACGCAAATTTGGCCGGGTCCACACCAGATACCGCGTCCAACCCACACCAGCACCGAGTTCAAACCCCTCGTGCGCAAGTCCCCAATCTGGGTCCAGCGTCGGACCATACGTCGCAATGGCCGCATCCGGCGCGCCAACAGCACCGAGATATCCATTCACCCGAGGCGTTGCGATGGTCACCACCGGCGTCGTATCCGCAGCGATATGATAGGGCAGAAGTGACTTCGAGTTGCCCGATTTATCAAATAAGCTGCCGACAACGCTGCCTGATGCGACGACAGGAAGCCCATTCACATCACGCAGCCCACTCAAAATCCCAGCGTCCCACCAACCGGAAAGTCCGCTGATTGATAACGGATACGGCCCGATAAAATTTCCGGCTGGCACAACGCTGCCCTCTGGCAACGCGGCGACCAAGGCGCGCTGGTTGGGGCCGCAGGCCAAAGCCGCCCCGGTCGCCGTAAACAGCAGAGTCATTACGATACAGCTATGGTAAAGTTGCTGACAAGCTGTGCCGTACCTGCCGTCGTTTCCACCCACACATAGTAATTCCCCGCCACAGCCGGCGTTGGGTAATAAACAGCCCACAGCGTATCAGCATAAATATTGCTGGCGGTCTGCCATCCTGTTGTCGGCACAACGCTACCGGAAGTAGAGAGCGCCACCTGCGTTGCCACCGCCTGCGCAGGCGTCACGCCGCCATTAATCGGAATCACCCCAAGCCCATGCGTGTAACTGCCACCCGGATTATTAATGCTATAGGTCACCGGCGCCGGAGCCGAAACAACAATAGCCGAGGAGACCGCAATAATGCCGGTAACCGGATCCTGCGCCCAGGCATATATCGTTCCAGCGGCACTTGGCGTCAGCGCAATGCTAAAACTGCCACCGGCATTGGCCGATGCACTCCATCCACTGGTCGGCGCCACATTATTCTCTGTGCTCAGCTGTAAATTAACAACATCGGCAATCGGGCTGACCGTCCCCGTCACGGTCATTACCGTGTCAACTATCCCGCTTGCCGGAACCGAAATCGTCAGCGTCGCGGTAACGACATTCACCGGGCCGGAAATAACCTGGACATTCGTAGCAGCCGTTTGCTGCGCCCATAAATAAATCACGCCTGTCACGCTTGGCGTAAGCTCAGCACTCCACCCATTGCTGCTTAAACTAGCCGCCACCCAACTTACCGGGGCTACAGTGGCGCTGCCAGACAGCCCAACCTCAACCGCCGTTCCGGCTGGTGTCGCGGTTCCACTAACGGTCAATGGCAAATTGACAATAGCGGCGCTAGCCACAGCATTGAATACAACCGACGGCGGCAAAATACTAAAGCTGTTGGAAACCCCAACGACTGCCTCATTGGCATGATCCCGCACCATCACGGTATAGGTACCACCACTTAGCCCCAGCGCGGTGAAGCTGTACGCGTCCAGTGTGATCACCGGACTTACCGCCGCCTGCCAGGTAACACCGCCATCCGTGGAATAATCCAAAGCACCAGGTGCTTCATTAAAAACACTGCCCGCCACGCTAAACGGTGCGTCGGCACCTGGCGCGGTAATGGGCGCTACCGTGATGGTGGGTACATTAGACACCACACCGTTCCACCACACCAGCGATCCACCCGAATAGCTCAGTCCCAACAGAGACGTTGAGGCCCCTGGCGGCAGTGAACTCACTTGCGAGCCCGAAGTAATACCAGTTCCGAAACTCACCGCGCCTGAACTAAGATTAATCAACGTGCAGGAAAACCCCGCCCCCATATTCACGAAATTTGCCGTCAGCGTCAGTGGCGCACTGGCAATCAATATCCGGTCGTTATGGGCTGTAGCATCCAGCACCGTATTAGCTGTCAGTTCGACAATGCCAGATTTCAAGCCAGGCAATTTCTCCCGCAAATACGACCACACCGCGCCGAAACTTTGCACGCAGAGAGCATTTGAACCCTGCGCCACCAATAGCGAATCGCTGTCTGCAGCCGGCGCCGCGGCCGGCAATTGATTGATTGTCTGACCGCCGATAAACTGCCCGTATGGCATCCAGGCATTCGCACCATTTTGCCATATCGCCACATAATCATTGGCACCAATTGAACTAGCCGAATTACCGGCAACCGGCGCTGCAAGCCCCGTTCCCGCTGGCCCCACCAGACCTTGCGGCCCAGCCGGACCCATAGCACCGGCAGGCCCGGCAGGCCCGGCCGGCCCGGCAACCGCTGAAGCTGTCGCGCTAATAACGCCGCCACTATTTATATTAACACCGTCGCCAGCGCTGAACAATCCGCGCAATGCCGTGACAGGCAGCAACCCAGGCAACCCAGCACTACTCACAACAAGATCGTCACTAACTAACAAACTCGCCTGCACCGGATAGCCCGCATGATCCGCGCCGTTGACACTCAGTACGCCTCCAGCGAGCACCAGCCCAGTGCCAACACTAAGCGGTTCCGGCATGCCTGCCCCCGCACTCTGCCGCCCCAGAAGATCCCCTGTCGGCACCGACAAAAGCGGTTGCAAGCCGGCATTCAGCTGCGAAACCTTTACCGAATACAGCGCCCCACTCTGCGATAAAGGCAACAGGTCATTGGCACCCACAAACGCGGCCGCGGGAAGCTGAGCAATCGTTGTCATTCAAAATTCCTCTGTGTTAGGCGATAGCAACCCAGTTCGCCGTGCCAGTGCCTGCCTGCTTGACCCAAAAGGTCTGACCCGCGCCACCGTTCAAATTACGAAAACTCGACCCTGGCGGCGCTGCCACTACATTGAGAGGCGATCCCCGGCCAATCAGCTCAACCGCACCCGTTGATTCCGAATCCGACAATATCCGCACCACGCCCGAACCCGCCGGGTGCAATGAAATATCACCTGACTGGGTACGCAGTGTCATGCTGCCATCCCCATTCGGCGACACATAATCACTCTGTGAAAACCGCTGTGCTCGCCAGCCGCCATTAGCGCCGATCCAATCGATACTGGCTCCAGCAGGCACGGTCACCGGTGAACCAGTCCAGTTGCTCTGCGCCGGCACGCTGCCTGCGGCGGAAAATGTCACGCTACTCAAACAATCAATGCTGAGCTTACGATTTTGCAAAATCGGCAACCCTACCTGCACAACAGCGGTAGCGCCACTGCCATCGCCGTTGATCGTCACGGTCGTACCCGGCCCATAACCACTGCCGTTGTTTGCCATCTGGATCCCCAAAATGGCCCCACCAGAGATCCAGGCCGAAGCCGCCGCATTGCCGCCCGAGCCAGAAAAACTAACCGACGCATGCGTATAGTCAACGCCACCGCTGATCAGCTTGCAATATACGATCTGACCTTCCACCGCATTAGCCTGAGAAGTCATGATACTAGCAATCGGCGCACTCGATTGCGATATCGCCACATGATCAGCGATATCCGGCACAATCAGTGTGTAAACACCGTTAACCAAAGCAGGATTAACCGGCCAGATTTCGGTATAGTTCAGAAGATTGCCACGCAACACGACACTATCCGTGTAAGCAGACAGCGCACGCGTCAAATCCGCTCCTGGATTTGCAAAAATCACATTATCAGCAACCAGAATCTCCTGCGCAGCATCACGGACCATGATGCCATAAACCTCACCCGCATAGGTAATCCAATTGCCGATGATCGAGAGACCCACACAAGTCAGGTTGAAGTTTGTGCCCCGGCCATCGGATTCGACATTCTGCGCCGCAATTGCAATAGCTGTCGAATCCTGAATAAAATTATCCCTCGCTATACAATAGCGGCCACCGCCAATATTAATCCCGCAATACGCACCATTGACGTAATTATTCGCAACCTCAGTATAAATCGATCCACCACAATCAATACCAAACGCTGAGGCCCCACTGATCATATTGCCCGTGACCTTGCAATATCCAGTGTCGCACAGAATACCCGCACCGCTTCCGCCAATCGAGCTGTTATTGGTGCATAAATTACCTGAAACTAAAATATTCCGCCCGGAAATATAGATACCGTAACCGCTGTTGTCATAACAGTTATTGGCCGCGATGACTGCGCCAAGAACATCTGGGTTAGCGTTACCATAAACCAGTTGACCGGTATTTGTTACATTGAAATTTCCAACAATAATGCCGCAATTATTATTCCAGCAGGTGTTCCCAACAATCTGTAATTCCCGAATCTTGAGCGTGAAAGTCGGGTCCTGGCTGTCAACCAGAATGCCATTCTGAGTATTATCGTGAGCATGGCAATTCGTAATACTAACCGCATCAGCGGCATAAACGCGAACACCATTGACAGCGTTGCCGAAAAATTCGGAGCTCTCAATATGGTGTTGAGTCAATACCGGGTCGCTGGCGGCAATCGTCAAACCCGAACCATTCATCGGCCCCATGGCATTTTTAAATACCGAACGCGTGATCATCGACTTCACACACTCCGGCTGAATAATCACCGCGTAATCATCCGCCGTCAGCGCACTATTGGCATCAAAGATAATGCCGTCGATGAATAGAGTGGCTGAGGCAATGCTAATCCATGCTACCGGAGATGACAGACCAAGCTTGGATTGCGCCGAACGACGTATAGCTGTGAGGCCCGGCACACCAAGCAACGTACAAGTGCCCCCTGAAATATCGCACTCACCAGCAATCGCATAGGTTTTTGGGCCCAGGCGGACCGGATTTCCCGATGCCAATGCAGCCAAAAGGGCTGCACTATCATCTGTTACGCCATCCCCAGCGGCGCCAAAATCTTCAATCGCTACAGCATTTCCCGCCAGAGCTGCGAGACTGCGCAAGGCACTCCCCCCAGCCGCCGTGGCCGTCATCGCACCAGCCGGCAATCCGGCGACATTAGCCATGCCTGCCATAAAATTTGCGTAACTAACAGAGAAATTGTTGCCAGCTTGACTCAACGGCACAACATCCGCCGGCTCCGGTACCGTACCCGTAGCCTGACCCGCAATCACGAAAGGCGCCGCAGTTGCCGACAATGTATTGCCAGACAGTGCGAGATTCGCGCCGATGTTAATAGCCACCGGCGCCGCATTTCCCGGCCCAACGCCGCCTAACAACGTGTCCTGCGGCAAACTTAACGCGGCTTGTACCCCCGCCAGCATCTGCGCGCGAGTCGCTGCCAGCGTCTGGCCATTCTGAAAAATCGGAATCTCATCAATATCTGAAACAGAACTGGCCGGTGGTAATTGTCCAATAGTCGGCATATAGGTGACCTCAGAAAATTGTGATTGGCGTGCCCGTTGGATCGGTCAACGACTGACCGCCCGGCGTTGTCAAAGCCGAGGCCGGCGCTGGCACCGAAGCCAGCGCCAACACCGGCAATGCAACACTGCGCGCCAGCGCCCGGCCACCAATGGTGGTGATATTGATCGTCACTGTATAATTTGTCAGCGCCTGCCCACCGCTCAACCACAACACCGCGCGTGGCCCATCCGCACTCGCGGAAACCATCGTCAAATCACCGGGATTCGCCGGACTAATCGCCACGTCCAGCGTGGCAATCATATCACCGGGATTCGCCGTCAATGCCGGCATGATATCAAACACATAATCCAGCGTATCGCCTGGGTCTTTGGCGGGCCACACCAGCGGCGTTGCAGGTGGAATTTGTGGTCCCCGCGGCGTGGCGACAAAGCCGTCGATTTGCACATAACGTGCGTTAGATGGACGCCATAAATGGCTGGCCGGCGTGCTCATAGTTGTGCTTTCTTTCAGTATTCAACAATAACGATGCCAGGCGCGCCAGCACCACCGGGAGATCCCACAAGCGTACCGCTGGTGGTTGTTCCACCGCCGCCACCGCCGCCACCATAACCAGTGGCACTTATCCCCACCTGCGGGCCGCTGGCGGCCCGGCCATTGCCCGGACCGCCGCCATCGCCACCCCGGCACGCCACAACAATGCTGTCACTGCCATACGAGCCACCGCGATTAATTTGTCCCCCGGTGCCAATTCCGCCAGCCCCACCCGCCATGGCAAACTGCGTAACCGTACCACCATTGCCGCCAGTTCCACCCGTGGCTGACATATAAGTTCCAAAACTTGATGTGCCGCCGTTATTACCGGCCCCAGGCGCCGTTAGTGCCACCCCACCAGCCCCCACCGTCACCGCAATACTCTGCCCGGCAGTCAATCCACTAACAACGCCAAACGCCTCGCCGCCGGCGCCGCCCCCAGCGCCCGGCATGGTACTATGGTAACCAGACGAAGCACCGCCACCCAGCACCCTCACCCGCATCGTCGTCACGCCATTCGGCACCACAAAATTGCTGCTGCCCGTAAATACCTGCATCGCTGAAAAACCAGGGCGCAGATTAGGAAGTTTATAATTCAAAAACGGTGCGTCGGGCGCCACAGCAATACTGCTCGCCGTAATTGCCGTCTGCCCATAATTTACAGTAATCACGTACAAGCCAACCCATCCGCTATCCACCGCGGGCGTCATCTGCGTCCCCGATATCGCGGCGGCACCAGGCTTCAATTGCAACTGCACGCGCGCAATGCGCTGGGTATTCTGAGCAGTCCCAGAATTGCTCGGCCCGGAATAAGGTTGCGACGGATTCGCCGCGTTCACATACGGCAGGACCACTGGTAAGGAATCAAATTCAGAAAATGCTGCTTCAATCAAATAATTGATTGACTGCCCAGAAGTTCCCGGCACTGCCAATGTAAAACTCGTAGCCTGCAGCGTAATACCGGTCTTGACAATCTGATCCGACGTATCGGCCGCCAGCGAGCCATAAGCACTGGCATCTAACGGCACCAGTTGTGTAATGCTGCCGGGCGCTACAGTTACCGTCAATGACGCTGGAGATGTCGGCAAGCATGCCAGCCCATCAGTAATAACACCACTGCCCAGCACTGCTGCCGTCAGAGCGCCAATACCCACCATGGCATTGCGGTTCAGCTCAAGTATATCCGTATCCAGAGGAATGCTCCCCGGATAGACAATATTACGATCCATGTTTAATCCTCAGTTGGAAATATTTATCCAGGCCGTCGTGGCAACCGGTAAAACCGCCGCCGCCGCGGCATAAATATCAGCGTCAGTAACAACTCCAGGGATATCGCTTATGTTTGCATAAAACATCGGCAATATCCCATAACCGCCGGGGCCGCCATTATAACCGCCGGCATTGCTAATCGGACTTGCATTAGGCCGGAATGCGCTGACAAAAAACTGAAATGGCAAATTTGCACTACCATATCCACCCACCGTGCCATATCCCAACGTATAACTATTATAACCACCCGTATCGGCGGCATTCAGCGGCTCGAAAATAACCGGTGTCCGCCCAGTTTCATTTTCCAAAGCCAGCACAAGTCCTGCGCGAGTTGCGCGAGGTGCAACCAGATTAGCGCGTAAACGCGTGCTGAATGCACCATCACCCTCACCAGCATGGCGCGGCAATGCCAGACCAAAATAATCGATCGCGGCAATATCTAAAAATATCCCGGTGGCACTCGCGAGTCGCGTCTGCAATTTTACAAAATTAAGCAGCGCATAAAGCCCACTCCACCCCCAGGCGAATCCAGTCAGCACAGCATCAAGGATCGGCGTCGTATCCGCAAACCACCGCACCGGCAGCACCGACTTCAGACGCGCCAGCATATCATTGATATCGCCGGTCATCGCTCAGGCCACCGCAACCGTGCCAATGCGGATCACACCGAACAATGGCGGGGCCAAATCACTCGTGCTGCCATTCAACATTATATTCGAAACATTGGTAACCGAGATTGAGGCCGCATAGGCTAATTGCGCCAGACGCGTGTAACTCAGCGTAGCGCCAACACCAAGGCCAGCGACATAACTCTCAATCGCTCCTGCCACTAAGGCAATGACCGTTTGATGCGAAATGCCGGCTGCCGTGACAATATTCATTGAAACATTGACCGCCAATACAATGGGGCCCTGCACCGCAAAGCTTGACCCAACCGGCCGTACCGCATCTACCGCCGCCTGTACCAGGCCCAACAAACTAGCCGGCGGCGTACCCGAGCCATCATCCACCGTGACCACAAAATGTCCCGGCTGCATGCTGCCTGCCTGATTAATGTTCTCACTAATCACGTATGACAGGTCTTGTTGTATGCCCGCCACCGCAGCGCCAATCGCGATATCCGTCGCCTTTGACAAGCTTGCCAGATAATTTCCAAACCGGGATCGGAAGGCCACGTCGCTCTCGGCATCAAGCCCGCCAGTTAAGGCCAATTGGTTCGATACAATATCGATTCCCGCTAATGCCGAACTAATAACAGAAATCGTCCCTGGCTCTACATTTCCCGCAGCGCCAGCGACATTTGCCACAACCATCACCGTACAGCCGGAGACACCTGCAGCCAAATCATACCCTCCGTTAACCGCATTGTACGCAGCATTGGTCTGGTCCGCGGTTACCATAAAACTCATTGTATTCGACGCGACTGAAACATTTGTCCCAACAGGAACATACGCCGCAACATTCGGCGTAAAACGTGAAAATGTCACCTGCCCCATGGAAGCCACAGCAGGCAACCTGCTAAATCCAAAATCAGCACAAAAACTGTCACAATCGGCACCGCTGCTCGTCGCCAGGCGAGTGGCTACTAATACTTGAACGATCAACCACTGAATCCATAGCGCAACCGATGCATTTGCCTCCAAAATCGCCCTCAAAACTGATCCGACAGATAGATCAAGCAATGATTTTGCTGCACCTTGAACAGACGCTGCCATTCCCTCAATCAATGTTGAAAAATTCTGCATGGATAGTTGCATTATAAAACCTATACTGAAAAACTTAATGAGCGTACGGCAGCGGTATTTGCGTCAACATACTGCACAGCCAAATTCACCGTTCCATCCACAGCCGAATTAACCGCAATTACCGGCGCCGGCGTGGCCGCAATGCCGGCTTCCCGCAACATCTGTGTTCGGGTTACGCCCGCAATAATTGTCGGCGCGCCGGGCTGCCCGACAAACTGACCAAGACCCGCGCCATAACCAAGTTGCCATATATAATCACCAGCATTGGTAAGCAAACGTCGAAGCACGCGCTGCTCAGTCAAAAACGAACCAGTTGCCAGCGCAATATCTCCGGTCGGCCCCACTGACAAATCTCCGCCAAACCACAAATCGATATCCGGCATTACACAATCTCCGTAGCAAGCCCAGTCATGCCACCTTGCGCATCCGGGTGCGTATGAGCATCATAGGCGCTGCGCAGTACCGCTAAGGATCCATGCGCGGCATTCTGATCTGAAATATCACCTGTCACCAGTAAGTTTCCTGTTATTGTTACCGTCGATGCCTGAATCGCAATCGTTCCATCGTTATGGAGCTTCAAAAAACTTCCACTTTGATGCTGAAACCACAGTTCGCCACTCGGGGCCGGCAACGGCTTGTCAACAGCAGACCATACACAACCCGCAATAACACCGTGCTCTGAGTCCGCCTCCTGCATCAATACCAACACCTGATCACCGGGCGTCAGAGGCGCCGCCAATCCCCACCCAGACCCGACCCATGATGATAATATCGGCAACCACCCACTTAATATATTCTCTGGCTGCATCAACACCCGTGCCGCATAACTGGCCGGATCAAAGCTAGACACCAATCCAAACCGCGCGACACCAGCTAGCCCATCAAGCCCCCCTGCCCGGCCCTTAACCGCATTCCAAAACCGGTCCATGTGAACTTCTCAACCTGGCACAGCATGAGCACGAATCATCTGAGTAAATCCATCCGCCACGCTAATCCGCCTAACAATGCTATCAGTCATATAAATTTGATCCAAAGACGATTCAGTTCCGGCAAGTAAAATCCGCGCAGCTGGCAACAACTCTAACTCACCCGGAATTTTTGCTGTCATAATCCCGGAATGAGCCGTCAATGCCATCAAATGATTACTGGCTATCAACTGTGCCTGCTCCGTAGTCAGGTTGGGCTTAATCAGCGTCGTTTTGCCGCCACTCACCGCTCCGGCGCTTTGAGTTAACGCAGCTTTATTGCGAGTATTCCATGATTTCACAATGGTTGTCGTCGGCAAAGTCGTTGCTAGGTCAATTGATAATTCCATACAATCCTGTACGTTCAATAAGGTCGGCTGTTGCAATACCTGGTTCAAAAAATTCAACGTTTCCCCCACAATCGAAAGGCTGAAATTTTCTAATTGCGCCAGTTGCACCATCAAATCCCACTCGCTTCCCGACCGCGAATTCAACCCCAGAACACTACGAGCATGGTCCAACTCATAATATTGGCCAATTGGCGTTGACGTTGCGGTAACATTCGGAGTCAACCCATGTCGCACCGCTAAAGTCCCCGCAATCTGACTTGACGTCTGATTAACAAACGTCTCAGATATCTCAGCATCAATGAGACGCGCCGAGAGGTCCCGGCCAGATAGACTCACTAAATTGCTGGCAAAATCAATCTTAATATTGTCAATCTGTCCCGTCATCAAACCGACAAAACCAGCCTGATAATTGGCAACCTCAATAATAATCTCTGCCAGTCCCAACTCCGAATAATATCCGGCATCAAATAATGGAGCAGCGCCCATGGCTAACTCAATCGCAAACCGATCGGCTGCATAATACCCAGTCTGCTCAACCATGATGCCAGTGACACCCTGAACGTTCATTCCGTTAATCGTGACACGAACCTGCGGAAAGCTAATTGGCAATTCCCCCTCCCGCAGTTAAGTCCAACGCAGGAATCACTAAGACATTCAAACCGTTCAGCACCGGATCAGATAGATTATTAGCCTTCGCAATTCGAATCCATTGCGTCGCATCCTGCAGATACAATGCCGCGAGGGAAAATAAATTGCCGCCAATAATGGTTACGCTGGTAGTGCTCATGAATTTCCCAATACGATATTTATAGCGGCACGATTAACATAGCCATTCATCGTAGCCACAGCTGCAAGAGACGCCGATATGTCGGCCAATTGCGTTACTGCGGCAATGCCCGAAAGTCCATCCCTTGCCGCAGTTACCGCCATGTTATCGCAGGCTAATTCATCGTTCATCGAACTCAGACTCGTCGATAAAATTTCCTGTGCAGCCGGCACCGAAGCCGAGGTCAATACCGTGCCTAGTAATCTCGCCTGGCTGGCATAGGTGGTCGCTAAATTTAAATCATTGTCTATCAAATTTGATAATGGTGCGATGACATTAAGCACCGGCATAGCAGGATCCAACACCACCATGCATCGTACCTCGAACGGTATCCACCATGATTTTTCATAGTCCAGACAAAGCTCAGAAATCACAACACTATAAACAAAATTCTGCCAACCTAAATTGATCGCATTACCAGCAACTCTTGCTGCATCAAGTGCCTGTGCCCGGCCTACAGCGTTGGAACCAGACATGATTCCGCGAAATGAAATCTGTGCTGGCTGTCCACCAAGAACATCTATGGCACGGCCGCCACCAATCAACTCATGCGCAATCACACGTTGCGCCCCACCAAATACCAATTTCTCTGGTACTTCAAAATCTTGAAACGTAATCCCGCCTAAAAATAATGATATATCGCTCATATAATTCCTCAAAGTGGCATCTTCAGCCCCGGCCAGGCGGGCGACAGCCTCGGATCAAACATTGTCGCTCCCGACGGCGGAAGCCGCGCTTGGTGATCGAAGAACTCACGCACTAATGCTGCCATATCATTTTTAGTCGGCGGACCGGGTCTGCTGATCTCTTTTGTTTTACCCACACTTAAACCAGCGTGTTCGCTCAATATCTGACGCGAAGGCCACGCCTCTGCACTCTGCCCGCTCGCACGATCCGTAGAAAATGCCGGAGCGAAACTGATAACGTGAGACCGTTTCGGCACAAAATTCATCAGCGTCAATCGCACGTCTGTATTCGAAATACCTCTTGTCGCTTCATGAACTTGTCCGATCTTGGCAAGCGGCGATAACGTTTCCTGCAGTCCACCACGCCTATTCAACACTAGACAATCATGCCGTTGTTTTTGCGGAACCGGAGAACCATCATTTATGATATTGTGAACAGTTTTATGCTTTAATATCCGGCTCAACGCAGCGCCGATATTGATAACCGGTTGATCACCCGCTGAAATCAACCGCCGCGCATTCATCAAAATATCCATATTGATAGCAGCTGACCCATCCCCGCCGGCCGACCGCATTGCGCGATTCTTAGGCCTTTGCTTAAACGGCGCAAACCACCCGAACCGCCGCCTCATATATGCCGCGATGCCGCGATGAACCACCGGTACTTCAACCGCTGACAGAACAGATACCATTTCTAATTTCCATGCTGGAGGAGTCCCAACACCATGAGCGTGCAACACACTTGGAAGATCTCGCTACTCCCTAAGCCACCGCATCCTGGGCCAATCAAAAATCAAGCCATCTAGCGTTCCGAATATAACCGCGTACGCCATCCGCTCGACATCATCTAGATCAAACGCCACATCATACGGCACCCCGCATCTGACTAGATACAAACAATCCGTCAGCGCCGGATGCCGTGTCAGTTTCCCGCTTCAGAAACTTTCGTTTCCAGTGGCGGTTCCGTGGAAACTTCAACCACTGCCATCACGCCCTCATCACCCAATCGCTCAAGCAACAATTCAACGCCGGCCTCATTGTTCGGGAACGGCATCGGCACATCGTCAATCATCGCAGCAGCAGCCGCAATGCTTGCCGCGGCCATATATGCACCATTTACTGACAACTCGGGCCCGAGCGCCTTATACAGCCGCAACGTTTCCAGCACACCAACCTTGCGCAGCATAATCCGCCGCCCCCGGCTGTCTGTCACCACCTTGTCACTCATACGCGCACCCGCGATGATGCGTAAAATTGCAACTTTTGCGAAACCGGTGCGTCACCCTTATAACTTCCTGCAGAGACCAGTTTAAATACGGCCCCGCCAAACTGATATGTTGAGGTAGATCCATTGGGTTCACTGACATACTGATACAACGTACCAGCGCCAATGGCCTGACCTGCAAAATATGCGCTCTCAATCGCAGCGATAAAATCATCAGCGGCCGATGAACCGCGATCTAGCGTAAACATACCAGACCATCCCTTCGGCAGTTCAGCTCCCAATTGCACTCCATCCAAACGATCCACTCGTACCGCTTGCGTTACCTGGCTCGCTTCAAAGCCAGTGACATGCGCTAAGTCAACACGTCCAAACGGTCCCATAACCACCAACTGACAATCACTGCCTACCGAAAAAGTATTATACGGCATCTCATTTTTCCTTTACGCGATTACCAGCACGCTCTGCCGGCTGACCTGAACCGTTTGCCCGCCTTGCACATTCACAATAAATTTCTCGTTGATTGCTTGATATTGCACCTGACAATCAGCTTGCACGTAACCAAGCCCAGTTCTACTGGTCGGATTATTGGTCGTATCGCAAACCACAGCAAACGGCAGAGACCCATCAGTGCTGCCCAATAGCCCCTGCCCCAGCAACGCATTCAGGAAAGCCAGCAGTGTGGCACGGATATTTTGAAATAAGGTTGCGTTGACCAATTGACCAACATAAGCCCCCATCCCTGCCGACAGCGTGCGCGCAATATAGTTTGTCAACCTGGTGTAATTATCACCATTGATCGCCGCGTTCGACGAAGAATTATGCCCGCCCCTAACACCCCAAAATGCACCCCCAGGCTGCGGATTGGCAATCACATCAATCCCGGCAGAAAGCAGCACTGAAAGATCAGCCGATGCATATGTCGTCGCCGTTCCTACGCCCGGCTGACCAGACTTCTGCGAGCCTATCACACCATACAAAGGCTTGTTCAACGATGATTGCTCTGGCGATAAATTCGCCAACCGGCCCGCCACAAACCCTTGCGGCGATACCAGACGCGTTATCGCATTGGCCTGATCATACCAATATATCCAATCACCAAACATCAACTTGGCAGCATAGCTATCAATCCCGGCCACCGCCTTGGTCACCACGGCATTCGAAATCGAATCGCCTGCTGGCCCAGTAAGAATCATATAAATTGACTCACTAAGACCAAACGCCACCTGCACACTCCACTGTGTCGCATCATCCGCGTCTGCCAGCAAAGCCAACGCACAACCTTGACCACGCAGTGCATACATGCCGGTTCTTGGCAAGCTGTCGCTCCCTACAAGTTGAGCCGCCGCAATATTATTGGCGCCATCTGTCCCCGGTGTACCCGCCGAGAATGGATACATGCCTGCGATAGGATTCGCATTTGCTGACATCAAACTCGCTACCACCAACTGGGAGGGCCCGCGCAGCACTCCACTGCCGCTGTTAACGGCCTGCGTCATCGCCGTCCAAAATGCGGCGCCAGTGCCAGTGATATTATCGAACACTTCTGGGCTAAGGCCAGGCAGCGCCACCGTAAGACGCCAGGAATTCGCTGCCGACCCCGCTGCCAACGTCAACATCAAACTAGTGCCCTGGCTGCCCGTATATAACGCCGTGAAGTTGACAGCCCCGAGCAGCGATAACGCCGCCGCGGTATCAGTGCCGTCGGCTATCCGCACGCAGCGAAAATTTGCAGCACCCTGCTGCACAGCTGTCGCCACCGGCGTCCCCATATCATATTTACGCGCCATCACGGGTCCAAACGCCGTGGCATAATCACTCATACTTCCAACAATCGTCGGTTCACCCACCGGCCCCCAACTTGCTGTACCCACCACACCCAGAATATCTGTCGGAACGCCATTCAACAACAAGGTTTGCGGGGGTACAATCTGAACATACAAGTCTGGCACAATCAGCGCTGTTGTATTTAAAGTCCCTTGCGCATATATCGGCATCGTTAGGCTCCCTTCGTCGCAACACGAACCACGAATGTCGCTTGTGGACCCGATAGAATTTTTGTGACGTTTTCTGCATCACTTATCACATCGCCGCGCTTATAGGTCTGAAATGGTTTCAGAACCACCAAATGAAAATTCATGGTTTTTCCTTATATGTTTAATGTATCAACGAATTCCGCATTGGCCGAATATGCCGTGGTGCCAAACAGCATCGCGGGTTCGATTTGTGCAATCGTCGTCGGGTATTCTACCTGATAACGCAATCGACGCTTAAACAACGCCGCACCGGCATTTTGATCAGAAACATCACTGCCCGCATAAACAACCCGCGCAAACGACCCATCGGCGAGCCCAATGAACTGCGATAGCGATAGCGCTTGATCAATCAATGGTGCAGCCGCATCCCGGCTTACGGGGTCAGGACACCACAACGTCACTTCAAACTCCTGCGTCTGACGCTTTATCTCCTGCAAGGCGCCAACGCCAGTAACCACCCGCGCCGTAAACATTTCAACCGCCGGTACAGTTAGCGTCGAACCAGCATAATCCACAATCCACCCAGCCGATCTGATCAACATTGCCAGATTGCTTGCAACCGTGGCAGGCGAGTCCACGGCTTGCACAGCATAAGGATACACCGCACCATCAACCATTACGCCGGCCAACTGCCCTAACACGCAATCGCCTGAAAAGCTCGCCGTTGCCCCAGCAACTGTAACACTTAAGCTCGCAGAAACGGGCTTGATGATCTGCCACACACGCGGATATCTTGTGGTATTTTTGACATCGCTGGAAGCCGCAAGCGAAATATTTACTACCCCCGCCGCCAGATCAACATCCAGAGTTGGCGCCATCGGCATCCCGCGATATATCCGGCATGTATTCCCTATGGCGCTAGCTGCACCACTCCCATTTGGATAAAGTGCATTTGCAACAATAGACTGAATCGCCACCTCAACATCCGACTGATCCGCCATCAGCTAACCGCCTGAATAAGAGACAAACGCCACACACCGCCAATCAACTCAACTGCAGTAACAACAAAGCGCTCGGCTCTTTCATTACTCACCAAATCGCCAACCCTCGGCTGCACACAAGCAACCGCTGGTAAAATCACGATAAATCCCGGTACGCGTGTATCGTCGGCCAGCCCGGCACGAGTCCTGTCACCCAGCCCTCCAATCATCAAACTGGCCGGAAAACCTGAAAACAAATTCACCTGCGTTGCCGGCAATGGCGCACCATACGGATTTATGCCAGCCAGAACCGGCGCAGCCGGACGTGACAATGTAATCTCCGTGTTCGTCATAACCACCAGCATTGGCTTGGGAGGTTCAATGGCACCCACAAACGCGCAGCCCTCCGGCCCCACCAGATAATCACCAACCTGCAAGTAGCTCCAGTCCGCCCAAGCTTGCCGAAATGGCACAGCAAGCCCGCTTGGCGCCGTCACACTGCCACCCGGCAACACAAACGCTACCGTCAAACGCATGATTCTCTTTGCAAGATCAAGCGGCTTTACCGGACCATCCGGCCGGTAAGCATCATGCATAAAGCCCACGCGCCGCGCCGCGCATCCAGCTCCATAGGCCAGCCGGTCAGCCAAACGCACACCATCCATGCTCACACCACCAGGTTAATACCAGCATCACTCAGCGAAGGCCCAGGCAGCACACCCAAAAATCCGCACAGCCTCCGCCGCCAACTATCAAACAACGTCGTCCGATCGGTTATTTCGTGATCATTATGAACCCACGCCGCTGCACTCTCGGTATCCAAATTTGCTGAACTCGGTGGTATCGCCGCCTCCAACGCCGCCAGCGTTGAGATATATTGCACCGTGACAGCGATTTCCGCCGGAGCCAGATTATTCAGCCGAAATTCCAGCGTCCCATAAGCCTGGAAAAACCGCCAGTTACTAAACCCCGCGGCACTTGCTCCAAAAGCCGGATATCCGCAAAATCTGCGAACATCCACCTTTTGGGCATCGGTGAAAGTAACCTGCTGTGCACCGGACATCTCAATATGTGTCCCCGTCACCCAGAGTAAAATACACCAAGCCAGTGCCTGCCGCCAAAACAACCGCGGCATAACTAACAAACGGCCCGCCATCTACAAGCATCTGTGCGCCAGACGGCACGGGCGTATCACTCGGCAAAGCCGCGACGCTTGTCGCCGCTCCCAACCGAAAATAAGCCGTTGCTGCCGAGCTGTTATACACCAGCACGGCGCTACCCCCGCCCGTCAATGCGGTACTAACCGAACTGGTCGAAGCTGCAATCGTAGATGTCCCGGCGGGCCGGAACGGTTGCGTAGAACCTGTTGCCATTTGCCTATCCCTTACCCAATATGCTCGATCATCACCGCGCGCTTATAGTTCGCATTGGTCGCCGTCGGCACCGTTGTCGGCGTCGTCGTCGTATCAGACGGCGCGCAAAACCCACCAATCCAATACCAGCTCTGCGCAATAATCTGCTGCAGCCGGTCGATCGGCTCGCGCGTTACCATCGCCACATTATCAATAATATTCACCAGACTATCTTTCGGCGCCACATCCTCTGCCGCCATCCCAGCAAAATCGCCTTCGATCAACGCGCCCTGACCACACACAATCGGGCGCCGTACATACAGCCCGCCAATCGTTGGATGATTTTGCACATAGGCTTCTGTCGTCGTGATAAATCGCAGCCCCAAAAAGTCACTCACCATCCCTTGGCGGAACACCGGGTTCGACGAAGTAGCCCCCTGGAACAACTGTTTGAAATCAGAATCCGCAAACAACTGCCGGGCCGACACCGGGTCCAGATAACAATTATACACACCATCAACCAACGGCACCGCGTTACGCCGTAACAGCGCAACCGCATCCAGCAGATTTCCCATCGTCAACGTATCCGTTGCTTGCAAATTCGCCGTAGTCGTCCGGTTGGCCGGCCGTACAATTGAACTCGCCGTCGCCGCCTTCACACCATTGCTGGAAGTACCATCAGCCACCGTAACATTGCCAGAGAACGATAACGCACCCGAGACGCCATTCGGCGCCGTGGAAATATTCACTGCATCGGGCGTCACTCCAATAATATTATATGTATTCATGCCCACTGTTGCTGTCAGAGGATATGTCGAAGACACACTCTGCTGCACGCCGTTAATAAACACAGTCTGAAAGCCACGAATATCATCAACCTCAACACTGGCGCCTGCAGCCGTCAGGGTCGAAGCGACCCGCGTATTGCCGCCAAAATACGGTGCAAACAAAGCATTGCGGGCCAACTCATCCAGGCTGCGTGCCGCCTGCTCACCATTGGTCGCCGCGTTCTGCAAGAACTGCGTCGCAATCCCCACACGGCTTGTCACCATGTTCAAATCCTGCGTCGCCGCATAAAAATTTAGACTGATGGTATATTGCTCAACACCCCAATTGGTCGATGTCAAACCATTATCCAGGTTCGTATTGTTTGAGGCCACCAGCGGCACCGTCACACTCGGCTTCAGCCCGGCCCGCGTCTTCGTCAGCGTCTCACCAATACCAACCGAAAATTCCTCCCGATCAGCAATCAGCCGATACCCAAGGCGCGACTTGAGAGACATCTCAAATTCACGCTCCAAAAACCCTTGCATGATAATCGGCTGCAGCGCAGCCGGAAAATTTTGAATGCCCATAGGCAATGTCCTTTAAATTTTGGCACAGGAAATGTGCAACCGCGACGCCATCCGCCGCTGACCAGTCAAATTATAGTCTGTTCTTCCACTATCGGCGGCGCAGCAATGCTGCCCGCGCCGCCAGCCATTCTTCATGCGATAATTCATTGGCGTGACGCATCCGCGGCGGCTCCGGTCGTGGAGCATGTACCGCTGTCGAAGATGAAACCCCCTGGCCAAACAACCAAGGCTTCGCACGCTTCAACTTGGCTAATACGGCTGGCGCATCAGCAACCTCGCCCTGCCGGTCAAGCGTCACCTCACCTAAATCCAACAGCTTCAACCCATCCAGGTCAACCATTCCCGCCCGTATGGCCTCTGCCTTCAACTCTGCCCGAATCAACTTATCGGCGGCAGTGGACCTCGCTTCTGCCAAAGCCGCTTCAGCCAACTCAGCACGCGAACGCCAATTTTCCTGATCATGACCATCTGCTATCTCCTCACTCATTCAACATCCTCACGAATTGCATCCAACTCGGCAGCCACATCGCTCACCCCCAGTGTCGCCGCCAAACTTTTCACCGCCGTCTCGCGCGAAATTTGTCCAGCATTCACCAGCGTCGAAATTGCTTGCGCTTCTTTCAACCGGTCATCCGCCGAGAGCGGATACCAGCGCGGCCATCGCAGCGTCAGCCGCTCGGCGCAATTAAGCGGCGCAATCACTGTTCCCATCACCCGCAGCCGGTACACTTGTGAGGCCTGCACAATCATTTTGATAACCGCCAGTACGCCGCCATCACCGTAAGAGATCCGTAAATTATCAGTCAGCCAGATCAGCCCCTGATTCATCATCTCGAGCGCCCGCCCCGATTGCGCCGCCGTCAACCTGTCCGCACTCGAACGATTTCCATGCACCGCCTCCAGCGCCAATTCACGCAAGGTCCGAACGTATAAAATCACGGCCTCACTCGCCGTTCCGCCTATCTCCAGCAATTTGGCATCGCCCTTTTCAGAGACCACCAGCGCATTGCCGGCACCTTTAACAATTTCGGAATCTCCTACCGCCGGTTCCTTGATCAACAATGTCGGATCCGAGCTATATTTCAGCCCCCTGCCGGCTTGACTCAACTGATAGTCAATCTCAATATTCGATTCGATAGCAGCTCGAAATGTACAAGCCCCATCCACCGAATCACCGCCTGGCAGATTACGGATCCATACCATCGGCACAAATCCCAACCCATGCTCCACACTACGCGCCTCATCAATCTGCGGCCCGGCAAAACTATCATTCACCAGCCATGGCATGTACCAAACCTCACTCACCACGTCCCAAGCGCGCTGGAACCAATAAGTGCCTGCCGCATCAATCCCCTCATAGCCCTGCGTGATCAGCGTCTCCCCGCTAACCTGATAAAGCTCCTTCACGAACTTCAAAGTATCAGGGGCTTGCGGGTCCCATTGCGGCGTCAGATACAAACTATCCAAAACCGATAAAAACACCCGCCCATGCAATATCCGCAGTAAAATCGCAACCGACCCCACCGAACCCTTGATCGCAGCGTCGATCATCACCTCATTCAGCCGCGTCTCACTAACGATATCGGCAATCGCACGCATCAGTTCCGCATCAGCACTTTCCACGGCAGGAAAATGCGCATTACTGAACAGCAGCGCCACCGAATCCTCAACCACAATCCGGCACAACCCATACCGGACCGATGGTTTACGCATCCGCAGCGGCACATACTCGCCAGCAGAGTTGCGCTCCTCATGAAATTCATAAGGCAGCCCATTATAAATTGAACCATCCAATACCCGGCGAAATATCTCCAACCGGCGCACCCGCGGCGGCAGTGCACGATCAGCCGGTACCGTTTCACAAATCGTCTCGAACATTTGGTTCCAATCAATTTAGTGTCATCGCCCTAACAGCGGCACGTTCAAACGCCGCGCCGGCGTCCCGCTGGTCGTCGCCAGCGTATTCACAGCGCGTGACAGCGCATCCACCTGATCATCCTTGTCAGATTCTGGAAACGCTTGAAGCTCGTTTAAAAAATTCTCATTCCACGGCGCCGCCAGCAGCGCAATATTCCCCGCATCCATTTGCGTCGCCGCCGGCATCGCCCGCATAATCTTCGGCCCGCTCTCCACTGAGGCATTAACATTATAGCCCAGCAACCCACTCGTCAGCATCGCCACCTGCGCCAAACCTGCTTGGCCCGGGTCTTGCGGTAACGCCACCAGCGTCACCACGCCATCAGCCTTTGCAGTCGCTATAATTCGCGCCGCCACCTGCGCCGGCGACGCCTGTATGCGGATGATATCCAATATAATAATTTTATTATCCAGCGTGATCCCTAGCTTCAGCCCAACCGTATAATCCGGGTTTTTACCAGCACCCGGCAGGCTCGCTGCCAAATCCCAGGCCCGAATACAGCGCGTCAACTCCGGCGCCACTGGTATAATTTCTACATTCCTCACATTAAACAAAGCCGCGTCAGGTGGCCGAGGCCGTTGCTGATATATTGCCGAAAACGCCCGCTCGCCCACTTCCACACGCCGCCGAGCAATCTCCCCAGCGTCCTGCCAACTCGGCCACAACGCCTCACCTTCAGCCCGCCCCAACGGATCATCCGCTTCGGCCAGCGCCGGCAAGCGCAAAACCTGCCAAGCCCCGCCCGCCTGCATCAGTCTTCCAGCCAGATCATCCTCATGCCAGCGGGCCATCAACAGCACCACCCGGCCCTTCGGCTTCAAACGCGCCGTTAGTTCCGCCCGGTACCAGTCATGCAACGCATCCCGGAAAACCAGACTCTCGGCTTCCGCCCATGACTTCACCGGGTCGTCAATCAATATCAAATCCGCCCGTCGTCCGGTAATTGGTCCGCGCACGCCGGCAGCAAAATAGGCACCACCGTCATCGAGCCCAAACCGGCCCGCCGCCCGGCTATCCTTCGTCAACCTCAGCCCCAAGCTTGCCTCATTCTCCAAAATCGTCTGCCGCACCTGGCGGCCAAAATGTTCCGCCAATGACGCCGTATGCGCCGTCGCAATAATCTGGCTGCCTCGATGCCGGCTCAAAAAATATGCCGGAAACAAAATCGAACCATAGGTCGATTTCGCATAACCGGGCGGCATCTGAACCATCAGCCGGTCACACCGGCCATCCAGAATATCCTCCAACCGGCCGATCAACGCCCTATGATGCGCCGCTGGCACCTGCCCAGCCTTCTGCAAAACCGCCTCAGCAAACCCAGAAAAGCTTTGGGCCGCCTCAGACAATGTATTTTACGTCTCACTCTTGTTGGGTAGATAACCAGTATGCCAAGATGTATAGTTCAAACTGGGGAATGTGGGCAAGTAATAAATAACATAATGTTAGATATTATTTTAAACCCTCAAAATCCGTAGGCCACCCCAAAGGTCGAACTTACCTGTAAACTACCAGACTCCGGCAACTGATATCCAAAACCTCCAGGTTGCGCGCCAGTAAATGAATAATGCGTCAGTCCCAGCCCGGCGAAAGCATGCCATGCACTGTTTAACCGGTAATCCGCATCCAGCGACACCCGCTCCTGTGCACTCGTCCCTAACGCGCCACTGGCATTTTCCGACGGCACCGTGACCGACCCGCCAATCACCGCCAAACCTTCCACCGAAGCACTCACCACGAACGCCGGCCCCGCTGCCAGATCGAGCCTCAGCCCGCCACCAATCAGTCCTGCCTGATAATTCGCTCCATAGAATTGCGTAGCCCCGCCAACATGGTTCCAAGTCTGATAACCCCCGGCCACATACGGAATAATCTCCGCTTCGCCCAACAGCGGCACGCCCAGACCTAGCCGCACGATCACCGTATTATACGTGTCAGCGCCATGCACTGGCACCGCCTGGTTATGCCCACCCATAAATCCGGCGGAAAAATCATATTCAACATCGGCGTAGGCGTCGCTATAGGCGCCAAACCCCAAACGGCTGCCCCCTAGCGTCGCGCCAATCAGCGGTCCGGCGCCACTGGCCGTCTGCGGCAAACCTTCCTGATACTGCCCATACCCCACGCCGATCCCGAGTCGGACGCTACTCTCAGCCGCTACAATCGCCGGTTCAGCCGCCCGTGCATCGATGGCAGCGAATACACACCACCCAGATAACACCAGCCCGCAAAATATCCGAACCCGAACCATAGACAGAAAAATTACCCTCAGCCCATTAACAATTGAATAAGTTTAACAAACAGCGCTGCCCTCCGAAATTGTAAAATTGCCACAGTTCCAAGGAATTACATGTTGTTATTATGCCAACAATGGCTGAAGCTAGGCCCAAACCCCTCAACGCCTCCCGCCACTCACGGTAACCATGACCATACAATTTCCCGCCACAGATCTCATCGCCGGCCCATCTGCCGCCAATCCGCCGGTTTTTCTGGCCGCCCTGGTCGTGCTGATCAGCCTCAGCGGACCTTACCTATTCGCCATGGCGGGCATCCCAAACTTGCTGCTCGGCATCGCCTCAGGAGCTCTGGCCATCGCGGGCATCGTCACCGCCCTGGCCGCCGCTGCCGCGCAAAAGCGCTACCATGCCGACAAACAGCCCCGCCCGCGTGCGCGCATCACCCCTGACGGTGTCACCTTCCTGCCCACACCGGCCTCCAACAACGCGCAAGTGTTCGCGCTCGAACATATCGCCGCCGTCCAATTGATGCGGCGCGCCCTAATCGTGGACACCCACCAGCACCACCCCAAGCCCGGCCGCCATCGGCTGGTCTTTGGCCCGCCCTACGTCACCCCGCATGAAACGCTCGCGCAAGCCGTCGCGGCCCTCAACGCTCGCGTCAAACAAATCCATGATAGCCAACCGGCGAACAACTAGCCGGCGGCCCGCAGAGCGCTCACTACCATCGCAACCCCTTGGCCATGCCACCTCTGCACCGACTTATGATCGGCTCCCAAAGTCGCTGCCAGCCGCCGCCATGTGAACAAATACCGGCCTGTTAGAGGATGTACCAAGGCCCGCGCCCCCACCACGCGGCGCATCACGTAATGACCATCCGGGATGAACCGCAGCCAGCCAAAAACCTCATCCATCTCTGAAATTGCCACCGCGCCTGGTGACGGCGCCCGCAATGGCGGCGCCTCCCAACCATACGCCTCCAGCGCCGTATGCACGATATCAAACCGCATCTGCCGCAGCCCCGTCGAATACCCTTGCCCCGGCATCGCCAGCAGTGTCGCCCCCGCAGCCTCAAGCCGCGCCACCACGCTCACCGCATCAATCTCAGCTATTTTGCTACTGCATAATAACTTTTCCGTCTTATCGGTTATTCCTGCAGCCGGCTGACAAAATTCAATATGGCGAATCCGATTCATGGCAGTATTCCTTCCTTTTTTGATCACGAAATCACAGCAAGCACTGTCCTAACCACCAATCCATGCATGGCTGTCCTGTTAGCGGCACGGCATGTTAGACGAAATCTCGTTTCAACTACCAATACCGGAACAAATTTGTTATTTAAAATAACAATACGCCCGGCCGCAACCTGTAATTGCCCGCATCATCCTGCCTCACGCGCTGCACAGCAGCATCCACCGCCTCCCGCCGCATGAGCGGCCTCACCACGCTTGACTCTCCTTCAAAAAAATCTCCGCGTTGCCCATCAGGGGTTGGAAACGGCTGATCCGACAGCAACCCCCATGTCAGCGGATGCCCGGCCGGCAACGCCCCTCTGTTCGGATCATCCGAGACAATTCTTGCAACCGGTGCCATCAAAATCCGCTTAGGCGCCAAAGCACACAACCGCCGGCCGCGCTCGATCACCGTATTCCTAGACAGTCCCAGACATAATCCAATTGCCGACCAAGTCTGCCCGTTACCACGCATTTGCCGGATCGCCTGATCCGCCTCTTCCGTCCATCGTCTTGCTGGCGGCATACCATCCTCCCTTATTTGATGGTATTTTGTTAGTATGTTTAACTATAATTGTCAATAAATACTAACATGGCGTCATGCGAACGCCCGTGTTATAAAGGCAATTATGGCAAAAAGACCTGTACCCCCCGAATCCGTAGGCGCTCGCATCCGTGCACTTAGGCTTGCCGCTAACCTCACCCAAGACGAATTTGCCGCCAAACTAAGCGTCTCCCGCTCCGCGATCGCCCAGTGGGAGACCGACCGTGCCGGCCAAGTTCGTGATAATATGGAACGAATCGCCAAGGTGCTGAATACCTCGCTCGGCTACCTTGTCTCCGGCGAAACCGGCTCCCTACAGGGCGATGAACTTGCCCTGGTGCGGCTCTACCGGGCCTGCTCAACCGAAGACCGCCGCCTCCTGGTCCTCACCGCACGCCGCCTCGCCCGCAGCTAACCAGCCTTAAGGCTCTAACACCCGCAATTCGCGGTACACGCCGCCTTCGCGCGAAAAATGCTGGTTATAAAACGGATCGTTCGGCAAGACCGTTTCATATCGCAAATGCATCACCTTGTTTTCCAGCATGAATCTTGAAATCTTGCCCTCGTTCAAATCGCTGCCCCGACTCATGCTCTCATGGTGCTCCAGCACCACATCCGGCGTGTAAATAATCTGCCACCCGGCGCCCGTCAGCTTCATACACAGATCGACATCATTGAACGCCACCGCCAGATCCGTCTCATCGAACCCCGAGACCTCATCAAACGCCACCTTACGCACCAGCATGCAGGCTGCCGTCACCGCCGAAATCTCCTGCGCGGCCATCGCCCGCATCACATAACCTGGCGTGTTACCGGGCTGCCCACGAAACGCATGGTCCGCCACCCCGCCAACACCCAACACCACCCCGGCATGCTGAATCGTACCATTCTGATACAATAATTTCACGCCCACAGCCGCAACCTTGTCATTCACCAAGCATTCATTCAGCATAATTTTCAGCCAATCGGGATTTTTCACAAACACATCGTTGTTCATGAACAGCAAAAACTCATACCGCGCCTGCTTCGCCCCAATATTATTCAACAACGAATAATTAAACGGCTGGGCAATCCTGATCACCTGCGTCTTCGGCAAATTCGCTTGCTCAACACAAAACGCCTCTGCCACTCCGCCCGATGACCAATTATCCAGCAGGATAATCTCGTAATTCACATCCTTGGTATATTTGCGTATCGCCTCCACGCAGGCCCGCGTCTGCTCAATATGGTCCCTAAACGGAATCAATATCGAAACCCCGGTCTGCTTTCGCATCTCCACCGGAGGCTCCCAATTCACCTGATAACATGTCAACTCACCGCGCTTCTTCACATGCGCACCCAACTGCCGGCGGTTCAAATGCGCGCTCACCGCCAGTTGCCCCGCATGCCCGGCGTTCGGCTTGGCCGCCCCCCACGCCGCGCTTGACGTCGCAGACTTGCGCCAATGATATAACACTTCCGCCACATGATGAATCTCCGAAGGCTCCAAAACCTCCGTCGCCCGCAACAGAAAATCATGGTCCTGTGCACCATCGAACAGACTGTTCAACACCCCGATCTTCCTGGCTGTCACACTCTCGATCATCACAAAATGACAAATATAATTCAGTTCCAATAAAAACCGGTAGTTAAAATCCGGCTTGAAATGCGGCTCTGAAAGCCCCCCCATCCGGTCAATCTTATCCTCGTCCGAATACAGCAGCTTCGCACCCGTCGCATGCTGCGCCCGCACCATAATCTCCAACGCCGATGACTCCAGCACGTCATCATGATCCAGAAACCCAATAAACTGCCCTTTGGCGCTCTTCATGGCTTTATTGGTCGCCGCACTAATCCCGGCATTATCGCGCAGCACAAAACATTTAATCCGCGGCTCATGCGCCACCAGCCGCTCAATCGTATCAGTCAAACTCTTGTTCTTGCTGCCATCGTCAACCAAAATCAATTCCCAGTTTTGATAGCTCTGCGCGCAAACAGAATCGATCGTCGTCAAAAACTCCCCGATGTCGGGCTGATAAACCGGACAAACAATCGAAATCAACGGCGCCACCTCCGGCATCGCGCCGTATTTCATCGCCGCCCGCGCCGGTGCCAGCGGCAGCGACTTCTTAGCCCAGAACACATAATCACTCAGCATGTACCGCTCGCCCGGCAACGCCGCCATCAACTCACGCCGCAGATGATACGCGTAGGTAAACAACTCATCCGCCCGTGAAATCAGCGTCTGAATCCGCTGCCGCTCGGTATCACCCGGAAACGTCACCTCAATCGGGCTATTGCGCAATTCATGCCGGCCCGGCATCCCGTAGAACGACAACACCAGCCGCCGGCCAGAGCGCAATTCGCTCGGCGGTGAAAATGAAAACCCGCAAGCCCCATCAGCCTGCAACGCTTCCGCCACATCACCCCGGTACTGGTCCGCCACCACCTCCGCCACCGGCACGCCGCTTGCGCAAACCAGGATCTTGACCCCGCCCGATTTAAATTTCCCTCGCCGGTCGATATTCAACGCCCAGCCCTGGATCAACCCATCCACCAGCCCATCCATGCAGCCTTCAATATAACTCTGCCTGGTCAGACAAAAATGCAGCTCCGGCATCGCCATTCCGCTGCGCGAGGCCAACGTAATACGAACCCCCTCCACCGTCGCAAACTGCAGAACATGCCGCATACCATCTTGGTACAACAGCGGAATCGTATAAAAAAATCCCACCTGCGAATCCGGCAAATTCAAGCTCGCCACGTCATCACGCGGCCGATCACAACTCACCACATCAACAACAACGCCATCAATCAGCACCCGCAATTTCAGTCTGTCATGCGGCGCATTGGCATCATAGGCCCAACCCTCAACCGAAGCCTCATCGATCCGGTCAAGAAACCCCTTCACATCGCGCTGAACATTCTTCGGCCCAACCGTTGATTTGGCCTTTACAACCCGCTTTACCGGCACTTTATCCAATGGCTGCAATCTCCGCCAGCAACGCCTGTGTCGTAATCTGCCTGCAATAACCAGAATTGTTCGCCAGCGACATCTCATGGCGCACCCGGCTTTGCGTCGCGCACGCATCGGTCGGCACCGTCACCAGATACCCCAGGTCGCAAGCATCACGCACCGCCGAATCTACACATTGGTCTGTCAGTGCCCCCACGATAATCAGTTGCTTCACGCCCAAATTTCCAAGTAAGTAATGAATATTGGTCGAAATAAACACCGATGACGACGTCTTGGGCAACACAATCTCATCACCAACCGGCGCCACCTCCGCCAGCACCTGTCCATCATACGAATTCTTATAACAAAACATATTCGAAATCTTATAATCCAAACTCAAATCCCGGCCATCTTCCGTATGACTCGCAATCACGGCAAACATCACTTCAATTCCAACCTTCCGGCTAGCCGCCTGCAATTTCTGAATATTTGGAATCGCCCGGCTGCGCATTTCACGAAAAAAATAACCATATTTCTGCTCAATGGCCCCGGCGTCCATCCCGGCATATTCACCGCCGTTCTCCATATTATAATTCTGCACATCGATCACCAGCAGCGCGGTCTGGCCGGCCACCACCGGAACATTCCGGTTCAGTCCAAACTGTTTCACGCCCTGCTCTCCTCCAATTTATCCGTCGCCATCGGCAGCAGCCGCGCCAGCCTGGCCGCCCATTCTAACTGACCCTGCATATCTTCAATCAAATCCTGGCGTATCTCAATCTCGACATAATCCAAACCACCAGCCTCGGCATGCACCGGCACGCCATAATCAGTCTCATCACTCACTTGGTACGGCTCATTTTCCGCCACCGCCAGACCCGGCTCCGCCCGCAATAATTGCGCCAATATCCTCGATAGATCCGGATTGCGATGATACAGTACCGCCACCTGCATCGGCCGCGCCACCCCTAAATACACCGGCGTAAAACTATGCATCGCCACATAAACCGGCTTGCGCCCCACGTACCCCGCCAGCAATTTCCGTATCCCGGCATGATAAGGCTCAAATATCTCACGCTGACGCTGCAACTTTTCCGCCTCGCTCAACGCCGCATTCCCCGGAATCACCGTCGCTTCGCTCACCTTCGGAAACGCGCTCGGCACGCTCGGTTGACGATTACAGTCAATCACCAGCCGCGAATAACGCTGAAACACCGCCGTCGCATCCAACGCCGCCGCCAGCCGCCTCGTCACCTCCGCAATCCCGATATCCCAGGCAATATGGCGCTCCAACTCTGCCGCCGGCAGCCCCAAATCTCCCAGACACGCCGGTATCATCCGACCGGCATGGTCGGCGGTCAGCAAAAACCGGCTCTCGGCCGAGGCATTCTCAACCCAGAACGGCGGCGGCTCACCTTCAGCCAGTAAACCCATCCAAACCCCCAAACCGGCAATCACTGTGTAATCAGTCTGAGAGGTTTTTTCGCTTCCGCCAAGCGCCACCTTGCCTCAAGGCCGCCAGATAATCCGCTCCGGCGCCAAAGCTGCCGGATCATACTCGATAATCTCGCCATTAGCCGCCGAAACACCACTCAAAGTCAAAATAAACGCCCAATGGCTCACCAGCAGCGTGGTATCCTGATCAGCCCGCTCCCGCATCGCCGCCCGAAATACCGCCGCCCGCGCGGTGATCGCCTCAACCGTCTCATGTTCCTCGGGCCACCAGCGCTCCGGCAAATGCCCAAACTCATGCGCCGGAAACGCCACCGCCAACTCATCCTTGTGCCGCCCCACGTCGCAGGAAAACGCATAACGCTCCCGCACCTCATGCATAATCTCCACCGGCACGTTATGCACCCGCAATATCGGCTCAGCCGTCTGCAAGGCCCTCGTATAAGGCGAGATAATCACCCTGGTGATCGCCTTATCCGCCAGCCAAACCGCCGCCTGCTCCGCCTGCTCCCAACCCAAATCCGTCAGTTCCGGGTCCTCAATTCCCGGGTCACGCCGGGTCGCGGTGAAATGCAGATTAAACAAACTCTGCCCATGGCGGAGTAGATACATTCAAAACCCCTTCAGTTGCCGCAGCGTGCGCAGCGCCGTATGTCTTGTTCTACCATCATCTGGCCCAGGGGGTATTGTTGCAGACCAGCGGATTACAAGGCTTGGGCAGTTTCCCAATCATCATCGTCCTGTTCGGCGCCATTGCGATATTCCTTATTCTGCGGTTGCGCAGCGTGCTCGGCAAGCGCGTCGGCTTCGAAAAGCCCCCCATCCCGCAGGGCCAGATGCAAGGCTTCGCCACCGGCCCCATCCTCGATTCCCGCCCCATCCCACCGCCTCCCGGCACCCGCGCGGTGCCTGACCCGCGCTCCGCCCTCGGCGAGCGCCTGATGGAAATCGTCAACGCCGACCCTAATTTTGATCCCCCCATTTTCCTCGCCGGGGCTGAAAACGCCTTCCGCATGATCGTCACCGCCTTCGCCGCCGGTGACCGCCCCACCCTCCAGGGCCTGCTCAGCCCCTCAGTCTATCAAACCTTCGAGTCCGCCATCGCCGCCCGCGAGGCCGCCGGCGAGCGTCACCGCACCGAGATCAAATCCATCATCGCCGCCACCATCGAAGACGCCCAGCTGATCTCCAACCAGGCCGCCATCATCGTCCGCTTCGTCTCTGACCAGGTAAACGTCACGCTCGATTCCACCGGCAAACCCATCACCGGCTCCGAGGCCGTCACCGAAATCACCGATCTCTGGACCTTCGAGCGCACCCTAAAAAACGCTGACCCCGTCTGGCGTCTGGCCGCTGCCCGGAGCGGCTGACATGACAGTGAGCATGTCCCCGCGAATCAGCCTCATCGGCAGCGCGGCCGCGCTATGCTTGGCCCTCGCCGGCTGCGTGCAACCCCAGACCGGCGCGATCCAGCAGCCTCCCGGCGCCCCCTCGCTCACCACCATCCCCTTAACCTCTCTCCCTGGTTGGGCCGACGACAACATCGCCGCCGCCCTCACCACGTTCGTGCGCAGTTGCAAAATCATCCAGGTCATGCCGGCTGATCAATCTCTCGGCGGCAGCGACAACCCCTACGCCCAGCAAACCGCCGGCCAGGCCGGTCTCTGGCAAAACGCCTGCAACGGTGCCGAAGCCGTACCCCCCAATGACGATACCGCCGCCCGCGCCTATTTCACCGCCTATTTCACCGCCTACCAGATCGGCGACAACGCCCTCATCACCGGCTATTTCGAACCACAATATCCCGGCTCCAAAAACCTCAAACCCGGCTTCACCGTCCCGCTCTACGCCAAACCGGCTGACCCCGCCTTGGCCAGCCTATCCCGGGCCGACATCGACCACGGCGCCCTGGTCCGCAAAACCCCTGTCACCGCCTACCTTGCCGACCCAGTTGACGCCTTCATGCTGCAAATCCAAGGCTCCGGCCGCATCATGCTGCAAAATGGCACAATTTTACGCGTCGGGTTCGACGGCCAAAACGGCCAGCCCTACGTCCCCATCGGCCACATCATGGTCGCAGCAGGCGACCTGCAACCCAACGATGTCAGCTACCAAACCATCAGCGCCTGGCTGAAAGCCCATCCGGACCAAGCCACCGCCATCATGGAACAAAACTCCCGCTACGTGTTCCTCCGCCCCTTGGGTCCGTTGCCTGATGATGAAGGCGCACCCGGCACACTCGGCGTCCCGGTCACCGCCGGGCGCTCACTCGCCGTTGATAACGCTGACATCCCGCTCGGCACCCCTGTCTTTGTCAGCACCACCGACCCCATCTCAGGCAACCCGTTAAACCGCCTGACCATCGCCCAGGACACCGGCGGCGGCATCCACGGCGCCAGCGCCGCCGATCTCTTTTTCGGCTCCGGCCCCGATGCTGAGGCCACCGCTGGCCGCATGCAGCAGCAAGGCAAATTATTCATCCTCCTGCCAAGGCCAACCCCCGCCTCATGAACCAACTCCGAGTCGCCTTATTCGTCACCTGTCTGGTTGACCTCCACCGCCCCAGCGTCGGTTTCGCCGCCATCACGCTACTGGAAGCCGCTGGCTGCATGGTCGAAGTCCCGCGCGCCCAAACCTGCTGCGGCCAACCCGCCTATAACTCCGGCGACCGGGCCGCAGCCCGCGAACTCGGCCTCGGCATCATCACCGCCTTCTCAGCCTATGATTATATCGTCGCCCCCTCCGGCTCCTGCACCGGCATGCTCTCGAAACACCTGCCGCATTTGTTCGATGACGACCCCAATCTCCGCGCCAAGGCCGATGCATTGGCCGCCAAAACCTTCGAACTCACCGCCTTCCTCACCGATATCCTGCACTTCACCCCCACCCCGCCGCCGCTTCCCGCCACCGCCACCTATCACGACAGTTGCGCCGGCCTGCGCGAGTTAGGCGTCAAATCTCAGCCCCGCGCCTTGCTGGCCACGGTACCGGGCCTAAAGCTCACTGAAATGTCCGATCCCGAAGTGTGCTGCGGCTTCGGCGGCACCTTCTGCATCAAATACCCTGAAATCTCGACCCGCATGGCAACCGACAAATGCGTCGATATCGAGTCCTCCGGCGCCGAACTTCTCCTGGCCGGCGACCTCGGCTGCCTCCTCAACATCGCCGGCCGACTGTCCCGCCAAGGCAGCAACACCGAAGTCCGCCACATCGCCGAAGTGCTGGCAGGCCTCGAAGCCCCGGCGATCGGCAAACCCGCCGCCTAACCCGCCAATAAAACCGCCTTACCCTCCCCGGAAACCGCCACCTCGCCGGTCGAATGCACCGTCAGCGTCCCTGCCATCTCAATAATATCGCCCAACCCCGGCTTGGCGGTCACGCTTGTCACCTCCCAGGCCATCGTCGCGCTCTCGCCCATCCGCACCGCCTTACGAAATTTAAATCTGTAATCGAGCCCCAACGCCGTGCCCTTCCCGGCCAGATACGTCGCCGTCATCGCCATCATCATCCCGGTGGATTGCGTACCGCTGATAATCAACCCACCAAACCGGCCTTTTGTCGCAAAATCTTCATCGTGATGCGCCGGGTTGAAATCCCCCACCAGTGCTGCGAATGCCCGCGCTCCGGCCTCATCAAAGGTCACCTCTTGCGCAAACCGCTCTCCAACCTGCATCGCCGCCATCAAAGTCTCTCCATTCCCATCATCCCGCTTGCCGGGTTCTACCTCCCATGGCACTGGATTTCCGCCGCCGCAATTCTGCCGTACAAGGCATATTGAAGCGCGGGGATTCACACCGCATGACTTTCTGAGGAGACCATTTTGATCAAGCCGCTGCGTAAAGCCGTCCTGCCGGTTGCCGGCCTGGGCACCCGCTTCCTGCCCGCCACCAAGGCCATGCCCAAGGAAATGCTCCCCGTCGTTGACAAGCCCTTGATCCAATACGCCGTCGATGAAGCCCGCGCCGCTGGCATCGAACAATTCTGCCTGGTCACAGGCCGCGGCAAAACCGCCCTCATCGACCATTTTGACATCGCCTTCGAACTCGAAGCCACCCTGGCCGAACGCGGCAAGCGCGACGCTCTGGTCCTGCTGCGCGAGGAAGCCATGCCGCCCGGCTCCATCACCACCGTCCGCCAGCAGGTCCCACTCGGCCTCGGCCACGCCATCTGGTGCGCCCGCGCCTTCATCGGCGACGACGCCTTCGCCATACTGCTGCCCGACGATCTGGTGCTCAGCCAAACGCCCTGCATGCAACAGCTCGCCGATGTCTATCACGAAACCGGCGGCAACGTCGTCGCGGTCGCTGAAGTCCCGCACGAGCAAACCAACCGCTACGGCATCCTCGATATCGGCCGTACCGAGGGTAACCGCGTCGAGGTCAAAGGCCTGGTCGAAAAACCAGCTCCCAAGGACGCGCCCTCCGATCTCTCAGTCATCGGCCGCTACATATTGTTGCCGGAAGTCGTCACCTTCCTCTCGCAAATGGAACGCGGTGCTGGCAATGAAGTCCAACTCACCGACGCCATGGCCAAAATGATCGGCCACGCCCCTTTCCACGGCCTCAAATTCGAAGGCAAACGCTTCGACTGCGGCGACAAAATCGGCTTCCTCGAAGCCCAGATCGCCTTCGCCCTCGCCCGCCCCGACCTCGCCCCTTTCGTGCGCGAATTCCTGAAACAATATACCAGCATCTGAGACCAGCATGATTTTCTCCCATAAATTCGACGTCAGCTCGCTCCGCGAATACGACATCCGCGGCATCGTCGGCGAAACCCTCGACGAGGCCGACGCCTTTGCGATCGGCCGCACCTTTGGCTCCATCGTCGCCAAGTCCGGCGGCAAAAAAGTCGCCGTCGGCTACGATGGCCGCCTCTCCTCCCCAGCACTGGAAGCCAAACTCATCGAAGGCCTCACCGCCAGCGGCATGGACGTCATCACCGTCGGCTGCGGCCCCACCCCCATGCTGTATTTCGCCGCCTTCACCGAACATACTGATGGCGCCGTCATGGTCACCGGCAGCCACAACCCGTCAAACTATAACGGTTTCAAAATGATGCTGGGCAAAAAGCCCTTCTTCGGCCAGGATATTCTCACCCTCGGCAAACTCGCGGCGGCAGGCGATGTCGTGCCCGCCACCACCGGCACCGTCACCAAAAAAGACGTGCACGAAGCCTATCTCGCCCGCCTGATGCAGGATTGGGACGGCGGCACCAAAAAACTCAAAATTATCTGGGACAACGGCAACGGCGCCGCCGGTGACGTCCTCAAACAACTGATCAAAAAACTCCCTGGCGATCACACCATCCTGAACGGCGAGATCGACGGCACCTTCCCAGCCCACCATCCCGACCCAACCGTCGCCAAAAACCTTGAGCAACTGGTCGCCGCCGTCCGCAAACAACACGCCGACATCGGCATCGCCTTCGACGGCGACGCCGACCGCATCGGCCTGGTCGATAATTCCGGCGAAATTCTGTTTGGCGACCAATTCCTTATTTTAATGGCGCGCGACATCCTAAAATCCCACCCCAAAGCCACCATCATCGCCGATGTGAAGGCCAGCCAGGTTCTGTTCGACGAAATCGCCAAGGCCGGCGGCACGCCCCTAATGTGGAAAACCGGCCACAGCCTGATCAAATCCAAAATGGCCGAAACCAACGCCCCGCTCGCCGGTGAAATGTCCGGCCACATCTTTTTCAACGACAAATGGTTCGGCTTCGACGACGCCCTCTACGCCGCCATCCGCGTGCTCGGTATCATCGCCCGCGGCACCGAAACTCTCGCTGCCTTCCGCGAAAGCCTGCCGCAGGTCGTCAACACCCCCGAAATCCGCTTCGACTGCGCCGAAGACCGCAAATTCGCCGTCGTGGAAGAAGTCGCCGAACGCCTGAAAGCCAGCGGCGAAACCGTCTGCGACACTGACGGCGTGCGCGTGAACACCGAAGATGGCTGGTGGCTGCTACGCGCCTCTAATACCCAAGCGGTCCTGGTCGCCCGCGCCGAGGCAAACTCGCCCGCTGGCCTGTCCCGCCTGAAATCCATCCTGGCCGGCCAACTCTCCGCCTCCGGCCTCGCCCCTGACTTCTCCGGCAACAACGCCGGCCATTAAACGTGCCACAAGGTCATCCCCGCGCAAGCGGGGACCCTCCCCTTACCAAGGCAACGCCTCACCCCGATAATCAAAAAACCCACCCGTCTGCGCGGGTTCCAGCCGGCTGATCACCGCCAGCAAATCGCCCGCCGCCTCATCCGGCGGCCGCACATTCAACCCCGATTTCGCAAACGGAGCCGAAAGCCGGGATTCCACCGTTCCCGGATGCAATGCCACACACACCGCCTCCGGCTTGCTCCGCCTCACTTCAATCGCCGCCGTGTGCACCAACTGATTCAACGCCGCCTTTGCCGCCCGGTAGCTGTACCAGCCGCCAATCTGATTATCCCCAATGCTCCCCACCTTAGCCGATAACGTCGCAAACACTGCCCGTCCCTGACGCGGCAGCAGCGGTAAAAAATGTTTCATCAACAGCGCCGGCCCCAGCGCATTCACCGCAAACGATTTCGCCAGATGGTCTGCACTCAACTCCTTGATCGTTTTCTCCGGCATAAATCCATCACCATGCAAAAACCCCGTGGCATCGATCACCAGCCGCACCTCCTGCCCCGCCAAACTCTGCGCCGCCGCGGCAATCGTCGCCTCCGAGACAATATTCACCGGCACCGCGCCGCTACGCGAAAACCCCAGCACATTGGCAAACGTCGGCACATTCTGCAGAGCTGCCACCAAAGCCCGCCCAACGCCGCCCTGAGCGCCTATCACCACAGCAGCGCCGCCCACCGGAAAGGCCGAAAAATCTAAATTCATCTGTTCCATCGCCCTCATGTCGCCCCCACCCGCCAATCCACAACCAGCAGGTTGAAAATATCACACGCCAACAATTGACATGGCCGCGATTCAAAAGGCCAAGGTGGCGTATGAAACTGCCCGCCTTCGCGCTGATCTTCGCCGCCATCCTCGCAGCCCCTTGGGTCACCCCAGAGGCCTCGGCGCAAAGCCTGCCCGGCACCACCGACCATTATTTCACCACCTCCGACAACGTGCGCCTGCATTACGATGAAGCCGGACCAAAATCCGCCCCTACCATCATCCTCGTCCCCGGCTGGACCATCCCGGCCTGGATATTCGCCCCCCAGATCCGGGCTTTCTCGGCACATTATCACGTCATCGCCTTCGACCCGCGCGCCCAGGGTGCCTCGCAAATCGCCCCCGGCGGCTACAACCAGGATCGCCGCGGCCAGGACATCGGCGACCTCATCACCCATCTCGGCTCCCCCAAAGTCACCATCATCGGCTGGTCGCTCGGCGTGCTCGATACCCTGGCCTACATCCATAATTCTGGAGACTCCCACATCGCCGCGCTGGTGCTGGTCGATAATTCCGTCGGCGAAAACCCGCCCCCCGCCCCCATGGGCCAGCACCACCACTACCCCACCGAACATTCCGCTTTCATGCGTGCCTTCATCCCCGGCATGTTCCGCACCCCCCAATCACCCGCCTATCTCAACCGTCTGATCAACGCCTGTTTGCGTGTCCCCGCCGACGATGCCCGTCTGTTGCTCGCCTACCCGGTGCCGCGCACCTACTGGCGCGAGGCTCTGTTCTCCACCAGCATCCCGGTCCTCTACATCGTCCGCCCGCACCTCGCAGGCCAGGCGCAAAACCTCACTCTTGACCGCCCGAACTCCCAAACCGCCCTGTTCCCCAAAGCCGGCCACGCTTTGTTCGTCGACGAACCAGCCAAATTCAATACGCTCGTGATCAATTTCATAAAAACCAAGGTCCAGAGCCGTTGAAACTCATCCCGCTCTTCCTGGTCTCACTCGCCGCCGTCGGCATCGAGACCGCCCTCACCCGTTATTTCGCCGTCGCCAACTGGTCTGACTACGGCTACTGGGTCATCTCCATCGTGATGGTCGGCTTCGCCTTCAGCGGCGTCACGCTAGCCCTCGCCCGCGAGGCCCTGCTCCGCCACGCCAGCCTATTGTTAGCCACCCTGCCGGCTCTGCTTACCCTCAGCGCGGCACTTGGGTTCAGCTTCACCATCCTCAACCCCTTCAACCCGTTGCAGTTGCAAAACCAGGTCACCTACTTGCCGCAGCTCGGCAACATCGCGCTGTATTACGTCGCTCTGCTGCCGTTCTTCTTCCTCGCCGGCCTGTTCATCAGCCTCACCTTCGTGGTGAATTCCCAAAACATCGGCCGCGTCTATGCCGCTGACCTCACCGGTGCTGGTCTCGGCTCAATCATCGTCCTCGGCCTGATGTACCTGCTCAGCCCCTTCAATCTCATCCCGGCTTTACTTCCCGCACTGGCCTTGGCTGCCGCCTTCACGCCAAAATTCCGAAAACGCGCCATCACCGCTGCAAGTTTCGCCTTGCTCCTCTCCGAAGCCCTGCTGCTGCTCGGCCCGCAAGCCATCGTCAGCCAATACAAACCCATCTACCCGCCGCTGCACACCCCCAACGCCAAAATCCTCGCCGAAATCCGCTCTCCGCACGGCGACTATCTATTGCTCGATGATTTCACCGAGCGCGTAAACACTGACATCTCCAACGATGCCGGCATGCTCGGCTACACCGACCCACCGCGCAGCTTCGGCCTGTATCGTGACGGTATCCGTATCGCCAGCCTTCCCAACAGCGCCATTATCAACACCGGCTACGCCAAAGGCGCGCTCGACGCCCTGCCCTATACACTGCGCCCCAACCCTAACGTATTGTTAGCCGGTGCCTCGGGCGGTTTTCGCATCAGTGAAGCCCTCGCCCTCGGCGCCGCCCACATCACCGCGCTGGAGCCTGAACCGGTCCTCTATGCCGCCCTGAAACACGGGCTGGGCACCTCACCAGCTTTCCCCACCACAACCAATGTCACCATCAGCAACCTCAGCCCCGTTGCCGCCGCCCAGACCACCGGCCCGTTTGATCTTATCGACCTCTCGGCGGATTTTCTTGATGCTTCCCCCGCCAACGTCAACGCCTATACCGTCCAAGCCTTCACCACCTACCTTAACGCACTCTCCCCCCACGGCATCATCTCCATCCCGGTCTCGATCCAGGACTTCCCGGTTTACGCGCTGCGCATGTTAGCCACCGTCCGCGCCGCCCTGGCTGCCACCAGCACGCCTGACCCATTGGCCCATGTCATCATCTACCGCTCCGCCTGGAACGCCCGCATCCTGGTCAGCCGCACCGCCTTCACGCCCGCCGATATCAAAACGGTGGCAAAATGGACTGACGACCGCTCCTTCGATATCTCATTCTACAAAGGCTTTGACGTCACCGCCGCCCGCAACAATCTCTATAATGACCTGCCCGCCGTCTCATTCGACGACGGCACCGTCACCTCAACCGGCGCCGACGATTCCATCGCCGACGAAGCCATTCAAATTCTGCAAGGCCAGCCCAGCGTCTCTTCGCAAGCCTTCAACCTCACGCCGGTCACCAACGACCGCCCGGTATTTTATTCCGTTCTTCGTCTCGCCAATCTCAGCGTGCTCCTGGCGCGCTTACAAATCCTGCCGCAAGCTGAAATCGGCGCGCTGGTCAATCTGGCCGTTCTGGCTCAGGCCATCATCATCGCCGCTTTCGTCTTGTTAGTGCCGCTGTTTTCGCGCAACATCGCCGAGGCGCAATCGCACACCACCGGCCTGGTCAAACCCATCATCTATTTCCCGGCCCTGGCCTTGGGTTTTCTTTTCATCGAAATCTACGCCATCGAAAAAGCCAGCGCCTTCCTCAACGACCGCGCCGCCGGCTTCGCCCTGGTGCTCAGCTTCATGCTGATCTTCTCCGGCCTCGGCAGCCTGATCAGCACCCGCCTGGAAGCCACCCCCCAGCGCGGCGTCTGGCTGGCCTGCCTCACCCTCACCCTCTGGGCCACGCTCGCTTTACTATTCCTGCCCGCCGCAATGCTCACCGCCAATGCCTGGCCCTTCCTCATCCGCGCCACTTTGGTCATCCTCACCATCGCGCCGGTCTCCATCGCACTCGGCCTGCCCTTCCCGCTCGGGCTGGAGCGCGTCGCCTCCGGCAGCTTCCTGCCCTGGGCCTGGGGGCTGAACGGTGCCTTCTCGGTCGTCGCCACCCCGCTCGCCAACCTGATTGCTCGAAATTTCGGCCTGCACGCTGTTTTAGCCGCCGCCATTCTCCTGTATATCGCAGCCGCAGCATCCTTCCCCGCGACCAGGAGACAATTAATTTGCGTACCCAACCCCAGCGCCTATCCCGTCGCGGACTAATCGGCAGCGCCGCCGCGCTCGCCACCGTCCCCAGCCTCAGCTTCGCTGACAATGCTGCCCCCGCGCCCGCGGCCCCGCTGCTCACCACCCCGGCCACGCCGAACAGCCAGCCCTGGACGCGCGATGCCTTCCAAACCGCCATGGCCGCTTCCGGGCGGCCGGTTTCCATCACCGACGCCCAGTTCAACGCCATCCAGGCCCGCAAACCGGCCGCGATGAAAGCCATCGCCGACTATCTTAAAATGCGCCTCGGCGCCGCTGACCCGCTGGTGCTGGCCGCCTTTCAGGCCCTACCGCGTGAATATTACCACTACATCTACCCCGAACGCCGCTCCACCTGCGGCGATGCCTACGACCAGCCGCCCAAACCCTGGGCCCTTGGCTACGGCTCCGCCCTGTCGGACTATCTCGGTCAG
>JARLIK010000006.1 GCA_031291755.1 Acidocella sp. | reverse complement strand
CCATGAACCAGGCAAACCCAATCCAAAACCAACCAATCATCACAACCCAAACCAAAGTTCAGGCCATCCGCATCAGCCTAAGCCAACACAAAACAACGCCACCAACGTATCCCTTCCCAGCCTATTCAATTGTCAAAGAACAAAACGACGGGACAAATTGCCCGTCGCGAAGCTAAGCAGATTAACCGTTCACCAAACTAAAAGCAAGCAAGCGAGGTGCCCGGTGGAGCGACGATCTATTCCAATGAATTCGACCCGTCAACCCCCACACTCAAACTAAAAACTATTCCACGCCGCGCGCCGTCCGCCAGCCCAGATACCATTCAACAAAACGAGGAATCCCCTCACTCAGCCGTGTTTTCGGCTGGTAACCGGTCAGCGCCGCCAGGGCCGAAATATCCGCCCAGGTTTCCTCCGGATCAGCTTCCGGCTTCGGCAACGTCACGGTAACGGCCTGTTTGCCCAATGACTCTTCCAACAACCGCACTAGGTCGGTAACATATTCCGAGCGATTATTGCCGATGTTAAACAGCCTATGCGGCTGCGCGTCCCCTGGCGGATGGTCGAACACCCCCATAATTCCGGCGATAATATCATCCACATAGGTAAAATCGCGCTTCAGTCTGCCCTCATCGTACAAAGTCACAGGCGCACCGGCCATGATCGCCTCGGCAAAACCAAAATACGCCATATCCGGCCGGCCCCATGGTCCGTAAACCGTGAAAAACCTCAAACCCGTCTGCTTCAGCCCAAACAAATGCGTATAGGAAAGGCTCATCAGCTCATCCGCCCGCTTGGTCGCGGCATACAGTGACGACGGCTGATCCGCCCGCGCCGACTCGCTGTAAGGCAGCGCCGAGCCGGTGCCATAAACCGACGACGAGCTTGCATAAATCAAATGCTTAATGCTGCGCGAATGCCGCACCATCTCCAACACGGAAAGGTGCCCCGTCATGTTCGAAGCCGCATAGGCAAACGGCTGCTCGAGCGAGTACCGTACCCCGGCCTGCGCCGCCACATGCACCACCACCTCGGCACCCTCGCCCAAGCGGGCCAGCGCCGCATGGTCCGCAATGTCGAGCCGGTGAAATGTAAACCGCGGCTGCCTGGCCAATTCCGCCAGCCGCGCCTGCTTCAGCCGCACGTCATAATAGGCGTTGCAATCATCAACCCCTACCACCTCAACGTCGCGCGCCAGCAGCGCCTGCGCCACGTAAAACCCAATAAACCCCGCCGCCCCGGTGACCAGAACCCGCATCAGGCTAACCGGTCTTCCAACAGGGTCAGCACGGCATGACCGAGGGTAATATGACACTCCTGGATTCGCGCCGTATCAGTGTCAGGCACGACCAGCGCATGATCACACCAGGCCAGGGCCGGCCCGCCATCGCCGCCCAGCAGCCCCACGGTGGCAATCCCCATCTCGCGGGCCAGCTTCAAAGCCGCCACCACATTGGCCGAACGCCCCGAGGTGGTAATGCCAAACAGCACATCCCCCGGCTTGCCCAGCCCCTTTAGCGGCCGGGCAAACATCTGCTCGGCACCAAAATCATTCACCACCGCCGTCAAGGCAGAGGTATCCAGCGCCAGCGTCATCGCCGGCCAGCTATCGCGCACCACCGACCCGCGCAGCCTGATCACCATCTCAGTGGCCAAATGCTGAGCATCCGCCGCCGAGCCGCCATTGCCGCAAAATATCAGTTTATTACCTGCCCGGATCGCCCGTTCGCAGGCGCCCACAATGGCCAGCACCGGCGCGGCATCCTGCGCCATCGCCAGCTTCAATTCCGCCGAACGCCGCAGCATCGCCGCAAACCGCCCCGCCTCTGTTTCATGATTCAGAATAATCCGCTCCCGCCTTCAGCCAATTGCGGCAAGCATTACACGTAAGCGCCGCACCGCCCAAGACCCCCGCGCCAGCCCATTGACGAGCGCGGGGACAATTTCAGGGCCTAATGCGCCACCCAGCCGCCATCAATCGAGATCGGCTGCCCGGTCATGGTCGCGGCCCCTTCCGAGCATAAAAACACCGCCAGCGCCGCAATCTGCTCCGGCTTGGTGAATTTCAGCATCGGCTGGGTCTCCGCCAGCATCTTCTTCTCCTCGGTCGGCACGTCGGTCCCGGCGGCCTTGGCGCGGGCTTCCAACTGCGTCTCCACCAGCGGTGTCAGCACCCAGCCCGGGCAGATGGCGTTCACGGTAATTCCATCATTCGCCGTCTCAATGGCCGCCACCTTGGTGGCCCCCACCACGCCATGTTTGGCCGCCACATAGGCAACCTTCTGCGGACTGGCGACGATGCCGTGCGCCGAGGCAATATTGATAATCCGGCCCCACTTCTTCGCCTTCATCCCCGGAATCGCGTATTTCATCCCGTAGAACACGGCTGAAAGATTAATGGCGATAATCGCATCCCATTTCGCTTCCGGAAACTCATCAACCGGCGCCACATACTGAATCCCGGCATTATTCACCAGAATATCCAAACTGCCCAAATCCTTCTGTGTCTTGGCGATAATCGCCGCCACCTGGTCCGGCTTGCTCAAATCAGCGTTGTCATACTCAACCTTGACCGAAAACTCTTTCGCCAAGCCCGCACGCAATGTCTCGATTTCACCGGCATCGCCAAAGCCGTTCAACATGACATCGGCACCCTCGGCCGCCATGGCCCGCGCAATCCCCAAACCAATACCGCTGGTTGAACCGGTGACCAATGCCACCTTCCCTTTTAAACTCATTGTCTTTGTCCTTCTTTGCTAAATGTTAGGCGAGATAATCATGCAGCACGGTGCCAAAAGGCAAGGTCAGATCAGCCAATAAATGCTGCCCGTACAGAATTTTCCGTACCGGCAAATCAGCCACGCGGCAATTCACATGCGGCACCAGATGCAGCCGCGCCGGCCCCTTAAAGGCAAACTTCACGGCCACATTTTGTAAATGATACCCCACAAGCTGGGCAATCTTCGGCTTGCCGTCCACATCCGGGATAAATTTCAAATTAATGTTCAATTTATCACCCAACCCCTTTGCCACTTCCGCGCAGTCCAGCGCCTCATGCTTATAAACCATGGTCCCCAGCGCCACCCGCTCATCGTCATAATATAACGAGCCCGTCAGCGTCTCATGAATCACCGAGAGTTTCGGCACGCCGTATTTTTTCGGAAACCCCCAAATCTCGCGGCCGCCGGTGGTCGGCGCCTCATCATCGAGAAACATCATGACACTGAAGTTGCAGGGCACACCATTATATTTCGCGGCAATCGCACAACCGCTTTCCTGATAATCGCCAAACCCGGAACTATCCGGCATTTTCATCCATTCGTAAAACACATGGTTGCCATCCGGCTCCAACGGCTCAGGCAGCATCGCCCGAATCGCATCGGGGTCCGATTCATAATGCACCAGCATATATTCCCGGTTATTGAACTGATACGGCCCTTTTGGATAACTCGGACTCGCCAATGGCATAGACGACGCTTTTAAAATCTCATCGCGGGTCATACATCTCTCCTTCATGCACCCTATATCTAGGCTGCGGGTCTGCGAATTCATGTGACCATTATGTCACAAAACCTTTCGCAGGCACCTTCTATATGACAAATTCCCGCCTGACTGCGGCCGTTTTGGAGATGAATCGCATGGATGCCACCACCAACCTCAATGCCCGCCCCCACAAGCTTGGTGAACAAATCGAGCCCATCCCCCGCCCGAAAGGTGTTGATGGCATCGGCTTGGTTCTGCAAGGCGGCGGCGCTCTTGGGGCCTATCAGGCTGGTGTCTATCAGGCTTTGCACGAAGCCGAGCTGGAGCCTGACTGGGTAGCCGGCGTCTCAATCGGCTCCATCAACGCCGCCATCATCGCCGGCAACCCGCGCGAACGCCGGCTGGAACGGCTTGAAGATTTTTGGATGACCATCACCGCCCACGACCCCATCACTACCTGGGTCGACGGCGACGCCCCCCGTAAACTGCGCAACGCCCTCTCGGCCATGAACGCCATGATCTTTGGCCAGCCCGGCTTCTTCAAACCCAACCCGGTAAATGGCTGGCTGGCCCAGCGCGGCTCCAAAATGGCCACCAGCCTGTACGACACCTCGCCTTTGCATAAAACGCTCAGCAAACTCGTCGACTTCGACCTCATCAATGACGGTAAGGTCCGTTTCGCAGTTGGCGCCGTCAATGTCGAATCCGCCAATTTCGCTTATTTTGACAACGCCATCACCCACATCGGCCCCGAACACGTGATGGCGAGCGGCGCGCTGCCGCCCGCTCTGCCGATGGTGCGAATCGGCAGGAACCATTTCTGGGACGGCGGACTGGTCTCCAATACGCCCCTGCAGCATCTGCTCGATCATTGCGGGTCATCAAACATGCTGGTGTTCCAGGTCGACCTATTCAGCGCGATCGGCGACATTCCGCGCGACATGCCCGAAGTGATGTCGCGCATCAAGGACATCCAATATTCCTCACGCACCCGCACCACCACCAGCCACTTCCTCGAAACCCATAAGCTGCAACAGGCACTTTACGAAGCCCTGGCGATGCTGCCGGAATCCCAGCTCACCGAAGCCCAGCGTCTCCAAAAAGCCGAGCTGGAGCATCTGCCCGAGATCAACATTTTGGAGATGATCTACCGCCAAAAAGCCTATGAGGGCGATGCCAAGGACTATGAATTCAGCCGGCTTTCCATGAAAGACCATTGGCGCACCGGCTATTTTGACACCCGCAACACCCTGGCCCACCGTGACTGGCTGGAAATGCGCGGCTGCGGCAAAGGCAAAGGCCGCGGCATCACCACCCATGACATCCACCACACCGGGGAATAACCCCACCCCTTGCCGCAACCCCCCGTAAAGTGGCAGTCAGTCCCTCTTGTCATCCCCGCGTAAGCGGGGACTTCCCTCCCTCCCGGAGCCACAGACTTGAGTGACTTGTTCGCAAACGGCAGCAACCCCGAAAAATACTCCGCCAAGGACATCGAGGTCCTGGAAGGGCTGGAACCCGTTCGCCGCCGCCCCGGCATGTATATCGGCGGCACCGATGAGGGTGCTCTGCACCATCTGGCCGCCGAAATCCTTGATAACTGCATGGACGAAGCCGTCGCCGGCCACGCCACCCTCATTGAAATGGCATTCACCCAAGGCAACACCCTCACCGTGCGCGATAACGGCCGTGGCATCCCTACCGACCCGCACCCGAAATTTCCGAAAAAATCCGCGCTTGAGGTGATTCTCACCACCTTGCACTCAGGCGGCAAATTCTCCGGCAAAGCCTACGCCACCTCCGGCGGCCTGCATGGCGTCGGCTCCTCAGTGGTCAACGCGCTGTCATCAAAATTTACCGCCGAGGTGGCGCGCGACAAAAAACTCTACCGGCAGGAATTTTCCCGCGGCATCCCCATTACCAAACTAATCGACGCAGGGGCTATACAAAACCGCCGCGGCACCTCCATCACCTTTGTCCCCGACACCCAAATCTTCGGTGACAAGCAATTCTCCCCCGCCCGCCTGTACCGGCTGTGCCGCAGCAAGGCGTATCTGTTCCGCGGTGTGCGCATCAAATGGTCGGTCGATCCCGCATTATTAAAGAACGATTCCGAAACCCCCGCCTCCGCCGAACTGCATTTCCCGGGCGGCCTGCGCGACTCGCTGGAAGCCGAACTTGGCACAGCCCCGCGCGTACTGCCCGCCATCTGGGCCGGCGAAGCCAAATTGCCCGACGCCCCGAATGGCACCGCCCAAGGCAAACTTGAATGGGCCTGCGCCTGGCTGGAACGCGGCGAATCGATGCTCGACACCTATTGCAACACTGTCCCCACCCCGCTGGGCGGCACCCATGAAGCCGGTTTTCGCGCCGCTCTCTTAAAAGGTCTGCGCGCCTGGGCCGACCAGCGCGGCAACAAACGCGGCAACCAGCTCATCGGTGAGGATGTCACCGGCGCGCTCGCCGCCAAATTTTCGCTCTTCATCCGCGAGCCGCAATTTCAAGGCCAGACCAAAGAAAAACTTACAAACCCCGAAGCCGGCAAACTAACAGAGGCTTCATTACGAGACCGATTCGACCATTTCCTGGCCGGCGACCCGAGTGGCGCTGATAACCTCCTCGCCTTCGTCATCGACCGCGCCGAAGATCGCATCCGCCGCAAGGAAGCCAAGGACACCCCGCGCAAATCCGCCACCCGCCGCCTGCGCCTGCCTGGCAAACTAGCAGACTGCGCCATGGAAAATGCCGAAGGCACCGAATTGTTCCTGGTCGAAGGCGATTCCGCCGGCGGCTCCGCCAAACAAGCCCGCAACCGCAACACCCAGGCCATCCTGCCCCTGCGCGGCAAAATCCTCAACGTGGCCTCTGCCTCGGCAGACAAACTTAGGCAAAATCAGGAACTGAAAGACCTGATCGAAGCGCTGGGTTGCGGGGTCGGCAACAATTTCAACCGCGCCGGCTTACGTTACGAACGCGTCATCATCATGACCGACGCCGATGTCGATGGTGCGCATATTGCCAGCCTGCTCATGACATTTTTCTATCGCGAGCTGCCCGAGCTCATCCGCCACGGTCACATCTATCTGGCCCAGCCGCCACTGTACCGTCTCACCCAAGGTGCCAAAAGCATCTATGCAATGGATGACGCCGCGCGTGAAAAGCTCATTAAAAATTTCAAACCCGGTGCCAAAATCGAAGTCAGCCGCTTCAAGGGCCTCGGCGAAATGCCGCCCGCCGTGTTGAAAGACACCACCATGGACCCGGCCAAACGCACCTTACTGCGCATCGTCGCCGCCCCCGAAGACCGCGCCGCAACATCCGAAATGGTAGAAAGCCTGATGGGCAAACGCCCCGAACTACGCTTCCAATTCATCCAGGAAAACGCAGGCACAGTCCAAGACCTCGACGTTTAGCTCCAAACCGCCACATTGTCATCCCCGCGACAGCGGGGCCCTCCCCAACCACGCCACACTTATCCGCGTTAGCTAAGCGTTTTAAAATTTACCTCCACCAGCACTGTATCCGTCTCGAAAACCGCGCTGTGCCAAGCTTGAGGCGCAAAATGCACCACCACGCCAGGCTTTAATTCCACTTCACCCTCGGCGGTCGTCAAAACCCCGGAACCTTCTAGCACCATGATAAACTGCTCAAATTCATGCGAATGCTTCGCAGCCACATATCCTGCCTTCACACAAACCCGTTTCAAATCACCAGCTTTTCCGGCAATCACCCGGCGGTCGGCTTTTGTATCGCCGTAAGGCTCTACCTCATTCCATGCGAACACACTCGTTTGCATCACCACTTCCCCATAAAAAAAGCAGCCCAAAAGGGCTGCTTTTTCATTCAAACCTGAAAGGACAGGTTAGACAACCTTTTTCAAGCTCGGCGAAGCCTTGAAGCGCACGGTCTTCCCGGCCTTCACTTTAATTTCCTCGCCCGTACGCGGGTTCACACCCTTGCGGGCCTTGGTCTTGCGCACGGTAAAGGTGCCAAAGCTCGGCAGGGTAAACTTGCCGTTCTTTTTCAAATCTTTAACGATCGCCTCGATCAGATCAGCGGCCGCGCGGTTAGCGGCAACGCCGGTAATTTCAGCAGAATTCTGAATAACGGTCGCAATAAAAGCTTTCGACATGAACTAGCCTCTTTCCTGTTCGCTCAGCCGCCGGGTGCCGCCCGCGTACTGATTCTATGATATGACGCCGACGAGCCTCCCTGAAACGAATCGGCGCGTCTGCAAACAACTAACGTGCGCCTCGCAGAAACACCAGAGTAATAACTGTGTAGAATCGAATTCCTACCTTAAAAATCCGAAAATTCTGCATTTTGGGTGGAATTTTATCAGGGAAATGGTGCCCAGGACTGGAATCGAACCAGTGACACTGCAATTTTCAATCGCATGCTCTACCAACTGAGCTACCTGGGCGCCGAGGGATGGCGTAACCGATACTGCCCCCGCTTTCAAGCCGAAGCCTGAAAACTGGTGCTGTCACAGGGAATTGAACCCTGGACCTCTTCATTACCAATGAAGTGCTCTACCCCTGAGCTATGACAGCGCCGCGCGAGCCCGCCCTATATCGCCGTGTTGCCAATCAGGCAACTGCCCTTGACGGCAGCCCCCTCAGGCGGCTTGAACATGTCCATGCCGACCAGCGACAACCCCACACCCACCAAAGCTGAAATCGCCGCTGCCGCACGCGCTGTCCGCCGCGCCGCCCAGGAGGCTGAGGCTCTGCGCCTCAACCTCCTCAAGCGCAAAGCCCAAAGCCGCGCCCGCGAAGCCGGCAAACCCGAAGGATCAAAAACTTGCCGGTAATGCCCGACCACTGGATCCGCAAACAGGCCACCGAATCGGGCATGATCGAACCCTTCGTGGAAACCCAGAAGCGTGATGGCGTGATCTCCTACGGCCTGTCCTCCTATGGCTACGACGCCCGTTGCGCGGACCATTTCAAAATTTTCACCAATGTCGATTCCGCCATCGTGGACCCCAAATCATTCAACCCCAGCAGCTTCGTCGACCGCACCGGGCCGGTCTGCATCATCCCGCCCAACAGCTTCGCCCTCACCCACACCATCGAGTATTTCCGCATTCCGCGTGATATTTTGGTCATCTGCCTCGGCAAATCCACCTATGCGCGCTGCGGCATCATCGTGAATGTCACGCCGCTGGAGCCCGAATGGGAAGGCCAGGTGACCATCGAGATTTCCAACACCACGCCGCTACCGGCCAAAATCTATGCTGGCGAGGGCATCTGCCAGTTCCTATTTCTGCAAGGTTCCTCGGCTTGCGAGGTCTCCTATGCTGACAAAGCCGGCAAATACATGGGACAGCGCGGCGTCTCTCTACCAAGAATGTAAAATCATGGATCGTATACGTATTATCGGTGGCACCCCGCTTTCGGGCACCATCCGCATTTCCGGCGCCAAAAACGCTGCCCTGCCGCTGATGACCTGTGGCCTGCTCACCGATGAGCGCCTGGTGCTCTCGAATGTCGCCAAACTGGCGGATTTGCAGACTATGGCGGAATTGCTGGCCCAGCATGGCATCGCGGTGGAACCCACCGGCACCGATGGCCGCTCGCTCTCGCTCGGCGGTGCCATCACCAATACCGAAGCACCTTACGATATCGTCTCCAAAATGCGCGCCTCCATCCTGGTGCTCGGCGCCTTGCTCGCCCGAGTCGGCAACGCCCGCGTCTCACTGCCCGGCGGCTGTAACATCGGCACAAGGCCGGTGGATTTGCACCTCAAGGGCCTTGAAGCCATGGGCGCGATTATCAAGCTCGACGCCGGCTACATCAACGCCACCGCGCCCAAGGGGCTGCATGGGGCCAACATCGTATTCCCGTTCGTCTCGGTGGGCGCCACCGAAAACCTGTTGATGGCCGCCTCCCTCGCGCACGGCACCACCACCTTGAAAAACGCTGCCCGCGAGCCGGAAATCTCTGATCTGGTGAAATGCCTGATCGCCATGGGCGCCAAAATCGAAGGCATCGGCTCTGATACAATCACAATCGAAGGTGTCCCCGCCTTGCATGGCGCCCACCACGCCATTTTGCCCGACCGCATCGAGACCGGCACCTATGCCTGCGCCGCCGCCATCACCGGCGGTGACATCTTCCTGGAAAACGCCCGCGCCGACGACCTCGGCGCCGTCATCCACGCCCTGCGCGACGCCGGTGTCATCATCACCGAGGCTGACAACGGGTTTTCAGTAAAACGCAAAAACGGCCTGCACGGCATCGACATCGTAACCGAACCCTTCCCCGGCTTCCCCACCGACATGCAAGCCCAATTCATGGCCCTGATGAGCGTTGCCGAGGGTGCCTCGATGGTCACTGAGACCATCTTCGAGAACCGCTTCATGCATGTGCCCGAACTCAACCGCATGGGGGCCCGCATCAACGCCCACGGCTCCTCGGCCATCATCCGCGGCGTCAGCCACCTCTCAGGCGCGCAGGTCATGGCGACTGACTTACGCGCCTCAGTCTCGCTGGTGCTGGCGGGCCTCGCCGCCCAGGGCGAAACCATCATCAGCCGGGTTTACCATCTCGACCGCGGCTATGAATCAGTCGAGCAGAAACTCGCCGCCTGCGGGGCCAATATCGAGCGTCTGGCTTAGAGCATCTCCGGCCGGAATTGCCCGCGCCGGCTGATGATTTTGCCCGAAACCATAAACACCCCATCCCCGGTATAATGCAGCGTCTCCGGGTGTTTGGGGCTTTTTGCCACCTGCGCGGTGAGCACCTTAAAGATGAAAAAATTATATTTATCGACCATGCCGTCATCTTCCAGCCGGCATTCCAGGTTGGCGTAACACTCCTTGATCAATGGCGCTTTCACCCGCCGCGCAGGCTCGGGCGTCAGGCCAAAATGCGCAAATTTATCAATCTCAGCGCCGCTGGTGTTGCCAATCCCCACCACCTGATCCGTCAGCTCGGTGGTCGGCACATTGATCACGCACTCCCGGCTCTGGCGGATCATCTCAAAACTATGGTTGCCGCCGGCGATCATGCAGCCCACCAACGAGGGCACAAATTCCATCACGGTCTGCCAGCCCAGCGTCATGATATTGGTTTTGCCGTTCCAAGCCGATGAGACCAGAACGATCGGCCCTGGCTCCAGATACCGCCGCACCTCTGCCACCGGCAGGTCAATCTTGTCATATTGCCGCATCACCATGCACTCCTCTTTTGCAGCCGCTACCCTAGCCCGTCGCCCTCGCCCCGTGGTAAGGCCGCGCCATGTCGATTGTGTTAGCACTTCCCAAAGGCCGTATCCTTGATGAATGTGGCCCACTCTTAGAAGCTGCCGGGGTTATCCCGGCGGCTGACTATGCTGATGAATCCAGCCGCCGCCTGCGCTTTCCCACCAACGACCCGGAACTGGACGTGATCCGGGTGCGCTCCTTCGATGTTGCCACCTTCGTCGCCTTCGGGGCGGCTGACATCGGCATTTGCGGCGGTGATGTGCTGATGGAGTTTGACTACCCGGAAGTTTACGCGCCGCTCGACCTCAGCATCGGCCATTGCCGCATTTCGGTGGCCGAACCCAAGGATGAAGCCGGAACCACCGATCTGAACGCCATTTCCCGCATCCGGGTGGCCAGCAAATACCCCAATGTCACCAAAAAGCATTTCGCCGCCCGCGGCGTGCAGGCCGAGATCGTGGCGCTGAACGGCTCGATGGAACTGGCCCCCGGCCTTGGCCTGTCCCGCCTGATCGTCGATCTGGTCCAGACCGGCAGCACGCTGAAGGCCAATGGCCTGGTGGAAACCGATATCATCGCCGAGGTCTCCTCGCGCCTGATCGTCAACCGCATCGCCCTGAAAACCCGCCCCGATGAAATTTCCGGCTGGATCGAGCGCTTCCGCCATGCTCTGGCCGCCCGCAGCCGCGCGGCACGAAATGCTGCATGAAACGCCTGAACACCACCGATTCTGATTTTGAAATCAATTTTCTAGGCCTGCTGAGCCGCGCCGCTGGGGCTGAACCGGCAGTGGCGAGCGCGGTGCGTGAAATCATCGCCCGCGTACAGCGCGATGGTGACGCCGCTGTGGTGGATTACACCAATAAATTCGACCGGGTGGAGCTTGGGTTAAGCGACATCCGCGTCACGCCGGACGACATCGCGCAAGCCGTCGCTGCCACGTCACCGGAACTGCGGACGGCTTTGGCGCTGGCCGCACACCGCATCGAGGCGTTTCACCGTGCCCAGATGCCGCAGAATATCAAACATACCGATACCGCCGGCGCCACGCTGGGCCTGCGCTGGGGACCGCTGGATGCGGTGGGGATTTATGTGCCCGGCGGCAAGGCTTCCTACCCTTCCTCGGTGCTGATGAACGCCATTCCCGCCAAAGTGGCTGGGGTGTCGCGCATCGCCATGTGCGTGCCAGCCCCCGATGGCGTACTGAACCCGCTGGTGCTGGCCGCTGCGCACCTGGCCGGTGTGACCGAAATTTACCGCATCGGCGGGGCGCAGGCGGTAGCAGCTTTGGCCTATGGCACTGCGCTGATTCAGCCGGTGGATCGCATCGTCGGCCCCGGCAACGCCTATGTGGCAGAGGCCAAGCGCCAGGTATTTGGCCGGGTCGGGATCGATTCGATCGCCGGACCTTCGGAAGTTCTGATCATCGCCGATGCCGATAACGATGCCTCCCACATCGCACTGGATCTGCTGGCCCAGGCCGAACATGACGAGGGCGCGCAATCCATCCTGATCACCAACGATGCGGGTCTGGCATCGGCGGTGGCGATGGCGGTTGACGCAGCGCTCGAAGCCCTGCCGCGGGCTGCCATTGCAGGCGCCAGTTGGCGCGACAACGGCGCGATTATTCTGGTGAATGAATGGGACGAAGCCGTGCATCTCGCCAACCGCATCGCGCCCGAGCATTTGCAGCTGTTACTCGCCGAAGCCGCCCCGGTGTTCGAGAAAATCCGCCATGCTGGGGCGATTTTCATCGGCAAAAACTGCCCCGAAGCCATCGGCGATTATGTTGCCGGACCCAACCATGTGTTGCCCACCTCCGGCACCGCCCGTTTTGCCTCGGGGCTTTCGGTATATGATTTCCTCAAACGCACCACATTTGTCTCCCTTACCGGCGCCGCCCTCGCTGAAATTGGCCCGGCAGCGGTGGCCCTGGCCAAAGCCGAGGGCCTGAGCGCCCATGCGCAATCAGTGCAGGTCAGGTTACCTAAAACTTGACCAGACTATAAACTCGGCCCACATCGCAGCCTACCCGCAACAATTTACGAGGTTTTTTGTTTGTCTAAGGAAGATATGATCGAATTCAGTGGCATGGTCACTGAGCTCCTGCCTAACGCGATGTTTCGCGTAAAACTCGACAATGAACATGTGATTCTGGCCCATACCAGCGGTAAAATGCGCAAAAACCGCATCCGCGTGCTGGCCGGGGACCGGGTAAATGTCGAGATGACCCCTTACGACCTCACCAAGGGTCGGATCACATTCCGCTTCAAATAAACCGCCTGGTCCTGGCATCGGCCAGCCCGCGCCGCTTGCAGTTGCTGGCGCAGATCGGCCTGGAGCCGGACAAGGTTTTTGCTCCCAACATCGATGAATCGGCCGCCCCGCAGGAATCCCCGCGGGTGTATGCGCAGCGTATGGCCTTGGCCAAATTGGCCGCCTGCCCGCATGCTGCCTATGTGATTTCGGCCGATACCGTGGTGGCCGCCGGGGCGCGGATTTTGCCCAAAACTGAAAATTTGCATGACGCCGAGACCTGCCTGTGCCTGCTCGCGGGCCGCCGCCACCGGGTTTATACCGCCGTGGCGGTGCGCGCCCCCAATGGCAAGGTGGCCGCGCGAGTGGTGATGTCGGTGGTGGGGTTTGCCCGGTTGGAGGCAGCGCAGGTGCAGGCGTATCTGGCCAGCGGCGAATGGCAGGGCAAAGCCGGCGGCTATGCAATTCAGGGCAAGGCAGCGGCCTTCATTGATTTCATCTCCGGTTCCTATTCGGGAATCGTGGGCTTGCCGCTGCATGAAACCGCACTGCTGCTGCGCGGGCTGGGGTACCGGCCTTGAAGCAGGTGGCGGTTTCGGTACGCGGCGATACCGCCCGGATCGCGCTGCTGGATGGCGATTTGCTGAGCGAATATATGCTGTGGAATCTGGCGCAGCCTGACGGCGTCGGCGATGTTTATACCGGCAGGATCACCGCCAAACTGCCTGCAATGGCTGGCAGCTTTGTTGATTTAGGCGATGAGACGGGATTTTTACCCGACAGCGCCGGAGCGCCCAGCCTGACCGAAGGTGACTATATCAGCGTGCAGGTGACGCGGGCGGCGCAAGGCGGCAAAGGCCCGCGCCTGGCGGTACTCGCCGAGCCACCGGCTGACCGGCCAGGGTTGCTGCGGCGCGGGCCAGGGCCGCTGCCGGAAATTATGCAGCGTTTTCCAAAGACCCAGCTTTTCATTGACGATTATGCGCTGATCGCGCGTTTGCGGCCGGTTCTGGGGGCGCGGATGATTTATAAAGCTGATGCCTTTGATGCTGTGCTGGAAGATGAAGTGGCCGGGCTGGCCGAACCCACCGCCGCCCTGGGGCAAGGCGCTAAAATGCACATTGCGGCCACCGCAGCACTCACCGCCATTGATATAGATGCAGGTACTGCCAGCGGTGATGGCAACGCCAAACCGCAAGCCCAACTGGCGCTGAACATCGCACTGATCCCTGAAATTGTCAGGCAAATTATATTGCGTAATTTATCCGGCGCGATTGTAATTGATTTTGCCGGAATGAAATCCAAGGCTCGCATGAGACTCATCGAGCCACTAACAACGGCACTGAAATCCGACCCGCTGCCGAGCAAACTTCTGGGATTTTCCAACCTCGGGTTCGCCGAAATTTCGCGCCCGCGCATTCGTCCCCCCCTGCATGAGATGCTTGCCCCATGAGCCAATGCCCGGTTTGCAAAAAACCAGCCAACCCTGAATTCAAGCCGTTCTGTTCACAGCGCTGTGCCGATGTTGATTTGGGACGCTGGTTGACGGAATCCTATTCGCTGCCCGCCAAACCGGCGATTGAAGAGGAAGAAGAGGCCGAATAGGCAATGGTACACGTGTGACATTATCCCGCAAAGCGGGTTATAACACTATGTTAGTAAAATACAAACTCCGACAAGCCTCCGAAAAAACTTCGCTGGTTGCAGTATATTTGCGTGGCTGCCTGGCTAGTCGTCGCGGTGGACGCGTTCCATTTTTTCGTGGCGCTCCTGCGCCTCGATGGAGAGGGTTGCGATTGGGCGGGCTTCAAGCCGGCGCAGGCCAATCGGCTCGCCGGTCTCCTCGCAATAGCCGTAGCTGTTGCTCTCGATGCGGGCCAGCGCCTGGTCGATTTTGCTGATCAGCTTGCGGGCGCGGTCGCGGGTGCGAAGTTCGAGTGCCCGGTCGGTTTCCACACTGGCGCGGTCGGTAATATCGGCTTCGAGAATTCCTCCTTCACCGAGCGAGGCCAGGGTGCCATTGGCTTCCTTGACCAGGTCAGCCCGCCAACGGAGTAATTTCTGGCGGAAATACTCCACCTGCATAGGGTTCATGAACTCCTCGTCATCCGAGGGCCGGTAATCTGGTGGCAGAGACAGTAGCATGAAGTCAGTATCCTCATCTTCACCCTGGGCTAATCACCACCGATTCCCAGGATTGGGGCGGCTTATAGCGATGGGCTGGCCACAAGCCAAGCGCCCCGGCGGCATTGATTATGCTGCAGTGCGGCATATATGTCACGTTTGCCAAAAGTTAAGGCAAAACAGGTAAAAACCTGTGGCGGGAGGCGGCCTGGGGTGCCAGTTATTATGTCTATGGATGACAAAATCATGACGATATCAGGTTCATGAGTACTTACGGTCTAGCGGCGACGCTGCGGGACGCCATTGCCCTGGTAGGGGCGTTTGGACCAGGCCGCAGGCTGGGGCGGGGTGTGGGGCAGGCCAGCACAGTAGAGATTTTAATCCCGCAAGCCATTGATTTAACAGCCCAGGAAGTCGCGGCGGCGGTCGCATTAGGCCGTGCGCAATATTTCTTCACCTTCGGTAACCAGGCGACCATCCCTGAGCCCGCTAGTCTGGCCCCGATGATTGATCAACTGACAAGCAGCACCGGGGTTGGGTTCATGGCGGCGTGCCTCGCCGACCCGGCGCTGGGACGCACGATGTATCAGGGCCATCTGTTTGAATCTGGCCGCCTGCGGGGTGACATGGTGCGGGCGTTCGGCACCGCACTGGAGGGCAGCGTGGGGCTGGTGGCCCATGCAACCGTCGCTGCCGGGGCGCTCGCCATCAGGCGGCAGTGCCGCGCCTTGAAAGAGCAGGGCAAAACCCTGGCGCTGATCGACGCCATTAATGACGATGATTGCAGCGCCATCATTGAAGCCACCTCCGGTCTGACCTTGCGCGGCGGTGCCGCCTGGCTGGGCGGACAGGCGCATGAGGCAGCCCCGCCTCCGCCCGCCGGGCCGGTTGCCATATTGTCAGGCGCGCTTGACCGGCAGACGATTTTCCAGATCGGCGCGGCGCGCTGTGCGCTGCCCGTGTTTGACCTTGAGGTCAGCGCCCCGGGCGCCGCAGCGGCGGCACTGGCATGGGCTGCGGATAAAATCGGCCAGGGCGCTTTCATCATCAGCAGTTCAGTACCGCCTGATAAAATCACCGCCGGTGCCCCGGCGGCGGCGATCATCGGCGATATCGCCAAAGGGCTGGTGGCTGGTGGCGTGCGCCGGTTCGTAATCGCAGGGTGTGAAACGGCGCATGAAGTTTTGAACGCCCTGGGCATTGAAGACTTAAAAAGCGGTGCTGGTTTTGGACCGCTCGCATGGCTCGAAAATGAAACTCTGTCCATTTGCGTCAAACCCGGTGGAATTGGTGCAAAAGGGATTTTTCTGACCGAATTTGAGCCGCAAATTTGCCGCAATGGGGCGTCTGAGTGAGTAGCATGATTATTGAACCACTGACCCAAACCAAACCTGAAATTACCGCCGGAACGCCGATGATTTCGGTGGTGGTGCCGGTCCATAACGAAGCGCCGAATATTCCGCCGCTGATTGCCGCCATCAGTGCGGCATTAGGCAATATCGATCACGAGATTGTTTATGTCGATGATGGCAGTTCGGATACTTCACCAGCGGTGCTGGCAGAAATTGCCGAGCGGCTGCCGACCTTGGTGCGGGTGCGCCATAAGGCCAGTTGCGGGCAAAGTGCCGCGGTGATTACCGGCGTGAAAGCGGCGCGGGGTAAATACATCGCGACTCTCGATGGTGATGGCCAGAATGATCCCGCTGATATTCCCGCGATGCTCGATGCGGCGCTGGCCGCCGAGGCTGCCGGCGCCAACCCGGTGTTGATTGCAGGGCATCGTGTTTCACGGCAGGATTCCGAGGCGAAACGCTGGGGTTCGAAAATTGCCAATGCAGTGCGCGGCCGGCTGTTGAAGGATGGCACGCCGGACACCGGCTGCGGCTTAAAATTATTCCGCCGCCAGGCGTTTCTTGAGCTGCCGCATTTTGATCATATCCACCGGTTTTTACCGGCGCTGTTTATGCGCGCCGGTGGCAAGGTTGTTTCGGTGCCGGTTAAACACCGCGCACGCGAGCACGGCGCCTCGCATTACGGCACCTGGGACCGTTTGAAAGTCGGCGTGGTTGATTTGCTGGGCGTGGCCTGGCTGCAACGGCGCATAAAACTGCCGCAAATTGAACCCAATCCATGAGGGCCCCGATGAAACACGCCAATGTCTCAGCCTTAGCCAACACCGCGCTCAAGCCGGCCCTGATGGCTGGTGCGATGGTCACCGTGGCTTTCTGCCTGCCCTTGCTGAGCGGCGGTGCCGCACAATCGACCCTGGTGGACATGGTCTCGCAAGGCGGGGTGCGTGGCCCTGCCATGTATCTGCTGGTCGCCACCCTTCTCACCGCCATTGGTCTGCCCCGGCAGATCCCGGCCTTTGTAGCGGGCTATGCGTTTGGCACCTGGAGCGGCGTTGCGATTGCGCTGCTGAGCCTGATGATGGCCTGCGGGCTGGACTTCATCTGGGCACGGGCGGTGGGACGCGAGTTCGTCAAACGCCGGTTTGGCAAAATGTTACGCAAAATTGATTCGACCCTGGCGGCACGGCCCTTTATCGCCACCCTCACGTTCCGCTTGATGCCGGTGGGCAGTAATATTCTGCTGAACATGGCTGCTGGTTTATCATCAGTGCGGGCGTTGCCCTTTATGGCAGCATCACTGATCGGGTTTATTCCGCAGACGGTGATTTTTGCGATGATTGGCCGCGGCAGCGCGCCAAGCCATATGAATATGCTGTTCATAGGAATCGCCACTTTTATAGTATCTGCTTCTCTTGGAACCCTGTTATTTAGAAAATATCGCCAACAAACCGCTTAAAATATTAAGCTGACGCCGGGCGGGCGTTGCGCGAACACCACAATTATGCAATTTGCTTATCCCAAATAAGTACACCTATTTGGGATGATTCGATTTGGCTGAGACAATTCTGGAAACATCCGGACTGACGAAGGCGTTTAATGGCTTCACGGCTGTCAGCGATGTCAATCTGCGGATCGAGACCGGCAGTATTCATGCGCTGATCGGACCAAACGGCGCCGGTAAGACCACCTGCTTCAACCTGCTCACGAAATTTTTACAGCCCACCTCCGGGACGATCCGTTTCGATGGTCAGGACATCACCGCCATGAAGCCCGCTGACATTGCGAGGCTGGGGCTGGTGCGCAGTTTCCAGATCTCGGCGGTGTTTGCGCATTTAACCACTGTTGAAAATGTTCGTATTGCGCTGCAGCGTGAACGCGGCGCCAATTTTGACTTCTGGCGTTCCGACCGGATTTTGCGGCGCTATAACGACCGTGCACATGAATTGCTGCATGATGTCGGGTTGACGGATGCGGTCAATACGCCAGCCGGTGAGCTTTCCTATGGCCGCAAACGGGCGCTGGAAATTGCCACGACCCTGGCGCTGGACCCCCAGTTGATGCTGCTCGACGAGCCGACCGCGGGGATGACCGAGGCCGACGTGGTGCGGATTGTAGCGCTGATCAGCCGGTTGCGGGCCGGGCGGACCATCTTGATGGTGGAGCATAATCTCTCGGTGGTTTCGGGTCTCTCTGACAAAATTACAGTGTTGACGCGTGGCAAGGTTCTGGCTGAGGGCAATTATGAGACTGTTTCAAAGCATCCTGATGTGATCACGGCTTATCTGGGAACCGACCATGCTTAAAGTATCCGACCTGAACGCATGGTACGATGAAAGCCACGTGCTGCACGGCATGGAGTTCGAGGTCCGCGAGGGCGAGGTGGTATCACTGCTGGGCCGTAACGGTGCTGGTAAAACCACCAGTCTGAAGTCGATCATGGGAATGATCTCAAAGCGCACCGGCAGCATCAAATTCAACGGCACCGAGTTGATCTACGCCCGGCCCGATATTGTTGGGCGCGCCGGCATTGCGCTGTGCCCGGAAGAGCGCGGCATTTTTGTCGGGCTGAATGTCACTGAGAATTTAATGCTGCCGCCGGTCATTGGCCCCGGCGGCATGACCGTCGATGAAATTCATATGCTGTTCCCGAATTTGAAGGAGCGCGCCAAAAGCCCCGGCACCAAGCTCTCCGGCGGCGAGCAGCAGATGCTGGCGATTGCACGGATATTGCGCACCGGCGCGAAGTTGCTGATGCTCGATGAACCGACCGAAGGCCTGGCCCCGGTGATTGTGGAACAGATCGGCATCATGATCGGGGTGCTCAAACGCCGCGGCTTTACGATATTACTGGTGGAGCAGAATTTCCGCTTCGCCTCAAAACTTGCTGATCGCCACTATGTTGTTGAACATGGCGAGGTGGTGGATATGATCCGCAAAAATGATCTCGACGCCAAGATGGAACAATTGCAAAAACGGCTAGGGATTTAATTTACGACGCCTACAAGTAAACACTCTAAAGGAGATCTCCAAGATGAAAGTTACACGACGTAAAGTTCTCGGCACCGCCGCCGTGGCAACCGCTGCCACCGCTGCCATGCCCACCCTGCCCGCCCGTGCGGCTGGCAAGTCGCTTACCATCGGCGTTTGCAGTGATTTCTCCGGCCCTTACAGCGATGTCGGCGGCGAGACCTCGGTGGCTTGCGTCAAGCAGGCGCTGGAAGATTTCGGCGCATCGGCCAAAGGCTATGATGTCACCGTCATCAAGGGTGACCACCAAAACAAACCGGACGTCGGCGCCGGTCTGGCCCGCCAGTGGTTTGATAGCGGCGTTGATCTGCTGATCGACGTGCCAAATTCCGCCGTGGCGCTCGCCATCGCCGGTGTGGCCGCTGAAAAGAACAAAGCCTATATCAACTCAAACGCCGCCACTTCGCTGCTGAGCGGCACCAAGTGCAACGCCCAGACCATCCACTGGACTTATGACACCTACATGCTGGCCCACTCCACGGGCGGCGCGATGGTGGCGGCCGGTGGCAAAAAATGGTTCTTCGTCACTGCTAATTATGCCTTTGGCCAGTTGCTGCGCGACCAGACCGAAGCCGTGGTGAAAGCCGCCGGCGGCACCGTGGTGGGCGATGCGCCGTATCCGTTCCCGCAGACCACCGACTTCTCATCCTTCCTGGTGCAGGCTCAGGCTTCTGGCGCTGACGTGCTCGGCCTTGCAAACGCCGGCAAGGATACCGTTAATTCAATCAAGCAGGCGCATGAGTTCGGCATCACCGAATCCGGCATGAAAATCGCCGGTCTGCTGATCTTCCTGAACGACGTTCATGGCCTGGGCCTGGATATCGCGCAGGGGCTGATTTTGACTGAGAGCTTCTACTGGAACATGAATGACCGCACCCGCGCCTTCACCAAGCGGGTGCTGCCGAAGACCCCGAATAACTACCCCTCGATGGGCCATGCCGGTTGCTATTCAGGCACCCTGCACTTCATGAAAGCGGTTGATGCCATCGGCGTTGATGCCGCCAGCAGCGGTGCTGCCGTGGTTGCGCAAATGAAGAAAATGCCGACCGATGACGATGCGTTCGGCAAGCGTTCGGTGCGTGAGGACGGCCGCTTCATGTGCCCGTCCTTCCTGTTCCGGGTGAAGAAGCCGGGCGAGAGCAGCATTGCGTGGGATTATTACGACCTGCTGCACACCACTCCTGCGGATGAAACCTTCGCGCCGCTGGCTACCGAAGGCTGCCCGCTCGTTAAAGCCTAATTTTAACCAATAGACGGCCGCTGACAGGCTGCCGTTGAAGCTTAAACCTTCAACGGCAGCCTCAGTGTTTAAGGAAACCGCTTACCATGACGATGATTTTCGGCAAGCCAGCGCCATTGCTGTTCGGGCAACTTTTGCTCGGTATTATCAATGGCTCGTTCTACGCCATGCTCTCGATGGGGCTTGCGATTATTTTTGGCTTGCTGCGGATCATCAATTTTGCCCACGGCGCGATGTTCATGATCGGCGCGTTCGTGACCTGGGGCCTGCTGAACTATCTCGATATCAATTTCTGGTTCGCCCTGGTGCTGGCACCGCTCATCGTGGGCGCCGCCGGTTATATGCTGGAACGCACGGTGATCCGGCGGATTTATAAGCTCGACATCCTCTACGGGCTGTTGCTCACCTTCGGCCTGGCGCAATTGCTGCAAGGGCTGATGACCAATTACTTCGGCTCCTCCGGCGTCAGCTATAACACGCCTGATATACTGAGCGGCGTGATGAACCTCGGCTTTATGTATCTGCCGGTCTATCGCGCCTTTGTTATTTTTGCAGCCGTCCTCATTTGTTTTGCGGTCTGGTTTGCTGTTGAGAAAACCAGCCTCGGCGCGCTGCTGCGGGCCGCCACAGAAAACCCGACGCTGGTGCAATCCTTCGGCGTTAACGTGCCGCGGTTGATCGCGCTGACCTTCGCCGGTGGCGTCGGGCTGGCAGCCCTGGCCGGCGTGCTGGCCGCGCCGCTTTACTCGGTCAACCCCGACATGGGATCCGAACTCATCAACACCGTATTCGCGGTGGTCGTCATCGGCGGGATGGGCTCAATCGGCGGGGCCATCATCACCGGCTTTGGCCTCGGCATCATCGTCGGCTTTACTGACGTGTTCTACCCGCCAGGCTCGGCCGTGGTGGTGTTCGTGGTGATGGCGATTATCCTGCTGGCGCGGCCCGCCGGTCTGTTCGGCAAGGTGGCTTAAAATGTTTGGTTTTTCCCGCGCCCAGCTGATCGCCTTCGTGATCCTCGTCGCCATCGTCATCGTCTCACCCTTTATCTTCTACCCGATCGTGGTGATGCAGGTGATGTGCTTTGCCCTGTTCGCCATGGGCGCCAATTTGCTGATGGGTTCGATCGGGCTGCTCTCACTCGGGCAATCCGCCTACTTCGGCCTCGGCGGCTATGTCGCCGGCTATCTGGTGCAGTCCTATAACCTGACACCTGAAGCCGGAATCGTCGCAGGCGGCATCGCAGGGGCCGCGCTCGGCGCCGTGTTCGGCTGGCTCGTCATCCGCCGCCAGACCATCTACTTCGCCATGATCACCCTGGCACTGGCGCAAATCGTGTATTTCGTGGCCGTGCAGGACACCGACATCACCGGCGGCGAAAACGGCATCCAAGGCATCGCCCGCGGGAAATTATTCGGCACATTCTCGCTCAACAGCGACATGGCGATGTATGTGGTGGTCGCCATCATCTTCCTCGCCGGATTCCTGATGGTCCATCGCACCATCCACTCGCCCTTCGGCCAGGTCGTCAAAGCCATCCGCGAAAACGAACCGCGCGCCATCTCGCTCGGCTACAAAACCGACCAGTATAAATGGATCATCTTTATCATCGCAGCCACCCTCGCCGGGGTGGCCGGCGCCACCAAAGCCATGGTCATGGGCATCGAAACCCTCACCGACGTGGGTACCGCAACCTCCGGCCTCGTCGTGCTGATGGTGCTGCTCGGCGGAATCGGAACCATCTTCGGACCCATCATCGGCGCCCTCATCGTCATCGCCATGCAGTACTACCTCGCCCCCTTCGGAGCCTGGGTGGTCGTCATCCAAGGCGCTATTTTCATGCTCTGCGTTCTCACGTTCCGCCGCGGCGTCATCGGCGAACTCGCCCACCGCCTGAAAACGCAGCTCTGAGGGTGAGTAGGTAAGGACAGGGGCGCTGCCCCTGGACCCCGCTAAGGGCACGCCCTTAGAACCATTAAAGTTAAAGAAAAGGGGCCGCTCGCTGGTGTTGAAACACCAATGGGCGGCCCCTTTTTTTAACTTCACTAATAGTTTCCAAAGGCTGAGCCTTTGGCGGGGGTTCAGGGGGCAGAGCCCCTTGACCTTTACCTACCCCACCTTCAGGGCAGCCGTTCTCCGGCGGGCGGCGGGGTTTGGGCGATGTTCATGATCATGGCGAGGGTGGCGTAGTAGCCGGCGATGGTTGTGAGGTCGATGACGCCTTGTTCGGAGAAATGTTCGGCGGCGGCGGCGAAGGTTGGGGTGCTGACGGTACGGCTGGCTTCGAGTTCGGTGAGGAAGTCCCAGGCGGCTTGTTCGGAGGCTGATAGGTCTGGCGGGCGGCGGCCTTGGCTGATGGCGGTGATGGTGTCGGGGGCGAGGCCGGTTTTGTGGGCGATGGGGTGGTGGATGGCCCATTCGGTTTGCTGGTGGTAGGCGCGGGCGACCATCAGGATAGCCAGTTCACGGATCGTCGGGGGCAGGACGCTGCCGAAGCGGAGGTATTCGCCGACTTTTTCGAGGCGGTTCATCAGGTCGGGGCTGCGCAGCAGCGGGATGAAGGGACCTTCGAACACGCCGCGCGGGCCGTTGATGATTTCAGCCTTGGCGTCCCGCTGCGCTGGGGTGAGGTACGCATCGGGGAGTGGGGGCAGACGGTCGGTCATGGTTATCCTCGGAGTTTGGCCAGGGCGGCGGTGAGGCGCGGGCGGGGTGCGGTGGCGGGGTCGGTGAGCAGGGCGTCCACCGCGTCGGAGCGGGCGATGATGCCGTCGCGCACGAAGGCTTCGTGGTTGGCTTCGATGCTGGCGAGGTCATAAACATAATTGACCATGATGCCGTACGATTCCGCCATGCCGCGTTCGGCGGGGTTGCCGAGCCAGTTGATGCGCTCGAGGCGGGCGCCGTTGCCAAGGTGGAATTTTGCCACCGGATCGCGGCCGGCGCCGGTGAGGTAGGCGGCACAGTGGCGAAGTGTGGCGGCTTGCAAGGCGGCGGAGGCTTGCGCGTCCAGCCACCAGTTGGGTTCGGCAAGTGCTGCTTTTTCTTCGTCGGGCAAATGTTTTTCAGCCCAGGCGCGGAAGCCCGGCACTGGCGAGAGGGTGGAGAATTGCGTGAGGTTGGGCAGTTCGGCCTTTAATTCCTCGACCACCTGTTTGATCAGGAAGTTGCCGAACGAGATGCCGCGCAACCCGTCCTGACAGTTCGAGATCGAGTAGAAGATGGCGGTGTCGGCCTCGGCGGCGCGGGCTGCCTGCTCGGCCTCGTTGCTGTCGGGGGCCAGCAGGTTCTGCACCGAGGCGGCGAGGCCCTGCACCAGCGCAACTTCAACGAAGATCAGCGGCTCGCCGGGCAAGGCCGGGTGGAAGAAGGCGAAGCAACGGCGGTCGGCGGAGAGGCGGCGGCGCAAATCCTCCCAGCCGGCGATTTCATGCACGGCTTCATAGGTGATGAGTTTTTCCAGCACGGCGGCGGGGGTTTGCCAATCGATCCGGCGCAGTTGCAAAAAGCCGCGATTGAACCAGGAGGAGAACAAATGCCGCAGGTCGGAATCGAGCGGCTTGAGGTCCGGGTTGGCGCGCAGATAGGTCTGCATTTCCTTGCGCATCGCCACCAGCATGGCGGTGCCGCCGGCGGCCATGTTCATCCGGCGCAGCAATTCCTGCCGCAAAGGCTCGGCGGCGTCTGCCAGTTGTGTCGCGGTCTGCGGGTCTGGGCTGGCCAGATACGCCTGCGCGGCAGCGGTGAGTTTTTTATCGTCCGGGGAAAAATGGCTGGCGAGATATTTGTAGAAATCAAGCCGCTCGGGGGTTTCCAGCGCGGCGATCACCGCGTGCAATTCACGGGCGATGGCAGCGCCTGAGGCTTCGCCGCGGCCCGAGATTAAAGCATCGGCCAGCATGGTGGCGCGCTGGCTGGGTTTGAGAGTGGCTGGGGGGAGCGAGACGAAGCCGCGCCCTCGGTCGGCGATATTGGACCAGAAGCGGTTGACACCAAGACGGTCCAGCCACGCGCGGCCCAATGCCAGCCGGTCTTTTGGCTTATCGTTGGCGGCAGGGCGCTGCTCCGGCATTGGCTGGCTCCTTCGGTATTCAGACGCACGATAGCGCCTCATCTGACGTTTACAGAATTTACCTAAGAATCCGGCCGATGAACAGGCTAAGTTAGTAGCCGGCAGGCAGCGTATCCGGCCCATACTGGTTGGGACCGCGAGTGCCCTGCGTGCACAACCACACCAGCAGGATGATCCAGCCGACGATGGGGATGAAAAACAGCAGCAGCCACCAGCCGGTTTTATCAAGATCGTGCAGGCGACGAACCTGCACCGCAAGGCCGGGCAGGAACAGCACAAGATCGACCACAATCCGCAGAATCGCAGGGGCACGGCTATCAGTGGCAATTACCAGCGTACCGGCGACCAAGGCAGCACCGATGCCGAGCAGTACTGCGAATAAAGTCCAGTACCAATATTCGGCACGCGGCGCACGGCCTGAGAAATCGGCGTATTTGCTCCAGCAGATTTTGATCGAATTGCCAAAAGTGCGCGGGATGCCATCACCGCCCGCCTCGGCCCGCTGCGGAGCGCCGCATTTTGGGCAAAAAGGGGCGAGTTCGTTGATTGAAGCGCCGCAATGACGGCAAAAAACCGAACCTGACATCCGCCTTATCCCCTCATGGGTTTATGTGGGGCTTATCGCATTTTACGTAACGTTTTGCAAACGTTTTGGGTAACTGACAGCCCGCGCCGCATCCGGTTGGGAATGCGGCGCGGCCGATGACAACGGCGGAAATTAGAAACTATACCGCAAATTTGCCGAAACCTGATGATCTTCACCATCGGCTTTCGCAACGGTGGTGGCAAAATCGGCACTGAGCGAGAGCCTCGGGGTTATGATGGCTGACACACCGCCACTGAGTTCCGCCCAGATATGCGTGGTGCTGAGGTAGTTAGATGTCAGATCAACGCCGGGTTCATCGGTGAACACGCTGGTGAAGCTGCCGCCATTGCCGGAGACCAGATCATCAACCGTGACGCTGGCGTGCGGGCGCAAAATGGCTGAGCCGAGCGTTAGTTCGGTTGAGCCACTAAGCCCAACATCGGCAATCACGCGCTGGTAATCCTGCGCACTGACCGACTGCGTAAGAGCAGGATCACCGGATTCTGTATAGGCGTTGATATGGGCATTGGCAGCATCAATGCCCGCAATCGGTCCGAAGGCGAAATTGCGATAATGCATGACATAGCCAGCATCCATACCAAAATCGTAGGTGCTGCCGCCGGGTTTGGCGGTGATGTTGCCGGCCAGCACGCCAGGGCGGGTGTTGTTGTAGTTATCAATTCCGTAGGCGAATTTCAGGTTCAGGAAGAAGCTCGGCTGATAGAAGGTGGCGTAGGCGCCGAGCTGATAGGCATTGGCGGAAACCTTGCTTCCATATTGCACCGAGCCGCTGTCGTTACCGTAACCAAGTGCTGCACCGACGGCAACACCGTCGGCGATACGGTCATCCACACCAAGCGCGAAACTGGCAACATCGTAGGTAAAGCTGCTGGTGACGGCGGTCGGGTTGCGGCTGCCGAAATCGTAACTACCGCTCAGAAAGCCTGAGAGTTTGCCAACTTGCGCAGCCGGGGCGGCGTCGTTGGCACCGAGTTCGGCCACCATGTTATGCTGCGGTAAATTCAGCGCAAAGCCGCTGGCGCCGGCTTGCAGATCGCTCATCCGCGCACCGAGCTGAGAGGAAAATGCGGCCTGGCCATCAGCGGCGATTTGCGCAGGGGCAGTCAGTGCCCGCAGCGCGTTCAAATCAGCGGCGGCATATTCAGCGATAAATTGATGAATGCCAGCGGTGGGGTGAACGCCATCCCAGAACAAATACGTATCCTGCGTGGCGGTTGAGCCGGTGAGGCAGGCGGTGACGGTAACGCAGGCGGTGGTGGTGTTAGTGATGCCATAGGCTGCGGGGTTGGCCAAAACTTCATTGAATAATTGCTGCTCGTTGACAAGGATGATATTGGCGCCGGTGGAATTATGAAGAAATCCCATCGCCAGCGATAAATTTGAATCATGCGCGACCGAAATCGCATCAACAGCTTCAATCGTTGCAAGTGGTGAAGTGTTAAAATCCGGGGTGAATCCCAGCAAGGGCAGATCTTGCACGATCAGGGTTTTGGCTCCCAGAGAAATCAGCCCGCCGACGCCGGTTTCGATTTGCGTGATGTCCTGCGTGACAGCCGCGGTGATGATGGTTGAGGCGGCACTGGGGTCCAGCGCAATTTCATCGGCGGCGACGAAATAATTATTGGCCCCTACCCAGACGCCGACCACATCGCCCGGACCAAAATGACCGCCGTCAGTTGCGAAAGTTGATACCTCCTCATCGAAACTGGGGAGCGGCACTGGCAGGCCTTCGTAATTCGAGAGATTATTGTAGGTCGTCACACCAATCGTCAGCGGACCGGCGAAGGCACCACCGACCCCATAATCATTGCCAACCGAGAACGACAAACCAGTCAGGCCGGGTAAATCTTCCGCCCAGGTGGGACCGTTGGAGAACCGGCCATTGTCGTAATAGGGTGCCAGAGCACCCTCGATATCGACGAACGGCACGCCATAAACCCGTGGGATATTGCCATTATCGACCAGACTGTCACCGAAGGCATAAAAACTGCCGGCGTGGGCGGCGACTGGCGATAGGCAAGTTGCGGCAAACAGCAGCGGCGCAAAGCGGTGCGAGATTTTTTTCATGACGGCATCCCTATTTGAACGTTCGTTTTTAAATATAACGTTTACGTCATTTAGGTTATGCGAACGTCAAGGTGCTCGTCAAATGAAATAATTCGGGGAAGTGATTACGCAGCGTTGGCCCGGCGTTTGGGGGTTGCAACCGGGGGTGGGTCTTCGGCGGTCGGGGTCAGGGCTTCAAGCAAAGCGTTGCGCAATTGCGCCAGCTTGCGCTCGTTCTCGATCTTCATGCCAAACACGTCCTTGACGTAGAACACGTCAACGGCGCGAACGCCGTAGGTGGTGACATGCGCCGAGGCGATTTGCAGCCCCTCGTCGCTGATCGCGGCGGTGACATCGTGCAGCAGACCTGGACGGTCACGGCCATTGACCTCGATAACGGTATGGCGATTCGAGGCGCGGTTATCGACCACCACACGCGGCGGCACATGGATCGCGCGCATCCGGCCCGGCAGCAGGCTACGGGTGGCCTTACGGATTTCGGTACTGAGCTTGAGGCGGCCTTCGAGGGCCTGTTCCACCAAAGTTGAGAGCCGGGCCAGGCGGTGCGGGGCATCAAACGGGCCACCGGCAGCGTCCTGAATCCAGAAAGTATCCAGCGCCATGCCATCCGTGAGGGTATGGATGCGGGCATCGACGATCGAGGCGCCCGCGATGGCCAGCGCACCGGCGATGCGGCTGAATAGGCCAGCATGGTCGGCGGTATAAACCACGACTTCAGTCACAGCACGGGCTGGCAATGGCTCGGCATGGACCGTCAGCGGCGCGTTGCGGGTTTTGGCATCGCGGATCATGCGGGCATGGCGCTCGATGCTCTCGGGGTCGAAACCAAGCCAGTAGCTGGGATAACCAAGTGAGAGAAATTCTTCTCGCGCCGCTGCCGGCCAATCAGACAGCATCTCGCCGACAACATCCTTGACCCGGCTGATGCGGGCGTCACGCTCGGTGGTGGACAGCCCGCCTTCTAGCACTTCGGCGACGCGGGCATAGAGTTCGCGCAGCAGCGTGGCCTTCCAGCCGTTCCAGACTTTCGGGGAAACTGCACGGATATCCGAGACGGTGAGGATGAGGAGTAAACGCAACCGCTCCGGCGATTGAATGGTGTCGGCCAGGTCGAGGATGGTTTTGGGGTCGTCGATGTCGCGGGAAAAGGCGGTCTGGCTGAGGAGCAGATGATGTAGAATCAACCAGGAGGCCATTTCGGTCTCCTCGGCGGTGAGACCCAAGGCGGGGCCGACATGCAGGGCAATTTCGGCACCGAGTTCGGAATGGTCGCCGCCGCGGCCTTTGGCGATGTCATGCAGGAGCAGCGCCACGTACAAAGCGCGGCGCGATTGCACCTGTTCCATCAACTCGCTCGCCACCGGGGCGATTTGCGAGAGGTCTCCGGCTTCGATGGTGTTCAACACCTTGATGGCCTGCACGGTATGAACATCGACGGTATAGACATGGTAAGTATCAAATTGCATCTGCCCGACGATGCGCCGCCAGTCCGGCAAATAGCGCCCGAGCACGCCGGTTTCATTCAGCAGAGTCAGCCAGCGGGCGGAATCGCAGGAGCGCTCACTGCCGTCCTTGTCCTCACCGCCGCAAAGCAAATTGAGGAACAACGCCGCCGCCTGCTTGTTGCCACGCAAATCCGCCGCGAGGTTGGAACTGCGGATCAGCATGCGCAGCGCCAACGGGTGCAATTCCAGATTACGGTCGCGGGCGTTCAGCAAGATGCGGAAAATTGCTGTAGGGTCGGACTCCGGCTCATGACCAGGGGCGAATAGAATTTTGCCATCGGCCAGCACAAAGCCAGCTTCGAGCAATGCGGCGTCGGTGGTTTTGGCGATGGCGGGCGGGCCGAGGGCAGCACGGATCAACGCCGGTTCCAGCACCCCGGTCACACGCGCCACTTCGCGCACCACCAGGAAGTAATGCCGCATGAAGCGCTCCACACCATCCTGGCGGCCATGCTTGGTATAGCCCATGCGGGCACCCACCACCGGCTGGAAGTCGAATGTTAAACGCTCCTCGGCGCGGCCCGCGACGTAATGCAGATGAAACCGCACGGTCCATAAATATTCCCAGGCACGTTTACAGGCGCGGGCTTCGGTTTCGGTGAGAATCCCGCCGCCGGGCGCATCCTTGCCGACCAGCTCAGTCATGGCGAAGGTGTTGAACACGTAGCGCGACAGCCAATAGAGCGTTTGCAAATCCCTGAGGCCACCCCTGCCCTCTTTCACATTCGGCTCAACCATGAAAGGGGTTTCGCCAAAGCGGCGATGGCGGGCGGCTCGCTCGGCCTGCTTGGCGGCGATATATTCAGCCGGGCCATCAACGGCGCAGTCAGCGCGGAAGGCCTTCTGGAAATCAGCAAACAGCGGACGGTCGCCGCACAGGCAGCGGGCATCGAGCAGGCTGGTGCGGATGGTGACATCGCCCTTGGCTTCCCTCAGGCATTCCTGGATGGAGCGCGTCGCGTGGCCGACCTTCAACCCAAGGTCCCATAGGAAATATAAAATAAACTCGACCGCACGTTCCACCCGCTCGGGGGCTTTGGTGTCGGTGAGGAACAGCAAGTCAATGTCGGAGAACGGCGCCAAGGTGGCGCGGCCATAACCGCCGGTGGCAGCCATCGCCAGACGATCAGATTTCTCAATCGGCAGGATCGCCAACGCATAGCCGAACAAGGCTTGCAGCAATTCATCCATCAACCCGGCATGCAAACGCCCGGCGGCGAGGCCGTTGATATTGTCGCGCTCAAAACGGGTTTGAACGTGCGATTGAATGCGGCCCAACTGCCTACGAAAAATAGCGAGCGCGATTTCACGCGCCGGCGGGGCGGTCAGCGGCACCAAGCTAGCCAGGGCGGCGGCAATTTCAGGAGGCTTGTGGGACGAGGCGGTTGAATTTGGCATATCCATTATTTTAGCTTGCCTTGTCCCGATGCGCCATCAACTTCGCGCGCAGCTCGTATAACGCGGCGTGGGCCTCACGCGGGGTCATTTTATCGGGGTCGAGGGCTGCAAGTTCGGTTTCTATGGCTGAGTCCGCCGCTATTTCAGTGGAGGCGAAGAGTGGCAACATTCCAGGGGCAGGTCCAGTACGTTCTGCCGCTTTTAATAACAATTCTGCGCGTTTTGCGACGCTTTCGGGCACCCCGGCCAAGCGTGCCACATGCACCCCCCAGCTTCTCTGCGCGGCCCCCGCCGCCACTTCATGCATGAATACCACGTCGCCCCGCCATTCTTTCACCCGCATCGTGCACGCCTGCAAACGCGGCAATGCTTCGGAGAGCTGGCATAGTTCATGGAAATGTGTGGCAAATATGGCGCGGCAGCGAATGTTGCCGTGCAGCGCTTCCAATACCGCCTGGGCGATGGCTAGGCCGTCGCGCGTGCCGGTGCCGCGGCCAATTTCATCGACGATGACAAAGCTCTTGGGGCCGGCCTGGTGCAAAATGGCGGCGGCCTCGATCATCTCGACCATGAAGGTGGAGCGGCCACTGGCGAGGTCATCGGCCCCGCCGACGCGCGAGAATAAACGGTCAACCAGGCCAAGCTTCATGGCCTCGGCAGGGACCGGCAGGCCGGACTGGGCGAGGATGGTCAGCAGCGCGTTTTGGCGCAGATAGGTGGATTTACCGGCCATGTTGGGGCCGGTCAGCAGCATCAGACGCCGCGGGGGTGAGAGGTCGCAATGGTTGGGCACGAAGCCAACACCGGGAGGCAGGGCGGCTTCCACCACCGGATGCCGGCCGGCGGTGATCTCGAAGGCTTCATCATCGGACAACGCTGGCTGGCACCAGCGGTTGTTGGCGGCCAGGGAAGCGGCGGATTGCAAAACATCGAGCAGCGCCAGCGCCTCGGCGCAATCGGCCAGCGTTTCGGCCATAGCCAGAACTTGTTTGATCAGCCAGTTGAACACCAGTTTTTCGCGCGCCATGGCGCGGCTGGCGGCTTCAGAGATGCGCTGATCCAGCGCCGATAGTTCCGGGTGGGTGAAGCGGGCACCGTTGGCCATGCCTTGGCGCAAAATAAGCTCAGGGTTTTCACGCAGTTTTTCAACCGCCACGGCGGGGGCTTCCAGCACGTAGCCTAACTGCGCGTGGTGACGGATTTTTAAGCTCGCCACACCGTAGCGAGTCGCAAGCTCGGTCTGGAAGGCGGCGATCACCTGCCTGGTGTCATCACGCAGACGCCGCTCGGCATCGAGTTCGGCATCGAACCCGGGTCTGATGGCGGTGCCTTCATCGAATTTGAGGGGAGCGGGTTCGGCCAAGGCTTTCGCCAGGGTTTCGGCGAGGCCAGGGGCCGGGGCCAGGGCTTTGGCGGCGGCATCAAGCAAGCCGACGCCGGTAGGCAGTAGCGCGGCGGCCTGGGCGGCGGCGTCCAGTGCCCCGCGCACCGCGGCCAAATCCCGCGGTCCGGCGCGGTTGAGGGCAATGCGGGCCAGAGCGCGGGCGAGGTCCGGGGCACCGCGCAGGCAAAGCCGCAAACCATCAAGCGCGGCGGGGGCGTCGCGCAGGGCCAGCCAGCCGGTCTGGCGTGATTGCAGGGCCGCAAGGTCGGTGATCGGGGCAGCCAGCCACGACGCCAATTTGCGGGCACCCGCCGCACTGACCGTGCGTTTAACCGCTCCCAGCAAGCTCCCCGCCTCGGCCCCGCTGCGGGCGCGGGTGATTTCCAGGCTGGCGCGGGTGGCGGCGTCCATCAATAATTGGCCGGACCCGCCCGCCGAAACCGGGCGCGACAGCCGGGGCATGGCGCCCATCTGGGTAGCCTTAACGTAAGCCAATGCGGTGGCGGCGGCCAGCGCCTCGGCATCGGTGAACACCCCGAATGCCTCCAGGCTGGCCGCCCCAAACGCGGCTGCCAAATCCCGCCGCGCGAGCGCTGGCTGGGTAGGCGTTTGCATGGCCAGACCGCCGGAGGCCACGCGGCGGCGGGCATAGATGCCTAAATCCACACTCTCCGGGGCCAAAATTTCAGCCGGGTCAACCCGGCCCAGCAACGCCGCCAGACTGCCCGCATCGCAAGCCTGGGTTTCAAACAGCCCGGTTGAAATATCCAGCCAGGCCAGCGCCGACTCAACGCTCGTTTGCGCCACCACCGCCAGAAAATTCGCCTGGCCCGCTTCCAGCAAGCTCTCCTCGGTCAGCGTGCCCGGCGTGACCAGCCGCACCACCGCCCGCGCCAGCGGCCCCTTGGCCCCGCGTGCCTTGGCCGCCGCCGGGTCTTCCATCTGCTCCACAATTGCCACCCGGAAACCCCGCCGGATCAGCCGCGCCAGATACAGCTCGGCCTGCGAAACCGGCACGCCGCACATGGCAATGGGTACCCCCTGGTGGTTGCCCCGCGCCGTCAGCGCAATGTCCAACGCCGCCGAGGCCGCCTGCGCATCCTCAAAAAACAGCTCGTAAAAATCCCCCATCCGGAAAAACAGCAGCGCATCCGCATGGTCCGCCTTGATGGCAAACCACTGCGCCATCGCCGGACTGGCACCCAAAGCAACGTCTTTGTTCATGAGGATGACTATACAAGCCAAGTGGGGTTGCGGAAGGGTGGCAAGTTAGACCAAGGGGCTTTGCCCCTTGAAACCCCACTAAGGGCACAGCCCATAGAACCACTTAATGGTCAAAAAAGGGACAGCCCATTGGTGTTGAAACACCTCAGAGCGGTCCCCTTCCTGACCCTTCACGAATGGATTCCAAAGGCTCTGCCTTTGGCGGGGTCCAGGGGCGGAGCCCTTGCGCTTACTTCCTCCTTCCGAAACACCCACCGGGCAGTGTATCATCATCATATGACAAAGGCGAATGCGTTTTGGCGGGTTAAGTCGTTGGCGGAGATGTCCAGGGCTGAATGGGAGTCGTTGTGTGATGGCTGTGGGCGGTGTTGCCTGCATAAGTTGCGTGATGAGGACACTGACGAGATTAGTTTTACCAATGTCGCGTGCCGGCTGCTGGATTTGAAGACGAGCCAGTGTTCGGATTATCCGAACCGGCGCAAGAAGATCCCTGATTGTGTGCAGTTGACGCCGGCTAAGTTGAAGACGGTGGATTGGCTGCCACCGACCTGTGCGTACCGGTTGCTGGGCGAGGGCAAGGATTTATATCCGTGGCATCCGCTGATTTCGGGACGCGCAGAGAGTGTGCAGGAGGCGGGGATTTCGGTGGCGGGGCGGGCGTTGAGTGAGCGCGATGCGGGGCCGCTGGAACATCATTTGGTGGAGTGGCCTGGCGAGGTTCCCCGCCAAGCGCCCAAACGCAAACGGGTGGTGAGCGCATGAACACGCTGGTGACGGAATTGGTGCCGGTACGGGGCGAGTTGGCCAGTGTAGCGTTCAAGCGCAGCCCGCGGGCGCGGAAAATTTCGCTCCGGGTGGATGCAGCACAGGGTGGGATTGTGATTACGTTGCCGATGCGGGCCTCACGCAAAGCGGGGTTATCGTTATTGCAAACCCATGAGGATTGGGTGGCGGAGCGGTTGGCGTCCCTGCCGCAGGCACTGCCGTTTGTGGCGGGCGCGGTGGTGCCGGTTTCCGGCGTGGGGCATGTGATTACACCAGTGACCGATGCCCGGGGTGGCGCCTGGGTGGCGGAGGGCCGGATTTATGTGACGGGCAGTCCGGAATTTTTAAGCCGGCGGGTGGCGGATTGTTTAAAGCGGCTGGCCAAGCAAAGGCTCACTGCAATGGCGGCGGAAAAAGCCAAACAAGCGGGGTTAAATCCAAAAAGCGTGCGGATGAAGGATACGCGCACGCGCTGGGGCAGTTGCGCACCGGATGGCACACTGGCGTTTTGCTGGCGGCTGATTTTGGCGCCGGAGTTTGTGCAGGACTACGTGGTGGGTCATGAGGTGGCACATTTGCGGCACATGAATCATGGCAAGCATTTTTGGGCGCTGACCGAGACACTTACAGCGCACCGTGCTGTTGCCAGCGCATGGCTGGGTGTCAACGGTCAGGCGCTATTGAGGATCGGTTAGTGCGGACTATGTAAACATTAGACTTTAAAAATTACCCGGGGGTTGTCATGAAAGCCGTTGCATTTACCCATTCTCATCCGATCACCCATGAAGACGCGCTGCGGGATATTGAAATTCCTGCCCCCAGCCCGAAGGGCCGCGATTTACTGGTGGAGATCAAGGCGGTTTCGGTGAACCCGGTGGATACCAAAGTCCGCCGCAACGATGAGCCGCTCGGGGAGACCCGCATATTGGGTTACGATGCCGCCGGCACCGTGCGCAGCGTGGGTTCGGAGGTACGAGATTTCGGGCCAGGGGATGATGTTTATTACGCTGGGGTGGTCAACCGGCCAGGCACCAATGCTGAGTTTCATCTCGTCGATGAGCGGATTGTTGGCCACAAGCCGAAAAGCCTGAGCTTCGCCGAGGCGGCAGCGCTACCGCTGACCTCGCTGACCGCCTGGGAAATGTTGTTCGATCGTTTCAAAATTCCGCGTGATCAAGCCGTGGGGGGTTCCATATTGATCGTGGGGGGCGCTGGCGGGGTTGGCTCGATGGCGATTCAACTGGCTTCCAAGCTGACCGACCTGACCGTCATTGCCACCGCCTCGCGGCCTGAGACCGTTGAATGGTGCAAGTCGCTGGGCGCACATCATGTGATCAACCATCATCAAAACATGGCTTCGCAGATAGCCGATTTGGGGCTGGCAGCGCCGGAGTATGTATTCTGCACCACCCATGAGGCGGTGCATTGGCATGCGATAGGGCACCTGGTGGCGCCGGAGGGCGCGATCGGGATTATTGAATCCGGAAAGCCTTTGGATTTTTCAGTGATTATGAGAAAATGCGTATCAGTGCATCCGGAATATATGTTTGCGCGGCCATTGCTGCACACCAAAACCATGGCGGCCCAGCACCGCACCCTGGAGGCGATTGCGCATCTGGTGGACCATGGAACGTTGCGCTCGACGATGACGGAGAATTACGGCGCCATCAACGCCGTCAATCTGATCCGCGCCCATGCGGCGGTGGAGGCGCATGGGGTACGCGGCAAGATCGTGCTCGGTGGATTTTAGGCCAAAGCCTTAGCCGCGCAGGCGGGCCAGGGTGGCAGTGGTGGAATGACCGGGCAGCAGTTCGGCGAGCGCCACCATGCCGCCCCAGGATTCAACTTCAGCAGCACCCACCACGGTTTCGCGCGTGTAGTCAGCGCCTTTAATCAGAATGTCCGGCTTGATGAGAGAGAGCGTGTTCAGAGGGGTGTCCTCCTCGAACATGCATACCAAATCTACACTGGCGAGCGAGGCCAGCACGGCGGCGCGGGCGGCTTCGGGCTGCACCGGGCGGCTGGGGCCTTTCAGGCGCTTCACCGAGGCGTCGGAATTCATCCCCACGATCAAGCGGTCGCACATGGCGCGGCATTGTTCGAGCAGGTGTACATGGCCGGGGTGCAGCAAGTCGAAACAGCCGTTGGTAAAGCCCACCTTGTAGCCGCGCATGTGCCAGCGCTCGGCGGCTTCGGCGGCGGCGGCGGCGGTGACGATTTTTCGCAGCGCGCCGGTAACCGGGGTGATGGCGGCCAGCAATTCATTCGGGCGGGCCACCGCCGTGCCAACCTTGCCGACCACGATACCGCCGGCGATGTTGGCTAGGCGCGCGGCTTCAAACAGTGGCACCTGCACCGCCATGGCGGCGGCCAGCGTGGCAACCACGGTGTCGCCGGCACCCGAGACATCGAACACATCTTTGGCTTCGCCGGGGTAGTGGCGGACAGCCTCTGCTGTGACCAAGCTCATGCCGTCCTCGGCGCGGGTGACCAGCACCGCCCCAAACTGGTAACGTTGAATTAGCTCATGCGCGGCGGCGACGATATTGGCTTCAGAGGCCACCGGCATGCCGGTGGCCTCGGCCAGTTCGCGCCGGTTGGGGGTAACAACATCGGCGCCGTGATAGCGAGAATAATCGGCGCCTTTGGGGTCCACAATTACCGTGCGGTTCATGGCCTTGGCGGCGGCGATCAGGCGTTGTGCGATCTCGGTGCTCAACACGCCCTTACGGTAGTCGGAGAGGACCGTGACGGAGGTTGCTGCCATTGCGTCGGTGGCGATGCGGACCAGCCGCTCACTGAGTTTGGCGGGTAGCTCGACGGTTTCCTCACGATCGGCGCGAATGAGGTGCTGGCCGAGCGCGATGTAGCGGGTTTTCAAGGTGGTGGTGCGCCCGCCTTGCACCAGCAGCCAGGGCTCAACGCCTTGCTGGCCCCCAATTAAACCTGTGAGGTCGGAACCGGCCTGATCATCACCGACCACTGAGACAAACGCGGCGGCGCCATCAAGGGCTGTGATGTTGCGCACCACATTGCCGGCACCGCCCGGCATCGCCACTTCGCGCGAGACGGTGAGGATGGGCACCGGGGCTTCCGGGGAAATACGGGTGACGTCGCCGTAAACGTAACGGTCCAGCATGACGTCACCCACCACCAGGACGCTGGCGCGGGAGAGTTGTTTTACGTAGTTGCTGAGCTCGTTCAGGCTGGCTTCGGGTGCGGTCATGACAAAGCGCTAACCTCAAGGCGCGATTTCGGCAAGCCATATGGCACCGGAGCGGTTTCCTGCTTATGTTAAATTCATGACGCCCCTTCCCGCTTTTCTCGACTCAAACCGGCCAGATGTGCCGGATCTCGCGGTTTCCCGCGGTATTACCCCGTTTTTTCTGCCAAGCCAGCCGGTGCGCGGCCGGTTGATCCGGCTAGGGCCGTTGGCCAACACGCTGCTGACCCGCCACGACCACCCGGAACCGGTGCGGCGGCTGCTGGGGGAGGCGCTGGCGCTGGCGGCCTCATTGGCGGCGGCGCTGAAATTTTCCGGCTCGTTTTCGGTGCAGGCGAAGGGCGATGGCCCGGTTTCGATGCTGCTGGCCGACTGCACCGATATCGGGGCGCTGCGCGGCTATGCGCGGGTGAACATGGAGCGTTTTGCTGCTTTGCCTGCCGATGAACCGGTCACAGCGCGGACATTGCTTGGCGACGGGTATCTGGCCTTTACGGTGGACCAGGGGGCTGACCGCGAACCGCAACAGGGGATTGTGGCACTTGAGGGCGAAAGCCTTTCCGAGATGGCCGAGCATTATTTTGAGACCAGCGAACAACTGGCCTGCCAGGTGCATCTGGCAGCGGCGGAAACTCCCAACGGCTGGCGGGCTTCGGCTCTGGTGCTGGAAAAGATCGCCGGGGCTGGTGGAATTGACCCGGAGCTGAGCCATGCCGAGCAGGAGGAATCCTGGCGCACCGCCTGTATTCTGGCTGATACGATTACCGTTACGGAACTATTAAACGACGAGTTGCTGCCCGAGCGGGTCCTGTACCGGCTATTTCATGGTGAGGGCGTAGCGGTGGACCGGCCACGCACCCTGGCTTATGGCTGCCGCTGCTCGCGCGCCAGGCTGGCGGATATTCTGGAAGGCTTCTCGCACGATGACCTGGACCACATGGCGATTGACGGGGATATTGTGATGACCTGCGAATTTTGTAATTTTGATTTCCGGTTCCCACGCGGCACCGTCACCGGCAAGGAAGGCTTGACGCCATGAAGCGGCTACGATTTTTAGCACCCATTGCGGTGCTGGCGCTGAGCGCGTGCGGTGGCGATTCCACCCCACCGGCGACCTACACGCCGCTGAATTATTCCTACCTGCCGCCGATTATGTTGAAGGTGGTGACTGTGAATATCCAGAACAACTATGTGCCTGACGCCGGCGCCCAGGCGTTGCTGGCACAAGACCCCGAAACCCCTGCCGATGCGATGCTGGCGGTTGCGCGGCAGCGGCTGGTGGCGAACGGCACGCCGGGCACCGCAACCTTTACCGTGGAGAATGCCTCGATCGAGCCGGAGAACGGCAATCTGGTCGGCACACTGACCGTGCGGCTGGATGTGGTGAGCCCCGATGGCCGGGCGAAGGGTTATACCGAAGCTTCGGTGAACCATAGCGAGACCGCGCCGGATTCCAATGATCAGGCTAAAATGCAAGCGGTATTGTACGACATCACCACCCAGTTGATGAATGAGATGAATGTGGAGTTGCAATACCAGATGCAACATAATCTGGGCAGCTGGATTGCCTATTCTACCAACGCGGCGGCTGCACCAGTGACCAGCAATGGCAGTGTGCCGGGTGGCATCATGGCAACGCCGCTAACAGGCCCGCCGGCTGGAACTTCAACGGCACCGGTCACGGCTCCCGCCGCACCGCTGGGGCCAAATGGGCTGGCGCCAGGTGTACATAATATGGTGCCACCAGGCATGATGCATTGAAGCTGCATTTACTTAGCTCGCCACAAGCCGCCGAGGCGGTGCCTATTGCGGCTGACAAATTGCTCCATGGAGCGCCGGTTACGCGCACCTGGGTTCATTATGAGGAACCCGGCGGTAAATTGGCGGCGGGGCAATGGGAAGCCACTATTGGAAAATGGCGGATTGAATATGCCGAGTGGGAATATGTGGTGATGATCTCGGGCCGCTGTGTGGTGAGCGGCGATGATGGCAGCGTCATCCATGCCGGGCCGGGTGATTGTTTTGTGATCGAACCAGGATTTACCGGCACCTGGGAGGTGCTGGAAACCATGCGCAAACATTGGGTGATCGAGGACCGGCCCGCTTAAAACATACAAAAATCCATGAAGCTGGTATCCATGGGGGTTGGCGGCAGCGTGTTGCGGTGGCGGGTTAGAGCGGAGGCGACTGCGTGCAAGCGTAATGCCAATTCCATGTCGTAATTTTGCAGGCGATCGCCTAAAACGCCCATCCAGGCGATGTAGCCTTCGAGATGCGCTTCGACCATTTTGCGCCATTGGATGGCGGTTGGGTTGTCATCATGCCAGCGGCCGGCGGCGATGGCTTCGAGCACGCCAAGTTTGGGGCCGTGAAAATGCAATAAGGCGGCGCGGCGCTCGTAGCCCCAATAGGGCTTCCAGTTCAGCCGAGGGTCCAGATGATCCCAATGGCCACGATAGGCTTCATTCAGCGCGATCTGGTCATCGTAGCTGTGCGGCGTAGGGGCTGCGATCCGGCGGCGGATGAGTGATTCAAAATCATGGTAGCTGGCACGCATCGCGGGTACATTGATGACCATGCTGCCGGAATTGAAATAGTTCCAATTGTCGCGCTTGAATTCCGGGGCAGCTGCGAAAATTTTGGGCCGGATGGCGGGCCAGTTCACCGGGTGCAAAAAGATCATGTCGCAATCAGTATAAAGCACGAATTCCGCTGCGCTTTCCACCTGCGGAATTGCGATCCGCAACCAATGGCCGATGGAATAGGCTTTGAAGGTGCCGGCGGCTTGTGCGGCGTTCATACTATCCAAAAAGCTGGGCGCGGTGTTGATGATCTCAACACCGCGTTTTTGCATCCAGGCGGTGAAGTCGCTGGGTGCGCCATAGTACAACAAGTGCGGCTCCAGACCACCGATGTTGAGCGCGGTATGCACCGCCAATTTGGCATCCTCGCCGGTCTGGCCTGCGGCACCTTGCTCGTCGATGGCGAAGTACCAGCGCATGAAACGGCGCTAGAGCGCTTTGACGGCGGCGAGAACTTCAGCGGCGTGGCCTTCAATTTTTACCTTTGGCCAGATTTTGGCGATCTTGCCTTTGGCATCCACCAGCACCGTTGAGCGCTCGATGCCCATGTATTTTTTGCCGTACATGGATTTTTCGGCCCAGGCGCCGTAAGCGGCAATGGTGGTGGTTTCGGGGTCGGAGGCCAGCGGGAAGGTAAGGTTATATTTGGCGGCGAATTTCTCGATCGGTTTCATTTCATCCTTGGAAACGCCGATCACGGTCACGCCGATTTTGCCAAGCTGCGGCAAGGCTTCCTCGAACGCGCAGGCTTCCTTGGTGCAGCCGGGGGTGTCAGCCTTCGGGTAAAAATACAGAACAAACGGCTGGCCCTTCAGGGATTTCAATGACACCGTGCGGCCACCGGAGGCGGGCAAGGTAAAATCCGGGGCTTTATCACCTTCTTGAATGCTCATGGGTTGTTATCTCCTTGGGTTACCGGGCCGATGATGCGGGTGAAACAATCCCGCACCGCCGCCCGGTGCTGCTCTATGGTGAGGCTTAACTGCGCAACGTCAATGGTGCTGGTGGCACGCAATAGCGGTGCCAGCGTGGCGGGTTGCGGATGCTCGTCACGCTCATGCAGGCCGGTGATGCGTGAAATACCCTGAATGGTGCGCCATAACAGGTCAGCCGCCAGCAGGGTGGCGGCATCAGCGGCAGCAAGATGCCCAGCGTCAGCCAAAGCCCGCAGGGCGGCGGCGGTGTTGGCGCGGAATAATGCCGGGTTGGCGGGGCCGTGGATAAGTTGCAGCGCCTCGGCGATAAAGGCCAATTCGATCAAACCGCCAATGCAATGTTTCACATCCCAAGGGCCCTGGGGTAGTATTTCAAGATTGATGCGGGCCAGCATGGCGCTGGCATCGGCACGGATGGTGGCCGCTGGTTCGGGGCGCGATAGAGCGATGAGGATTTCATCGGCTAAAATCAGCTCAAACTTCGGGGTGGCGGCCAGCACGCTGGCGCGGGTCAGGGCCATGCGTTCCCAGGTCCAGGATTCGGCGGCATGATAGCGCCTGAACGATGCCAGCGAGACCGCCACCGGGCCTTGGTTGCCCGAGGGCCGCAGCCGCATATCGACATGGTAGATCGGCCCTTCCGGCCCAGGCGCCGTGAGTGCGGCGGTCAGCGCGTGGGCCAGACGGACGAAATAATGGGTGGGCGGCGTGTCCATGGCTGCGTGATCATACATCAGCATCAAATCAAGATCGGAGCCGGCCAGCATCTCAGCGCTGCCGGTTTTACCCAAGGCCACGATGCCGAATTTCATGCCCCGGATACGGCCAAAGCGGGCGATATGCTGGGCCATGACATGCGGCAGCAAGGCGCCGAGCGCAGCTTTGGCGAGGTTGCTGCGCAGCCGGCCAGCCTCATTGGCATCCAGCCGGCCCTCCAGCGTGGCGACCGAAAGATGAAATTCCTCGCGCCGGACGAACCGGCGGGTGATGCTCACCACACCTTCGAGGTCAGCGGCTTCGCGCAGCAGGCGGCGCAGCGCGGGCCGGGGGGCGGCAAAGTGGGCGGCGGGGCTAAGCAGCGCTTCGAGCGCCTGGGCGTCCTGCGCCAAATGCTCGGCCAGCACCGGGGCGGCACCCAGCACCGCCGCCAGACGGTCCAGCAGCGCGGGGTTGCGGGCGAACAATGAAAGTAATTGCACTCCGGCGCGCTGGCGCGAAATCAGGGTGTCAAAATGCAGAAAGGCGCGGTCGGGGTCTTTTTGCCGCCCGAGCGCTTCGAGCAGGTGCGGCACCAATGAATCGAGCAGTTCGCGGGCGCGCTCGGAGCGCAGTGCTGGGATGCCGCCGCTCGACCAGGCGCGCAGGCGCTCGGCCATGTGCTGGAAATCGCTAAAGCCGAGGGCCTTGAGTTTAATGGTGAAATCCAGCGGCGGCTTGCCGGT
>JARLIK010000038.1 GCA_031291755.1 Acidocella sp. | reverse complement strand
TGTTCAGCGTGCCATTATCCGCCAGGCTCAGATTGGGGGCGCTGAAGCTGCCGAGTGTGGCAATGGTGTTGGCGCTGCCGTTCAGCACAACATTGCCCACCGCCGTGCCACTCAGCGTGCCGGTGCTGATGGCGCCGGTGGTCTGGGTGATCGTACCGGCGCTCTCTAACGCCAGTTGTGTTGGCGCGGTGATGTTGCCGGCGAGGTCGATGAAGTCTGACGACAAGCTGACGGTCGTACCGGAGACCGGGCCGTTGACGGTGAGCACGCCGGTATCGTGGAGCGAAAAATCGCCGCCGGTTGCGGACACTAGGCCGAGCGAACCGATGCTGTTGCCGCTTTTATCAAGCGCAAACAGGCCATTGGCGCTGCCCGTCAATGTGGCGGCCGAAATGCCCCCTTGGCCCTGGTAAATCGTCCCCGTGGAGGCGAGTGCGAGCAGGCCTTTGGCGGAGACGTCTCCTTCGAAGGTTATCGAGGCGGCGCTGAGACTGATATTGCCGGCACTAACAGAGGGCCCGACCGTCAAACCGCCTTGATCATTCAGGGTCAGGTTCGCGGCAGTGAAATTATCTAAAGTCCCGATTACATTGCTGCCGCTGGTCAGTGAAACATCGCCGCCGATACTGCCGTTACTGTAAATATTTCCGGCTTTTATGAGCCCGTTGGTTCCCTCGAAAATCGCCCCGATGCTGCCAAAAATTAGATTCCCCGAGGCGGCTGTAACACCGGAATTAATGTCAGTGCCCGCTGTGCCACTGTTCAGTGAGATATCGGCGGCGGTTAGATTGCCGGCGATGTTCAGAGAATTGGCGGCATCGATCTCCAGCGAACCATTCACAAAGATTGAGCTGCCAACTGAAACATCACCGCCCGAGGTGATGGTCAGCGCGGTACCGCTGCCGGTGATGCTGACGGCGCTGAGGACCGAGACCAGCGTGCTGGCTTCCAAAATAATCGTGCCGGTGAGGGTGTCGAGCACCGAGGGGGAGATGTAGCTGACCGTTGAACTATCGGTGCCGAAGGTGGCGCTGGAGCCTGAAACAACCGAACCTGCGGCAGTGGTGCCGCTGCCCACTACTAATGTTGCCGGGTCGAGCAGAATTTCACCATCGCGGCCATGCAGCGCGGTGTCAGCCACGGTGCCGCTGAGGTTGATGACATTGCCGGACGAGATTTCCGCCAGCCCGCCGTTGCCGCCGTTTGGTCCGCCCAATACTGAGATGGCGCCTGCAAAATCGGTATTGTCAGTGCTCAGTAGTGTCACCGTGCCGCCATTGCCGGAGCCGGTGGCATTGCTCAGCAGGAACGCGCCACCTGCCACGCTGACGGCTTTGGCGCGCGGCGCCGTGATGTCAGCCGCCCCTTGCTGGGCGCGAGTGATATTGGTGCCAAGCGCGATAACACCACCGCCGGCATCGCCTGAAGTATTGATGGTGGCTCCAGGTTGCACGGCCACCGTGCCGTCGCTCAGCGCCTCAACCGCGCCGCCCTTGGTTCCGGCCTGCGTGCCTTGCGCCAGCAGGTTGCCGGCGATGGCGATGTTTCCGCCAACACCCGAAATCGAGATGGTGCCGGTCTGCGCCCCCACGCTGTTGGCACGGATGGTACCACCGGCGTTGATGAGCTGGGTGACCAGCGCGTCAGCGTCCTGGGCGGTGAGGGTAATTTTACCGCCATCGGCGATAATGATCCCGCTATTTGTCACCAGAGCTGGCACCAGCTTGCCGCCGACATCCACCGCCCGCACCGCCTGGGTGACATCAATCGACATCAGCCGGTCGCCGTATAAATCCAGCGTGAAGGCGCTGGCGCCGGCCAGGACCACTTGGCCGAGTTGCGCCGTGATCACACCGTTATTAGCGACTTGCGGCGCGACCAGCCCGACCAGCCCGGTATCCTTTACGGTGATCTTGCCGTCATTGATGATCGCGGCACCAGGCCGGGGTGCGCCGGTGAAATTCAGCTTGCCGGCCAGAAACGCCTGATCCGAAACATCAGATGTAGTGGCAACCAGGCCTTGGGTATCGACCTCCGAGCCTTTGGTGAACACAATGCCGGATTGGTTGATCAGGATCAGTTGCCCATTGGCATCGATTTTACCGGCGATGATGGAAGGCGAGGGGGTGATAACCCGGTTCAGCGCCACGGCGTTTGAGGAGGGCTGCACAAAATCAACAGTGGCCGCACTGCCGACGTTAAATGTCTGCCAATCAATGATGGTCTTCTGGCTGGTCTGGTCGATGGTGGTCAGGTTTGGTGCCTGGGTGATCGAGGCACTGCCGCCAGCCACCACGCCGCCGGTTGGGGTGGTGTTCGGCGCGAGGCTCTGGGCGTGGCCGGGCAGGGCGGTGAAAATGCCCGAAATGCAAGTCGAAGCCAGCAACGCGCCGCGCCAGAGCTTTTTGCTCTTCAATTCCGGCGCGGCTGTGGCTGTTTTACGCTGCATGAAATTCCCAATTTAATATTCTCAAGCGGAGGTTATGGTCTAATAGCGAACTGTTACGCCCCAGTAGATTACATTTTCCGAGAGGGCGGGGTTCGTCGGGTTGGCGGCGTCAAGCTGGGTGGTTAGGCGGCGGACATATTCACCATCGATTTCCACACGCGGCGTGATCGCTAGCCGCACACCGCCGCCGGCGGAGGCCAGCTTGTGGTTTTGGTCCAATGATAAATTCTGCCAGGTCTCGCCAAAATCATAGAACGTGTAGAATTGTGCGCCGAAATCGATGGGCAGTTTGAAAATTTTAAAGCTGGCGCCGGTATTCAACTGCAACTCGGCGGTTGTGTACACGGCGCGGTCACCTGAAACCTCACCGGAATAAAAACCACGGGTGTAACGGCTGCCGCCTAAGTTGAATTCCTCGCCGCCGGGCAGGATATCATTGGTATATTGCCCGCCCGCTTCCAGGCGCAGCGCCACAGTGGCTTCAGGGAACGGCGTGAACAGCGTTTGAACGCGTGAGATCGAGGCGTTCAGCTTCCAAAAATCCAGCTTCTCCCGATAACGTCCGCCCAGCCCCAGAGCCCGGCCGTCCGGTGAGGCGCCCAGCATTGGCAGCCCTTGTGATTGCTGGAAGTTGATCACGCTGATAGCATCGCGCGTTGGTCCAGCCCACAGATCCTGCCAGGCATATTGCGCCGCCAACCGCTCGGCGCGGATGCTGTCGGCACTGGTGCGAAGACCCTCGGTGGTCACCAGATTATCAGCAGCGTCAAAATGCAGGGTGGCGGTCAGAGCCTGGTTGCGGCGTAGCAGCAGCGGATAGCTGAGCTGGCCGCCGAACACTTCAAGGTAGCTGCGGTAATTGGCCTCGCGCAGGGTACCGCCGGGAATTGCCCGCCCGGCGCCGACGTAATATTTCAGCCGCAAGCCCCGGCTGCCCAGAAACACACTCTGAGATACCTGGCCAAAATTATCGGTGCCGCCGCTGGTATGAAACAATGAAATCTCGGTCTGGTCGCCCAGCGAGGTCACGCTGTTAACGTCAATAACGGCCAGTCCCTCGGTCGGGCCGGTGGCCTTGAAGCCGCGATCGTCAGCGGTGGCGAGCGCTGAAATCTCCTGCCGGGACACTTCGGCGATTAGCGTCAGGGCGCCAGGGTCATCTGAATCCGATTGCAGGACCGCATGCACGCTGACGCCTGGAATCTGCTGGGCCAGCAGCAGCCAATGCTCAAGCGAAACCTCCGAGACCGGACGTTCGGCGGTCAGATGGTTCAGGAATTTCAGAACCAAATTGCCCACCGGCCCGATATCATCGGATAATTTGACTGCGACAATATGCCCCTCAGTGACGATGAAGCGGACATCGCCTTTGGCGTCGATGTCCATCGAAACGGTCGAGAGCACAAAGCCATGGCTGCGGTAGAGATCGACCAGCGCCAGCCGTATCGTCTCCAACTGGTTAAGCGGCACCTTGCTGCCCGCCAGTCCGGCGGTGATTTTATCCAGTTGCGCCGGTGTGAAGGCAGTGGCGCCGATGATGGTCACCGTGCCGACCGGAATGATGGCAGACGGCAGCTTGCCTTCGGTATTGAGCGGCTGAAAATTCGGCAGCCCAGCTCCCAGAGACGGCGGGGTTTGTGGGGCGATATGGGGCAGCGGGGAGGATTCCAGGCTGGTCGGGACGGACTGCGCCAACGCCACCACCGGCACCAGCGCGAGGCCACAGGAAACGGCACCAAGAACGAGATGTGAAACAAGCGCTTGGCGCATCATCATACCCTAGAACCGGAACCGGTCATTCCGCTGTGCGGTGTTATTAGAATGCATGTGACTGTCTGTAAATACTAACAATAAACCCGCTCCAAACATGCTCGTTACGCTTGTATTTCGACCACCAGGGCCGTGATGTTGTCTCGAACCTTGTGACCGAGTGCTGCAGCAATCAGGTTTTTCGGGGCCGTTTCGCCGTCGGCTGTACCCAGCAGGTGGCTGATTTCCGTCTGGGTCAGCGTTTTGCTCAGGCCATCGCTGCATAGTAAAAACCGGTCCCCCGGCTTGGCGGTGCCATTGACCCGGTCAAGCTCCAAGGTTTCGCTATCGGACCCAACTGCCCGGGTGATGATGTTGGCATGCGGGTGGCTTTCGGCATCGGCAGGGGCCAGTCTGCCGAGGTCGACCAGCTCCTGCACCAGGCTATGGTCGCGGGTCAGTTGGCTCAATGCGCCGTTACGCAACAAATAGGCCCGGGAATCACCAGCCCACAGGCAGGTAAAATTTTTACCCGTTACCAGCAGCGCGATGAAGGTCGAGGCGATCATCACATCGCTCCCGCGGGTCAGCGCCTTGGCGCGCAGCGCGTGATGCACCTGGCTCAACGTGGTGCTGACCTGCGCGATCAGTGCTTCGGCACTCAGGTCAGCGGGCAGCCGGGCCAGCTCGTCGACGATCATGCCGGAGGCCACCTCACCGGAATCATGTCCGCCAGCGCCGTCCGCCACCACCCAGAGCCCAATCTCCGGCCGGCTTAGCATGTTGTCTTCATTGTATTTACGCACGGACCCCGGGTCGGTCAGGGCCCAGCTCTTAATCGCCGCCATGTTGGATATCCCTATCGCGCTGAAGCCAAATCCTGCGCCACGCCTCACCCATACCCCGCTCCGCCCATTGCCCGCCGTCGCGGTGTTGTGGAGATAAAAATCTACCACACACGCCAGGGAATGTGGATGATCCTTCATATGACTGTTTAAGCCATCAGGAAACCGGTCATCGAGGCTGTTTTGACCAAGATCAAAGACAGCGGGGAAGCCCCGGGTCTTTGCTGGCCCGAACAGATTCAAGGTTACGTTTAGATGTTGCTTAATTTTACTGCGCTTGAAGAGGCCAGTGCCGTTACCCAGCCGTTCCCGTACCTGACCGCGTCCGGCGTGCTGCGCTCGGCGGCGCTGGATTTGCTGGCCGATGATTTCCCGGTGATCAGCAAACCGGGGATATTCACCCTGACCGATCTGCATTACGGCAAAGTGTTCGAACAATTGATCAAGGAGATCCGGGGCCGCCAATTGGAAGCGCTGCTGGAGGAAAAATTCCAGGTTACCCTGGCTGATAAGCCGCTGATGGTCACCGTGCGTGGCCAGGCACAATTGAAGGATGGCCGGATTCACGCGGATTCCAAGGACAAATTTCTGACCTGCCTGCTCTACCTCAACAGCCCGCATTGGAACCCGGACAGCGGGCGGCTGCGGCTGTTGCGCCGGCCTGACAGTCTGGACGATATGATCGCGGAAATTCCCCCCGACGGCGGCACCTTTATCGCCTTTAAGAGGACCGATCATTCCTGGCATGGGCATGAGCCGTTCGAGGGTGTCCGCCGGGTGGTGATGTTCAACTGGATGGTCTCGAAGGCGGCGCTGTTGAAGAATCTGGGGCGGCACACGCTGTCTGCTGCTTTTAAGAAATTAGGCGGTACCGATGCTTACTGAAACCCAGGCCAGCCGTGGCGTGACGCAGTTTTTATCATGCCTGGAACAGGCCGATACCCAGAGCTACCCGTTCGCGCATTGGGTGCTCAGTGATATTCTGCCGGTTGCCTGGCTTGATGCCCTGGCCGCCCTGCCGTTTGCGCCGCCGGACGGAGCGGTTTTCAATGGCCAGCGTGAGAGCAATAACGCGCTGAGGGTCTATTTCACCCCGCAAATCCAGAATGAATTTGCCACGTGCCATGACATTGTCGAGGTCTTCAACGACCCGGCGGTGCTGCAAAAACTGCAAAAAATCACCGGCGTCGATGTTGCAGCCGGGCAGTTGCGGATTGAATATTGTCAGGATGTCGACGGGTTTTGGCTGGAACCGCATCGTGACATTTCAGTGAAATTGTTCACGATGCTGATTTATGTCTCGGATGACCCCAATTTATTCGACGCCGGGACCGATATTTATGACGATACGCCGGAACATAATTTGGTGGCGTCGGTGCCGTATGAGAAAAATCGCGGTCTTATCTTCATTCCGGGCGCCAACAGTTGGCATGGGTTTTCCAAACGTCCGATCAACGGCTTACGCAAATCGTTGATCATCAATTACGTTTCCCCAGACTGGCGGGCGGTGGAAGAGTTGGCGTTCCCGAAAGGCGAGGCATGACGGATTCCGAGCTGATCGCGCGCTACGACACCAGGGTGCCGCGCTATACCAGCTACCCGACAGCACCGTATTTCACGAAGGCGGTCACCTCTGAAACCTACGCCGCCTGGCTGGTGGATATTGGCACCGATGCGGCTCTGTCGCTTTATATTCATGTCCCCTTCTGCGACCGGCTGTGCCTGTATTGTGGCTGCAATACCTCGGTGGTGCGCCAGGAACGGCCACGCCGTGACTATGCGCAACTGCTGAGCCTGGAAATTAACATGCTGGCTGACCGGCTGGGCCGTCGGGCCGAGCTGTCGCACGTGCATTGGGGTGGCGGCACGCCGACATGTTTGCCCAATGACTGCCTGACTGGGATCATGGACCTGATCCGCCGCCGCTTTAACGTGCGGGGTGACGCTGAAGTTGCCATCGAGATCGATCCGACCTCCTTCACCGCTGATAAAGCCGATGCGCTGATCTTGATGGGGGTCAACCGCGCCAGTCTCGGCGTGCAGGATTTCGATGAAAAAGTGCAGAGCGCGATTGGCCGGATGCAAAGCTATGAGGAAACCAAGGTCTGCGCCGATATGCTGCGGGCGGCGGGTATTCACGCCATCAACCTCGACCTGATTTATGGCCTGCCGCACCAGAGCGAGGCCAGCGTGGTTCGCACCGCGCATCAGGCGCTGGAATTGCAGGCCGGCCGGATTGCGGTGTTCGGCTACGCGCATGTGCCGTGGATGAAGCGCCATCAAGCGCTCATCCCGCAGGACGCTCTCCCCGACACTCCAGCGCGGTTCGCGCAGATGCAAGCCATCGCGCAGGTGCTGGAGAAGCAGGGCGGTTACGTGCCGGTTGGCCTTGACCACTACGCCAAGCCCGATGACGCTATGGCGGTGGCTTTGCATGAAAAATCCCTGCATCGCAGCTTTCAAGGCTACACCACGGATGAGGCGCCGATTTTACTCGGTGTTGGCGCCAGTTCCATCGGCAGCCTGCCGCAAGGCTATGTGCAGAATGCAACCTCGGTTCCGGCCTATGCTGCAGCAATCAATGCTGGAAATTTTGCCACCGTGCGCGGCGTGGCGCTGACCGCGGATGATCGTCTGCGCCGCGCCGTCATTGAAAAAATTATGTGCGATCTGCAGGTCGATCTGATCGCGGCGGCTTTTGCGCAGGCACTGGACCCAGCTCCCTTGTTGGCAGCGGCGCGCGGACTTAACTCATTGCGCCATGACGGGCTGGTGATATGGGACGGGCGTAAGCTGACGGTAACAGAACGCGGGCGGCCGTTTGTACGCAATGTCGCTGCGCTGTTCGACGCCTATCTGAAGGTGGATGAGGCCGCGCCGAAATACGCCAAAGCCGTTTGATTTAGTTTAGTTTTATCAGATAATTTGTAACGGAATCGCATTGCGGTTCCTTGCTTTCGGCGTGACTGCTTGCCGAAATACTTATTTGATTTTTGAAACTATTAAGCCGCACCCACATAAAAAAAGGCCCTACCGTTTTAGCGGCAGGGCCAGTTTGGGAAAGTATCCTTGAGCGGATGAATGCTTATCGCCAATAATTGCCGGGTAATCCTTGATCTAAATCAAAACCCGGCAATTATTTTTGGCGGCAAATTAGAACCGGTAACCGATACCTACGCCCACAACGGTCGGGCTAAGTGCAGTCTTGGCAACGATGACGCCGTGATCCAGATTGGCCTTCGTGCTGATGAACATCTGCTTCACGTCAACATTGGCATACCAGTTGCCGCCCAGCGCATAGTCAAAACCAGCGTCCAAGGTGGGGCCAATGGCTGTGCTGTACGAAGCGCTTGTCACAGCGCCACCAGCCGGATGGCTGTCATAGAAGAACGCGACCGTCAGGCCCACGCCGGCATAAGGCTGGAAGCCTGCGATCGGTGAGAGGTGATATTGCAGGGTAACGGTAGGCGGCAAAGCCCAAACGCTGCCGACATCGATTTTACCATGGGCAGTGGAGTCCGAAACACTATGACGAGTGGAGGCGGCAATGGCCTCGACTGAAATATGATTGGTAATGAAATACGAAAGATCGATTTCCGGCGCAACTTGCTGAGTGACGTTCACGCGCCCGCCAACAACAGTGACGGAACTGGTGAAATTTTCTGGTATCACATCAATAGCCCGCAAATGGACCAGAAAATCGCCAGCCTGAAATCCGGTCGGGCTAGCGCTTTGTGCGGCGGCTGGCTGCACGGCGGCCAGCGAGAGGGCGGCGGCGCCAAACATGCCAAGATAAAGAGATTTGTTCATAAGGGACTTCCTGTGCCTTGAGGTTTCATACACGTAACATCGCGTATAAAAGGCCGGGAGCGGAACTATTCTTTGATGTAGATCAAAAGCTTACTCTATATGACTAAACAAAGCAGGATGTTGCTTTTGCGCCACAGCTAGATCAATTGGCCAAGTCAGCCTTTGGCGTTGGCAACCAGTTCCAGCTCTTGCGGGTTCACCAGTACCACCGAATGCGCATTGCTGAACTCGATGAGGCCATTGCGCTTCAATTGCGCAAATGAGCGCGACACGGTCTCGATCGTTAGGCCCAGGTAATCGGCAAGGTCGGCGCGGCTGATCGGCAGTTTCAGAGTAACCTTGTTGGCCGGTAGCTTGCCTTCGGCACAGGCGTCCAGTTGCATGACCTGGTTGAGCAGATAGCTCGACACACGTTCCACCGCGCTCTTGCGGGCCAGCAGCAGCATCTGCTCATGCGCGATGGTCAGCTCATGGGCAGCAATGTTCAGCAACCGGCGCTCGAGTGCCGGAAAATCCGCGAACACCTGGTTGAGGGCGGAGCGGTTGAACCGGCAGAGCTGCACCTCCTCCATGGCTTCGGCGCTGAAGGCGCAATGGCCGGAAATTGCCAGGCCAAGAAACTGCCCGGACCCCATGAAGCCGGTGATGTGGCGGCGGCCATCGGGCAGAGCTTTGAACACCCGAACCATGCCCTGAGTGATATTATAGAAATAATTCGCCGGATCGCCCTCTTCGATGAAAACCTTGCCGGCTGCGATCGTCATCCGTTGGGCGGCTTGCGCCAGAACGCCGAGATCATCATCCGAGAGCGCGTCACACATGCCATGATGGCGTGCCCCACAGTCACCACAGCGGCTGGATGACGGTTGGCTCGCCATAATCACGACGGGGCGGCGGATCGTCGATCCTTCAAACAACGGCAGAACTCCTGGTTTCCCAGCTGTTTCTCTACGCCGACCGGGAAATTCCGCAAGCCGGAAAATGCCAGGCAGCCGGGCGGGCACGGAGGGATTTGATTTATATCAAGGTTTTCTGCGGGATTTTATCGTGAACAAACTTGTCCGGGAAATGAATTCAGATGAGATGAGTGATTATATTATCGAACCTTTGGCTCCGTCGTCGATCGTCAGCGCCTATCCGCTGATCCGTTTGCTGGCGCCGAATCTGGACCTCAAGGCTTGGAAACAGCAGGCCGGCATGGCGATTGACCAGCGCAGCCGTGGGGCTAAGGGCATTTTGATCGCACGGGCAGTACAGCGTCAGTATGTCTGCGGCATGGCCTGGTACCGCTGCGAGTTTGACCTTGCCAAAGGCAAATTTCTGCGCGCCAACAACCTGATCGCCCTGGATTTGCTCGACTCGCAGCAAATCGTCGCGTGTCTGGTGTCAGCACTGGGGGAGGTGGCCCGCGATCAGCATTGCCGCTCTGTGAAGCTGGTGGTCCCGCAGGCGAGTGCTTTGTCGGAAATACTTCATAATGTCGTCAGAGACCTTGAGCCGGACCCGGCCATCGAACTCAGCATCGAGGCCGCCGCCCTGCATTGACACTCATGCAGCGGCTTTTTAGCCGAGCATCGATCCGGTCTCGATGAAACGCTGATGCCAGGACAGCGCCTCCGTCAGCAGCGATGGCGACTGCTGACCATAGGAATGCTGACGGGCCCGGCGGTAATAGTCCTTTAGGGCTGGCTTATAGGTGGGGTGCGCGCAATTTTCGATAATCACTTCAGCGCGCTGCTTGGGCGATAGCCCGCGCAGATCGGCCAGCCCCTGTTCGGTGACGATCACCTGCACATCTTGCGTGATATGATCCACATGTGACGCCTGCGGTACGATGGCGGAAATTTTGCCGCCTTTGGCGGTGGAAGGGGTCATGAAAATCGAAATATAGGCGTTGCGGGCAAAATCGCCCGACCCGCCGATGCCGTTCTGGATGCGCGACCCCATGACATGGGTGGAATTCACCGCGCCATAAATATCGGCCTCGATCAAGCCATTCATTGCCAGACAGCCGAGCCGGCGGATCAATTCCGGATGGTTGCTGATCTCCTGCGGCCGCAGGATCATTTTGTCACGAAAGCGCTGCATATTCTGGTTCAACCGTTCGGCGGCTTCGCGGCTCAGTGAAAAACCGGTAGCGGAGGCCATATTCAGCATATCGGCGTCCAGCAAATCCAGCATGCCATCCTGAATCACCTCAGTAAATGCGGTCATGCCTGAAAACGGCCCGTCAAGCAGGCTGGAGAGCACCGCGTTGGTGATATTACCAACACCTGATTGCAGCGGCAGCAGCGTGGCGGGCAGCCGGCCTTTCGCCACCTCGTGCCGGAAAAACTCCAGCAAATGCGAGGCAATCCCAAAAGCTGCGGAATCCGGGGCGGTGAAGGGCAGATTGCGGTCGGGAGCGTCGGTCTCGACGATGGCGATGATTTTGTCGGGGTCGCACCGCAGATAAGGTTCCCCAATCCGGTCGCTGGGGCGCACCAGGGGAATCGGAATCCGGTGCGGCGGCAGTGCGGTGCCGTAGTAAATATCATGCATGCCGTCGAGCGCCATATTCTGCCAGCGATTCACCTCAAGGATGACGTTTTTGGCACGGTCCACCCAGGTTTTGTTGTTACCAACGGAGGATGACGGGATCAGCGATCCGTCCGGCGTGATACCTGTCACCTCAATCAGCGCCGTATCCAGCGGACCCAGAAACCCCTGCCATGCCATCGGCGCCACCTGGCTGAGATGCATGTCAAAATATTCCATCTCGCCGTTGTTGATTTTCTCCCGGGCAATCGGGTCGGAATTATAAGGCAGCCGGAATTCAATGCCGTTGGCGCGGGCCAGCGCACCGTCCAGTTCAGGGCCGGTTGAGGCGCCTGTCCAGACCCGCAGACGAAACGGATTACCAGCGGCAGCCTGCGCTTCCATGCGTGCCGCTAGCGCTTGTGGCACCGCTTTTGGGTAGCCTGAGCCGGTAAAGCCGCTCATACCCACCGTGCTGCCAGGCGCTATGAGGGCGGCGGCTTCTCCAGCTGACATGATTTTGCTCCGCAAAGCGGCATGCTGGATGCGTGAATGATGCTTCAAAGGTCTCTCGCTTTCTGCAGGCGGTTGGGCGTTCCCAGGTAGTAGCACCAGCACGAAGGTGCCGGTGAATTGAGACCGCGTGTAATGTCCCGCTGAACCCTGCAGCTATGAGATAGATCAAATACCTGAGGGAAATTACACGGCCAGTTCGGGTTCGCTGTACATAAAGCAATTTGCTTGTGCGGCAGAAAATCCGGGCGGAATAAGCCCGATTGATTGAATTTCACGCAGAATGTTGAATCGCAGGCAGGTTCTCAATAAATAATGCGCCTTCATGGCGGTAGCATATCGGCTTCCAAATGCCATTTTTTGAACACTGCCGCGTAGGAGCCATCCCGCATCAACCCGTCCAGCGCGATGGTGATTTTCGTTTGAAGATTTGGCTGGTCTTTGCGAATCCCGATGCCGGTGAGGATTTTGCCAAAAGGCTTGCAGCCAATTTCAAACAGCTTTGGTTGCAGATTTGTATAATAAAGCGCGGTTTCATACGCCACGCCATAAGCTGCCACCCGGCCAAATTGTAATTGCTGTAAAGCCGACGTATTTTCCGGAAATAAGATGATATCGATTGGCGGTTTATGAGCCGCCAGTAGTGAAACATTGGTGGCCTTCATCATATCCACCGACGTCGAGCCCAGAACGCTGGAAACCTTTTGACCAGAAAGATCCTGCGGTCCCGACAGTGCGGGTGCTCCCGCCTTTAGAATATAACTCACCTGCGATACCATGTAGGGGATCTCGTTGATCACTTTCAGGCGCGGCGGCTTAATAAAAAGCTGTGAGAGGATGATGTCGCAATGATCTGCCAATAGGGCAGGGATCAGCCCGCCGAACGGGGTGTTGACGAATTTTATCCGCATCCCGAGGCGAGATGCGAGCAGATTGCCAAGGTCGATATCGAGGCCCTCCGGCTGTTGATGGGCGTTGAAAAACTCCGTGGGCGGCCGGTTCATTGCGCTGCAAGCGGTCAGGGTTGGTGGGGTGGCGGTCTCAGCGTGGCTGGGCAGCGGCGTCAGCCCAACACTCGCAAAAGCCAACAGTGGCGCGAATACCGCTAAAACCCTGAGATGAAATTGCATGCTGTCTCCAACTTTCCGGTTATCGGTTAAATCCGACCATGTGCTTGCCCCAACGCCATGGTTCGGGCAAAGAAATAGCGTTAAATTGGGCTCGTTTGCAAAAGGCGTGTGGTGAAAACTTCCTGGCAAAATATCAGCGATGCGGTCTTTCATTTCGCTGAGCACCAGCCTGACCACGCTGCCCTGATTGATGGTGACCGCACCTTCTCATACCGCGACCTGGCTGTTTTGGTGTCGCAGACCAGCGTTTATCTGAAAAATATGGGGCTCAAGCTCGGCTACCCGGTTGCCATCGCCATGCGCAACAACGCCGAAAATATTATTCTTAGCCTGGCTGTTTTCCGGATTGGCGCTGTGCTTGTTGCATTGCCGCCTGATATCTCTGACCAGGCGTTGGCCGCGCGAATCGACGCGTTCAAAATCATCGCCAGCTTCACCGACCCTGACGGTCCCTCATCATCTGCCCCGATCGCCGTCCGCGTTGGTACGAACTGGCTGGCTGACATTGGCCAAATTAGTGGAGATGCCCGGGCCGATGCGCAGGCCGGTGAGTTGCGCCTGATTATTGTAAGCTCGGGCAGCACCGGTATTCCAAAGGGCATTTTGACCACCCAGGAGCAGCGTATGCTGCGCGCGGGTACCTATCGCAGCTTTTTTGATGACGGCTGGACAGTGGCCAGCCCAGGCAACCTGCTGCTTCCCGCACCACCCAGCATGTCGTTCTATGGGCAGTTTCTGGTCATTCAACTGCTGCTGGGCGGTACGGTAGTATTGTTGCCTAAATTTGACAGTGGCGTTGATCTGGCCAAAGCGATTGCCGCATGTACTGATGCGATCTGCCCGATTGTTCCTAATATGGCCCGCAGTTTCATCGCATGCGCCCCAACTGACGCCATATTGTTTCCTAATGTTCGAGCGCTCATCCCGGGTGGACTGCCGTTGGCGGGACATGAAAAGCTGGCTTTGGTGCGCTGTGTGAGCCCCAACATTCATGAAATTTACGGCAGCGGCGGCTTTGGCGCCTTCGCGCATCTTGGTCCGGACGATATTCTTAAGCACGCTAACAGTGTTGGCCGTGCGGTGTCGGTTGCGGGTAATCAGGTTGAATTGGTCGATTGGGATGACAAGCCGGTGGCACCAGGGGTTGAAGGAAGGTTACGGGTTCGCGGAACGCATGTTTCGCTCGGGTTTTTTAACCCCGAGGATAACCAGCGCGGCGCGGAACGTTTCGCCAATGGCTGGTATTATCCGGGTGATGTTTTGCAGCGCGACGAGGTCGGATATTTATATATGCGCGGCCGCTCCGACGATGCGTTTCTCTCGGGTGATCTCACCATCTATCCGCCGGAACTCGAGGACGTCATCACGCGCCATCCTGACATTGAAGAAGCTGTGGTCGTGGGGCGGCCCAATGATGTTAACGGAGCCGATCTGGTAGGGTTTTTCGTGGTGCGCAATGGCCTGGACCATGAGGCGGTGGTCGCGCACTGCAGAACCAATTTGCCGCCCGCCAAGTGTCCTAAAATGGTATTTTATCTCGATGCCATTCCGCGCACCGGTAACGGTAAAATCGACCGGCCGGCCCTCAAGCGGGCCGCCATGCGCCTTGTGTAAAAATTTATGGCGATGAAGGATTATCCGTGAAACCCAACTGGTCCAATATCAGCGATGCAGTATTTCATTACGCTGCCATAAACCCGGATCGGGTCGCCGTAACCGATGGCCGCCATACCATCCGCTATCAAACGCTGGCACAGTTGGTGGGCCAGGCGGCGATGTATTTAAAAAACCTCGGTCTTAAGCAAGGCGTGCCGGTTGGGGTTGTTCTGCGCAACCATGTTGAGCATGTTGTTCTCAGCTTGGCGATTTTTCGGATCGGCGCGGTACTGGTTGAGTTGCCTGTTGATATAAGTGCTGCCGAATTTGCCGCCCGGATTACCCGGTTCAATATTCTCGCCAGCTTCGTGGAACCTGATGGCCCGTCATCTCCAGCACCTATCGGTATCCGGATCGGCGCCGGCTGGCTGGATGACCTCGGCGCCCTCTCAGGTGATGCGCGGGCTGACGCCACAGCCGATGAGCTGCGTCTGATCGTGGTGAGTTCCGGCAGCACTGGCACGCCCAAAGGCATCATCACCACCCAGGCGCAGCGGATGGCGCGTTCGATGACGCATCAGCGGCTGTTCGCGGATTTTTGGACGGTGGTGGACCCTGGTAATTTGTTGCTGATCGAACCGCCAAGTCTCGCCTTCTTCGCGCAGTTTCTTACCAATCAATTGCTGCTGGGCGGGACGATCGTCTTGCTGCCAAAATTCTCGCTGGCGGTTGAGGTCACGGCGGCCATCGCGGCCTGGCGTGATGCCATTTGCCCCATTCTGCCTGGCACAGCACGCTCGTTCATCTATTGCGCCACCAGGCCGGAGATTTTGCTGCCACACGTCCGGGCGCTGATCTCGGCGGGCATGCCGCTGGCCGGCCATGAGAAGGCGGTTCTGCTGGAGCGCGTGTCGCCGCAGGTTCACGAACTATACGGTAGTGCCGGGTTCGGTTCATTTTCGCACCTGACCCCCGCCGATGCCGCCAGCCATCCCAACAGTTGCGGCCGTGCCGTGACCGGGCCGGGACTGGAGATCGAGCTGGTGGATGATAATGATAAGCGGGTGGGTCCCAGCCAGGAAGGCCGTTTGCGCTGCCGTGGCGGCAACATGTCAACCGGCTTTTTCAACCCCGAAGATAATCAGCGCGGCGCCGAGATGTTTGCTGACGGCTGGTATTATCCGGGCGATGTTCTGCTGCGCGATGAGGAAGGTTATTTCTACATGCGTGGCCGCAGCGATGACGCCTTCGTCGCCGGTGATCTGATGGTCTATCCCTCCGAGATCGAGGATATCATTACCCGCCACCCGGAGATCGCCGAGGCGGTGGTGGTGGGGCGGCCGGCTGCCAGTGGTGGAATAGAGCTTGGGGCTTTCCTGGTGGTGCGCAACAGCCTGGCGCACGAGGCAGTGGTGGCGCATTGCACGGCGCATCTGCCGGAAATGAAACGGCCGCGCTTTGTGCTTTATGTGGAACAGCTTCCGCGGACCGGCAATGGTAAAATCGACCGCCCGGCTTTGAAACAGGCGGCGATAAACCTGATGGTGCAACGGTAATAGGAAGACACTCCCCCTCGTCATACGCGCGAAGGTGAGTATCTTCTTATCGGATCACGCCGCGATGGCGTCAGGCGTTGTGGTATTGGCTAGATACGACCCGGCCCGTAAAAATTGGATTTCCAGAGAGGCACCTTCACCATTGGTAAGCTCTTCAATTGGTAATACAGCCAATCCGCTGGTCCAGCGGTACTCCGGGCCTTCCAGTCCGTGCCATCCCGCGAGTTCCGCCCTGGTCAGGTGCGCCGTAACGGCGTTTGTGCCAGCCTCGCCATGAAGTTTTATCTCACCAACTAACAGCCCAAGCTCGCGCCGGTCATCAATGTAAGGTGCGATGACATCGCAAGGCCGCGATGTGCGCGAGGCCAGCCGCAGCCCTGAAACACCGGCGGGTAACGTGAACACGGCCCAGCCGTCCTGTTCACGCGCCGGACGAATCACGCTGCCAGCCGCCGTGACAATATGGATATCAGCATCATTGGTCAGTACCGGCTCAGCCGAAACTTTAGCCAGCCCCAGCGTAACGGCGCGCTCATTCAGCGCTTCCCATACCGGCTGCAGACCCGCCCGGTCCACCAGCAGCGGCAGCACCGGCTGCGCCTGGTTCATCGTCTTTACCGTGATGCCAAATTGCGGACGTAAAGCAATTACCTCAGCATTGGCAAAATTGCTGCGGTTGCCAGACTCTAGATAGCTCTCCACCGCCAGCCCTTCGGCCAGCAGAATGCCATGTTCCTCAAGCTCCACATGGTAATAGGTGAAGTTGCTGATGCTGGTATCGATAATGATGCTGCGGCCATTCACCAGCAGCCGGACTGGGGTGAGTTTACCATCCACCACCACGCAATGCTCGTTGGTGATCAGCAGGTCACGGGCCGGGGTGTTTTCACCAAAGGCGCCAGCCTTAATCCGCACCGGATGCGCGTCATCGCCGCTCAGATCTCCGGCTTTGACATGGCGATAGCCAATCCATTTAACGGCCTTGGCAACCGGCTCGCCAGCTTCAAGCACGGTGACAAGGTCGCGCGCCTGCAGCGTTTCCACTGCAACTTCACCGGATGGTGCGGCAATCAGGCTGCCGGGCAGGAAGCATCCGCCAAGCTCGTAGTAGCCTGATGATCCAATTGCAGAATCGGTAACGCTTGGCACATTGTAGGTACCATTGCCGTTGGAGGTGACGGTTATGCCGCTGGCGAAGCTGACATCGGATAGGACGATAGGGTTATACTGATTGTCCATTGTCACGGTGTAGGTGCCGGCGGGCTGGCCGACTCCCTTGGTCACAGTAATGCCGGTGAAGGCCGTCTGATTGCCAAGAAACTGGACCGTATCACCGGAACCAAAGTTTGTGATCGGTGTCGTGATGCTGGTTTGGTAGCTGTTGAAGACCAGCGTGTTGCCGGTGCCTGAGCCAAACGAGAATGACCCCGCTGGGTTGGAACCATTCAGATAAACGGTACCGCCGTTGGTAATTACGATGTTGGTCGTGGTTCCCGCGCCCATGTTAAGCCCTGAAGTGCCAGTACCCCCCAATATGCCGCCATTGACGGTGATCGTTCCGCCGGTCCCGGTGATGCCGGTACTGCCCGGAACCAGAGTCCCATAAATTGTGATATCCGCAGTCGATGAGACAGCTACACCCGAGCCATCTGTCACGGTGGAATTTTTGGCGATGGTAAAAGTGCCCGCGACCGAAATACCGCTAGAGATCGCGGCCGTGCCAGTGGCATTGACAGTGACAGTGCCGCCGAGATCAATCGCCAAAGATTGCCCAACCGTGAACGTGCCGCCGGCATTTACATTGACCGTGCCATCAACTGTTGTGATGCCGCTGGATGTTAGCTGGCCGCTGACCGTGGTGGTTGTGCCGCTGCCGACTTCAATGGTTGAGCCTGAAAAACTCCCTGCGGCACCGATATTGACGCTGCTGTTAAAGGTGGCAGCGGCAGAGGAAACGGTGCCATCAATGTAAAAATTCGCCCCGCTCGCAACGGTAAAGGTTCCGTAGGTGCCGAACGTACTCCCGCTATAAACGTTGACGGTGGCGTTTGAGGCGATGGCGATTGAGGCGGTGTTGGAGAGTGTGCCGTAATCATCGAATATGACCGCTGTCGTGCCGTTCCCGATGGTAACAGATTGAGGATCGACTGTTTCAGTGGCGGCGAGGGTCAGAGTACCACTGTTCACCAAAACGCCTTGATAACCCGGCACGCCACCCGCGCCAGTTCCACCCGACCATTCGCCGGGGTTGGTGACCCAGTCGCCAGTGCCGTTCCAAGTTGCTGTACCCATGGCTCAAACCCCTTTGCCGGACCAAAACCCCATCCGGCAGGAAGCCATGCGGGTCGGAAATCAAAACTTATGCATCTTTAATATCCGCTCTATCTATATTTAAGCAACCAGATTCAATAAAATTCTCATTTTTTAAGCGAGTTATCCGTATTTCGTGAACTAGGACAAATTTATGTAAACAGCGCTGCCCAACAAAAAACCCCAGGGAGTTTGGCTCCCTGGGGTTTTTTGGTTTGGTTTGCGCTTAGAACTTGATGCGCAGGCCCGCTTCGCCGGTCTGGTCGCTCCAGTTGCCCGAGATGTGGGCGGTGTAGGT
>JARLIK010000037.1 GCA_031291755.1 Acidocella sp. | reverse complement strand
GCCGCCTTTCAGGCCCTACCGCGTGAATATTACCACTACATCTACCCCGAACGCCGCTCCACCTGCGGCGATGCCTACGACCAGCCGCCCAAACCCTGGGCCCTTGGCTACGGCTCCGCCCTGTCGGACTATCTCGGTCAGGCCTACATGACCCAGGTCTGCAAACCCGGCCCCAACGACGTTTCCTTGGAAATTGGCACCGGCAGCGGCTTCCAAAGCTCGCTGCTCTCGCGCATCGTCAAAGCCTCATATTCCATCGAAATCATCGAGCCGCTCGGCAACGCCGTGCATAAAATCTTCACGCCTCTCGGCTATGACAACATCACCACCCGCGTGGGTGACGGCTATTACGGTTGGCCCGAACAAAAAGACGGCTTCGACATCATCATCGTCACCTGCGCCGCCCAATACGCCCCGCCCGCCTTGTTCTCCCAGCTCAAGCCCGGCGGTCGCATGATCATCCCCATCGGCCAGCCCTTCAAGCAAGGCCAAGTGTTCTACGTCTATTCAAAAGACGAAAACGGCAAAATCCACTCCCGCCGCGACCTGGGCTGCTTCTTCATCCCCATGACCGGCACCATGATGAAAATCCCCGCCAACGAAGCCAAAGCCACGCCGGGCTAGCCCTGCTTACCCTAAGCCGCCGCCTCCAGCGCAGCCTCCGCCGCCAGCCAGGCTTGCTCAGCGGTGGCGGTTTCGCGCTTGATCGCGGCAATACGCTGATTAATGTATGTCAGGTCCTTGGCTTTTCCGGCTGAATAAATATTGGGGTCGGTGAGTTTTTGCTCCAGCAGAGCGCGTTCAGCATTGAGTTTATTGATGCGGTGTTCAGCGTCTTTAACCGCTTGGCGGAGCGGCGCGATGGCAGCACGGGCTTCGGCTTTCTCACGTTTGTTGTTTTTGTCACTGGCTTTTTTGGGATTCGAGTGGTCGTGGTTACGGCTGCCGTGGCCGGAACTCGGGCTGCCTTCGGTGATCGATTTGCTGTAAGATTCCAAATCGCCTTCCAGAGCCGTAACCTTGCCCCCCGCCACTAGCAACAACCGGTCCGCCACCAAATCCACCAGATACGGGTCATGCGAGATCAGCAGCACCGCGCCCTCAAATTCCGCCAGCGCCTTCACCAGCGCATCACGGGCATCAATATCCAAATGGTTGGTCGGCTCATCCAAAATCAGCAGATGCGGCGCGTCGCGAGTCGCCAGCGCCAGCAATAGCCGCGCCCGCTCACCACCCGACATCGCCGACACTTTGGTATTCACCCGGTCAGCATCCAGCCCAAAACGGGCCGCCTGGGCACGCACCTGCGGCGGCGTGGCTTTCGGCAAGGCCCGCGACAGATGCTCGTACGGGGTTTCCCCGGCGATCAAATCCTCTTCCTGATGCTGGGCAAAATAGCCCACCCGCAAATTGCCGGTACGGAACTGCCGGCCCGAGAGAGGCGCCAACCGGCCGGCCAGCAGCTTGGCAAGGGTCGATTTACCATTGCCATTGGTGCCCAGCAGCGCAATGCGGTCCTCCATATCAATGCGCAGTGACACACCCGTAAGGATGGCTTTGCCGTCGTAGCCGATATTGACGTTATCGAGGCTCAGCATCGGCGGGGCGAGTTTATTGGGCTCGGGAAAGGCGAAGCGGGTAACATGGTCTTCCACCACGCTCTCAATTTGCGGCATCTTTTCCAGGGCTTTGAGGCGGCTTTGGGCTTGCCGGGCTTTGGAGGCTTTAGCGCGGAAGCGGTCCACGAAGCTTTGCATATGGGCGCGCGCTTCAGCGGCTTTTTCGGCAGCGCGGCCTTGTTGCAGGGCTTTTTCGGTTTTGATGCGAATAAATTCGGCGAAACCACCAGGGGTGAGGGTCAGCTTGCCTTTGTCGAGATGAGCGATGGCTTCAACGGCGCGGTCCAGCAACTGCCGGTCATGGCTGACGAGCAGCACGGCACCGGGGAATTTGCTCAAGTATTGCTCCAGCCAGAGCGTCGCTTCCAAATCCAGATGGTTGGTTGGTTCGTCCAGCAGCAACAGGTCGGGGGCGGAAAACAGCACAGCGGCCAACGCCACGCGCATCCGCCAGCCGCCGGAGAAGCTGCTCATCGGGCGCGACTGCCATTCAGTATTGAAGCCAAGGCCGGAGAGGATGGCGGCAGCGCGGGCCGGGGCGGCATCAGCCTGGATGGTCATTAAACGATCATGGATTTCAGCTACCCGCGCGGGGTCCACGTGCGGGTCCTCGGCGGCGGCGAGCAACTCAGTGCGCTCGACATCAGCTTTCAACACCACTTCCAGCGGGCTGACCGGGCCGCTAGGCGCTTCCTGCGCCACATAACCCAGCCGGGTACGAGCGCCCTGGCGGATGGTGCCGCCGTCAACATGCAATTCACCGGAGATAAGTTTGAGCAATGTGGATTTGCCGGCGCCATTACGGCCGATCAGACCGATGCGGCGGCCGGGGTCCACCATCAAGCTGGCATGGTCCAGCAAGGTGCGGCCGGCGATGCTGTAGGAGACGTTGTCAAGAATCAAAAGGCTCATAGCCGTTCCTGTAACGCTTGGGCGGGGGGTTGCCCACCCCGCCTCACCCCGCTATGCCGCGCCCAAGCTCAAAAAACGCTTCAACTCACACAAAGGTATTCACTATGACTGTCGAACGCACCCTCTCGATCATCAAACCGGACGCAACCCGCCGCAACCTAACCGGCAAAATCAACGCCAAGTTTGAGGATGCCGGCCTGAAAATCGTCGCCCAGCGCCGGATTCAGCTCAGCAAGGCACAGGCCGAAGCCTTCTACGCTGTCCATAGCCACCGCCCCTTCTTCAATGACCTAGTGAGCTTCATGATCTCCGGCCCAGTGGTGGCACAGGTTCTGGAGGGCGAAAACGCTGTCCTGAAGAATCGTGAAATCATGGGCGCCACTGACCCGAAAAAGGCCGACGCCGGCACCATCCGCGCCGAATTCGCGGAATCAATCGAAGCCAACTCCGTCCATGGCTCCGACGCCCCAGAAGCCGCCGCCCAGGAAATCAGCTTCTTCTTCGCCGCGATTGATATTGTTGCTTGATGAACACGAGCCGGGGGTATCGCTCCCGGCTCATTAATTCAGGGGGTTGATGCAAGCCATGGAAGCTTCGCCAAATCAGCCCCGCTGCATGTGTTGCGGGTCAATGGCGCTATCCCGGGAATGGGGCGTTCTGTCTGCGTTTTTTGCGGTACGCGCGCAGCGCAAATCGCCTGAAGTTGCAGCGGTCATGCGCTGTCGCAACTGTGGCTCGCTGTATTTCGATGCGCTGATTACGCCAGACGACTTACAACGGCTATATATGGATTACCGGGGCGATAGCTATTTTCGGCAACGTCACGAATATGAACCTTGGTATTCCAGAAAGCTAAATGATGCGATGGGCAATGACTTCGCCTTGCTAGCCCGCCGCCAGGCGATGGCCAAAGCTCTTGCGGCTTGCGGCCTGACCGGGGACTTCAAAACAGCCCTCGATCACGGCGGCGACCGTGGCCAGATGCTGCAAGATCTGAAATCAGCCGAAAGGCCGTTTACGATATTTCGGGCGTTGCGCCGGTGCCGGGCGTTGTTGCGGTCACCGCGGCGGCCATGGCCGCGACGGCTTGGGATATTATTCTGAGTTGCCATGTGCTCGAACACCTGCCCAACCCCGGCGCCTGCGTCGCTGAACTCGTGGCGCTGGGCCACCCCGGAACAATCTATTTTTTTGAAGTGCCTGATGAAGTATTTACCAGCTACCGTTGCAATGGCTCCGCCTGGCAAAAAACATGGCTGGCGTGGCTGGTAAAACAGCCGACGTTGTTCAAGCTGTTTGATTTTTTATCGACGGCTATCCGCGTTAAGTTCCGGCGGGTTTTACCGGGGCTGTTTGTGGCGCTGCGCGAGCACATCAATTTTTACTCACTGCCGGGCCTGACTAAGCTGCTTGAGACCCACGGCTTGCAGATTCTCACGGCGCGAATTTTGTCAACCGGTCATATCGGCGTGGTTGCGATTAAACCCTAACGGTCATAATTCCGGTGGATCACATTATTCGCGCGAGACGTATTATAAACTGTCGCAGATGATCCTGGGGCTGGTTAAGACGAGAGGGACGATTTTCAAAGCGGCATGATTACTGCCCTGGCGGCACGGCGCTTTGGCGTTCGGTGCTGAAAATGATCGGTGCGAGATAACGTAAATTCGGCGGCAGGCGGATGTCGAGCGTGATTGCGCCTTCTATGTTCGGGCCATCGCCGACTATGAATGCCTCTCCCAGAATTGGGTAATTATTTTTGCGCAAATAACTGTCTGTATCCGCGCCGGCTGTGCCCATGCCGTCTTTGTTGGCCGGTGTTTCAAATGAAACGTCGTAGTCACTTCGGCGTATGATGATGTCGTTGGGGTAGGGACCAAACGGAAAAGCACTGGCGGGTTCTATGTTTTCAGCGATGATTTTTTCAACAAATTTACGCTGAGACGGAAATAGGCGGGCATCAATTGCGGCGACTCCAAATCTTCCGGATGTTTCAGCGTCGTCAACGATTATTTGGATTGCGGGGCCGGTAATTTCTGGAATTGTCGTTAAATAGTCCTTACCATAAGCAGGATCGGGTGAAACGATGAGAAACGCGCCGCTCGACCCATAATAGCCAAAACAGTACCAACCGCGTGGGGCGAGCGTGCCGACACCGTGTTCAGGCTCGTAAAAAGCTAAGTCCTGCGCAAATGTTTGTGGAATGAGAGGGGCTCGCCCGGAATCTGTTGGCGCGGGAAGTGGACCGACTTGGCCGTCCGAATTGCAGCCGACGAAGGTGGCTTTTACCAGCGCCGTGAGTTGGGCGTGTGCGGCGAAGCTGAAGGTCAGGATGACGAATGATGTCAGAAGTAACTTAATCATGGCATCCTCGCATTCGGGGAGGCTCCCGCTTGCGCGCTAATGACCAAAAAGAACGGGAAAGACAAAGAAGGTTATCTCCCCAGCGAGGCCATCATCTCGTTCCATTCGCGTTTGGAAAGCCCACTACCAGGCTGCACCACCTGTTCGCCGGCCAGCATGCGTTTGATGATATCCAGCATCTTGGCAGAGAACGTCACCGCCCCCAGGCGGTAGTCGCTGAAGGCACCAAAGCTCAGCGGTACCCAGGCTTTTACCGTCTCCAGCATCGCCTCGGCATAGACCCTAATTTCATACTGCGCATGGGCATCGGCACGCAACCGCAGGAAGTGGAACAGATTATGCAAATCCGTCTTCCAGTACCATTGCGTATAAGTGTTCAACGTCAAATTCATCCGCGCCAGTTCACGCGCCAGCCCATATTTGCTCTCATCGAGCATGTCCTCGTAATTGGCGTAGGTCTGCTCAGCATCGCGGCGCAGGATATTCAGCACCTCGGCGGCAGCATCGCCTTCCAGCACCGCGCCCCGGCCCTGCCGGTTGTCAGCCGATTGCACGGCCAGGTTCTCCGGCGCCGGAATGTAGAATTCCTTGTCCAGTATCGAATAGCGGGCAGAATACTCATTCACATTGGCGGTGCGGTGGCGAATCCACTGCCTTGCCACAAAAATCGGCAGTTTGACGTGGTATTTAATCTCGCACATCTCAAACGGCGTGGAGTGGTAATGCCGCATCAAATAGCGGATCAGCCCCTCGTCCTCGGTGGTCTTACGTGTCCCCCGGCCGTAGGAGACTCGGGCGGCCTGCACCACGGCGGCGTCATCGCCCATGTAATCCACCACCCGGATGAAGCCGTGGTCCAGCACCGGTATGGCGGTGAACAGCATGGCATCCAGGGCGGCAACGCTGGGGCGCAGCGTGGTTGAGGGGTTGGCGCGGGCGGCGGCTATTTCAGCCTGTTGTTCAATCGAAAGGGTCATGCCGCTATCTCTTTCATATTCGCGCGTCCTTGCCTATATTGGTTAGGCTGGCTTGCCAGCTATGGTGATAAACGGCGCGTGGAATAAACGTTGTGGACCCGGGGGCAGTACCCGGCATCTCCATTTAGTTTTGACCCGCCTGACTCAGACTACGCGGCTTTGCCGCTTCGTCATCAGGGCGGTTACAGCTTGTGCGGGGATGAAACAGGCTCGACACGCGTGGTAAAGACCCGTCTTTTGCCCGGCATTGTACCGCCGTTATCGGGCTATATTATAAATGCGAACGATAACAACGTAGCATTCGCGGTCGCTGCCTAAACAGCAGCTAAGCGCGGTCCGGGGGGTACCGGGCAACAGAAACCCCCCACTAATTTGCTCTGGCAAGCCATTCAGCGGCGTCGGCCGCGCTTGTGGTGCGCATGTGCTTCAGCACGCTCCGCGCTGGTTCTCGCCGGCACCACCTGCTGACCTATCAAAGCGAATTTGCCGTTTCCCAGCGCTTCAGTGAGGTGTCGCGAAAGTGTTTTGGGGGTCGGACGAGATTTGGTTAGCTTCACCTGGCTAAACAAAAAATCGAAGGAAAAGCCAATGTCTGATGCTGTGCATGTGTTTGCCCATGTTGTTGCCGCACCTGGGAAAGCGGACGAGCTACGGGCGGTTTTGAAGGAATTGGTAAAGGCCACCCATACGGAACCAGGGGTAAAAATGTATGTATTGCATGAGGAGCCCAAGAACCTTGGGAGCTTTCATGTGTTTGAAATCTACGAAAATCAGGCGGCGGCGGATTCGCACATGAAATCGCCGCATCTGGCAGCGGCATTTGCCAAGGCTGGGGCGTTATTAGGCGCAGCGCCAAGTATTATTGAAACCAAAGCGATCGCCGGGTATTAAGCACTCATAAAAAAAAGGCGGCACCGAAGTGCCGCCAAGTTTAGGGAGGAAACGTCCAAGAAAGCAGCAGAGCCAAGCTCATGCTGCAGCGCATTATGTACGATGCTGCCGCTGAATTAGGCAAGCATAATTACACAATGCTGCAATGCTGTAAGTGGTGTTAAGCAGGCAGAATAACTATCACCGCCGCCTGGGCGGCAATGCCCTCACCGCGGCCAGTGAAGCCCAATCGCTCGGATGTGGTGGCTTTCACCGAGATCAAATCAATTGAAACATCAAGCAGTTCGGCCAGCCTGGCCCGCATCGCAAGGGCGTGCGGGGTAATCTTGGGTTGCTCGCAGATGATGGTGATGTCGGCATTGGAAAGTACGCCGCCGCGGGCCTTAATCCGCCCGGCGGCATGGCGCAGAAACTTGGCGCTGTCAGAATCCTTCCAGGTGGCCTCGGAGGGCGGAAAATGCCGACCAATGTCGCCTTCCGCCAGGGCGCCGTAGATGGCGTCGCACAGCGCATGAATGCCGACATCAGCGTCAGAATGGCCGGCCAGGCCCTTCTCGAACGGGATATTGACCCCGCAAATGATCATCGGGCGGCCGGTTTCCATGGCATGCACGTCAAACCCGGTACCAATTCGCGGCACCATCTGGCCGCCCACTATGTTTTGCACGCGCGAAAAATCCTCTTGATAGGTGATTTTGATGTTTTGCTCAGCACCGGCCACCAGCGCCACCGGCAGCCCGGCAGCCTCCAGCAATGCCGCATCGTCGGTCGCCACGCTGCCCTCAGCCTGCTGATGCAGCCGCAAAATCGTGGCGTAGCGGAAGGCCTGCGGCGTCTGGGCACGAAACAGCCCGGCCCGCGGCACGGTCTCAACAATCTCGCCCTGGCTGCCACGTTTCAACGTATCCGAAACCGGCACCGCCGGAATTGCCCCCTCATGCGCCGCCAGCGCCGCCAGCAGCGCCGCCACCGTACCGGCGGGAATAATCGGGCGGGCGGCGTCGTGGATCAGCACGATATCCGGCGCGTAGGGCCCCAAAGCCTGTAACCCGTTACGCACCGAATCCTGGCGTTCCACCCCGCCGGCCACAATCGGCAAATGCGCCAAGCCCGCCAGCGCCGGGCCGATCAGCGCCGCATCGCCCACCGGCTGCAGTAAATCCACATGCGCCAGCAGCGCCTCAGCGGCATGGCGGATCACGGGTTTGCCCGCCAGATGCAGCAATTGCTTGGGCGTATCGCCACCAAAACGGGAGCCGGTGCCGCCGGCGACTAAAATCGCGGAAAGTTTCATGGCGGCAGATGTGACGAGCGGCGGCTTTGCCGTCAACTATGCCCCGGGGTGATTGCGTACTGCGCGTTCGGCGGTTAGTTTGCACAAATCATGAGCAATGGTTTCTCCCCCCTGATCAAACCGATCACCATCGGCACCGGCCCGAAGGCAGTGCGGCTGGAACAGCCGGTTATTTTGGCACCTTTATCCGGGGTGACAGACCTGCCGTTCCGGGCCTTGGCCAAGGAAATGGGGGCCCCGCTGGTGGTCTCCGAGATGATCGCCAGTTGGGCAATGGTACGCGAAAACCGCAACACCATGCGAATGGCCGAGGTCGTGGCGGGCGGCGGACCGTCCTCGGTGCAGTTGGCGGGCTGCGAACCTGAAGCCATGGCCGAGGCGGCACGCATCGCGGTGGCGAACGGCGCGGATCTGATCGATATAAATTTCGGCTGCCCGGTGAAAAAAGTAGCGATCGGCCAAACCGCCGGCTCGGCGCTGATGCGCGATGAAATTCTGGCCGAGAAAATCCTAGCCGCCACCGTGCGGGCGGTAGACGTGCCAGTGACGCTAAAAATGCGCATGGGCTGGGATTTACAAAGCCTGAATGCGCCAAAACTGGCAAAAATCGCCGAAGACTCCGGCATCGCGATGGTGACCGTACACGGCCGCACCCGCCAGCAGTTCTATGAGGGCGTAGCGGATTGGGATTTCGTAGCACAGGTGAAAGAGGCCGTAAAAATCCCCATCATCGTCAACGGCGATATCACCAGCATCGAAAAAGCCGCCTCAGCCCTGCGCCGCAGCCACGCCGATGGGGTCATGATCGGACGCGGTGCCTACGGGCGGCCCTGGTTTCTGGCCCAGGTGGCGCATTACCTCTCCACCGGTGAGCAGCTATCCGAGCCCGATCTGGCCACCCAAAAACAAATCATGCTGCATCATTATGAGACCATCCGGTCGCATTTCGGCGAAAATGCCGGGGTGCGCCTGGCCCGCAAGCATCTGGCCTGGTACTCGCACGGGCTGCACGGCTCAGCTTCCTTCCGCGCCCAGATGAACCGGCTGGACAACGCCGGGGCGGTCATCGCCTTGATCAACAGCTTCTATGACCCGCTGATCGCGGCAGGCTTTGTGCGCCAGACCGACGTACATCTGGCGTTGGCCGCATGAGCGGCCTGCGGCGGGCCTTCGGCATGGTGCGGCGGTCCGCACCGCCGAAAAATGTCGTCAAAGTTGATTGTGCACAGATTCTAGGCGCCCTGCCGATCGCGGTGGTGATGCTGAACGAGCATGATTCCTTCTGCTTCGTAAATTATGCCGCCGAGGAATTTTTCGGCTCCTCCAGTGCGCTCCTCGTGGAACAGGAGCTGACCGAAATATTGCCGGCGGATCATCCGATTTTTCTGCTGATCGAGCGCGCCCGTCGCGACGGGCTGAGCGTCGCCGAGCACGACATGGTGTTGGAGGGTCCGCGCCTCACCCGCCGCGGTACCTCAGTGCAGGTGGCGCCGCTGGCCGATGTGCCCGGACATGTGGTGCTGACCTTGCAGGATAGCTCAGCCGCCCGCGCCCTCGACCAGCAAATGTCAGCCCGCAACGCAGCGCGCAGCATCACCGGCATGGCGGCGATTTTAGCACATGAGGTGAAAAATCCGCTGTCAGGCATTCGCGGGGCCGCGCAGTTGCTCGAAACCAGCGCCCCAGCGGCGGACCGTGAACTGGCCGTGCTGATCCGCGACGAGGCCGACCGCATCCGCGCCATGGTGGAGCGCATGGAGACGTTTGGCGAAAAGAAGCTGGAACGTAACGCGGTGAATATTCACCGCGTACTCGAGCATGTGCGCAAGCTGGCTGGTTCGGGCTTCGCCGCCCGCATCAAATTTATCGAGACCTATGACCCCTCCTTGCCGCATGTGCATGGGAATCGCGATCAGTTGATTCAGGTGTTGCTGAATCTGGTGAAAAATGCTGCGGAATCCATCGCGGGCATGGATCGTTCCGATGGTGAAATTCATCTCTCCACCGGCTTTCAGCATGGCGTGCGCCTGTCCGCCGCCTCCAAACGCGGGCGAGCCAATCTGCCCTTGTTTGTCTCGGTGCGCGATAACGGCCCTGGCATCCCTGACGACATCCGCCGGCATTTGTTTGAACCTTTCATCAGCACCAAGGCCACCGGCAGCGGGCTGGGCCTGGCGCTGGTGGCCAAAATCGTCGCCGACCATGGCGGGCTGATCGACGTTGATAGCCGGCCCGGCCGGACCGAATTCCGCATCAATCTGCCGGTATTTGAAGAACCATCTGAGAGTGAGCATTCATGACGACGCTGCCGACCATTCTGATCGCCGATGATGACCGCTCAATCCGCACGGTGTTGACGCAAGCGCTCGGGCGCTCCGGCTATCAGGTCCGAGCCACCGCCTCCGCCGCCACACTCTGGCGCTGGGTCGAGGATGGCGAGGGCGATCTGGTAATCACCGATGTCATCATGCCCGATGAAAACGGGCTAGACCTCGTGCCGCGCATTCGCCGGATCAGGCCAGAGTTGCCGGTGATTGTGATGAGTGCGCAATCCACCCTGACCACAGCGGTCCAGGCCGCCCAGCGCGGCGCCTTCGATTATTTGCCGAAGCCCTTTGACCTTGCCGATTTGCTGGCGGTGGTGGACCGCGCGATCAAACAGCCGCTGCAAAATGCTGCGGCCGTTGAGGCGCCGAAAAACCCCGATGAGGCATTGCCGCTGATTGGCCGCAGCCCTGCGATGCAGGAAATCTACCGGGTGATCGCACGGCTCACCACCACCGATTTGACCGTGATGGTCAACGGCGAGAGCGGTGCCGGCAAGGAACTGGTAGCCCGGGCCCTGCACGATTATGGCCGCCGCCGGGCCGGCCCGTTCGTGGCCATCAACATGGCGGCGATTCCGCGTGAGTTGATTGAAAGTGAATTATTCGGCCACGAACGCGGTGCCTTCACCGGCGCCACCAACCGCCATGTCGGGCGCTTCGAGCAAGCCAACGGCGGGACGCTTTTCCTCGATGAAATCGGCGACATGCCGCCGGAAGCGCAAACCCGGCTGCTCAGGGTATTGCAGGAGGGCGAATTCACCACGGTGGGCGGCCGCCAGCCCATCCGTGCCAACGCCCGCATCGTCGCCGCCACCCACCGCGATTTGCGCGCATTGATCCGCGGCGGCCAATTCCGCGAGGATTTGTTTTACCGCCTCAATGTGGTGCCGATCCGGCTACCGCCCTTGCGCGAACGGGCCGATGATATTCCCGTGCTGGCGCAGCATTTCCTCAACAAGGCAGCGGCGGAAGGGCTGCCGGTTAAAACCTTGGACCAAGGCGCTATGGCGATGCTCTCAGCGTATCGGTGGCCAGGAAATGTGCGCGAACTGGAGAATTTAATTCGCCGGTTGGCGGCACTGGTGCCGCAATCAGTGATTACTGAGGCGATTTTAGCACCCGAACTGGCTGATTACGTGACTGTGGAAGAAGCCGCAGCTCCGGCACGGGGCGATGAGGCAGACAACATGGCCACCGTAGTCGAGCGCCATGTCAACCGCTTGCTGGCGGCAATCCGTGAAAGTGGCGAAGAAGGCGTATTATACGAACGCGCTCTGGCCGAGCTGGAGCGGCCTCTGATACGCATGACCCTGGCCGAAACCCGTGGCAACCAAATCCGCGCCGCCGCTTTGCTGGGGCTTAATCGCAATACGCTGCGCAAAAAAATCCGCGAACATGGTATTGGCGTGCAGCGCCGTGTTGGATAGGGCGCTCTGAATGTTTGGCTATCAGGCAGTATTATGGATATGGCACGGGCTGCTCTGGCTATTCTGGACGGTTTTTCAATTCACGCATCTGCTGTGATGGGTTAGTCCGAACATGTCCGCCGCGATGGAAACCGATCAACCAAACCGCTCCTGGGCCACCCGGGCGCTGGATATCGCGCTGGGCCGGGTATCAACCTTACTGCTGGCCTCGGTCGCGTTACTGCTGGGAATTGCCACTTTTGCGATTTTAGCCGGCCGGGTGAAGCTAGGCGTGCATTCGTCGGTGGCAATTGGCATGTCCGTGGCGGATTTTGCCGCATTGCTGCTGCTGATTATTATTTTGGTGGGCCGCGTGACACGGGTGGTGCTGGAACGCCGGCAGGGGGCGGCGGGGGCTCGTCTGCATGTGCGGCTGGTATTGTTATTTGGCGGCGTGGCGGCGGTGCCCGCCATTCTGGTGGCCGTCTTCGCCACGGTATTTTTCAACATCGGAATTCAGGCCTGGTTCAATGCCAGGGTGCAAACCGCGCTCGATGAGAGCAATCAAGTCGCCCAGGGCTATCTGGCCGAACATACCAACGACATTCGTCTTGATGCGCTGGCGATTGCCAATGATCTTTCCCAGAACGGCACGATTTTTTATGGTGATGCCACCGGCTTTGCGAATTTTCTGGTGCAGCAGACCGCCACCCGCGGGCTGACCCAGGCGGTGATTTTTGAGCCCGTGACCGGCCAGGTGATCGCCTCGGCAGGGTTGCTGGCCGGCATGGGAGCGACGATTCCCAGCCAGGCAGAAATTGCCAGCGCCCGGGCCGGGCAGGTGGTGGTCATCAGCGCGCCTGATTCCACGCTGGAGCGGGCGGTGATTCAATTGGATTCCACCCCGCCGCTGATGCTACTGATCGAGCGGCCCATCGACCCGGCGATTTTGGACCATGTGCAAAAAACCGAGGCAGCCGTTGCAGAATATCAAAGGCTCTCACAAAACCGCAACGGGCTGGAAATTTCCTTCGCGTTGATCTTCGCCACTGTGGCGCTGCTGGTACTCTCCGCCGCCGTGCTGATTGGGCTGGTGATCGCCAACCAGATTGCCAAGCCAATTGGGCATTTGATGAGGGCCGCTGAGCGGGTGCGAGCCGGTGATTTAACCGTGCGGGTGCCCGAGACCACCACCGGCGACGAGGTTGCAGGTCTGTCACGGGCTTTCAACCGCATGACCGGGCAATTGGCAGCCCAGCGCGCCGAGTTGATGGTAGCCTACGGCCAATTGGATGAACGCCGGCGCTTTACCGAAACCGTGCTGGCCGGCGTCTCGGCGGGGGTGATCGGGCTGGATGCACAAGGCCGGATTGAACTGCCAAACCGCGCCGCTTCGGAATTTTTAGGCGTCGATCTTCAAGGCCACCTCGGCGAAGCGCTGGCGGAAGTGGTGCCGGAATTCGCCCCGATGATCGAAGCGGTAACAGCCACCCCCGATAAGCCTATGACCGCCGAAATTGAGCATGGCCCGGCGATGCAAAAGCGCGTGCTGCTGGTGCGGATCGGCGCTGAATTGAAAGCCGGTTTGGCCGACGGATTTATTGTGACATTCGATGACGTCACCGAGTTGCTCTCCGCCCAGCGCAAAGCGGCATGGGCGGATGTAGCTCGCCGCATCGCCCATGAAATCAAAAACCCGCTGACCCCGATCCAACTTTCCGCCGAACGTTTGAAGCGCCGCTTCAGCCGTGAAATTACCTCGGACGTCGAAGGATTTGCACAATGTGCTGACACAATTGTGCGCCATGTCGGTGATATTGGACGGATGGTGGATGAGTTCTCAACCTTTGCGCGGATGCCGGCCCCGGTGATGAAAAGCGAATCGCTGGAGCGGATTGTTCGCGAGGCGCTGGTACTGCAGCGCGTGGCGAGCCGGCATATCGATTTCCAGGTGGAGATCGCCGACCCGGATTTGCGGGCTTTCTGCGACCGGCGTTTGATCGGCCAGGCTCTGACAAACTTATTACAAAACGCTGTGGATGCCGTGGCGATGCGGCCTGGCGCCCATATTGTGAAGGTGCAGGTGTTTGCAGAAGGCCAGAACGCGGTGTTGCGCGTGATCGATGACGGCATTGGCCTGCCCGAGACCGACCGCGGCAAGCTGATGGAGCCCTATGTCACGCACAAAGCCAAAGGCACTGGATTGGGCTTGGCGATCGTCCGCAAGATCATGGAAGACCACGGCGGGCAACTCGATCTCGACGAAGCCCCCGGCGGCCAGGGGGCGATGGTAAGCCTGGTGCTGCCGGCACTTGCGACGGCTGCGAGCGAGCCCAATCTGGAAGCCTTAAGCGAGGACCATACTGCCCAATGATTGATATTCTGATTGTCGATGATGAGCCCGATATCCGGATGCTGGTAGAAGCGATTCTGCGGGATGAAGGCTTCGAGGCCCGCAGCGCCGGCACCTCCGATGAAGCCTTGGCCGCTTACAAAGCCCGTAGGCCGCATCTGGTGATTCTCGATGTCTGGCTGCAAGGCTCGAAACTGGATGGCATCGGCATTCTGGATGTGCTGCATCAGGAAGAGCCCCGGGTGCCGGTGGTGATGATCTCCGGACACGGCACCATTGAAACCGCAGTGGCCGCCATTCAACGCGGCGCTTACGATTTCATCGAAAAACCTTTCAATTCAGATCGCCTACTGCTGGTAGTGCGCCGGGCGCTGGAAGCTGCGAAATTATCGGCGGAGAACGCTGAGTTGCGCCTGCGCGTAGGACCCGCAGTGAATTTGACCGGTGAGGGCCACGCCATCGCAGGCCTGCGGGCCGCCATCGAACGGGTGGCACCGACCGGCTCACGGGTGCTGATTTCCGGTGCTCCAGGGGCAGGCAAGGAAACTGTAGCGCGAATGATCCATGCCAAGTCACGCCGGGCCGAGGCGCCTTTCGTGGCACTGAACTGCGCAATATTGGCGCCGGAGCGATTTGAAATTGAGCTGTTTGGCGTGGAAGCGGGGGCCGGCCCAAACGGGGCACCACGCCGCATCGGCGTGCTGGAGCGTGCCCACGGCGGCACGCTGCTGCTAGATGAAATTTCCGACATGCCGATGGAGACGCAAGGCAAAATTGCGCGTGTACTGCAGGAGCAAAGCTTCGAGCGCGTTGGCGGCGGCGTAAATTCACGGGTCAAAGTAGATATCCGCGTCATCGCCAGCACCGCCAAGGATCTGACCGCTGAAATTGCCGCCGGAAAATTCAGGGAAGATTTATACTACCGCCTCGCCGTGGTGCCGCTGCGCGTGCCATCCCTCAAGGAACGCCGCGAGGATATCCCCGCCCTTGCCGCCGATTTTCTGGCCCGCGCTGCGGAAACCTCCGGCCTGCCGATGCGGGCTTTGGCCTCTGATGCCATCGCTGCCCTGCAAGCGCATGATTGGCCAGGCAATGTGCGGCAACTGCGCAATATCATGGATTGGCTGATGATCATGCGGGTCGGCGAGACGCCGGATTTTTTCCGCGCCGAACATCTGCCGACCGAACTCTCAGCCCATGCTCCAAGGGCCTTGGCCATTGATCCGGCGGCGGATGTAATGGCGCTGCCGCTGCGCGAAGCCCGCGATGTGTTCGAGACGCAATATCTGCAGGCACAACTGCTGCGCTACGGCGGCAACATCAGTCGTACCGCCAATTTCGTCGGCATGGAACGCAGCGCCCTGCACCGCAAATTAAAGCAGCTCGGCATCGGGGCCGACGAGAAGGTGGTTTAAGGTTTCTTCAGCGCCGTCAAGCGTTTTTTGGCATTGCTGCGCGCGCCGCCGGCATCAAATATATCACCGGCCGCACCCAGGCCAAACCGGGGCATGTTGACATAGATACTCTCGGAAGTGCCGGGCGAGACCAGATAGGTCTCATGCCAGATGCCGACATCACCATTGCTGCCAACCGCTTTGTTAAACGCTGTCCAAGCCGGTAAATGCGCATTGTCGCGGTTTTGTGCATAGGCGTTGAGATGCTCGAAGCTACGCCAATACTGCACCAGCATGCTGCCCGGAAAGCCAAAATGCAGCCGGTAATGCAGCAGCCCTAGCTCAGGATGCAGCGAGAGTTCCTTCAGCATGCGCGGCATGGCCGTAAACACCGGCAGCCAGTTCGGCTTCCAGGGCCTATTCAGCCTTATGCCGATCAGAAACAGCACGAAGTCGCCCTCAATCTCGCCGCAGACTCGCCGGTTGATAATTTCGGCCATGGCCCCTCCTCGATACGGGACCGTTATAGAGCGCCGCGGCGGCGCAGGCTAATTTCAGGCGGGCGTAAACGTCAACGCAAGCCCATCCATGCAATAACGCAAACCCGTCGGCGGCGGCCCGTCCGGGAAGACATGGCCCAAATGCCCCCCGCAGCGGCGGCAATGCACTTCGGTCCGGTCCATGCCGAGCGAGCTGTCATCGGAGGTCGCCACCGCATTAGGCAGCGGCTTATAGAAGCTCGGCCAACCGGTGCCGCTGTCGTACTTGGTGGTCGAGGAAAACAACGGCAAAGCACAACCGGCGCAGTTGAAGGTGCCGGTACGATGCTCATTCAACAACGGGCTGGAAAACGGCGGCTCGGTGCCTTGCTGGCGCAAAATATTATATTGCGCCGGAGTGAGGAGCTTCTGCCATTCAGCATCGGTATGAGTAACCTCGAACACCTCGGCAGCCCGCGCCGGGGTGGGCGCATCAAGGGCACGGGCGATCAGGATGGCGCCGATCGAGGCGCTTCCAAATAGCAAAAATTTGCGGCGGTTTGACATGGACGGTTCCTCTGGATGACTACGAGGACGTTTAGATAGCATCGATTGGAGTGGTTTATGGGTGAGCGGCACGCTGATGACGCAAAATTGTACTTTGAGACCCATGTTTTCGTGTGCGGCAACCGCCGTCCGGAAGGCCATGAGCGCGGCTGCTGCGCCTCCAAAGGCTCGGAAAAAATCCGCGATTACATGAAGGTACGGGTCAAGGAGCTTGGCATCAAGGGCGTGCGGATCAACCAGGCTGGGTGCTTAGACCGCTGCGAGCTGGGGCCCTGCGCCGTGTTGTACCCGGAAGGCGTATGGTACCGGCTGGAGGATTTCGCGGCGGTGGAGGCGGTGCTGGAGCAGCATATCATCGGCCAGGGCCGGGTGGCGGCATTGCTGCTGCCGTGAGCACTGACACTATATTCGCCGCCATCACCGGACGCGGCGGGGCGGTGACCCTGCTCCGCCTGTCGGGCGCGTCAGCGTTACAGATTGTGGCGTCGATGGTGAGGCATCTGCCGGAACCCAGACGGGCTTCGGTGCGCAACCTGATGGATGCGCAAGGCCACTTGCTTGACCACGCACTGGTCACGGTTTTCGCCGCCCCCCACAGCTACACCGGCGAGGATTGTGTGGAATTAGCGCTGCATGGTGGCCGGGCGGTGCTGGCGGCGGTCAGTGCAGCGCTGGTGGCCGCCGGTGCCCGGCCCGCTGAAGCGGGGGAATTCTCCCGGCGGGCGTTCCTGAATGGCCGGATGGATTTATTGCAGGCTGAGGCCATCGCCGATCTGATCGCCGCGGAAACCGAGGCGCAACGCCGGCTGGCTCTGGACGGGGCTGATGCGCTGCATGAATCCTGCCTGGCCTGGCGCGAGACGCTGCGGCTGATGATGGCGCAGCAGGAGGCGTTGATTGATTTTCCCGATGAGGATTTGCCGCCGGAGGTGGAAGTCAAATTGCTGGGAGACATCAGGCGCCTGCACGATGAAATGCTGGCGGTGCTGGCAGCCTCCCCGCGGGCCGAGCGGCTGCGCGAAGGCTTGGAGTTTGTGATTCTAGGCAGCCCGAATGCCGGAAAATCAACCTTGCTGAATGCGCTCGCAGGCGAGGATGTGGCGATTGTCTCGGAAATTCCAGGCACCACCCGCGATACGATCGGCGTGCGCGTCGATTTAGGCGGCGTGCCGGTGCATATCACCGACACTGCCGGTTTGCGCGAGACGGATGATGTGGTGGAAGCCGAGGGTGTGCGCCGCGCCAGACTACGCGGCGAGAAAGCCGATCTGGTAATTGCAGTGGCGGCTGCTGATGCGCCAGTATTTGCGCAAGTTCCTGATAATGTTGAATCGCTCTACGTGATCACGAAATCGGATTTGGCCGATTGCACACCGCTGGGGTTTTTGCAGGTGAGCGCCAAAACCGGCGATGGCATGCTGCAACTGGTCAAGCAACTGGCCGGGGCAGCATCAAAACTCACCGACACACGGGGCGCTGCGGCATTGGCGCGGCCCCGGCAAATAGCCTGTGTGAAGGATACAGCCGACGCCTTACGCTTTGCGCTGGAAGCCGAGGCGCCGGAATTGCGCGGTGAGGAATTGCGGATTGCAGCGAGTGCTCTGGGGCGTTTAATGGGAACGATCGGCGTCGAGGAAATTCTCGACGCCGTGTTCAGCGGATTCTGTATCGGAAAATAATCACACCGCCGCCTCATTACAGTCCGCCAAAATCATGCGGGCGGCCTTTTCGCCGATCACGATGGTAGGGGCGTTGGTGTTGCCGCCGATGACGCGCGGCATGATCGAAGCATCCGCCACCCGCAAATTGGCAATGCCATGAACCCGCAGGCGGTCATCCACCACCGCCATATCATCATGTCCCATTTTGCATGTGCCAACCGGATGATAAATAGTTTCTGCATTGTTACGAATATGCTCGATCAGCTGCGCATCAGAGGCGACACCCGCGCCAGGCTCAATTTCAACGCCTCCCGCAACGGATTTCATCAGCGCGGTGTTCATGATGCGCCGGCCCAATTTATAGCCGGCCAGCAATTCAGCCAGATCATCGTCATGGCTCAAATAGTTCGGCTGGATCAGCGGGGCGGCAAAGGGATCATTTGATTTCAGCCCAATATAGCCCCGGCTTTTTGGCCGCAACTGGCAGCAATGCAAAGTCATGCCATAGCCTGGCGTGAGCGTGCGGCCATGGTTGCGCAGGATGGTCGGCACAAAATGAAATTGAATCTCCGGGCGCTGTGATTCCGGCGTGAGCTTGGCAAAGCCGCCGGCTTCCGCCGCGTTGGAAGCAAAAAGACCGGAGCCGGATTTGCGGTACTGCAGGAACGCCTTGAATAATGTGAAGGCAGAGCCAGGGCCAATCCCGATCGAGCGGTTGGTTTTATCCTTCACAATAACCGTGGCATCCAGATGATCCTGTAAATTCTGGCCAACACCGGGAAGCTCATGCAGTGGCTGAATATTGTGCTTGGCCAGTACCGCTTGCGGGCCGATGCCCGAGAGCAGCAGCAGTTGCGGCGAGTTGATGGCCCCACCTGCCAAAATAATTTCACGCCGCGCCATCAACCGTTGTATCCCTTCGGACGTTTTCACCTCCACGCCGGTCGCGCGCTTATCCTCCAGCAAAATTTTCGTAACATGCGCCTCGGTTAAAATCGTCAGATTAGCACGGGTTTTTGCGGCATCCAGAAATGCCCGGGCGGCGGAATAGCGGCGGCCATTTTTCTGCGTCACCTGATAAGGTCCCACGCCTTCCTGGCTGGCGCCGTTGAAATCATTGTTAATCGGCAGCCCCGCCTCAACGGCAGCTTGGATGAATAATTCAGACAACGGGTTCGGCTGGCGCAAATCCGCGACATTCAACGCGCCGCCACTGCCGTGAAACTCATCAGCCCCGCGCTCATTATTTTCCAGTTGCTTGAAAACCGGCAACAGCGACTCCCAGCCCCAGCCGGGTGCGCCCAGCGCCTCCCATTCATCATAATCAGCGGGCACACCACGCATGTAGATCATCGCGTTGATCGAGGAGGAGCCACCAAGCGTTTTACCGCGTGGCCAATAAAGCCGGCGGTTATTGAGATTCGCCTGCGGCGCCGTGTTAAAATACCAATTATAAGTTTTCGAGGTCAGCAGCCCCAAAATACCAAACGGGATGTCGATGAGCATGGAATTATCCGGCTTACCGGCCTCCAGCAGGCACACCCTGGTCACGCCATCCGCTGAGAGACGATTGGCCAGAACCGACCCCGCCGAACCGGCACCCACAATAATATAGTCATAATCAGGCATGGCGTTCCTTGGGATTTTGTGGTTGCCGTAATGGGAAGGCTAAAGCAGGCCGAGGCGCTTGTCAGCAGATTTTATTGCGGCGAGACTAGGGCGTATGGCGTCCAAACCCCCTGATGAAAATAAGCTCTACGAGGCAGCGCTAAACCATCTGGCACGCTATGCCGCAACCGAGATGAGTATGGGGCAGGTATTATCCCGCAAAATTGACCGCTGGGCGCGGCTCTACGCCGGGGACGATGCCGACCCCGAGGCGGTGACCGCGGCGGTTCGCCGGGCGAAGGCGGCCATCCCCACAGTGATTGCCAGATTGAAAGCAGCCAATGTGCTGAATGACACGGCATTCGCCGCCTCTCGGGCCAGGCGGCTGACGCGCGAGGGCAAGCCGCGCCGCTACGCGCTGGCGCATCTGGCGGCCAAAGGGGTAGCCCCGGCGGCGGCCCAAGCGGCCGTGGCCGATGACCCCGCGCGGGAATTGGCGGCGGCCTGCGCGTTCCTGCGCCGCAAACGGGCCGGGCCATTTGGCGAGGCACCGGAATTGAAAATATTGGCGGCGATGGCGCGGATGGGGTTTGCCCAGGAGGTGGCGCGGCGGGCATTGCGGCTGGAGCGCGGCGAGGCCGAGGCGCTGATAAAATCGCTGCATGAGTGAGGTCATCGGTTGTCAAAACCGGTGAGTGGTGCCACCTCCCGCGCATGAATACTGCAACACGAAACACGCATTATGCGGTCGGCACCTGGCTGCTGACGGTGGCCTTCATGATCTGGGTGATGGTGGGGATCGGTGGCTACACGCGCGACTCCGGCTCCGGCCTCTCGATCATGGTCTGGGACCCGGTCATCGGCACGCTGCCCCCACTCAGCGCCGCCGCCTGGGATAAAATGTTTGCCCTCTACCAGAGCATCCCCCAGGCGCAGATCCTGCACCCCGGTCTCGATCTGACCGGGTTCAAAACCCTGTTCTGGCCTGAGTATCTGCACCGTCTGTGGGGACGGCTGATCGGGCTGGTGTTTTTTGTGCCGCTGGTGGTGTTCATCCTCACCCGGCGCGTGGAAAAACGGCTGATTCCCTGGCTCGGGCTATTGTTCCTGCTCGGCGGGCTGCAAGGCGCCATCGGCTGGTTCATGGTGGCCTCAGGCTTTGACCCCAATAGCGTGGCGGTGCAGCCCTGGCGCCTGAGCCTGCATTTCTCGGCGGCGATGTTCCTGTTCGTGGCGGTACTGTGGACCGGCCTGAACGTGCTGCGGCCGCAACCCATCGCGGTGCCGGGCGCCCTTGGCCTGCGGCGCTGGGCGCTGGCGGCAGCGCTGCTGCTGGTGGTGACGATGTTTGCCGGTACCTTCGTCTCCGGCACCCATGCAATTGATGTGTTCAACGCCAAAACCGGCGCCGGCATGGGCGCACCGCCAGCGGATTATTTCACCCTGCAACCCTGGTGGCTGAATCTGTTCGCCAATAAAGCGGCGGTGCTGTTTAATCATCAGATGCTGGCGAGCGTGACCGCCCTGGTGGTGCTGGTGGCGGCGGTGATGGCGCTGCGCAGCGGTGTGAACGGTGCCGTGCGTGATGCCGCCTTGGCCGTTGGCGCGCTGGTGCTGTTGCAGTACGCTCTGGGGGTGACAGCCCTGGTCTCGCAAATGTTTGATATCGGCGTGGCGCACCAGATGAACGCGGTGCTGCTGCTGGCGGCGTTTGTTTATATGCTGCACGCTTTGCGAGGAGCCGCACGGTGAAAAAACCCGACCGGTTGGTGGGAAACTGGATATTGTTCCTCGCCTTCATGGTGTTCGGCATGGTGGCGGGCGGCGGCCACGCCCGCACCATCAATGCCGGTTACACCATCCAGGTCTGGCTGCCCTTCACCGGCTTCATCCCGCCGCGCACCGATGCCGACTGGGCGCAGTTGTTCGGACTATTCCGCCAAACCAGCCAGTATCAGGCGATGCACCCGCCGATCTCGCTCACGCAGTTCAAGGCTTTGTTCTGGCCAATGTTCTGGGACCGGGTGTGGGGGCGGGTAATGGCTCTGGTGCTGCTGATCCCCCTCGCGGTACTGCTGTTTAAGGCCCGGATTTCCCCCCGGCTGGGCCTATGGCTGCTGGCCTTGTTCGCCGCCGGCGCCGGGCAGGCTACCTATGGCTGGGAAATGGTGAGAACCGGCATGGAACCCGGCGTAACATCGGTGCCGCCGGAATGGCTGGCACCGCATTTTGTCTCCGGCATGCTGATTTTTATCGCGCTGCTCTGGACCGGCTTGAGCGTGCGCAATCCGGTACCGGTCCGGATCGAGACTCCAGAATATTTGAAACATTGGCTTACCAGCTCGATTATTTTAATTCTCTGCACTATGGGCCTGGGCGCTCTGGTGGCCGCCACCAACGCCGTGAGCGTGTTCAACACCTTCCCAAAAATGGATGGCCATTGGGTGCCGCTGGGATTCTATAAACTGCACCCGCTGTGGCTGAATTTCATCGCCAATCAGGCCACCGTGCAGTTCGACCACCGGGTGCTGGCAACGCTGACCGCGCTGAGCGTGCTCATAACCGCCGGGCTGGGCTTGCGCGAAACCCTGCCGCCGGGACCGCGTGATGCCTTCCTTCTCCTGGCCGGGCTGGTGGCGCTGCAATATCTGCTAGGGATGATCACCATCATCTCCGGCTCTGCGGAGCTGGGCTATGTGCATGAGCTAAACGCCGTGCTGCTGCTGGCGGCAGCGGTGCTGGCGCGGCACAGTTTGCGCGGGGCCACAGGACGCCCCATGTTACGGTCTGACATTGCTGCTGCGGAGTGAATGATGAACGCGCTTGAGACCGCCCAAAAATTGTTCCACGGCACCGGCGGGCTAGACCCCGCAGTGGCCGCCCGCCAGATCGCCGCAGCGCTGGAAGGCACTGATGATGGCGAATTATTCCTGGAATACCGCGAATCCGAAGGCATCAGCCTGGAGGACGGCCGCATCCGCTCGGCGAGCTTTGATACGCGCCGGGGCTTTGGCCTACGCGCCGTGCTGGGGGAAGCCAGCTACTATGCCCATGCCGGGGATTTAAGCGAGGCCGCACTGGCGCGGGCGGCTGAGACCATCCGCGCCGCCAAGTCAGCTGAGCAATCGATGGTGGCCAGCGGGCCGGCGGGCGGCGCGGCACCGCTTTATGCGGGGTTGAACCCGCTGGCCGAGATGCCGTTTGCCACCCGGGCCGCGCTGCTGAGCGAGATCGACGCCTATGCCCGCGCCGCTGATTCGCGCGTGACGCAAGTCATGGCCAGCATCATGGGCGAGTGGCAGGTGGTGGAGATTTTGCGGGCCGATGGCACGCGCGCCGCCGATGTGCGCCCCCTGGTGCGGCTGAATGTCTCGGTGGTGATGGAGGAAAACGGCCGCCGTGAATCCGGTGGCCACGGTGCCGGTGGCCGGACCTCCTATGCGCCCTACACAGCACCTGCCTACTGGCAGGGTGCTGTGCATGAGGCGATCCGCCAGGCTTCAGTGAATTTAACCAGCATCGCCGCCCCGGCGGGCGAAATGCCGGTGGTGCTGGGCTCCGGCTGGCCTGGCATTTTGCTGCATGAGGCGATCGGGCACGGGCTGGAAGGTGACTTCAACCGCAAACAAACCTCGGCTTTCGCCGGCTTGATGGGCAGCCGCATCGCCGCCAAGGGTGTGACCGTGGTGGATGATGGCACCCTGCCCAACCGGCGCGGCTCGCTCACGATCGACGATGAAGGCACGCCGACCTCGCGCACCACGTTGATCGAGGATGGGATTCTGGTTGGATTCATCCAGGACCGCCAGAACGCCCGGCTGATGAACATGCGCGCCACCGGCAATGGCCGCCGGCAATCCTACGCCCATTCGCCGATGCCGCGGATGACCAACACCATCATGCTGAACGGCGAGGCCACCACCGAGGAGATGATCAAATCGGTAAAACGCGGCCTGTACGCCGTGAATTTTGCCGGTGGTCAGGTTGATATCACGTCCGGCAAGTTCGTGTTCTCGGCAGCCGAAGCCTATATGATCGAGGATGGCAAAATCGGCGCACCGGTCAAAGGCGCCACCTTGATCGGCAACGGCTCGGATGCCCTGACCAAAATCGAGATGATCGGCAATGATTTCGCGCTTGACCCCGGCGTCGGCACCTGCGGCAAAAACGGCCAGGGTGTGCCGGTGGGTGTGGGGCAGCCGACGATGAAACTGTCGGGGCTGACCATTGGCGGCACTGCCGCATAACAGTCATGAAGCTGTCGCTTCTCTGTCACGCCGCAATCTGCGATACTAGGCTCCATGGATCAATTTTCCATCGATGACCGGCATGACACAATGCTGAACATGGCCGCGCGGCGCGCCGTCGTGGATTTAGGCTCCAATTCAGTCCGGCTGGTGATCTACGAGGGTGACTCTCGTAATCCGGTGCAGATTTTCAATGAAAAAGCCGTGCTGCGTCTGGCCAAAGGCATGACCAAGACCGGCAAGATGGATAAAGCGGCGCTGGTGCAGGCCGAAACCGTGCTACGCCGCTATGCGGCCGTAGCGCGGGCGATGGGAGCGCAGATTCTTGAGGTGCTGGCCACCTCGGCGGTGCGCGATGCCGAAAACGGCCCCGAGTTCGTCAAGCATCTACAAAAAAACATCCCCGAGATGCGCATCAATGTGCTCTCGGGCAACGCTGAAGCCTCATTATCCGCCGAGGGCGTGCTATGCGGCATTCCGGCGGCGGATGGTATCCTCGCCGACCTCGGCGGCGGCTCTCTGGAGCTGGTGCGGCTCGATGCCGGGCATGTCGGCACTTCGATCACGCTGCCAATCGGCGTCATCCGGCTGGCCGACCGCGCCGGTGGCGATTTGATGAAAGCCCGGCAGATTGTCACCACGGCGCTGGAAGAAGCGCCCTTTGTGGCCGAAGCGGCAGGGCGGGATTTATACCTCTCCGGCGGCGCCTTCCGGGCCCTGGCGCGGATTCACATCATGCAAACCGGCTACCCGCTGAATATGGTGCATCACTACACCATCGGGCGTGAGGAAGCGCGGGATCTGGCGGGCGTCATCAGCGAGGCAGGCCGCAAGCTGATCGAGCGGATGCCCGGCGTGCCGAAGCGCCGGATCGAGGATTTACCCTACGCCGCGCTGATTTTACGGCGCCTGCTGCGGGCTTCGGGGGTGGAGCGCGTGGTGTTCAGTGCCAACGGCATGCGCGAAGGCTGGTTCGCACGGCTGATGCCGCCGGAAATCCGCGCCGAGGACCCTTTGCTGGCGGCGGGCAAGGATTTAACCCGCGGCACTTTGCGCGACCCCACCATGCCGCCTGCCCTGGTAGCCTGGACCAACTCAATTTTCCCACAGGAAACCGGCTCACAGCGGCGGCTGCGCGAGGCCGCCTGCTGGCTCTCTGACATCGGCAGCCATGAGCACCCCGAATACCGCGCTGAACAGGCGTTTTTGCGGGTGCTGCGCCAGTCCGGCATCGGGCTGGACCATCACGCCCGGGCATTTCTGGCGCTCACCATGGCGCTGCGCTACGAGGCCGAGGCCGATAGCGCGTTTTTAACCCCGGCGCGTTCATTGCTGGATATGCACGCCAATCGCCGGGCCGAAACGCTTGGGGCGGCGCTGCGGCTGGCCTACACGCTCTCCGCCGGTACCCCGCAACTGCTGGCCGGCACCACGCTGACAACGGCGCCGGGGCGGCTGATCCTCGGGCTGGCCGAAGCCAATGGCGTGTTCGCCGGTGATTCCGTACTACGCCGGCTGGACCGGCTGGCGCAGTTGCTCGGCCTGGAAGCCGAAACCGAAAGACACTGAGGATCATCACCTAAACGGTTCTCTACTTGCGTTTACGGCAAGGCGGCGCGATAGTCGCTGGAAAATTGGGAGAGCACCATGTCTCAGATTGAAAACCGCCAGTTCCGTCTGGCCGCCCGGCCGGTTGGCCTGCCAAAGGATAGCGACTGGACCTATGTGAAAGAACCGGCGCGGCTGCCCGAGGACGGCGAAGTGCTGGTGGGCGTGGAATATCTCTCGCTCGACCCCGCCATGCGCGGCTGGATGAACGAGGGCAAATCATACATCGCGCCGGTGAAACTTGGCGACGTGATGCGCGCCGGCGGCGTCGGCAAGGTGCTGGAAAGCAAGGCGGCTGGGTTCACGGCGGGGGATTTTGTCTCCGGCAGCTTAGGCATCCAGGCCTATGCCACTTGCAAGGCGAAGGATTTAATTAAAATTGACCCCAGGCTGGCACCGCTGCCGGTTTATTTGAATGTGCTGGGGATGACCGGCATGACCGCGTATTTTGGCTTGCTGGAAGTCGGCGAACCAAAGGAAGGCGAAACCGTGGTGGTTTCCGGAGCCGCTGGAGCGGTGGGTGCCACGGTCGGGCAGATTGCCAAGATCAAAGGCTGCCGGGTGGTGGGTATCGCTGGTGGCGCTGAAAAATGCGCGTTTCTGACTAACGAACTCGGGTTTAATGCAGCGGTTGACTATAAGGCAGGCGACATTCGTAAAGCCCTGAAGGAAGCCTGCCCAAACGGGATTGATGTGTATTTCGATAACGTCGGCGGCGAAATTTTAGATGCTTGTCTGGCGCTGATTAATCTGCGGGCACGGATTGTGATCTGCGGCGCGATTTCACAATATAACAACACCACGCCCATCAAGGGGCCTTCAAATTATCTCTCGCTGCTGGTGAACCGGGCGCGGATGCAGGGCATGGTGGTGTTTGATTATGCCGACCGGTACGGGCTGGCGGCGCGCGAGATGGCGGGCTGGATGGCGGCAGGCAAACTGAAAGGCAAGGAAGATATTGTTGAAGGGTTGGAGACGTTCCCGGACACATTGCTGAAGCTGTTCTCCGGCGAAAATTTCGGCAAGCTGGTGCTGAAGGTCAGCTAAGCCGCGCCAGCAGGCTGCCCGCATCGCCCGCGAGTCGGAATTTTTTGTCGCGGGAGGTACCGCCGGTTTCCAGCGTCACGGAGGCTGGTTTCAGGCCAAAATGTTTGGCCAGCGCGGCCGCAATCGCCTCATTGGCGCGGCCATCCTCCGGCGGCGCAGAGACCGCAACCTTCAACCGCCCCGGCGGCCAGCCGGGGCTGGCGGCCGCTTCAATGACAGCGCCAACAGCAGTCCGCCTGGCGCCCGGCTGGGCTTTAACCGCCAGGATGATGCCATCTTGCGTTTCCTGCCAGCATTGCGGCGCAAGGCTTTGCGGATCGGCCGTCATTCGCTATCACCCGCCTCTCATTTGGAACTGGACTCATTATGGCTCGGCAAAAGCGTGGCCGCAAAATTGACGGCTGGCTGATTCTCGACAAGCCGCAAGGCATCACCAGCACGCAAGCGGTAAACAAGGTAAAACGTGCATTGGACGCGCAAAAAGCCGGGCACGGCGGCACCCTGGACCCGCTGGCGACCGGGCTGCTCCCCATCGCGCTGGGGGCGGCCACCAAAACCGTGCCCTATGTGATGGATGGCACCAAATTATACCATTTCACCATCCGCTTCGGCGAAGCCCGCGATACCGATGATGCCGAAGGTGCGGTGACCCAAACCAGCGAACACCGGCCCAGCGATGCCGACATCAACGCCGCCCTGCCAGCATTCCGGGGCAATATCATGCAAATCCCGCCGGCTTTCTCGGCCATCAAGGTAGAAGGCGAACGGGCCTATGATTTAGCCCGCGCCGGTGCGCCGCCGGACTTGCCGCCGCGCCCCGCCCAGGTGGACCGCTTCGAATTGATTGGCCGCCCCGATGCCGATACCGCGGAGTTTGAGGTGGCCTCCGGCAAGGGTGTCTATATGCGCTCGCTGGCGCGGGACCTGGCACGGGCTTGCGGCACCGTCGGCCACATCATCGTTCTACGCCGCCTGCGGGTAGGGCCATTTCTGCCAAGCATGGCTGTCTCTATGGACACAATCCTCGATTCAGCGCATACGCCCGCCACCCTTGCAGAACTGATACTGCCGATCACGACCGCGCTGGACGACATCCCGGCACTGGCCCTGACCGCAGTTGAGGCACAAGCCCTCTCAAACGGCCAGCAAATCAGCCTGGTTGACCTGATGGGGCGGATTCCAGAGGCCGCCAACCCCGATAACGGGCTGGTGCGCGTACTGGCCGCAGGACGCGTTCTGGCCTTGGCCCGCCTTTCAGAAGGCTGGCTGAAATCAGAGCGTCTCATTCAACATCTTTCGTGAAGGATATCACGATGTCGATTACCCCAGAGCGCCGTACCGCGCTCATCGCCGAATACGCCACCGCCGCCAATGATACCGGCAGCCCCGAAGTGCAGATCGCCCTCCTCTCCGAGCGCATCGCCAACCTCACCGAACATCTGAAAACCCACGCGAAGGACTTCCATTCGCGCCGCGGCCTGCTGGTGCTCGTCGGTCAGCGCCGCTCGCTGCTGGATTATCTGAAGCGCAAGAACGTCAAGCGCTACCAGGACCTCATCGCGCGCCTCAATCTGCGCCGCTAGTTAAAGAAGTCCAGGGGCTCTGCCCCTGGACCCTCTCGCACCTAAACCGGCAATTCCACTACCGCTCTGAGGCCGCCCATCGGACTGTCCGTGAGGCGGATGCTGCCGCCATGCGCGCCGATGATATCGCGGGCGATGGCAAGGCCCAGGCCGATGCCGCCCGGCGCGTTAGTTTCAAACGGCCGGAAGAGGGAATCGCGCTGCTCAGGCGGAATGCCGGGGCCGTCGTCGTCGATGGTGATGGCGATGCTGCGCTCCCCCAGCCCGGCGGCTGTCAGCACAATATTTTTGGCGTGGCGGCGGGCATTATCAATCAGGTTGTTTATCGCCCGGCGCATTGCCTCGGGCCGCAAGGTCACGAACAATGAATCCGGCGCCTCGCAAGTAATTTTGGCCCCGGCACGGCGGGCGGCAGCGGTGATATCCTCCAGCAGCAGCGATATATCCGTCGGCGTCGCCTGTTCCGATCCCTCGCCGCGGGCGAAGGCCAGATACATGCTGATGAGTTTTTCCATTTCCTCAATATCGCCGGTCATCCCAGCCAGATCGCCCGCGGGGGTTTCCTCCATCATCGCCAGCGCCAAACGCAGCCGCGTCAACGGCGTGCGTAAATCATGGCTGACGCCCGCCAGCATGGTGGTGCGCTGTTCCAAAAACCGCCGCAGCCGCTCCTGCATACGGTTAAAAGCGGTGGCAGCGCGGCGCACCTCGATCGCGCCCTCCGGCTTGATCGGCCCGTAATCGCGCCCCATGCCAAAAGCCTCGGCAGCCCGCGCCAGCCGTGCGATGCCGCGCACCTGGTTTCGCAAAAACATCGCCGCCACGCCGAACACAATCAACGCGGTGCCGATGAGCCAAGCCAGAAAGATGTAGAATTCGCCAATATACAATCGCTTTCGCGGCACATCGATGCTGATCACCCCATCGGGCATCTGCACATTGATCCGGATATGATCAGGTGCGGTATTCCATGCCACATTGAATTTGCGGTGCAGGTCATTGGCGAGGCTGGCGGCAAGGTCATCATCCACCGGCCCCGGCGCATCGGGCGGCGGCAAATGCT
>JARLIK010000005.1 GCA_031291755.1 Acidocella sp. | reverse complement strand
TTTGCTCTGTGGCATCAATAGCAGTGCTGTCATAATCGGCAGAATACCAATATAGATAAACATCGGGTCGGAGGCCGAGGCATCGATGGCGATGCAGGCTAAAATCGCCATAAATACCGGCAGCCGGTGTGCGGCTTTAATAGCGTAGTCGATGATGAGTATCGCCAGCATAATACAGGTCACCGTCAACACATGCAGCGGCGCTCTAAAATAGAAGTCCGAGATATCATTGCCCGATGTTGGGATCAAAATGATGGCGCCGAGGATGAATAAGTCTCCGAACCGTCCCTGACGTAAATTTTTGCCGGCGCCCATACTTATGATGACGATGCAAAGGCAAACCCAGGCGAAGATTGCCACCAGCCTGATTGTCAGAACGGCATTGTGCGTCAGGCTCCATACCGCCGCAAAGACCAATTCTTCCAGGCCGATGTAATTATCAGAGACCATCCACCAGTCGTGCAACCCCCAGTTACCGGCGAGCATATCCTGTCCGGCGAGCAGGCCATTGGCTTGATCGGAATTGATTTGTTTGGTTGAGAATAGCCAATAATATAGTACCAAAAGCCCGATTGCGGCGGCCATTACCCCGGCGATGCTGGCGGCGCGGCGCAAGTTTGGCATTGCAACAGCGGGCAAGGTTACGCCTTCGCGCGTGCTGGCATTACGTCAGCACCGGGTCCAAATCCACATTCACCCGCAGGGTGTGCCGCCCGCCGCCCAGGATGATGCCGCGCAGCGGGCTGACATCTTGAAAATCCCGTCCCCAGGCGAGCGTGACATGCTCATCTGAGACCAGCAGATTATTGGTGGGGTCGAAATCCACCCAGCCGGCATAATCGCCAATCCACGCTGACACCCAGGCGTGTGACTGGTCAGCCCCCCGGCGCCTAATTTGTCCGGCGGGGGGCGAGGTGCGTAAATATCCCGACACATAGCGCGCCGGCAGGCCAATGCCGCGCAGTGCCGCGATCATCAGATGAGCATAATCCTGGCACACGCCGACGCGGCTTTTCAGCGCATGTGCTGCCGTGGTGGCGGTGTTGGTGACCCCTGGTTTGTAGGTCATGTCGTTGAATACCCGCTGGTTCAAATTCAACAATCCAGTTAAAATCGGCTGGCCAGCTGGAAAACTGGCTTTAGCATAGGCCGCAAGTTCAATGCTTGGCGCCGCCAGAGCACTTGCCAGCGTGTATTCGGCAATATCAGCCCGGTTTATGCTGGCAGCGGCAATCTGTTCAAACCCTGGGGTGGTTTCAGGGGCGGGCGGAGCGGGCAGCGCCACGTCGATGGTCGCGCTCAGCTCGACGGTGAATTGCTTATGCGGGTTGGTGAGCGATACGGTGGTGGTGAAATTACCGAAATGGTCCACTTCGTTGCGTCGGTTATCCGGGACGGGCGACACGTCAAGCACGGACTCCCGGACAGTTTGTCCAGGCCGTGTGCGCGGCACCAGATGCATGAAATGTGTGCCCAGCAGCACCGGTTCAGCATATTCGTAAACGGTGGCGTGGTGCAGCCGGTAGATCACGATGTTCCTGCCATGACTTCTTCTTCGTCTTCCAACTGATGCGCTTCCGGCAGCAGCGTGAAGAAGCGCCGCTGCACGCGATCCGAGAGCAGCCGCAACCGTGCGGCAATAGCACTAAGTGGTCCTGACAGCTCAGCAGTGCCACTGGCCAGTTTTGTGGCTTCGGTGTGCAACAACCGGGCGGCCTCGGCATCATCGTCAGCGCCGAGCCGGTCCAGCGACCAGCGGAGCGCCGAACATTGAAAGCCCAGGCTGCGCGGGTTGCCGGAATCGGCTAAAATCATCGCCAACACCGGGCCGGGCGCCAAAATTCCCGCGTGGCGAAGGTCGTAGCTCAACACCGAGTCGGCAAGCTCGATTCCCAGCGCCAAGCCTGGCTCCAGCCGCTCCGGCGGTGCGTCAAGCAAAATCGCCAGACTTTCTGAGAAAGCCTCAGCGCGTTCAAGCCGGCGGCCCATTTCCAGGAACAGCCAACCGCCATCACGCGACATATTTTCCGCGGCAATACCGGCGAAGGTAGCGGCAAAGCCCAAAATGGTCGACAGCGCCTGCTCTTCATCAGGCTCGAGCGCGGTGGTGGCCTGGTCCAATGCCATTTGTACGGTGGCCAGCATGCTGGGGCTGAGCCGTTCGCTGGCGGCGTTCACCAGCCTCGTTACTTCCCGCAACAGCGCCGCCATTGGCTTGCGGCGGGCCAGAGATTGCCGGAGCAAGCGGCCCGAAATATTTCCGCTTGCCAGATCATCAGGCAATAACTGCGCTTTTGCCAGGCAGCGGGTAATCAGGCTGCGCTCGGCGGCATCGCGTGGCAGCGAGGTTCCCGCCTCCAGCCGGGGCAAGGCCAGCATCAGCAGGCGGGCGGCAGCTTCCAGCCGCTCCACCGACCGGCCCAGCCAGAACAAATTGTCAGCCATCCGTGAGGGCAGATGTGCGGCTGGCAAAAACGGTACCCGGGCTTGCGGCTCAGAATGTGAGACACCGGAGTAATAATGCGGCTCGTCAGCGTCCAGCACCCAGATATCCTTCATATTGGCAGCAACACCTGCTTCATTCAGCCCAAAAGCCAGCCCCCCCGGCAAAACCTGCCATCCCGTGCCATCATGCCAACTGAACAAACGGAACATCAACGGCGTTGAGACCAGCCCCGCCGGGTCAACGAACGGCGCTTTTGAGGCGGATAATAATATATCGCCCTTGGCTGTGGGCAGCAGCGGGGCCGCGCCACAGAAGGTCTCGAATAATTGCGGAACATAGGCAGCAACTTCGGGCGATTCCGCCAGCGAACTGCCAGGCGCGTTCAGCATGTTCAGCACCCCGGCGCGGATGGCGCCGAATGCGCCGGGAATGCCAGCTCCCGGACGGCCACCTTGTTCAAGCGGGTCCAATTCGATGCCGGACAGGCCCCGCACCAAGGTTGCCACGTGCAGCAGGCCGGAGAGGGTTTTCACATGCAGAGCACCGCCACGGGTGGCCAGATCGCCAGGTTCGATCAACAGTACGCCCAGCGCTCGTGCCAGCAGCGCATCATCCATCATGTCGAGTGATTGCGCAGGGCTGCCTGCGCTGGCCGAGAGAATCGCCACCATGCCGCCCTGGCTATCGCGTTGCAGATGATCCACCAGCATCTCACGCGCCGGCCGCAGGCTGCGCAGTCCGCCGGTGCGAAATAGTTCTGGTACCGTACCAGATGCGACTCGGCGCAGGGTCAGCGCATGGCCAAAACTCGGAATGATTCCGGTATGATCGCGCACGATCTGGAAGCGCCCGTCCGCGCCGCGAATAATATCGGCGGCATAGAGCGACAGGCGCGGCGTGGCGAGCGGTGCGGCGGTGCACATACTGCGGACAAAATGCCGGCTTTTGAAGATTGTCGTCGGCGGGATCAGGCCATTTTGCAACACGCTCTGGCGGCCATATAAATCCTCCAGCAGGCTGTTCAGCACCCCGGCGCGTTGCTTGACGCCCGCTTCAAGCAGCGCGAATTCCGAGGCGGTGAGTGGGGCGGGCAACGGGTCGTAGCGGTGCCGTGCCACCACCCCGTAGGGGGCAGCTAGCCTTACCTGCCGGTTCAGCGCGGTAGCCCGCCGGCCCATTTCTTCGAGACCTACACTGCGGAAAGCCTCCATAACCGGTACCCAAGGGGTCCGGATACGGCCCGACCGGTCGATCATTTCGTCACTGGAAGCCGCCACATGCATCATCACAGGCTTAACAGACAGATTGCGATGCGGCGAGAGTGAATTAATTTTGTTTCGTCAGACTCACTTACATCCATCACGAAGCTGTTAACCCCGCTCTTGTATGGTCCGGTGTTTGCATGGCACGTTCCATTACATTGCTATGTTTCCATTCAGACTAAGGGTGCGTTTACGATGTCTTTGTTGTTACAGGTTAAAAATTGGTGAAACATTTAGCGTTTCGCAGTAGTCTGCCGCTGAATGTGGCAAATTTTGACCCACATGGGGCATCGCCGTTCCCGCGACGTCTCAAAAACTTGACTGAAGTTTTTTTATGGGGGACGCGGCGTTGAGCGATATTTTTTCAAACGCCTGGCCTGATTATGATTCGGGTCGCTATTTCTGCGAACTTACCAAGCCGCGCAGCGATGCCGGGCCGGTGCCGAAATGGCTGGCCGAACGGCTGGCAAAAATCGGGTTGACCGCCTTGCGTGGCCGCGCTGCGGCGGCGGAAACTGAGCTGATCGATTTGGGCATCACCTTCACGGTATATTCGGACGCCACCGCTATCGACCGGATTCTGCCGTTCGACTGTATACCCCGGATCATCACTCATGGCGAATGGGATTTGCTGGAGCGCGCCTGCATTCAACGTGTGACCGCGCTCAACCTGTTTCTGGGCGATATTTACGGCAAGGGGAAAATCATCAAGGATGGCATCATTCCTGCCGAACTGGTGTATGGCAATTCCAACTACCGGCCGGAAATGCAGGATTTCCCGGTACCGCACGGTACTTATGTGCATGTTTGCGGCATTGATATCATCCGCGACGAACATGGCGATTTCCGGGTGCTGGAAGATAACGCCCGCACGCCGTCAGGCGTTTCCTATGTCATTGAAAACCGCCATCTGATGTTGCGGACCTTCCCGGATTTGATGGCCGGCATCCGGCTGCGCCCGGTGGATGATTATGGCCGCCGCCTGCGGGCTGCGATGTCGGAGATAGCGCCGGGTGATCTGGAAGACCCGCAGGTGGTGCTGCTCTCGCCGGGGATTTATAACTCGGCGTATTTTGAGCATGTGTTCCTGGCCCGCGAGATGGGCGTGCCGCTGGTGGTGGGCTCGGACCTCGTGGTGGAAAATGAGCGCGTTTACATGCGCACCATCACTGGCTTGCGCCCGGTCCATACCATTTACCGCCGTCTGAATGATGACTTCCTCGACCCCGATGTGTTCCGTCCGGAATCCATGCTCGGCGTACGGGGGCTGATCGGCGCTTGGAAGGCCGGGAATGTGGCCATCGCCAACGCTGTGGGCACCGGCGTTGCTGATGACAAGGCGGTTTATGCCTACATGCCGCGCATCATCAAATACTACCTCGGGGAAGAGCCGCTGATACAGAATGTGCAGACCAATATCTGCCGCGAGAAAGAGGGCTTGGCCTACACGCTCGCTAATTTAGATAAGCTGGTGACCAAACCGGTGGGTGAATCCGGCGGCTACGGCATTACCATCGGCCCGCGCGCCAGCAAGGAGGAGCTTGAAGCCTCCCGCGCCGCTATTCTGGCCGACCCGGCGCAGTGGATCAGCCAGCCGATGATCGGGCTTTCGGTGGCGCCGACCCTCACTGAGGAAGGCGTTGGGCCGCGGCATCTCGATTTGCGGCCCTTCATCATCACCGGCAAGGAAAGCTGGGTTTTGCCAGGGGGCTTAACGCGCGTGGCCTTGAAGCGCGGCAGCCTGATAGTCAACTCAAGCCAAGGTGGTGGCTCGAAAGACACCTGGGTGCTGGCTGATAATTTCGCCGATGGAGGCACGCCATGAGGTTCGACACGGTACTGCTCTCGCGTGATGCCGAGGGCCTGTTCTGGATGGCCCGGTATCTGGAGCGCGTTGAAAATCTCGCCCGGTTGATCGATGTCACCCAGAGCTTTGAATCACCTGGTTATGAAACCCAGGCTTGGTTTGGTCTGATCCAGATTAACGCCGATGAGAAAAATTTTGAGGCGCGCGGGTTCTCACCGGATGCCTTGCATGTGAAGCGCTTCTATTTGCTCGACAAAGGCAACCCGACGTCGATTCCGGCAAACATCGAAGACGCCCGCACCAATGCCCGCACGTTGCGGCCCCTGATGAGCACTGAAATGTGGCGGCAGATTAACGTGTTTCACCGCTTTGTGGGCCGCATTACCGCCGAGGATTTGGAAGGCGATTCACTGTCGCGGGTTTGCACAGCCTTGAAAGATGGCGTGCAATCTCATACCGGCATCACCGAAGGTACTTTATACCGCGATCAGGGCTGGTATTTTTACCATCTGGGCCGGGTGATCGAACGGGCTGACCAGACCACCCGCATGCTCGATATTAAATATACCATCATTCTGCCCCGTGAGGGTGAGGCCAAGCGCGTGGCGGAATTGACGCAATGGAATGCGGTGTTGCGGGCAGGGGCGGGGTATCATGCCTTCAAACGCCATGCCCGCGCGGTGTTCTCGGCGGAAGATGTGGTGGATTTTCTGCTGCGTGATCCGTCATCACCGCGTTCGGTTTTGCTCAGCGTACGGCGTGCTGAAGCGTATCTGGAGGATTTGCGCCGCATTTACGGTTTGTCACGAGCCAATGAGCCGATGGAGGTTGCCGAATATTTAAGAGAAATTCTCACCGAACGGCCAACTGGCCATATTCTCGCCACGGGTTTGCACGAATATCTCGATGTGGTGCAAATTCATCTGCAGCGTCTGGCCGCGGCGATTGGCCGTGCTTTCTTCCGGGATTGGCGGCCAGATGATGATTTATTGCCGGCTGATGTTTTGGGCGGCGGAACATCATCGCAAAGCCAGAGTCAGGGGTCTGCACCATTGAAAAATCCGGATCTTCGTTCCGGAGGTAAGGCGGAGGCTTTAGCATGATCGACGCGACGCGCGAGATGAAATTCAGCAAGCCCGATTTTGCGGCATTGGTGAACCATGCGGCAACCTTGCCGCTGGTGGTGTTCGGCATCGCGCTGATTTTGCGTTTGGTTGATCTCGGCTCACGTCCGTTCTGGCTTGATGAAGTTTTTACCTTGCAGCGGGTTCACATGGCACCGGCGGCGATGATGCGCGATTCCTTCGCGAACCATCATATGCCAAGCTATTTTCTCATGCTCTCGCCGTTGTCAGGGTTAGGTGATCCACAATTCTGGCTGCGGGTGCCCTCGGCGCTGTTCGGCGCGGCTTGTGTGGCTTTGGTATTTTTAATCACTGCGCAAATTGCCGGACGCCGTGCCGGCCTGCTGGCGGCGCTGATTTTAGGACTGTCCCCTTCGGCGCTGGCGTTTAGCCAGGAGGCACGGTCCTACACGATGGAAATGACCCTGATCCTGATAGCTTTATATGGCATGGTGCAACTGGCCCTGAACCTGCCTGCTGCATCGCGTCCCTGGGCTGATAGGCGCTCGATGCACGGCGCTTGGTTGGCGCTTGTTTTGGGCACGGCAGGGGCGCTCGATGTGCTGGGTGATGGTGTTCCCTGGCTGCTCACCGCCAATGTAATCGGATTTATCATGATGCGCCGTTCGCCGGCGCCCAAAGGCTTTCTTCGCAATCTGTTGCTGGCGGACGCGGTGATGGTTGCTCTGTCGGCACCGTTTTACGCGATGATGGAGATCTACCAGGACAAAAAATTTATCGATAGCGTGAGCTGGATTCCACCGCTGGATCTGTCTCATTTGTGGTATGATTTATCGTCCGTGTACCTGATGCGGATCGCCGATACGGTGTCGTTCAGGTTGATGAGTGTTTCCACCCCGATGCCGGTGATTTGGCTGATCGAGGCTGGCTTGTTGCTGGCGGCAGCGTTGGGGGCGTGGCGGTTACGCCGGCGGCCCGGCATGCTGGCGGTGATTGGCCTGTCGTTTATCCTGCTGCCGGCGGTGCTGCTGGTGATCTCATTATGGCGCTCGATGCTGGTCCCACGCTACATTCTGTGGAGCGCCGCACCTTTTGCGATTTTGGCCGGCATCGGTTGCAGTGTGCTGCTGCAACGCTTGTCGCGCTACGGACAGGCGGCGGCGTTTGGCGTGATGGCAGCCGTGCTGTTGTTTAACCTGTTGCCTTATTACCATGTGGAGACCAAGCCGCGATGGGATATCGCGGCCAAAATTCTCGCTAGCGAGGTGGCTCCTGGAGACGTGGTGCTGCTGAGCGACCCTTGGGATGACACTATTTTGCGGGCCTATTTGCCGCCTGACGCGCAAAGTATCGTATTGAGTGATGCCCAGGGCGATTTAACCCACGCCCAGCAGGCGCAGATGCAGGGTAAGCGTGTTTGGGTGGTGATCGGCCATGCCGGTCAGATTGGTAACATAAATCATCAGTTACCGGATAATTTTGCCAAGATCGCACCGCTTGGTGAGCCGGAGAAAATTGAAATGGCCGGGCGGCGGATTTACATCAATTTATTCGATCCATCGAGCCCCGGCTCGGCTGCAAGTTGTTCGTCACCACAGGATATTAAAGCCGGTAACGCCAATGATCTGGCGTTGCCCCCAATGCCCTGCAGTTAGCGTTACGAGGCTATTTCTCGACGAAGGCCTTTTCGATGACAAAATGCCCAGGCTCATGATGGTTGCCTTCTTGGAACCCGCGCGATTTTAGCAGTTGGTTCAAATCAACCAGCATCTCCGGGCTGCCGCACAGCATCACCCGGTCGGTTTCCAGGCTGAAGGCCGGCAGGTTTAAATCAGCCTGTAATTTGCCGGTTTCAAGCAGCGTGGTGATGCGCCCGATGTTGCGGAAGGGTTCACGGGTCACGGTGGGGTAATACAGCAGTTTTTCACGCGCCAATTCGCCAAAAAACTCGTGTTCCAGCAGCGAATTCACAATCAACTCGCCATAGCCAAGCTCGGCAATGGTGCGGGTGCCATGCACCAGGATGATGTGCTCGTAGCGTTCATAGGTATCGGGGTCTTTGATGATGCTGACAAACGGCGCCAGACCGGTGCCGGTGCCCAGCAGATAAAGGTTTTTACCTGGCAGCAGATTATCCTGGATCAGCGTACCGGTTGGTTTGCGGCCCACCAGAACGGTATCACCCACCTTCAAATGCTGGAGGCGGGAGGTGAGTGCCCCTGAGGGCACCTTGATGGAGAAAAACTCCAATTGGTCCTCATGGTTGGCATTGCACATCGAATAGGCGCGTAACAACGGGCGGCCCTCAATCTCCAGGCCGATCATAGTAAATTGTCCGCTGATGAAGCGGAAACCAGGGTCGCGGGTAGCGGTGAAGCTGAAAAGCGTGTCGGTCCAGTGCCGGACGGAGGTGACCGTCTCGGTATTAAAATTAGACAATTGCGGCTCCTGTGCCTGTAACGGCGGATTTCCAGGGCTGATTAGCCCTATTGGCCGTAAAGATAAACCGGCTTGCGCTGCGTTGCACATAAATGAGAACTGCAGGGCTGATCAAGCGCCCGGCTGGGCATCAAGCCGATGGCTGCGCCTCACGAAAAAATCACCGCCCAGGCATGGTGTCATGGCCATTTTTGCTTGACAGTTTCCGCTAAACGTTACCCCCTTACCTTAAAGGTAACCACAATAACGGCCTGCAAACCAGGAAAAGGGACGAGCCATGAACGTGACCACGAGCATTTCATCCATGCAAACCGCCTCCGCTTCGGTGATGGCAGAGGTGTTCGCCAAGCAGCAGCAACTGGCGGTCAAGCTGCGCACCTCCACCGCTGACGAGCGGATTGCCAAGCTGCGCCGCCTGGAAGCGGCGGTCATGGCCAGCAAGGACGCCATTTACCGCGCTCTGGCAGCAGATTTGCACAAGCCTGCCACCGAAGCCGACCTCGATGAGATCATGCCGGTGATCGGCGAAATTCATCATGCGGTGAAGCATCTGAAATCCTGGATGCGCATCAAACGGGCGCGTACCACCATGACGATGCTGGGCACCCAGGCGCGCATCCACTCCCAGCCGCGCGGCGTCTGCCTGATCATCTCGCCGTGGAATTTCCCGATTAATCTGACGTTTGGGCCACTGGCCAGCGCCATCGCCGCCGGCAATACCGTTATTATCAAGCCCTCGGAATTGACGCCATCTTGTTCGGCTCTGATGGCCGAGATTATCCGCCAAACCTTTGAGCCGGCCGAGATAACGGTGTTTGAAGGTGATGCAGCGGTTTCTACGGCTTTGCTGGCGTTGCCGTTCGATCATATGTTCTTCACCGGCTCACCTGCGGTAGGCAAAATCGTGATGGCGGCGGCGGCCAGGCATCTATCCTCGGTCACGCTGGAGCTTGGCGGCAAAAGCCCGGTGATTGTCGATGAAAGCGCTGATCTCGCTAAGGCTGCTAAAAGCATCATGTGGGGCAAGTTCCTCAACAACGGCCAAACCTGCGTGGCGCCAGATTATTTATACATTCATGAGAAAATTCTACCGGCGTTCCTTGAAAAAGCCAAAGCCGCGATTGCCAAAATGTATGGTGATAATGCGCAAACCAGTCCGGATTACTGCCGGATTGTGAATGACCGGCATTTTGTCAGGGTAAAAAATATTCTCGATGATGCCACTGCCAATGGTGCAACTGTGGTTATGGGCGGTGTGACTTTGGCGAGTGATAAATTCATCGCCCCCACGCTGCTGACCAATGTGAAGCTGGACAGTGCGGTGATGCAGGAGGAAATTTTTGGGCCGGTACTGCCGATAGTCACCTACAGCGATATCAGCGAGCCGATCACGCATATCAACGCCAACCCGAAGCCGCTGGCGCTGTATGTTTATTCAAAAAATCAAACCAATATTGATAAAATCATCAACGAAACGTCCTCAGGTGGGGTTGGGATCAATGTCTCGGTGCTGCATTTCTCGCATGAAAATTTGCCGTTTGGCGGGGTGAATAACAGCGGCATCGGGTCCTCGCATGGCGAGTATGGCTTCAAGGCTTTTTCGCACGAACGTGCGGTGATGCGCGACCAGTATAACTCGACTCCGATGCTGTATCCGCCTTACACGCCTCGGGTGAAGTGGCTGATGGGCATGACGTTGAAGTTCTTTAGCTAGTGTCCAGGGCGGGGGGTCTTGCTGCTTTCCAGATGGCGTGGCTGTATGGCTGCGTGATTTGAATAGGGTGCTTTGGTGGTTAGACTTGATAAAATCTACACGCGCGGCGGTGATACCGGCGATACCTCACTCGGCAACGGCGAACGGGTGCCAAAATCCTCTCTGCGCGTGGCGGCCTACGGCGAGGTGGATGAGGCCAACGCCATTTTAGGTATTGTGCGTCTGCATGTCATCGGTGCTGATGACGCTGTGCTGGCGCGGATTCAAAATGATTTGTTCGATGTGGGCGCTGATTTATGCGTCCCGATCGAGGAAGTGCCGCAAACCCAGCAACTGCGCGTAACTCAGCCGCAGGTGGATTGGCTGGAGGTGCAGATTGACCGGATGAATGCTGAACTGCCCGCATTAAATTCGTTTGTCTTACCGGGCGGCACGCCAGCGGCGGCGTTTTTGCACCAGGCCCGTACGGTGGTGCGCCGGGCGGAGCGGGTGCTGGTGGGGTTGCTTGCCAACCCCGATGAACCTGTGAACCGCCTGGTGCTGGTTTATCTCAACCGGCTCTCGGATTTACTCTTCGTGATGTCGCGCTTTGTGAATGAGCTTGGCGCGCGTGACGTTTTATGGGTTCCGGCGGCCAACCGTGATGGGTGATATCGCATCGGAGCCTCTGGCCAGCGGCGGCTGGCAAATCCGCACCGGTTTTACCGGCACCGACGCCGCCAGCCATTTCAGCGTTTATCAGGGCAGCGACTTTGGCCATCCGGAGCGTGGCATTCTGGCAGCCATCGCGCGGGCACATCCGGCGGGCGCAGCGGAGTCTGGTGCGGCAAAGGCTTGCGGGCCGCGTGATGCGGCGCAAATATCGGTGTTCAGCTTTGCCGAAGGGTATTTCGGCGCCCGCCGCACGTTAGGTATCAAACGCGCGGCTAATCAGGCGCTGCATAGTTTGAATAGCTGGCTGTTTGGCCAAATCCGCGCTGATAGCAGCCGTGGCCTGGCACCTGTCTCGCTCACCGCTTTACTATTTAGCGGACCGTTGATGGGCGTTGTGCACATCGGGGCTTGCCGGCTGTATCGAAGCCGCAATGGGGTGGTGACGCCGCTGATCCGTCCGCATGTGCGCATCAGCGGGCAGGGGTCAGGCGAACCGACCAGGGCGGTGGGCCTCGATGGCGAGTTGGCGGTCGATTTTGCCGAGGAGCAGGCGGAAGCTGGGGACAGATATTTGCTGCTCAGCACCGGGGAGTCGGCAAGTTCCGAGGCCGTGCAAGCCGGATTTGCCTTAGTGGGGCAGGGTGGCAATCGCCCGGGTGTAAGCGCGATGGTGGTGGAAATTATCACCGCACCGGCACCTGATATTGCCCATGCCCATGCCGCGATGGCCGACTTGCCGTTGAAACCCGCCCCGCGCGAGGGTGATGTGTGGGACGGGTTCGAGATTGGCCGCACCCTGTATCGCGGCCGTTATACAACTCTCGTGGTGGCCCGTGACACTATCGAAAACCGCGACGTGGTTCTGAAAATACCACTGCCCAGCATGTTGCAGGATGAGATTTTCGCCGCCGGGTTCATGCGCGAAGCCTGGATTGGCAGTACCGTGCGTGGCAGCAATGTAGCCCGCTATCTCGATTTACCACCGGATCGCCGCAGCAGTCTGTATCTGGTGATGCCGTTGTATAAAGGCGAGACGCTGGAAAAACGCCTTAATCGTGCGCCCTTGATGACGTTGCCTGATGGCGTGGGGATTGCCTTGAAGCTGTGCGAGGCGGTGCAGGATTTGGCGGCGATCGAGATTATTCATCGTGATTTGAAGCCGGAGAACATCATGCTGTTATCTGGCAATGAGGTGCGGTTGCTGGACCTTGGCCTCGCTTATTTGCCGGGTATCGATATGGCCGAAGCCGCCCGCCCCGGTGGTACATTGCGCTACATGGCACCGGAATTATTGAAAGGCGTGCAAGCCAATGCGCGTTCCGAAGTGTTTTCGCTGGCTGTGACGATCTACCGGATGTTCTCCGGCGGTCCGTATCCGTTCGGGCAGCGCGAGGCGGTGCCGCTGGCGCGGATGCGGCCTGATTTACCCGGTTGGCTGGGGCTGGTGTTGAAAAAAGCCCTCGCTGCTGACCCGAACGAGCGTTACGAGGATGCCGGGGCGCTGGCGCTGGCGCTCAATGAAGGGCTGGTCAACGGCACACCCGACCCGGGGCGCATGGCACGCTGGTACGATGTCAATGAATTGCAAATATGGAAGGCCGCGGCGATCATTTTCGCATTTGGCTTTTTTATTTTGCTGGTTCGGACGTTGCGATGACCCGGGTGCTCTATATGAGCGATCTGCATCTGGAGATGGAGGAGTGGCGGCCTGCCCGGCCTAACTGGAGCCGGTTTTTGCAAGCCGCCGCACCGCACCCCACGCGTGGGCCGATGCTGGATAACGTCGGCAAAGTTGATCTGGTGATTCTGGCAGGTGATATTCATAACGGTCTGCGTGGCGTGGTGTACGCCGATCAGGTGGCGAAGTACCTGGAGGCGCCGGTGGTGATGGTGGCCGGCAACCATGAATATTATCATCATGATATGGCAACTTTACTGCCGGCGTTGCACAAGGCGGTGCTGAAGACCAAAGGTAGGGTGAGTTTTCTGCAAAATGATATTGCGCATTTCGATATCGGTACCGAGCGTGTGACGGTGTTAGGTTGCTCGCTCTGGACAGATTACCGGTTGAACGGGGATGCTGAGATGGGAATGCGGCAAGCGCAAAGGCTGATGAACGACTATAATTTTATCCGGTTAAAGGATGAGATGTTCACCCCTGAGGATGCCAAGGGGCTGCATGAGGTTTCGCTGAAATGGCTGCATGAAACCCTGGCCGGACTGGCGCGTCATGGCGGGACGGGTAAGACCATCATTGTCACGCACCACGCCCCTACGGGGCAGGTGCTGGGACGCCGCCATGGTGCGATGGGCCCAGCTTATGGCTCTGAAATTATTGCGGATTTCACCTCGTTGCGGCCTTCTTTGTGGGTCTATGGCCATACCCATGTTACGCATGACGGCGTGGTGGAGGGAATTCGTCTGGTATCGGCACCGCGCGGCTACCATGGCGACAAGGGTGGGATGTTTCACCCTGGTCTCGTTGAAATTTGACGAAATTGGTTTCTTGTATATAAATGTATTTTCTTATTAAGAATTATTTTTGAGTTTGGTGCGTAGCCCCGATGGTCGATAAATATTCGGTTTTTTCAGTGCTGAGGGAGGCGTTGCGCGGCCATACCGGCTGGCGCCCGGCTTGGCGAGATGCATCGCCTGTGGGCGCGTATGACGTGATTATCGTCGGCGGCGGCGGGCACGGGCTGGCGACCGCTTATTATCTGGCAAAGAACCATCAACGGATGCGCATTGCGGTGGTGGAGAAAGGCTGGCTGGGCAATGGCAGCATCGGCCGCAATACCACCATTATCCGCTCGAATTATCTGCTGCCGGGCAATGCGCCGTTCTATGAGTTTTCCATGAAGCTATGGGAAGGGCTGGAGCAGGATATCAATTACAACGCCATGGTGAGCCAGCGCGGCGTGCTGAATATTATTCACTCCGATGCGCAACGCGACGCCTATGCGCGGCGGGGTAATTCCATGCGCCTGCATGGTATTGATGCTGAGTTGCTTGATCTCGCTGCGTTGAGAGCAAAAGTACCATATCTGGACTATGAAAATGCCCGCTTCCCGATTCAGGGGGCGCTATTACAACGGCGTGGCGGCACGGTGCGGCACGACGCCGTGGCCTGGGGTTATGCGCGGGCGGCGGACCGGTTGGGGGTGGATATCATCCAGAATTGCGAAGTCACCGGGATAAAAACTGAAAATGGCAAGGCCATAGGTGTGGAAACCACCCGCGGCTATATTCCGGGCAAAAAAATCGGTTTGGCATGTGCGGGCAATTCATCCCGCGTGGCGGCGATGGCCGGTATAAGTCTGCCGATTGAAAGCCATGCCTTACAGGCGTTTGTTTCGGAATCGATCAAGCCGCTGATTGATAACGTGATCACCTTCGGCGCCGGGCATTTTTATATTTCGCAGTCCGATAAAGGTGGTTTGGTGTTCGGCGGTGATATTGACGGCTATAATTCCTACGCCAGTCGGGGTAATTTGCCGACCATCGAGGATGTGTGCGAGGGCGGCATGGCGTTGATGCCGATGCTAGGCCGGGCACGCTTGGTGCGCCATTGGGGCGGTATTATGGATATGACCATGGATGGCTCTCCGATCATCGATAAATCGCCGGTTGAAAACCTCTATTTGAATGCCGGCTGGTGCTATGGCGGGTTTAAGGCCACGCCCGCTTCCGGTTGGTGTTTTGCGCATCTGATCGCACGCGATGAGCCGCATGAGGTGGCCACCGCCTACCGGCTGGACCGGTTCGCCAAAGGTTATGTGATCGATGAAAAGGGAGTCGGTGCCTCGCCGAATTTGCACTGATGCGTATTGTCTGTCCGCATTGCGGTGAACGTGGTTTGCAGGAGTTTCTCTACCATGGCGATGCCACGGTCACCCGCCCGCGCGATGGTGGGGCGGAGCCCACGCCGGAATGGACCGATTATGTGTATTTAAGGGACAATCCCAATGGGGCGCACCGTGAGCTATGGTATCATAACGCTGGTTGCCACGCCTGGCTGGTGGTGACACGCAATCTGCGCACCCATGAAATTACGGCCGTCGAAACCGCGCATGATGTCGCTTTAGGCCGGTTATCATGAGACTTTCGCACGGCGGCATTATTGACCGCAGCAAGCCGCTCAATTTCACTTTCGATGGCCGTTCCTATCAGGGCTATGCGGGCGATACGCTGGCCTCGGCGCTGCTCGCCAATGATGTGAAATTGGTAGGCCGCAGCTTCAAATATCACCGTCCACGCGGGATTTTATCAGCCGGGTCTGAGGAGCCGAACGCGCTGGTGGAACTGCGGATGGGCGCAAGGCGCGAGCCGAATACACGGGCGACGATGGTTGAGTTGTACGAGGGGCTGGAAGCGCATAGCCAGAACCGTTTTCCATCACTGAAGCATGATCTGCTATCCATCAATGGCAAGTTATCACCATTCTTTGCTGCGGGATTCTACTATAAAACCTTTATGTGGCCTGCATCATTTTGGGAGAAGCTCTACGAGCCGCTGATTCGCAAAGCCGCGGGCCTGGGCCGCAACGCCGGCCTGGCTGACCCTGACACCTATGAGACCGGCAATTTATTTTGCGATGTGCTGGTGATCGGCGCGGGTGAAGCCGGGGTGAAGGCTGCGCATGAAGCTGCCGTTAAGGGTGCCCGCGTGATTCTATGCGATGAGCAGGCGCCGGGCGATGCGGTGGATATGCCAAATGTAAAATATCTGCCCCGCACCACGGTATTTGGCGTTTATGATGGTGGCACCTATGGCGCGGTGGAGCGGGTGTCTGACCATCTGGCGGTACCCGCACCGCATCAGCCGCGCCAGCGTTACTGGCGGATTGTCGCAAAACGCAGCGTGCTGGCCACCGGTGCCATTGAGCGGCCTATGGTGTTCACCAACAACGATCTTCCCGGCGTAATGCTGGCCGGGGCGGTGGAAACCTATATCACTCGTTATGCGGTGGCGCCCGGTGGGCGGGCGGTGCTGTTCATAAATCATGACGGTGCCGCCACCGTCCTTGCCGCAATGGGTCATAGTGTGATGGCGGTGGCAGCGGTGGTGGATGCCAGGCCGGAATCCTCACCCGTCATCCGAGATATGGCCGCGGCATTTTCCGTGCCGGTGTTTGCCGGCGCGGTGATTCGCCGTGCTCTGGGCAATTTGGCTGTGGAAAGCGTTGAGGTTTTTACCCGCGACGGCGGTGTCGTGCGCTTTGATTGCGATCTGGTGGCGATGTCGGGCGGCTGGAATCCGGCGTTGCATCTCACTTCGCACCTCGATGACAAGCCCGTTTGGAACGATGCCATAGCAGCGTTCGTACCGGATGGATTGCCGCCGGGAATGACGGCTGTGGGTGCGGCGGCAGGCGATGCGATCAATCAAAATATCACGCCGCTATGGTCGGTGCCAGGTGCTGACAGCAAAGCCTTTGTTGATTATCAGAACGACGTGACGGCGGCTGATATTCGCCTGGCCAAGCAGGAAGGTTTTATCGCGGTCGAGCATCTGAAACGCTACACAACGCTCGGCATGGCCACTGACCAAGGCAAAACTGCTAACGTCAACGGTCTGGCCTTGATGGCGATGGCAACCGGAAAGACCGTGCCTGAGACAGGTACAACCCGTTTCCGCCCGCCCTACACGCCGGTTGCGCTGGGCGCTTTGGCGGGGCCGCATCGCGGCAAATCTTTCAAACCCACCCGCTACACGCCGACGCATGGATGGGCGAAATCCCTTGGCGCGGTGTTTGTGGAAACCGACCTGTGGCTGCGGGCGCAATATTTCCCCAAACCCGGCGAGAATTGGCTGGCGGCCACCAACCGCGAGGTGCTGGCGGTGCGGCAGCATGTGGGTATTTGCGATGTAACCACGCTCGGCAAAATTGACATTCAAGGGCCTGATGCCGCGAAGTTTCTGGAATGCGTTTACACCAATAGCTGGACCAACCTCGCCGTTGGCCGCGCCCGTTACGGGTTGATGCTGCGCGAAGATGGTTTTGTGATGGATGATGGCACCACCGCACGGTTGGGTGAGAACCATTACGTCATGACCACCACCACCGCCAATGCGGGTAAGGTGTTTCAGCATCTGGAATTTTGTCACCAATGGCTGTGGCCGGAGCTGGATGTGCGTTTTATATCCATCACCGACCAATGGGCGCAGATCGCGCTGGCGGGGCCGCGCTCGCGCGATGTGCTGCGCAAAATCGTTGATGATGCCTACGATGTTTCAAACGCCGCCATTGGCTATATGGCCGCGGGCGAGGTTACGGTTTGCGGTGGTACCCCGGGGCGGTTGTTCCGCCTGTCATTTTCCGGTGAATTGGCCTATGAAATTGCCGTTCCCGCCCGCTTTGGTGGCACCCTGGCGGCAGCCTTAATGGCAGCCGGTGAGGAATACGGCATTGTCCCTTATGGCACTGAGGCGCTGGGCGTGATGCGAATTGAAAAAGGCCATCCCGCCGGCAATGAGTTGAACGGCCAGACCAGCGCGCATGATTTGGGTTTTGGTAAATTACTCTCCAAAAAGAAGGATTTTATTGGCCGCGCCATGGCTGCCCGTCCTGCGCTGATGGACCAAGCCCGCCCGAACCTGGTGGGGTTGAAGCCGGTAAATGAGTCTGACCGCCTGCGGGGCGGGGCGCATCTGCTGGCGCATGACGCCGAGCCAGTGGCCGCCAACGATCAAGGGCATGTCACCTCGGCGGCGTACTCACCCACGCTTGGCCATTCTATCGCGCTAGCAATCTTAAAGCATGGCGCGTCCCGCCACGGCGAAATCATCCGGGTGTATGACCCGATCCGCAACGGTGACTTCCTGGCGGAAGTGGTCAACCCGGTATTTTATGACCCCGAGGGGAGCCGCCTGCATGCTTGAGGCTGAGAGTATTACCTATCCTGCTACAGCGATGGTCAGCGTGGCCCCCTTGCGCCCGCTGGTCAGCATCGCCGCCTTCAAAAATGCTGTTCCGGCGTTGGAAGCCGCCTTGGGTGTGGCTTTGCCGGCCACACCCGTCGGCATCGTGGTCAAGGATGTGCGCTATCTTTGGTCCGGGCCGGATGCCTGGCTGGCGTTGGGCGCCGCACCGGCCGCTCTGGCCGCGGCCCGCCCCTATGCCGCCATCACCGACCAAACCGATGGCCGGGCGGTGTTTTACGTCGTTGGTCCTCACGCCACCGAAGCCCTGGTCAAGCTGGTGCCGATCGACCTGCATGAGAGTGTCTTCCCTCCCAATGGCACGGCGCTCACCCTGGCAGGCCATATCCCGGTGCAGCTTTGGCGGGAAGGGGAGGTATTCGCTCTGGCCTGTTTCCGAAGCTTCGCGCAGTCCCTATACGCTTCGCTCATCGAAGCCTGCCGTGAATTTGAAGGTTGATTAATGCCCATGTCCAAGTCGCAATATGTCCTGACATTCTCCTGCCAGAACCGCCCGGGCATTGTGGCCGGTGTTGCAACGTATTTGTATCAGCATGGTGGTGACATTCGTGAAGCCCAGCAGTTCGATGATGTTGAAACCGGCAAGTTCTTTGCCCGCATCGCGTTTGATATCAACGGTGAGACGCCGATTGAGGATATCCGCACGGGCTTTACCGATGTTGCCACGCAATTCGGCTTCAACTGGAATTTGAATACTCACACCGCGCCGCGCCGGGTGCTGATGCTGGTTTCGAAGTTCGACCATTGCCTGGTCGATTTGCTGTATCGCTGGCGCATCGGTGAACTGGCGATGACCCCCACCGCCATTGTCTCGAATCATGGACCGGAGCATTTCGCCGGCATAGACATGGCGGGACTGCCGTTTCACCATCTGCCCATCACCAAGGACACCAAGATGGAGCAGGAGGGTCAGATCTGGGCCTTGGTGAAGGAGACCAAATCTGAACTGGTGGTACTGGCGCGCTACATGCAGGTGCTCTCCGATGCCTTGGCCGCCAAGCTCAGCGGCAAATGCATCAACATCCATCATTCGTTCCTGCCCGGCTTCAAGGGTGCTAAGCCCTACCATCAGGCCCATTCGCGCGGCGTGAAATTAATTGGCGCCACCGCGCATTATGTCACCACCGACCTCGATGAAGGCCCGATCATCGAGCAGGATGTTGAGCGCATCACCCATGCCGACACGCCTGATGATCTGGTGCGCAAGGGCCGTGATATTGAACGCCGGGTGCTGGCGCGCGCCGTGCGCTACCATTTGGAGGATCGGGTGATTTTGAACGGCAAAAAGACGGTGGTGTTCACGCCGTGAGCCATATCGA
>JARLIK010000036.1 GCA_031291755.1 Acidocella sp. | reverse complement strand
CCCAGCCACCTTATCACCCAAGGTGATCAGCGAGGTCATCCGGGGCAAAATTGGTTTTTCCGGTACGTTGATCAGCGATGATTTAGCGATGGGCGCACTCAGCGGCACGCCGTCCGAGCGGGCGATGGCGGCGCTGCAAGCTGGCTGTGATGTCGCCCTGTATTGCCCTGGCGACATGGCGGGAAATGCCAGTATTTTAAGGACCGTCGCCGGATGATCATCGAGGCCATCTACGGCGTTTTGGCGACCCTGATTGCCATTATCCTGCATGAGTTGGCGCACGGGCTGGCGGCCTGGGCGATGGGTGATACCACCGCCAAAGCCGCCGGACGATTGTCGCTTAACCCGCTCAAGCATGTCGATAAAATCGGCACGGTGTTTTTGCCGATCTTTCTGGTGGTCTCACAACTCGCCACCATGGGGAGGGTGGCTTTCATGTTCGGCTGGGCCAAGCCGGTGCCGATCAATGCCCAGGCGCTGCATATCGGCACCAGCCACAATCCACGCCGGTTGATGGCGCTGGTGGCGCTGGCGGGCCCGGTGATGAATTTCACCCTGGCCATTCTAGGGGCGCAACTATTGTCTCTCGGCTACGCCGCCGATTTCTTCACCTATTTCATTGAGGTGAACCTCGTGCTCGGCCTGTTCAACCTTATCCCGATGCCGCCAATGGATGGTGGCCGGGTACTGGTGGGGGTGCTGCCGCTGCGTGCCGCCATCTGGGTCTCGGGCGTCGAAAAATACGGCATTGTGCTGGTGATGCTGCTGTTGTTTGTGCTGCCCACATTGCTGCAACAATTCAACATCCATTTTGACCCGCTGACCGATACCTTCAACACCGTCCTGCCGTGGGCGCTGGACCTGGTGATGCGCATTACAGGACACGCCAATGGATTCTGAAGCGCTGGTTCTGCAACTTGACGGGTTTGAGGGTCCGCTGGATTTGCTGCTCGAACTCGCCCGCGCCCAAAAAGTTGACCTGCATAAAATCTCGATCCTGGCGCTGGTGGAGCAATTTCTCGCGGTCATCGAGGGCGCCCGGCGGGTTCGGCTTGAACTTGCTGCCGACTGGCTGGTGATGGCCGCCTGGCTGACCTGGCTGAAATCACGCCTGCTGCTGCCCGCCACCGGAGAACCCGAGGACGCTGAAACCGCCGCTGAAATCCTCGCCGCCCGGCTGATTGATTTGCAGGCGGTACGCGCCGCCGCCGCCTGGATGGGCAAGCGCCCGCAGCTAGGCTGGGATGAATTTGCCCGCGGTGTGCCCGAGGATATGGTGGAGACTGACCGCTCAAAGCTGCGCCTCGATATGAGCAGCCTGCTCAGCGCCTATCTGGCGGCAAGGCGGCGCTCAGGCGCCAGGCAGCAGTATAAACCCAAGCCGATGACCTATTTCTCGATGCAGAACGCGCTGGAACGGCTGCAAAAGCTGCTCGGCTCGCTGCCGGACTGGTCGAGCCTTGAGGCGTTTTTGCCAGAGGATCTGCCCGGCGGCCTGCCCAAGCGCGCGGCGCTCTCGGCGACATTGGTCGCGGGGCTGGAGATGGCCCGCAGTGGCGAATTGCGCTTGCGGCAGGAGACAAATTTCGGCCCCATTCTGGTGCATAAGGGTGACAATGAGCGAGACGGTTGAACAGGCTGAAGAGGTTTTTGCACGCGCGACAAGGCTCGCTGAGGCGCTGATTTTCGCCAGCCGCGAACCTGTGACGGCGCGGGTGCTGACCAACCTGCTGCCCGAAACCATTGACGTTGACGCGGTGATGGCGGCGCTGGTGGCAATGTATGAGGGCAGGGGCGTCACCTTGCAGGAAGTCGCGGGCGGCTGGCAGTTTCGCTCAGCGCCTGATATCGCGGTGGTGCTGCGTAAAGTGGTTGAATTGCCGCGCCGCTTACCCCGTGTGGCGATGGAAACGCTGGCGATCGTGGCCTATCACCAGCCCGTCACCCGCACTGAAATCGAGGACATCCGCGGTGCCAGCCTGTCGCAAAACACCCTGGATTTACTGCTGGAAAACGGCCTTATCACCACCAAAGGCCGCCGCGAATCACCGGGCCGCCCCACTCTCTGGGGCACCACCCCAGCGTTTCTGGCGCAATTTGGCCTGAACGATTTGCGTGATTTGCCCAAGCGCGAGGAACTATTGATTGACCCGCAGGTCGCCCTGCCGGTGCCCGCCGAAGACATGCTGCCGGCGGAGGAAGTGGCGGCTGAGCCGGAGGCTGTTCCGGAAACCGCAGCGGAAACGGAACCTGAAATTGACCAGACCGCTTAAAATAACCCGTGAAACCCTGATGGATGGGACACTAAAAGCCCGCCAGCGCGAATACGCGAAAATCCACCCCGACATGAAGTTCCGATCCGAGGCCGAGATGGCGGCGCTCCTGGAAGCCGCTCTGGCGCAACATGAACCCGGTCAGGATTTATATGTTTTCGGCTATGGGTCGCTAATCTGGAACCCGGCGTTCGACTACGTGGAGAAGCGGGCAGCTTTGCTGCACGGCTATCACCGGCGGTTTTGTCTCAAAATGTTGATGGGCCGCGGCACCTTGGAAACCCCGGGCCTGATGTTGGCACTTGACCATGGCGGAGCTTGTAAAGGTGTCGCATTCAAAATTGCCGCCGGCGAAATTCACACCGAACTACCCTTATTATGGCAACGTGAGATGTTCGGCGGCGCGTATTTGGCCCGCTGGGTGCGCTTGACCACGCCGCAGGGACCCATCCGGGCTTTGACATTCATCATCAACCGCAAGCATCCGCGCTACCTGCCGGAAATCAGCGTTGAACAAACCGCCGCCCTGATTGCAACCGGCTGCGGCGACCTGGGTACCTGCCGCGAGTACCTCGAAAACACCATCGCCCACCTCGCCGAGCTGGGCCTGCGCGATTCCGGACTGGAGCGGATTGCCAGGGCTTTGCCGAAGCGGCTTTAGGCTGCTAGCAAGCGGCGCATGTTTGGATTTTCATGGGCAGAGATCGGTTTGATTATGGCGGTGGCGCTGATCGCCATCGGGCCAAAGGATTTGCCTGTCGCCATTAAAACCGTGACCGGGCTGATGAAGAAGGCCCGCGGCATGGCCGCCGAGTTCCAGGGCCATATCGACGAGATGATGCGCGATGCCAACCTCTCCGAGGTCAAGACCGAGATCAATAAATTGCGGCGGTTTGATTTCAAAGCCGCCGCTGAACAGACCATCGATCCCGATGGTTCGATTAAATCAGCCCTGGCCGAAGCCGAATTTGGCGCTAACGCGATTCAGCCGGTGCCCAATACCATTTACAGCGCGCCGGTGGTGGCAGTGACCGAAGAGATGCCCGAAGCCCCCGCCTTTATTCCGCCGGATGCGGCACGCAAGCAGCCGGTGCCGGCGTTCATCCCGCCTGGCACCAGACGTTGGGGATACTAAGCGATGGCGGATGCTGAGCCGACAACCGATGAGATCAATGACAAAGAGATGCCGTTGCTGGATCATTTGGCGGAATTGCGCCGCCGGCTGATGTGGTCGGCGATCGCCTTTGTGATCGCATTTATCCTCTGCTACCATTTCGCGCCGCAGATTTATGATTTTCTGGCAGCACCGCTGGCGCACGCGCTGGAGGCGCGCGGCCAGAAGCCGCAATTAATTTACACCGCGCTATACGAGGCGTTTTTCACCTACATCAAAGTTGCCATGTTTGGCGCGGCGTTCATATCGTTTCCAGTGATCGCCTCACAATTATGGCTGTTCATCGCCCCGGGCCTGTACCGCAAGGAAAAGCGGGCGATGCTGCCGTTCCTGGTCGTCACGCCGATCTTGTTTTTCGCCGGCGGGGCGCTGGCCTATTACGTGATTTTCCCCACCGCCTGGAAGTTTTTCCTGAGCTTCCAGAACACCGCGCCGGGCAGCGATATCCAAATCGATCTGATGGCCAAAGTTTCAGATTATCTCAACCTGGTGATGAAGCTGATCTTCGCTTTCGGTCTGTCATTTGAATTGCCGGTGCTGCTGACTTTGCTGGGCAAGGTTGGGATTGTTACCTCAGCCGGTTTAAAGAAGTACCGCCGCTACGCCTATGTAGGCTGTTTCATTGTTGCTGCCGTTTTAACGCCGCCGGATGTTTTGACCCAGTCAGGCTTGGCGGTGCCGCTGATCTTGCTTTACGAAATCTCGGTGTTTTCCGTGAAGATGGTTGAGCCAAAAAATGCTGACGAAGCGAGCGTGGACGAAACCGATGCATGATATTCGGGTCATCCGTGAGGATTCGGCGGCGTTTGATGCCGCAATGGCGCGGCGGCGGCTTGAGAATGCTTCGTTTGGCCCCGTAGCTGTTGATGACCTAAGGCGTGCGGCGGTCGCACAGTTGCAGCTATTACAAGCTGAACGAAACTCGTTGGCAAAACGGATAGGCGAAGCGAAGCGGGCTAAAGCGGATACTTCAGATTTAGAAGCGAAAGGTGCCGTGTTACGGGGCTCTATGGAACAACTTGAGGCTGAAGTGCCTCGGTTGGAGGGAGAGTTGCGTGAACGTTTGGCGATATTACCCAATGTCATGGATGCTGATGTCCCAGATGGCCGTGATGAAGCCGACAATCTGGTTGTAAAAATCGTTGGCAAAATCAAGGAATTTGGCTTCGCCCCGAAACAGCATTTTGAAATCGGCGAGGCGCTCGGGCAAATGGATTTTGCAACCGCCGCCAAACTGGCCGGCTCGCGCTTCACCGTGCTGCGCGGTGGTCTGGCCCGTCTGGAACGCGCCCTCGGGCAATTTATGCTTGATGTGCATACAGCGGAGCACGGCTACGCCGAGACCAACGTGCCTTTGCTGGTGAATGATGCCAGCATGTTCGGTACGGGCCAGCTTCCCAAATTCGCCGAGGATTTGTTTAAAACCACCGATGGCCGCTGGTTGATCCCCACTGCCGAGGTCTCGCTGACCAACATGGTCGCCAATGAGATTGTACAGGCGGCGCAACTCCCCATCCGTGTTACGGCGCTGACCCCTTGCTTTCGCTCGGAAGCCGGCTCAGCGGGGCGTGATGTGCGGGGCATGCTGCGCCAGCACCAGTTCCCAAAGGTGGAGATGGTCAGCATCACGCACCCAAATGATAGTGATGCTGAGCATGAACGCATGACGCGCTGCGCCGAGACCATTTTAGAACGCCTCGGCCTCGCCTACCGCCGGGTGTTGCTGTGCGCCGGGGACACCGGGTTTTCGGCGGCCAAAACCTTTGATTTGGAAGTGTGGCTGCCCGGCCAGGGCATGTACCGCGAGATTTCCTCCTGCTCGAACACCCGCGCCTTTCAGGCCCGCCGGATGAACGCCCGCTACCGTGAGGCGGACGGCAAAACCCTGGGCTTTGTGCATACGCTGAATGGCTCCGGCGTGGCGGTGGGCCGTGCCCTGATTGCGGTGCTGGAGACCTATCAGAACGGTGACGGAACGGTTACTGTGCCCGAGGCCCTACTTCCCTATATGGGCGGTGTAACGGTGATAAAGTCTGCCTAAGCTGCGCGTGTTGAATTGCGCGTGTTACGATTTGTTATGACCCGGTAACGCGGCAAAGATGAATGAAGTGGGAATAGCGGCTAGTTATAGCCATGTAGAGTAAAACGAACGGAGTTTGGCGTGGTTGAACCGGTAGTCGACGGCGTAGCAAAACCTAAACGGCGTTGGCGCTGGCTGATTTTACTGCTCATCATTCTCCTTGTCGGAGTTTTCACCTATTGGCGTCATGCCGGTTCATCGGCCGCCAAACACCCAGTCGCAGCGCAGGCGGTGGGTGTCGCCAAGGTTGTTTCCGGCTCGATGCCTGAAACCATCACCGCGCTTGGCACGGTCACGCCAACGGCTACCGTAACGGTGTTGCCGCAACTCAGCGGTTACCTCACCGATGTCGCCTTCACCGAAGGCGAAACCGTCACCAAGGGCCAGTACCTCGCCCAGATCGACCCGCGGCCTTATCAGGTACAACTGGAGCAATATACCGCCCAGCAGGCCAAGGACAGCGCTACTCTGGCGCAGGCCAAATCCGACCTCGCCCGTTATGTGTTATTACAAAAGCAGGATTCCATCTCGGCCCAGCAGGTGGCGGATCAGAAATTTCTGGTCGCTCAGGAAGCCGCAACCGTGCAGGTCGATCAGGCGCAGATCGACACCGCCAAGCTCGATCTCACCTATTGCCACATCATCGCCCCGGTGGCGGGCACCGTGGGTCTGCGTCTGGTTGATCCCGGCAATTATGTCACCTCGGGCAGCAGCACAGGCATTGCGGTGATCACCACAATCACGCCCATCACGGTTATTTTCAGTATCCCGCAAACCGAACTGGCGCCGGTACTGGCGGAGATGCAATCCGGCGCCACCCTGGTTGCCAGCGCCTATACCAGTGATGACGCCACCAAAATTGAAGATGGCACGCTGACGGCCGTTGATAATCAGGTAAACACCAGTACCGGCACGGTAAAATTGCGCGCCACGTTCGCCAATGCGAATTCGATTTTATTCCCCAACGAATTCGTCAATATCCATCTGACTGTTAAGACATTGCAGAATGTTCCGCTGGTGCCGGCGCAAGCCGTGCAAAGCGGCGCACCGGGCAGCTATGTGTATCTGGTGGGGGCCGATAACACGGTGTCCGTGCAGACCGTCACGCCCGGCATTACCGATGGCACCAATACCGTCATCACCAAGGGCCTTACCGTTGGCCAGGTGGTGGTGACCGACGGTGTGGATAGGTTGACCAGCGGCATGAAAGTGACCATCGCGGCACCGCCGCCCGCGCCGGGCACTGCCGCTGCTGCCGTACCGCATAAAAAACACGCGCCACCAGCCGCAGCGCAGTAATTCCTGCGCGGCCATGAACCCTTCTAAACTATTCATCCTCCGGCCGGTCGCAACATCGTTATTGATGATTGCGGTGGTGCTGGTTGGGTTGCTGGCTTATAAATTTCTACCGGTCTCGGCTTTGCCCGATGTCGATTATCCCACCATCCAAGTGCAAACTTTCTATCCCGGCGCCAGCCCAGATGTGATGACCTCCTCCGTGACTGCGCCACTGGAACGCCAGTTGGGCGAGATGGAAGGGCTGCAGCAAATGTCTTCGGCCAGTTCCGCCGGAGCCTCGGTAATCACGCTGCAATTTAGCTTATCACTCAGCCTCGATATCGCCGAGCAGGAAGTCCAGGCCGCCATCAATGCCGCAGGTAATCTGCTGCCGAGCGACCTTCCGGCACCGCCGATTTACGCAAAAGTGAATCCCGCCGACGCGCCGATTTTAACACTGGCGGTGACCTCAAAAACATTAGCTTTGACCGACCTTGAAGCGCTGTCTGATTCCCAACTGGCCTCAAAAATATCAGAAATTTCTGGCGTCGGTCTGGTCACCATCAGCGGTGGCAATCAACTGGCGGTGCGCATTCAGGTAAATCCACTTGCATTGGCCTCTTATGGCCTGAGCATCGACAATATTCGCACTATCGTAAATAACCTCAACGTCAACACGCCAAAAGGCAGTTTCTCAGGTCCAGCACAGACCTACACCATCAACGCCAACGATCAGATTACTGACCCGTCGCAATATAATAATCTGGTCATCGCTTATAAAAACGGTGCGCCGGTTCACCTGAAGGACGTCGCCACCGTTATCTCGGCGCCGGAAAATGAGGAGCTGGGGGCCTGGATGAATCGTACCCCCGCGATCATCCTTAATGTCGACCGGCAACCCAACGCCAATGTGATTCAAACGGTCAATGCCATCAAGGCGCAACTTGCCACGCTGCAAGCTGGCTTACCGGCCTCCATGCATGTCACCGTGCTGTCTGATGGCACCACGTCAATTCGCGCCTCTGTTTCAGATGCCGAATTTGAACTGATGCTCAGTGTGGCATTGGTGGTATTGGTAATTTTCCTGTTCTTGCGCAATTTCCGCGCCACCCTCATCCCGAGCATTTCGGTGCCGGTCTCGCTCATCGGCACGTTGGCTGCGATGTATATGTTTGGGTTTTCAATTGATAACCTCTCACTCATGGCGCTGATCGTCGCCACCGGCTTTGTGGTGGACGATTCCATCGTGATGATTGAAAACATCTCGCGCTTCATCGACATGGGCGAGCCGCCATTGCAGGCGGCTCTCAAAGGTGCCGGGCAGATCGGCTTCACCATTATCTCGCTGACGGTTTCATTGATCGCGGTGCTGATCCCGCTGCTGTTTATGGGCGACGTCGTGGGCCGACTGTTCAGCGAATTTGCCATCACGCTCGCGGTAACCATCATCATCTCAGCGATCGTCGCGCTGACCCTGGTGCCGATGCTGTGCGCACGTCTTCTAAAGGACAAAGCTGATCAGCACCCCAATAAATTTGAGCAAAAAAGCGAAGAGATTTTCAATCGCCTGATCGCCGCCTACGGCCGTGGCTTAACCTGGGTTCTGGCCCATGCGCGCCTGACACTGGCCGTGGCGGTGGCAACGCTATTACTCACAGTGGCGATGTATGTTTACATCCCCAAGGGCTTCTTTCCGGTGCAGGATAATGGGGTGATCGAAGGCATCACCCAGGCGTCGCAATCCACATCCTACGCGGCGATGGCGGTGCACCAGCAGCAACTTGCCGACGTTATTTTGAAGGATAAGGATGTTGTCAGCCTGTCATCCTATATCGGGATCGACGGCACCAATAATACCCTCAACGAGGGCCGCTTCCTCATCAATCTAAAACCGCTCAACCAGCGCAGCGATTCCGCCAGCGCCATTATCATCCGGTTGAATCAGGAAGTCGCCAAAGTGCCGGGCATCGCTTTATATATGCAGCCGGTGCAAAGCCTGACCCTGAATACCGTGGTCAGCCCGACGCAATATCAATTCTCGCTGGAGGATATCAACCAGTCGGATTTCACCAAATACGTTCCGCTGTTGATGAATAAACTATCGACAATTCCACAATTAACCGATCTCGCCTCAGACCTCGCCAATAGTGGTCTCTCAGTTTACATCAACATCAACCGCGCCAATGCAGCGCAATTTGGCATTACTCCAGCCACCGTCGACAGCGCCTTGTACGACGCTTTTGGTCAGCGCATTATCTCGACCATTTTTACCCAAACCAATCAGTACCGCGTGATCATGACGGTTGATCCAAATATGGCTGACGGACTGGCCGCGCTTGAAGACATGTATCTGCCATCGTCCTCGGCCAGCGGTGGGCAGGTGCCGCTGCGTGAGATCGCGACATTCACCACCCAGCCTGAGCCTTTGGTCATCGAACATCTCGGGCAGTTTCCGGCGACAACAGTTTCATTTAACCTGGCTCCTGGCGCCTCGCTGGGAACAGCGGTTAATAATATTACCGCCGCCGAGAAAAGTTTGAATTTTCCACCGCAAATCACCACCACTTTTGAAGGCGCAGCACTAGCGTTTCAAAACTCTCTTAGCAATGAGGTGTTCCTGGTACTGGCTGCCCTCATTGCGGTCTATATTGTGCTTGGCGTGTTGTATGAGAGCTTCATTCATCCTGTTACCATCCTCTCAACGCTGCCATCCGCCGGTATTGGCGCATTGCTGTTTTTATGGATCGCTGGTGACGGGCTGGATGTGATCGGCATCATCGGTATCGTGCTGCTCATCGGCATTGTCAAAAAAAATGCCATCATGATGATCGACTTTGCCTTACATGCTGAACGTAATGAGGGAAAATCCCCACGCGATGCCATCTATGAGGCCAGCATGCTGCGGTTTCGTCCCATTTTGATGACCACGGTTGCCGCCATGCTGGCCGCTTTGCCGTTATGGCTGGGCGGCGGGCAGGGGGCTGAATTACGCGCACCTTTAGGTTTGGCCATCATCGGTGGTTTGATGGTCAGTCAGGTTCTCACTTTATTTACCACACCGGTGATTTATCTGACGTTTGATTCCGTGGCGCGGCGTATAAAGCAGCGTGCCGCATGAATTTAAGTGCCACTTTCATCAAGCGTCCGGTCGCGACGACGCTACTGACAGTGGGGATTGCGCTGAGCGGCGCATTGGCTTTTTTCAAATTGCCGGTGGCGCCGCTTCCTAATATCTCATTTCCTACTATCGTCGTTACTGCCAATCAGGCCGGCGCCAGCCCCAGCACAATGGCATCATCTGTCGCCGGACCGCTTGAGAGGCATCTCGGCATCATATCCGACGTTACTGAAATGACCTCGCAGAGCGGCGTCGGCACCACCCGTATCACGCTGCAATTCGGACTCGATCGCGACATCGACGGTGCCGCGCGCGATGTTGAGGCTGCCATCCAGGCCGCCCGTGCCGACCTGCCAAGTACGCTGCACTCAAACCCCAGCTACAATAAAGTAAACCCGGCCGACGCGCCGATCATGATTTTGGCGCTGACATCCGACGTGCTCACGCCCGGACAATTATACGATTCAGCCGATACAATCCTGATGCAGCAATTTTCGCAGGTCAACGGCATTGGTCAGGTTGAATTGGGCGGTGCCGCATTACCTGCGGTGCGCGTCGATTTAGAACCGGGTCCATTGAATAAATATGGCATCGGCCTGGAAGATGTCCGCGCCGCTCTGGCTGCCACCAACGCCGACAGCCCGAAGGGTTACGTTAATCAGGGCAGTCAGCGTTTTCAGATATACACTGACGACCAGGCGACGGTAGCCGCGCAATACCGTGATCTCACCATCGCCTATCGCAACGGTGCCGCTGTGCATCTGCAAGACGTCGCGAATGTCACCGACTCGGTTGAAAACGTCAACAACGCCGGCTTGTTCAACGGCAAGCATGCGGTGCTGGTGATTTTGCATCCAAGCCCATCAGCGAATGTGATTCAAACGGTTGATCAAATAGATGCCATGCTGCCAAGGTTGGCCGCCGCCTTGCCGCCCAGCATCCATATGCAGGTTGCGCTGGATCGCTCACAGTCGATCCGTGGCGCGTTATCGGATACCGAGCGCACCTTGTTCATCGCTGTTTTATTGGTCGTTGGCGTGGTGTTTGTGTTTTTGCGCTCAGTCCGATCAACCATCATTCCTGGTATTGCCGTGCCTGTTTCTATCATCGGTACTTTTGGGCCGATGTATTTGCTCGGCTTCAGTCTTGATAATTTGTCCCTCATGGCCCTCACCATCGCTACCGGTTTCGTGGTGGATGACGCTGTCGTGGTCGTCGAAAACACCCAGCGTCATCTTGAAGATGGCATGGAGCCGCTGGCCGCTGCCCTGCGCGGTAGTGCGGAAGTGAGCTTCACCGTGCTGTCGATGAGCCTCTCATTGATCGCCGTATTTCTGCCGATTTTATTGATGCCCGGCATTATGGGCCGGTTGTTCCGTGAGTTCGCTGAAACATTATCCATCACCATCTTAATCTCTCTGGCCATTTCGCTCACCACCACACCCATGCTTTGCGCGATGTTTCTGCGACATGATATGGTTGCTGCGAAGCATCCCGGCCGGTTCAAACGGGCTTTGGAATCCGGCTTCAATTGGTTGGAGCGCCACTACGCAAGCTCGCTCGCCTGGGCGTTGCGCCACGCCAGGTTGGTGGGCCTTATTTTACTTTGCACGGTGGGCCTGAATATATTTTTATTTATCGAGGTGCCGAAGGGCTTTTTCCCGGAGCAGGATAACGGCCTCATCATCGGTACCATTCAAGCTGACCAAAGCATCTCCTTTGCCTTGATGAGTAAAAAACTTTCTGAACTGCAAACTATTGTGCAGGACGATCCCGGCGTTGCCACCGTCTCGGGTTTCACCGGCGGGCGTTCAACCAACAATGGCTTTTTGTTCATCCAGTTGAAGCCACTGGCCCAACGTAAAATTTCGGCCACCGCCATCGTCGCACGGTTGCGCAAGCCGCTGGCTGCCATTGCCGGCGCTCAAACATTCCTGGTTCCAGCGCAGGATTTGCGCGTTGGCGGGCGTCAGAGCAACGCTGAATATCAATATACACTGCTATGTGATGACCCTGCGACATTATATGCCTGGGTTCCCAAAATCGTCGCCGCCCTACAGCAGGACAAAACCTTGCTGGACGTGAACTCAGACCTGCAACAAGGCGGGCTCGAGACTGATCTGGTCATCAACCGCACCGTTGCTTCAGCCTATAATATTACACCCGCCGAGATCGACAACACGCTTTACGACGCCTACGGCCAGCGCTCGGTCTCCACCATTTATAACCCGCTCAACCAGTATGAAGTGATTATGGAGCTGGCGCCGCAATATCTGCAAACGCCAGATATGCTCCGCCAAATCTATATCAGCACGTCGGGTGGTGCGGCCAGCGGCACGGGGCAAACCAATTTTCCGGCTGGTACGGTCATTCCCCCCGGCAGTGCTGCCAGCCAGGCCAGCAATGTCGCCAGCGTCGCGCTGGATTCCGCCACCAACCAAGCCACCAACAGCATCGCCAGCAGCGGCAAGTCGAGCGCATCCAGCGGAACATCGCTCAGCACTAATCAGGAAACTATGATCCCGCTGGCGGCGGTGGCATCCTACAAGCCCGGCACCACGCCGGTCTCGGTCAATCACCAAAGCGGTGAGCTAGCCAGCACCATCTCATTTAGCCTTCCCGCCGGCGTGGCGCTTGGCACGGCAGCAGCGGAAATCACCAAAACCATGAGCGACCTGGACGTCCCCGTTTCCATCCAGGGCAGCTTTGCGGGCACCGCTGCGGCGTTTCAATCCTCCATGAGTACCGAACCGCTGCTTATTCTTGCAGCACTGGCCGCCGTATATATTGTGCTGGGTGTTTTATATGAAAGCACCGTCCACCCCCTGACCATCATTTCCACCATCCCCTCGGCAGGTGTCGGCGCGCTGCTGCTGCTGCTCATACTGAATATTCCCCTCACCATCATCGCACTGATCGGAGTGATTCTGCTCATCGGCATTGTGAAAAAAAACGCCATTCTGATGATCGATTTTGCTCTGCAGTTAGAGCGAAGTGACAACCTCTCCGCACAGGATGCAATATTCAAAGCTGCGGTGCTGCGCTTTCGTCCGATCATGATGACCACCTGTGCTGCCATTTTGGGCGCCTTGCCGCTGGCCATCGGGCTGGGGCAGGGGGCATCGCTGCGTCAACCGCTCGGCATCACCATCATCGGCGGCCTCATCGTCAGCCAGGCGCTAACGCTCTACACTACGCCGGTGGTGTATCTTTTCCTGGACCGTTGGGGCCGTACAACCAAAGCTGCACCGCGCGCGGTAAGACTCCTGGAGGCCGAATGAGGCGAGTTCTGATATTAACCCTGAGTACCGCGCTCAGCGGCTGTATGGTTGGCCCGGATTACCAGCGTCCCGCCATGACCGCCCCCCCCGCCTATAAGGAAGCCGCTGGCTGGGTGCAGGCACAACCTGCCGATGCCGCACCGAAGGGTGACTGGTGGGAATTGTTCAACGATCCTGAGCTGAACAAACTGGAACCGCTGGTCTCCGTCAATAACCAAACCCTGGCGGCTGATTACGCGGCCTTTGAGCAGGCTGAGGCGATTACCGACGAGGTGAGGGGACAATTATTCCCCACCATCGGCCTCACCGGCAGCGCCACCCGCGCCAGCAGCCAAGGCTCCGGCGTTGCCAGTGGTCCGCATACCAGCGGCACGTTTGAAGGCTCGGTCAGTTGGTCACCTGACATATGGGGCAAAATCCGCCGCCAGATTCAGGCCAACGCCGCCGCCGCCCAGGCCAGCGCCGCCGATCTCGCCAATGCCACATTATCCGAACAGGCGCTGCTCGCCACCGATTATGTCAGCATGCGCGGAGCTGATGCGCAGATCACCCTGCTGCAGCAAACCGTCACCGCTTATCAGCGCAGCCTGCAAATAACCCAGAACCAGTTTAATGCCGGGGTCGCCACACCGCTCGATGTCATCACTGCCCGCGCCCAGTTGGAAGGTGCTCAGGCGCAACTGATCAGCGCCGGTGAGGCGCGCGCCCAGTATGAGCACGCGATTGCGGTTCTGGTGGGTCACGCACCGGCTGATTTATCCCTGCCCCCGGGCCAGCAAATCGCGGCCTTGCCTGAAATTCCCGTGGGCGTGCCTTCAACCCTGCTGCAACGCCGGCCCGATATCGCCGCCGCCGAGCGGGTAATGGCGGAGAATAACGCGCAAATTGGTGTGGCCATCGGCGCGTTCTATCCTGCCATCAGCCTCTCAGCCCTGGGCGGGTTTTCAGCTAACCCAGTTACCAGCCTGTTCTCGCTCAGCAATGCTTTATGGTCGCTCGGCAGCAGCGCCAGCGAGACCATTTTCAACGGTGGCACCCGCAGCGCCACCGTGGCGGCGGCGCAATTTGGCTATCAGGCAAGCATCGCCACCTACCGCCAAACCGTGCTGACCGCCTTCCAGCAGGTTGAGGACGACCTCTCAAACTTAAGGATTCTGGCGCAGCAGGCGGTGGTGGAACAGGCCGCCGTGGCTGACGCCGCCCGCGCCGTGCAGATTGCGTTAAACGAATACCAGGCAGGCACGCAGGCCTATACCACCGTGGTTTCCGCCCAAGCCACCCTGTTCAACGACCAGCAAACCGCCCTGAGCGTGCAGCAGGACCGGCTTTTGGCCAGTATTTCACTGATTCAAGCCCTTGGCGGCGGCTGGCAGCCCAGCGATTTGCCGAAAGGATAAACCCCTGGCTTTTTGGGTGGAAACTGTGTATCACCTTGGCACGGCGCTTTTCGTTTCTCGTTGTTACGTGCTTTCCGGCTTTATGGCCTCGGCGCTTTCCGGCAATTGAAGAGTATTTCGGCCCGCGCGTTGTGGGTCGCTGTTGTTTAGGAGATGCGATATGGCATCAGGTACTGTTAAGTGGTTTAACGCGACTAAAGGTTATGGCTTCATTCAGCCCGACGATGGTTCGAAAGATGTATTCGTGCATATTTCGGCTGTTGAGCGTTCGAGCCTTGGCACCCTCAATGAGGGCCAGAAAATCCGTTATGAAATTCAGAGCGGCCAGCAAGGCAAGCTCTCGGCGGAAAACCTGCAGGCTGCCTAATTCGGCGCTTTAAGGTAATTTCACAAACGGCGTCGCAGCAATGCGGCGCCGTTTTTGTTTGTATCCCCTTTGCTTACAGGCCATATCCTGCCCATTTTTAGGCGCGGCTGAGGTAGCGGCAATTTTGCCACAGTCTATAAATTTTTAATTTTGTTCCAGCGATTGTTACGCGGTGCCGCCTTCGGCGTGTTAAATATCTAAGTGATGTTGTATCTGTGGAGTTGATCATGAAATTGCGCATTCTGTTAGCCGCCGCCACCTGCCTTGCTTTGCCGTTGGCAGCCCATGCTCAGCCGGTCACCGGTCCTTACGTCGGCCTCGAGGCCGGCGCCAACAGCCTTAACGACATTAATTTTCTATATTCCCATGGTTTAGGACCTTCGGGCCACCTGGAAACCAACCTCGGCTTTGCCGGCGTCGGCTCGATCGGTTACGGCTTCGGCAATGGCTTCCGGGTTCAGCTCGATGGCGTGTTCAGCCAGAACAGCGTGCATTCCTTCGTTGAATACGGTGAGCACTACCATGGCTCAGGAAACATCCAGTCCTACGGCCCGATGGTGAACGCGCTGTACGACTTCAGCGTCGGGCTGCCAGTGTTTCCGTATCTGGGGGCTGGTGTGGGTTACCAGCTAACCACCTTGTCGCCGCATCTTTATGACTCGGGTTATGGCGACATCAACTCCGGCACCCAAGGCAGCTTCGCATTCGATGTGATCGCTGGCCTATCCTACCCGATCGCGGCGGTTCCTGGCCTGTCAGTCACCGGTGAGTATCGTTTCACCGATATGGTTGAGGGTCGCAACTACAAGGCTTATTATGAAGGCACCGACGAATCGCCCTTCCACATCGGTGCGATCACCGAAAACAGCTTCATGGTTGGCCTGCGCTACCAGCTCTTCAACGCCCCCGCGGCCCCGGCTCCGATGGCGGCTCCGATGGCGGCTCCGGCTCCGGCGCCAGCCAAAACCTACCTGGTGTTCTTTGATTGGGATAAATACAACCTGACCCCGCGCGCCACGCAGATCATCGCGGAAGCGGCGACCGATTCCAAAACCACCAAGGTCACCACCATCAACGTTTCGGGTTACACCGATACGTCGGGCACACCCACCTATAACCAGGGT